>JAUNGG010000062.1 GCA_030524635.1 Lachnospiraceae bacterium
ATAAAGTAAAAAAAGGCCGTTTTTGCCGGAAAAGCCGTTTTATAATACAATCAGGCCAAAAGGCCAGAGGCATGAAGGCCTCCCAAGTCTTATCATTGGATTTGAGAACGAGCGCCGAAGAGTGACAGTCTACTTCAAGGTGAAGGCCTTTACAGAGGTCGTGTTACTGCCTTAACAAAATAGCTCGAAGAGAGCTGGAAACCTTCAGGCAATTGGTGTTGGCGCTGCATGGATTGCATACCCCCTACCCCTGCCAGGCTTCCCGACCTGGCAGTTCCGCCGGTCATAGCTCAATTGGTAGAGCGGCTGCCTTGTAAGCAGCAGGTTCCGGGTTCGAGGCCCGGTGGCGGCTTTAACAGACATAAATTTTCTCCCTAAATGGCGCCCGTCGTGAGATGGGTGCTTTTCTATACCCAAAACAAACTCAATTGAAAAGAGAGGTGGTGGTGCTTGAGTGAAAACGTAAATTTGAGAGATCAGGCCTATGCAGATTACCTGCAGGGCATGAAATATAAAGAGATTGCAGAAAAGTACAGTGTCAGCTTATCGGCCGTGAAGTCCTGGGCGGCGCGGTCCTGGAAAAAAGAAGGTTGCAACCAGAAAGAAAAAAAGTTGCAACCCAAAAAGCAAAAGGTTGCAACCAGAGGCGCACCACCAGGAAATCAAAATGCGGTCGGAAACAAAGGCGGCGCAGCTCCAAAAGGAAATAAGAACGCAGAAAAATACGGTTTCTTCTCGAAGTATCTTCCGGAAGAGACCGTTTCTATTATGCAGGAGATGCCGATAGACCCGCTGGATATCCTATGGGATCAGATCCAGATCGCTTACGCTGCCATTATCCGTGCTCAGCAGATTATGTATGTGAAGGACCGGGAGGATAAAACCATTGAGAAAGTAAAGGAAGGCAATGGAGAGACATCCTATTCGGAGGAATGGGAGGTTCAGCAGGCCTGGGATAAGCACGGCAGCTTCCTGCAGGCCCAGGCCAGAGCGCAGGCAGAACTCCGCAGCATGATCAAGCAGTACGATGAGCTGCTGCATAAGCGCTGGGATTTGGCATCGGAGGAGCAGAAAGCCAGGATTGCAGTACTAAACGCTAAGATAGAGGCGGACAAAGAAACTCCGATCAATATCACTTTCATGAAGGCAAGTGAGAGGCATGAATGATACAAAGAATATTTCATTTGCCCTAAACGATCATTTTTATGATTTCGTAGAAGACTGGAAATACAAGATGTATCTTCTGGTCGGTGGGTATGGCAGCTCTAAAAGCTATCATGTGGCAGTGAAACTGATCAAGAAGCTGCTACAGGAGAAGAGAAAGGCATTAGTTGTCCGGGAGGTATTCGATACCATCCGAGATTCCTGCTTTGACCTTTTGCAAGAAGTAGCAGCTGCCATGGAGGTAGAAGATTATGTAACTTTCACAACCTCCCCGATGCAGGTCCGGTTCCGGAATGGAAGTCAGATCATTTTTAAGGGCATGGACAAGCCGGCAAAACTGAAATCTTTAAATGGTGTGTCCATTGTCTGGATTGAGGAATGTTCCGAAGTAAAGTATGCAGGATTTAAGGAGATCCTGGGACGTCTCCGACATCCAACATTAAGCAATCACATTATCTTATCCACCAATCCGGTCAGCAAAAGCAACTGGTGTTATAAATACTTCTTCAAGGATAAGGCTAATAATCTTGAAGTCCTGGATGATGAAATTTTATATGCCAAGCGGATCCTGGTGGTCGGCAATACCTATTACCATCACAGCACGGTAGATGACAATTACTTTGTGCCGCAGGATTACATCGATCAGCTGGATGATCTGGAGAAACACGATCCGGATCTGTACCGGGTTGCAAGGAAGGGACGCTTTGGCGTGAACGGCAAGCTGGTATTTCCGCAGTTCGAGGTCGTGCCATATGAAGAAGGGATGAAAGCAGTCCGGAAGATCCGCCACCCCATGAAGGCCAATGGCATGGACTTTGGTTTCGTAGAATCCTACAATGCTCTGCTTCGCCTGGTGGTTGATCAAGATGAAAGGATCCTATATATCGTTTGGGAGTATTATTCCAGGGACAAGGACGATACCGAGATTGAGGAAGATATCAAAGAGTTTAAAGCAACGCAGGAGCTGATCAAGGCAGACTGCGCAGAGCCGAAGACAATCCGATACTTCCGGAAGCAGGGATTCCGGATGCGGGCCTGCAGAAAGTTCCAAGGTTCCAGAGAAGCTTACACAAAGAAGGTGAAGCGGTTCCGGAAGATTATCTGCCTAGATAATTGCCCGAATACCATTAACGAATTGCAGGAGCTGACATTTGCAGAAGATAAAGATGGAAACCTTCTGGAGGATGAGTTTAATATTGATCCCCACACATTATCTGCGATCTGGTATGCTCTGGATGACTATGAGGTGGAGGATCTGAAGGGTGATGCTTTAAGGCCGCGTTTGTAAGGAGAATCAGCATGTGCACACATGAGTATAAACAAATAAATGACGTCAAGGTCTGTATCCGCTGCGGGTTAACATTTCCGCGGGACGGCAGGCCGTTTTTTGATAAGCAGATCGTTGGATATTACCAGCGGGAGAAGGGAGGAAGCCATGGCAGGAGGCGCAGATAAGGCGACCGGAAGATTAAAAACGATGGATTATCCGGATTATGCTGCGGAGATTGATGCGATCCGGTGCGAAGGGATCAGCGTGGAGCTGCTGCAGCGGATTATCCGGAGGCACAAGAGCTGTGCAGACCATATGAAGTCACTGTATGGCCGGTACCGGACAGAAACGGAGGATGTGCCAATCTTTAACCGGATCCCACGTTTTAAGGATGCGACCATAACGAATCAGGATGGTCAGGCAGAAGTCTATGAGTCCGAGAGTGAGATTAACAACCGGGTAAACAATGATTTCTTTTCTGAGATCGTGGACATCAAAGTGGGATTTTTTGCAGGAAAGCCGGCCAATTATACTTATGGTGATGACTGGCAGGCGGAGGAGGAAACCGGCGGTGAGGAAGCGGTAGACGAAGCATCGAAGGCCTTAAACGATTTCGTAAAACGGAATAACATGTTTGATATCGATATGGAGACGACCAAGTTCGCAGCAATCTGCGGATATGCAGGCCGCCTCTTTTATATTGATCTGGAGGGAAATGAACGGGTGATGGTAACGCCGCCATACGAAACTATCATTCTTTCCACTGCTGAGATCACAGAGCCAGCATATGGAGTCCGGTACTATGAGTATCTGGATCTGAATGACAGGCTTTCGTATAAGGTTGAGTTTTACGATGAACGCGCGGTTTACTTTTACGAGGGGCAGCTGGATGCGCTGAATTTCCTGGAGAGCAGGCCGCATCTGTTTGATTACTGTCCACTGCAGGGCATTCCAAACAACCGGGAGTTGATGGGGGATGCGGAGAAGGTGCTGGCTTTGATCGATGACTACGACGGTAACTACAGCGACAACAGCAACGATATTGAAGGTTTTGCCAATGCTTACATGGTATTTAAGAACTGCAGGGTGAACCATGAAACGATGAAGACTGCCAATGCGACTGGTGTAATCGGAATTGAGCCGGATGATCCAGAAAGTCTGTATGACGTGGCATATCTGACGAAAAACATTGACGGAACCTTTGTAAACAGTCATCTGGATCGGGCGGAGGATAACATTTACCGGTTGTCGAAAACCCCGAATCTGAATGATCCTGAGTTTAACGCCGTATCCGGAATGGCACTGCGGATTAAGATGACCAGCCTGGAGACGAAGACAGGAGCGTTTGAAGCGAAACAGGTCAGCGCTGCCATGTATATGTTCAAGCTTTTGGCAAGCAGCTTTGCTAAGAAAAAGATATCCTTTGATCCTATGCAGTGTTATGTAAAATTCAACCGGAATTTCCCTGTGGATTATTTGAGTGAAGCTCAGGCGGTACAGGCTCTGATCGCTGCTGGGCTGCCGAAGAAGATTGCCTTTAAATCATTATCCTTCGTGGATGATGTGGATGAGGTAATGCGCCTTCTGGAAGATGAGAAAGATGATATTCCGGATCTGGAGGACGAGGAGGCAGAAACCGTGACACAGGAGACAGAAGGCACGAAGGGCAGGAAACTGGAAAAGGAGAAGGCCGATGGCTGATTACAGCTATGACGATTTAGACCGGCTGCTGGTGCAGGTCAGGCGTATCGAGGAACACCGGGTAAAGGGTGCGGAGAAGGAGATCAAAGCTGCCTATGAGGAACTGCTCCAGGAACTGCGCCATTATCTGGCAGACACCTATTCCCAGTACGCAGAAGACGATCAGCTTACATACGGAATCCTGCAGAAGCATGGATATTATGCCAGGTTCCTGGAGGAAGTAGAGAAAAAGATTAATGATATTTCTCCAGCCGTAAAGCGGCTGATCCGGAGCACGGTGGAGCAGACCTATGCGGCTACTTATAACGGACTGGTGGAAGCGGTGAAGAAATCAGCTGGTGCTCTTCCTGGCTTTGAGGGCTTGAAGGGTTGCACGCCGGATGTGATGCGAAAGGCGGTTGAAAATCCGATTTCAAAGCTGACACTGGATGACCGGCTGGAGAAGCATCGGAAGGAGATCGTCTATGATATTAAGCAGAATATCAGCGTCGGCCTGATGAATGGTGACCGCTACAGTACCATGGCAAACCGGATCAAGCAGTCGGTCAACGGCGATTACAAGAAAGCGATCCGGATCACCAGGACGGAGACACACCGGGTGCGGCAGGCCGGCGAATGGGATTCTGCCGTAGAGACCGACAAGCAGCTCCAGGCCGGCAGCAGCGGGATGCGGATGACGAAAACCTGGAGAACTATGAAGGATGAGAGAGTCCGGCCAGCGAAGCGGTATAAAACGAAAAAAGGCTGGAAGAACGGGAAGCCAGGGAAGTACGATCACAAGTCCATGGATGGGGTGATGCTCCTGGTGGACGAGGAGTTTAAGCTGCCAAGCGGAGCGACAACACAGTACCCCGGAGGCAGCGGGGTGGCTGGTGAGGATATCAACTGCAGGTGTTATCTGTCGTATCAGTTGAAAAAGGTATCAGTAATGAATGATATTGCTTCTTCTGAACAGAGGAGAAAAAGAACACAGGAGGAACTGCAGGCGGCTAGTGAAGAGGCACTGGAGATTACCGAAAAATATTCCACCAGAAAAAGCAAATGGAGTGGTAATGTGGTGGTAGATGATAAAAAATGCCAAGAGATGAAAGTGGTTGGACAGAAGCTGTGGAGCTGTGATATACTGTTGAAAAGCACAGCGTCCGACAAAACCATTATACATGAACATTTACACGCCCGCTCAGGCAGCTATTTGAATATGATTACCATAATCCCGTATTCCAATATGGAAGAAGCATCGGTTGAGTTGCTGGCAAGGGAAATCTGTAGTGCTGAAAGAATTCCGTATGATGAAACGCCAAAGGCTTATGTATCTGCTTTAAGAGAAATTAACCAGATAGCCGGGATTCGGGATACGAATCTTGATTTTGCTATTTCTTTATTTGGCAAAGATATCAGACGGCGGTATAAATGGTTATCTGGACAAGTCGATAAATATCTCGAAGGACATCCTGAAGATGCAGGACAGCTTGCGCTTTTATTGCGTCATGTGAGAGGAATGAAGTAAATGAAAAAGATGTCGCCTGATGAATTAATCGAAGCAGTTGAGTTTTTTGAAAATTGGGAGAACCGAAAACTATTTTTGGCATTCCGCTTGAAAATGTTTGAAGCGTACGATGCTTTGACGGAAGAAGAGCAAGAATATGTGGACGAATCTATGGTGATGGAACACATTGCTATGGTATATTCCTGTTATGAGGGAATGGCAGAGATGGCTGAACGAATGAAAAATGGAGAGCCAGTTCCAAAAGAGGTTAGAGAAGCGATAGAAAAATATATAAATTAGATGTACCACCAGTCAGAAATGGCCGGTGGTATTTTTATTGCGACATCGCAAAGAGGAGGATTCAACATGGATGATATGAGAGCAGCAGTAAAGGAACTTCGTCGGATCGCTGATGCAGGAGAACGGATTGCGAAAGCAATGGAAAAGCAGAATAAGCTTGCAAGTCCAGTGATTAATCTTGCAATCAAAGGAGGCAGAGATGAGGACATGATCAAACACGAATTAAAAAAGGAAATGACTAAGGCAGATAGTGAAGCTGTTAATTAACGGTATGGAAAACGTAAAAAAGAACTGTGCGGCAGAAATATATTTGGATGGTTCCGTCTGTTATCAGACCACAGAGACCTTTGAAGAGATCATGAGCAGATTAGAAATTCTCAGCGAGGATGATTTTATCTATCTCACTCTCTTGGACGGATGCCGTGCCACATTCCGAAAAAGGAATGTGGTAGCTGTCAATCAGTATGAAGAGGAATAAGCACGCAGGCAAGTCCTGGGTGTTATTTTTATGCCCTGAACAAGGCATGAAACTATTCCTTCGTCACTCACGGAATGTGGGGCGAAGCGGTACAACAATCAATAGTGGGGCTGTACACTTGCCACTCCTGGAACGTGGGGCAGGCGGCAGCAACTCGAAAGGAGCAGAAGCATGAAGTTAAAAAAGTTAAAGGAATTACTGGCAAGCGGAGCAATTACCCAGGAAGAGTATGACGAGTTGGCCAAAACTGCAAAACCAGATGATGATCCGCCGGAGCCTCCAAAGAATCCGGATCAGGCTGATCCACCGGACAATGATCCGGACAAGAAGCTGGAGAGGATGATCCAGGCTGCGGTAGACCGGGCCACCAATAAGCTGGGCAATGAAAACAAGCAGCTGAAGGAGAAATTGGAAACCGAGCGGAAAAAGAACCTTTCTGCAGAGGAATTAAAGCAGGTGGAGCTTCAGGAAAAGGAAGCGGAGCTGGCAAAGCAGCAGGCGGAGATCCAGCTGGAAAAGAACCGCATGTATGCCGTCAAGGCATTAAAAAAGGCGGAACTGGATGACGGCAGCGAGGATACATTGGAACTGATCGAGTTTGTTCTTGGTGAGGATGAAACTGCTATCGATACTAAGGTAAAGGCTCTGCAGAAGTTTGCCCAGAAGGTTGCGAAGAGGACCACGGACGGTATTTATCGTGCCAATGGCCGGGAGCCGGGCAAGGGGAATGCTTCCGGAGGCAAGGAAAACCCATGGAGCAAGGATTCCTGGAACTTAACGAAGCAGATGGAATTGGAGATTAATAATCCGGAACTGGCCAAAACGTTGAAGGCCAGTGCTGGGGTATAACAGAAAAGGAGAGATGAAACATGGCAATTGCTACGATTGCGGATATGATTATCCAGCCGCATAAATTTGCGGAGTACACAATTAAGAGAACCACAGAAAAGTCCAAGCTGGTCCGTTCCGGCGTTGCGACTTCGGATGAGAGGATCAGTCGGTTGATTAACGGGACACCGAAAGGCGGGCACCTGATTCAGCTTCCCTATTTTAAACCGCTGGAAGGTGAAGATGAAGTGTTCGGAGAGTATGAGCTGGAACCGGAAGGCATCGGCACCGGAAGCGAGTATGCCACCATTCTGGTGCGTCAGAAGGCCTGGGGCGATACGGATCTGGCGCAGGTATATGGCGGTGCTGATCCGATGGCTGCTATCGGAAACCTGACTTCCGACTGGTGGATCATCCGGGAGCAGGCTGTAATGCAGTCTACCTTGAAAGGCGTGTTTGGGGATGCCTTAAGCGCTCACATCCTGGATGTCAGCGGGGAGGTTACCGATAATTACATTGATGTAGATACCACCCTGGATGCTAAAAATCTGATGGGTGATGCTTACGATAAGCTTGGCCTGGTGTTCATGCATTCTGCAACCTATACCCAGTTGCAGAAACAGCAGCAGATCACAACTGAGTATGATTCGGATTTAAAGATCGAAATCAGCTATTATCTGGGTTACATGGTCATTGTGGATGACGGTATGCCGGTGCTGGGCGGCATTTACGACACCTATTTCCTTGGAAAGGGCTGCTTTGCCCGTGATGATGGCATGCTGCAGGGGTTAGTCGGATATGAGATTGACCGAAACAAGCTGGGGGCTGAGAACTACCTGATCAATCGGCGCTGCCTGATCATCCATCCAAGAGGCATTTCCTTTAATCCGTTGGCTACCTTTGGAACCCAGGCGAACGGCAAGCCCAGAAAGTATGCAAGAAACGTGGATCTGGCTAATCCGGAGAACTGGACTCTGGCAGAGGATTTAAAGAATATTCCAATGGTTTGCCTGCGCCACAAGCTTCATTCCAGCAAGACCACACCGGTTACTGAATACCTGAAAGCACTGACGGTGGCCAGTGCAGCGGGAGCGGCTTCTGGAACCACCAAAGTTACGATCACAGAGGACAAGCTGGAAGAGAGTAACACCTATGTATATAAGGTCGGCAAGCGGCTGTCTACCCCGCTGATCAATGAAATCTGCAATGAGGATGCCGGATACACGGCTTGGGACGGAACGGTTGATATCGAATCAGCCAAAGGCAGCAAGATCCTGATTGTAGAAGTTGATGCTTCCGGAAAAGCGAAAGCTGCTGGAGTTTCTGCCGTGACGGTGAAGGAGTAGAAAGGAGCGGGCGCTTATGACAATGGATGAATTGATGTATTTGGGGCTTCCAATTCAGAACAGTGAAATGAATCTGCTTTACATAAACAGCGCCCTTAACTGGCTTGCCGACAATACCACACTGGATGTTGCAGAGGATGATTTTGAAAAGATCGATGCCCTGCCATCCAGCGCAAAGCTGTTTCTGGTGAAGTTCTGTGAGGTATCCGGACGCGATGTTTCTGTGACCAGTGAAACGGTAGGACCAATGTCCCAGAGCTTCTCCAGCACCGGATCAGACCGGTTGATCATGAACCTGGCCAGACAGCTTTTAAAGGCATATTTGAAGCCAAATGTAACGTTTATCCCGTGCAAACAGAGGTGGATGTAATGAAAATCAAGTGGACAACCAAGAAAGATCAATTTCCGAAGATGCAGCAGGCCATTGCGGAGCTGAATGGAAAGAAAGTACAGGTTGGTGTATTCGGGGAACAGGCATGGCTGGCTGGAATTCATGAGTATGGCTGTAAAATTGAAGTCACAGATAAAATGCGGGCGTACTTGCACGGCCAGGGGCTGCATCTAAAGGACAGTACAAAATTCATAACCATCCCGGAACGGGCATTCCTGCGGAATGGCTATGATGAAGGAAAACAAGAAGTTGTGGAGGATGCAGAAACACTTTTAAGTGAAGTACTGGCTGGAAATCTTTCATCAGAGTTCCTTTTGGGACAAATCGGGCAGTGGATGGTCAGCCATATTCGCGATTATGCGACAGCGCTGGATGCACCGGCAAACCATCCTTTCACGGTTGAGAGAAAAGGCAGCAGTAAACCACTTGTTGATACTGGGGACATGATCGGAGCGATATCCTACGAGGTGAACTGATATGGGACTTTTGTATGATTTTACAAGGCTGATTGAGAAATACAGCGTATCCTGTGAACTGATCCGGGAGTCTGGAGGCGGCAGTTATGTGGGCGGCAACTGGATTCCGGATCCGGCGAAACCTCCGGAAACGGTGGAAGGTGCGTTGATCCCCATGAAGGATCAAAAGATCTACCAGAGCGGCGGTACCTATACGCAGAATGACCGGGAATTTATAACGGTAACGGCGATCCTGCTGGAACCCGCTGCCTACGTCATCTTCCAGGGGATCAAGTACCATGTGGAATCGGAAAATGACTACAGCATCTATGCCGGATTCCACGATTACAATTTAAAGAGGGTGGAAGCATTTGATCGAGCAGAAACGAATTAACCAGTTCCTTGCTGAGAAACTGAAGCAGGTAACAGGCTGCGAAGTAGTAAAGGCCAACCTTGCAAATGCCCCCATCCCGCCGTACCCATATCTGTCCTTTTCTATTTTGGACACGAAAACCAGGGCAGGAACCTATTCTGACAGAGAAACGCGGTACATGCCCTTAACGCAGGTGTGGAGCCTGACTGTTCAAAGTGATGATGACGATGAGGCGCTGGATCGGGCTATGCAGGCAAGGGACTGGTTGGAGGAGGCCGGACATCTGGTGCTGAAGGATAACGGGATTGTTGTGCAGAGTGTGGGGGCGATTCACAACCGGGACAGCTTTTTGACAGTGGGATATGAATACCGGAAGGGGTTTGACCTGGCTCTTTCCTTCATGAATGTAGTACAGGTAGAAACGGAACCAATCGAAAAGGCAAATATAAAGAGGGAGTGATCATGTATGGCGATGAATGATGTGGTTGTAACAATCACACAGAATAAAGTAGTAGGGAGTGAAGGATTTGGCGTGCCGTTGGTAATCCAGGGAAAGGCAGATGCCGAAAAGAAGTATACGGAGTGCAGTAAGCTGGATGAAGTACTGGATGCCGGTTTCGGGGACGACACCGAGGTTTACAAGCAGTGCGAGAAGCTGTTTTCCCAGGCCAACCGCCCGAAGCTGGTAGGGGTTTACGCCGGCACCGGGAAGATTACGGAGAGCTTAAGAGGAATTGAAAGCCAGTCTTTCCGCCAGATCGTGCCGGTATTTGGCACAGAAGATGATACCCCGAAGGAGCTTGCAGATTATGTCGAAGCTTCGGATGGCAAGCTGCTGTTTTTGAAGGTGTCCAGCGCAGAGGAACTGGCGGAATTGGGCAGCCTGGACCGCACGATCGCAATTGTCTATACCGGGGAGGATAAAGGGGTAGAAGGAGCCGTTGTCGGGGCAACAGCAGGGCTTGCGGCAGGATCCTTTACCTATAAGAATATGATCATTAAGGGCATCACGCCGGACAACCTGACAGACGGACAGATTTCAACGATCCATAAGGCACACGGTATCGCAATTGTGAAGAAAGCAGGAGATATTGTAACTAGTGAGGGATTTGTGCTTAGCGGAGAGTATGCGGATATCATTGACAGCATCGACTATGTTGTTAATGACATGGCCTACCGATGCCAGAAGCTGCTTAATACCGTTCCGAAGGTTCCTTATGATAATGTGGGAATCAGCATGCTGGAAGGCGTTACCACAACAGTCCTTGCAGAAGCATATAGAATGGGTATCATCGCCCAGAACGGGGATGGTACGCCTGCATACAGTACGGATTTTGCTCCACGAGAAGACTGCAGCGCCGGGGATCGGGCAGCCCGTACCTACAATGAAGGAAGATTCAGCTTTGATCTGGCCGGAGCAATCCACTATGCCCATATCAATGGTGTTATTAATGTATAAGGAGGGAAGAGCAGATGGATGTAAAAGTCTATGACCCAAAAGACTGCGTCATTACGGTGGGTGGTGTCTATATCACAGGCCTGGGCGAAGACATGGTGACCTGTGAAAAGGATGAGGACAATTTCACCACCAACGTAGGCGCTCAGGGAGATGTGGTAGTAAACAAAAACCATAACCAGCTGGGAACCATCAAGATCACCGTTCAGGGAACCAGTCCCCAGAAAAAGTATCTGCTGGGGCTTGCGAAGTCAGGTGAGTTATTTAACGTATGGGTGATCAATAAGGCAATTGAGGAGAAATGCGGTGGAACACAGGCCATGGTAAAGAAGCCGCCGGAGTTAAGCCAGGGAAAGGAACTGGATGACCGGGAGTTTGAGATCCAGGTATTTGACTATGTAGAGGAGTAATCAGGGGCAGCGGGGAACGCTGCCTTTTTCAATGAAAAAGGAAGGTATCCGAGATGGATAAAAGCAGATTTTACACAGTAAAGAAGGAAATCAATGGAAAGGAATATACGGCGCAGTTTTCTGGTGTTTCGACAGCGATCAAGGCGCTTGATGAGTCGTTGATGGAAAATGGACAACATAGCTCAGAAAAACTGGGACAGTATATCCTGAAAAACATCATCGTGGAGCCGAGCGGACTGGAGATCGATGATTTCGATACGCTGGAAGATTTCAACGAAGTAACCAGATGGGGACGTGATGTGATGTACGGCAAGTTTCGAAACACCGCTGACGGCAAGTGAAATCAAACGAAGGGCAGAAAGCCGGTGGAATCTGTGGCGTCTGGTGCTGGATGCGGGCCTTGATTTTAATACAGTATTTCATCAGATGTCTCCAAATGAAATTGATGAAGCCAATGCTGCTTTGGATATCCACATTAAACTGATAAAACGCAGCAGTAAAAAGTAAAGAAGGTGAGTTGATTGGCAGAACGTTCTGTTATCCGGGAAGATGTAGTAAGCATCGGCTTCGAGGTGGAAGACAATGCTTTTGTCGGTCTGACTGATGGAATCCAGGACATCCGGGCTGAATTGGGTATTTTAAGTGATACAGAAGCTGGATTAAATGATATTACACGGGAAGCGGATCTTGCCCAGGATGCAGTAGGCGGCCTGGCTGACAGCCTGAGAGGCCCTCCGGAAGCGGACGGGCTGGCAGAACCGGTGAGGGATGTCGAGGATGCTGCTGGTTTGGCCAGAGGGGCAGTGGATGACCTGACAGATGAAATGGCGGATGTCGGAAGACAGCAGTTAACCGATGGTGTGGATCAGCTGATTTCAACTTTGAAGCATCCACTCTCCAGTTTTAAAGAGCTGGCTGGTAAGGCGAAGGATTTTGCAAAAGAAAGGCTGGATGCCGGAGTCGAAAAGCTCCCGGCTCCGCTGCAAGTAGCGGTCAAATTGACAGGAAGCGTGCTTGGAAAGGCAAAAGATCTGGCCGGTATCGGCTTTCAGAAGACAGTTTCCGGCATGAAATCCCTGGCATCCCAAGCCGGCAAAGCTGCCGCAGCGTTAGGTAGCAAGGCATTTTCTGGAGTCAAGGCATTAGGAAAGGGAGTAGCTACCGGTATTACCATTGGCAGCGTTGCGCTGTCTGGCCTGGCAACAGCAGGGATATCGGTAGGAGCTGGATTTGAAGCATCCATGAGTCAGGTGGCGGCTACCATGGGAATGACAGCGGATGAGGCAAACTACAGCAATGAAACCTATGCGCTGCTCGCCAATACCGCAAAAGAGATGGGAGCTTCCACCAAGTTCTCAGCTGCAGAATCAGCGGAAGCTTTGAATTACATGGCCCTTGCCGGATATGATGCAGAGAAATCCTGTGCAGCCCTGCCGACTGTACTGAATCTGGCTGCTTCCGGAGGGATGGAGCTGGCTGCAGCTTCTGACATGATAACCGACAGCATGTCGGCCTTGGGAATTGAAGCAACGCAGGACAATTTGACTGAGTTTGGTGACAAGCTGGCGAAAACAGCCCAGAAGTCGAATACCAGCGTAGCACAGTTAGGCGAAGCAGTCCTGACAGTTGGCGGTACAGCGAAAAGCCTTGCCGGCGGTACAACGGAGTTAAATACGCTGCTTGGCATCATTGCCGATAACGGCGTAAAAGGAGCGGAAGGCGGAACTGCCCTCCGTAACATCATGCTTTCCTTGCAGGCACCGACCGATGTAGCAGCCAAGAAAATGAAGAAGCTTGGCTTAAATGTCTACGATGCTGAGGGTAAGATGCGCCCGATGAATGACATCCTGAACGATTTAAACAGATCCATGGATGGCATGACCGACCAGAAGAAGCAGGATGCTCTTTCTACTATTTTCAATAAGAATGATCTGAAATCGGTAAATGCTCTGCTGGCAAACAGCGGCGAACGTTATGACGAGTTAAGCGGATACATAAATGATTCGGCCGGTGCCATGGAGAACATGGCAAAGACCATGAATGAAAATCTGACTGGACGGATCACCGAGTTTAAGAGTGCGGCGGAAGGCGCCGGGATTGCCTTCTATGAAGCGCTTGGAAGCAGCAACCTGAAAGGGCTGGTGGAGGAGGCCACCGGCTGGGTGGTAGACCTTACAAAGGCCACGGAAACAGATGGTCTGAATGGCCTGGTCGGGCAGATGGGCAGTACACTTTCGGAAGCAGTAACTACAGTTACCGGTTATCTTCCATCCATTATTGACAGCGGCGCGGCAATCACGGATTCTCTGATCGAGGGGATTTCGCAAAACCAGGATACGATTTTAGACAGTATAACAGATGCTGTTTTCAGCCTTGGCGGCGGAGTCCTGCAGGTAATGCCAAAGCTTCTGACCGTTGGCATGGGGCTGGTAACGTCCCTGACCCAGGGAATGGCTTCTAACCTGCCAAGCCTGGTTCCGGTAGCGGCGGAAGGCATCCGGGTACTGAAGGACGGGCTTATGACCTACGGGCCGCAGCTTTTGGCAACAGCCGGCGGACTGGTAGGGCAGCTTGTAAACGGGCTGATGGCTTCCGCACCGATGATCACAGCAGAAGCCGCCGGACTGGTGGTGAATCTGTTAAATGGGCTTTCACAGGGATTTCCTTCTGTCCTGACAGTTGGAATCAACCTAATTGGGTGTTTTCTGATGGGAATTGCAGCGAATGCCCCACAGCTTTTGACTGCAGGAGTTCAAATGCTGGTTACACTGGCACAGGGAATTGGGCAAAGCCTTCCGGGAATTCTGGAAAGTGCTGGATCGATCATCGGAACACTTTTGCAGGGATTGATCTCTGGCATTCCGGATATCGTAAAAGGCGCCTGGGAGATTGTGAAAGCACTGGTTGGCGGAATCCTGGAGACGGACTGGCTACAAGTTGGAAAAGACATCATTGGCGGCATTGTAAGCGGTGTTAAGAGTTGGTTTGGTGAAGGCAAGGAATCCGGGGCAGAGATCGGCCAGAGTCTGGCGCAGGGAATCCAGGAGAGTGCAGCACTCCCAGCATCGGCAGCCAATACTGCAGTACAGGGAATTACAAGCAGCCTGTCCAACACAGATCTGTACGGCTCCGGACAGACTATGATGTTAAGCTTGTCAACCGGAATGGAAGCAGGTGGAGCTGCAGCAGCGAATACTGCAGTGCAGGGATTCCAGACAGCATTTGCCAATACGGATCTGTCGCCTTCCGGGCAGGCCATGGCATTTAGCCTGGCATCCGGATTGGATTCTGGAACCATGAATGCAGTGACATCTGCGGAGGCTGCTTCACAAGCGATTACAAATAAGATCGGGGAAACGGATCTTTATGGAAACGGTCAAATGATTTTTGCCGGATTGTCGCAGGGAATGGATACCGGTGCGGTGACTGTCCTGGCATCAGCCGGGAGTGCATCGCAAGAGATCACAGCAGAGATCGATAAGACAAATCTGTACGGCTCCGGCCAGAACATCATGCAGGGTTTAAACAGCGGTATGCTTTCCATGCAAGGGACTCTGAATGCTACTGCAAGGAACATTGGATCCGGTATTTCAAGCAATATCAACCGCTCTCTGGATATCCATAGCCCATCCCGGGTGACGGAGGAATCCGGAGAGTATACAGGTCTTGGCCTGATCAAAGGATTGAGAGAGATTGGAGGAAAGGTCGGGAAAGAGGCAAAGGCGATCGGGGAAACCGTATCCAGCAGTTTGAGCAGTGCGTTAGGCATTAAGGGGCCAGGTCCTGCGGATCCTGGAAGCGCGAAGCCGGCAGCTGCGGCAGAACCGGCATTTACCTTCAAGAATCAGCCTCTGGCCGTCAACGCTGATATCCTGCCAGCACAGAGAAATAGCAGAAGCAGCGTACAGGAAAAGGTGACATTTCCGGAAGCGATCCCGTTCAAACAGCGCTATGTACCAGATTCTGATTCCAGCACATCAAACCACTATCAGAGCCAGGAAGTGAATCACTATAATCCAGTGTTCAACCTGACACTGAATGGGGCGAGTGCATCTGACAGCAATGAGAGAAAGGTGAAACGCTGGGTAAAGGATTCCTTTAAGGAATGCTTTGAAGGGATTGGCAGAAGCCGGCCAAAGCCGCAGGAGGTGTAAGGGATGGCGCTCATTAATGATATTTATGTGTTTGTGGAAAGCGAGAACGTAAAGCGGGATGCAAAGGTAAGTGAACATCCAGTTGAAGAGGGGATCGACCTGACGGATCACGTCAGGCGGTCCCCGATCACGTTAAGCATTTCTGGTGAGATCGTGGGCGATGATTATGAGGATACCATAGCAGCATTGGATGCGATCCATAAAAATGGTGAACTAGTGGAGTATATTGGAGTCAACATGATCTCTAATGCTCTGATTACGTCATTTCCTACAGAGCATACCGGAGAGATTGCCGGAGGCTGCCGTTTTACCATGGAACTCCGAGAAATCCGGATTGCATCCAGCCCATATACGGCGGGAAGCGGCAGCGTTGGTACCCAGCAGGTAGAAGAACATACAGATCCGGAGAGTACTTCCACTGCCAAAACCTATGAGGTGCAGAATGGAGACACACTATGGAGAATTGCCCAGGCTTCTTATGGAAATGGCGCACTATTCCCGGTAATCTTTGAAGCGAACCGAGATAAACTGAGTGATCCAGACCGGATCCGGCCCGGACAGGTCCTGACGATCCCGTAAGGAGGCAGCATGAGAGATCGAATTATAGTGAAAAAGGATCAGATCCCATATGGGTTTCACATTGCATTAGGGAAAGAAAAGTTCAATCTTCGCTTCCTGTACAATCAGACAGCAGACCTATTTACGGTATCTCTGTATCGGGATGGCACGCTGCTTTGCGCAGATGAACCGCTGATTTATGGAGTTCCATTGTTCCGGGATGTGTATGTGTCTGGAAAATTTCCAATGATAAAGGTAGTCCCGTGGGACGAATCGGAAAACGAAGAAGAAGTGACCTGGGAAAATTTCGGAAGTACCGTATTTTTGACGATTGAGAACAGGAGGTATGGATGAAGTCGAGTTTTGTAGTAGAAAACTGCAGTTCTGGAAAAGAGTCGCAGGTGATCGAGGCGATGCAGCGCCTGGAAGCAGCGATTCCTCTGGAAACGGATATCGGAGATATCAATGGCTTGTATGGACATACGGTGATCATCCAGACCGGGGATGTGACAATCCGAAATGATACGCTGGATTGTGAATTTGACATTCCATTTGATGATGATACAGAGGCAGATGAAGCAGATATCCTGATCTACAATCTCTCTGAAACAACGCAGAAAGGGATCCGGAAAGGGGAAGCAATCTCCGTAACTGCCGGATATGGAGAGGATACCGGTGTGATATTTTCCGGAATCATATCACAGGTGAGTACAAAGTATTCTGGCATAGACCAGGTGACGCAGATCTACGCATTGGACAGTGAGAACCGAAAGGAGCAGGAGCTGAAAAGTATTGCCTATAAAGCCAATACGGCAGCCAGCTCTATCTTAAAAGACCTGATCGGCCGGGCCAAGCTTCCCATTGCAGTATTTGCACCGAAACGGGATTATGTGTACAAAGACGGAAAGACCATCAGCGGAGGCCTTATGGATAATATCAAAAAGATGGCTCAGGTGTGCGGCGTATCTGCTTATATCTGCAAAGGCCAGGTGTATGTCCGCTCGGTCCTGGAGGGAGATGCCGTGGACTTTACACTTTCCAGCGCAACTGGACTTTTGGATCTGTCTGAATTTGAAGAGGAGCTGACAGCCGAGGATTTTTCCGATACCGTGCATGGATACAACGTTAAGATGCTGCTGCAGCATCGCGTTCAGACAGGCAGCATCCTGAATATCCAATCAAGGAATGTATCAGGAGCATACCGAGTGAGGGAGGGCAGCCATACCTACGATGGGACGGATTTTTTAACCACAGTCAAAGCAATTGAAAGTCTTCCTGGCGCTTCAGCTGCTAAAGAATCTGAATCGTCCAAAAGTCTCCCGGATTTGTCCGGGTACAGTGGGGTATCGATCGTAGACGGCCTTAAAAGTGCGGGAGCAGACAGTTCTTATGCATACCGAAAGATCCTGGCGGAGCAGCTTGGAATGTCCGGATATTCGGGCAGCGCTTCGCAGAATTTGGAGATGTTACGGAAATTAGGGGCAAAGGTGGGATGATATGCAGAGCAGTATTTTACGCGACCTGATCGAGCAGGAGCTGCTGCAGGTTCATACTGGATTTTTTGGACGGATCATTTCAGTAAAAGAAAACCTGGCAACCGTTCAGCCGCTGGATATGATCAAGGAAGTGGGAGGCCAGCCAGTCCAGCAGGCTGTGATCGAGAATTGTCCAATCATGAGAAATGTTAAAAAGTTCGAGAAAAAGCGGGTGGAGACATCTGCCGGAGGAGAATATGGCCACCATCATACAATGGAAATCTGGGATATCCAGGATCTATCTGCTGGTGATATTGTGTATTGCGCCTGTGCCGACCGGGATATTTCTGAAACGAGAAACGGAGCCATGGCAGCACCGGCACCCGGCCACCACATGCTTTCCAGCGCTGTAATCGTTGGCGTTCTGTAAAGGAGGAGCAGATGAAAGGATTTTGCCTAGACGAATCAGGAGATGTTGTGATCCAGAACCACGACATTGTGTTAACAAGCGGCCTGACATTAAAGATGCAGAAGATCCGTCAAGTCCTTGGCACAAACTACGGGGAGTGGTGGCTGGATGAAAAAGAGGGGATTCCAAGGCAGAAGGTATTGAAAAAGAACCCAGACCAAGGGCAGATCCGGGATTTTATACGGAAAGCAATCCGGCAGGTCGATCCAGACCTACAGATGGTTTCCTGCCAGTTCCAGCAGACCGCAGACAGAAAATTTTTGATTAATTTTGTGGTGTCAGATGGAAATACATCCGGGACAGTTGCAATGGAGGTGTAAATCATGGTATTGACAGAAAAAGGATTTGTCCGTCCTACATATGACGAGATCCTAGATCGTCAAATCAACCGGGCGAAAAAACTGTTTGGAGAGGACATTGATACCAGCAGCACATCGATTTTGGGAAAGTATCTCCGCATTAATGTGAAGGATCTGGACGAATGCTATGAGCTTCTGGAAGATATCTATTATGCCAGATTTCCCAATACTGCACGGGGACAGAGCCTGGATCGGCTGTGCCCGTTTGCTGGTGTGGTAAGGGATCCCAGTACCGCAGCCAGGCTGCAGGTGCGTTTTCACGGAGAGGCGGGGGCAATTGTGCCGATGGGATTTTTAGTATCTGGAGGTGGAAGTGAATTTTACGCAGATGCGGAGTATTCGGTCGGCAGTGAAGGATTCGTAGATGGCTACGTCTATTGTACTGAGCCGGGAATTGACGGGAACATTAGCCCAGATGCAAAGCTTAGTATTACCAATCCGGTTGCAGACCTGAATTCGGTGGAACTGTTAGAGATCGTGGAGTATGGATCGAAGCAGGAATCGGATATTTCCCTTCGCCTTCGGTTTCAAAAAAGTGTGGCTGGCGCAGGAAGCGCTACTCTGGATGCAATTCGCGGTGCGGTGTACCGCGTGCCTCTGGTTGACAGCGTTTCGATTGCAGAGAACAAAGAGGATGTGACAGTGGACGGAAGGCCACCTCACAGCTTTGAATGTTATGTCCTGGCTCCGGAGAGCCAGGATCAGCTGATTGCAGATGCGATATTCAGCAAAAAGCCGTTAGGAATCAAAACGGTAGGTGAGGTTTCGATCCCAGTTCTGGATGATGCGAATAAGTCCCATATCATCCGGTTTTCCAGGACGGTTCGGAAAGTGATCCGCATTCGGGCCGTGATCCTTACGAACCAGTTTTTTGAAACGACAGGGCAGGAACAGATCAAACAGAACCTGATGGATTACGTCAACAATCTGGAGAATGGAGAGGCGATTTATCTGTCGAGCTTATATGGCTATATTCATGATGTGCATGGCGTAGTGAATGTGCCAAGTCTCATGCTTTCTGATGACGGCGAAGAATATGTTTCTGGTAATATTCAGATAGCCGAGCACGAGATTGCCAGAATTTCAGCGGAAGATATTGAACTGGATTGCCAAAGTTACCTATCCAGGAAGGGGTCGGGGGTGATGCCATGAAGCGGGTAGAACGTCTTCCAGATTGTTACCGTAAGGATGAGCGGAGCAATAATTATAAGCTTTTGGAATTAAATGCGCTTGCTGTATCGGAACTGAAAGAGGATATCCAGAAGGTAAAAGATTCCCTGGACCTAAATCAGGCAACTGGAAAAACGCTGGACCTATATGGAGAGATGCTGGAGCAATGGCGGGGACTTTTGGATGATGAGCAGTATCGTTATATGATCCTGGCCCGTATCGGAAGAAATGTGGCTCAGGGGGACTATAAGTCTATCATGAATGCTCTTCTTCTGATGTTCGGCGGTAAGCAAGGAGATATTACCTTAGATGATCTGGAGATCGATGAGGAGAACCGGCCATGTGCAGTGAAACTGAGTAAGTTTCCAATCGCTGTATTGGTTAGTGCTGGATTCTCCAGCCGGCAGGCAGTTCAGATGATCGAGTATCTGCTTCCCATCTGCGTGACTTTGTATGCAGATGAATTTGAGGGGACCTTCGAATTCGCTGAGTTAGAAAATGAATATGATGAGCATACCGGATTTGCAGATTTGTCCAGGAAGATAGGCGGATTTCTGGGTCTGCTGTTGGGCGAAGATGATAAGATTCCGGTGCTGCCATTATAAGAGAGGAGTGGGAGATTGGGATTCCTATACAAACCTCCTGAGTGGTACAGCGAAGGGACAGAACCTGAGGAGGATCTAAAAAAGAAAGGCTTCGTTGCGGGATATAAACCGCCGGCAGCCTATTTCAACTGGTTTTTTAACCGGGTCTATCTGTGCCTGAGGGAATTGATTGATAAGGCCGAAGCCATTGAAACCAAAGTGGATACGACTGGACGGGTCATGATCGATGCGGAAAATACACCACTGAATGTGAATGATACCCTGTTCATCGTGGACGGTCTGCCGGATATTCCTGTAACGATGGAATTTGAAGGCGCATTCTACGAGAACATGGTGTTCAGTCCAACAGAGCCGTTGAATGCTGAAAACTGGGGTCAAACCGAGGAAGGTACCGCGATCCGGGCATCCCCAGTGAGTGCAGCAGCTACATTGGCAGAGAGTGAAGAAGATGGGGAACCATCCATTATAAAGGGGAAATTAGTGGTGTCGGAGGAACCAACTTCTGACGCTACTTTTTTTGCAAAAATAAATGAATAAAAGAAAGGAAGAACAAACATGGCAAAGGAAAGAGTATTCCAGTACCGCAATGTCGGTACAGCAACAGCACCAGTATGGGAAATCTGGTTTCAGAAAACGGTAGCAGATGCGGTCTACATCGCAGACGCAAACGGAGGGGCATCCGAACAGACTATCGTGGATTATGTCAATCAGAAGATTGCGGATCTGATCGGCGGCGCACCTGAAACCTACAATACCCTGAAGGAGATTGCAGACTACATTGCGTCCCATCAGGAGGTATCCGATGCATTAAATGCTGCCATTGCGAACAAGGCAGATAAGGTCCATGCCCACACCATTGGCGATGTTACCGGCCTGCAGACGGCCCTGGACGGCAAGGTAGCGAAAGTAGCCGGTAAGGATTTATCTACTAACGATTACACCAATGACGAGAAAACAAAGCTGGCCAGTGTGGAAGCAAGAGCAACTGCAAATGATACCCTGTACAAGAACCAGACCCCATCCACCGTAGCCGTAGGCGGCGTACCGAAAGGATATGTGCCTCCAACTGCAGGCGTGGAAGTTGTGGAGATGGTAAACAAGATGCTGCATCCGTATGTTGCACCTACCGTTACCGCAGCTATGACCCCAACCAATGGCGGCGTGGTTGAGATTGGTACCACCCAGACTGTTAATGGTGTTACCGTTAATATCACCCTGGGCAGCGCGGCGATCACCAAGATCGAGGTATTCGATGGATCTACCTCCCTGGGCAGCTTGACCAGCGGTATCCAGGCAGGAGCCAATACCGTAACCTTCGCCAATGCCCTGTCCGTAACGGCCAATAAGCAGCTGTCCGTGACTGTTACCGATGCGGATGGCAAGACCACAACAGCCAAGACCGGTACTTATAATTTCGTATCCCCGTACTACTATGGCGCGATTGCTGCAGATGCTACCCCAACCGAGGCACTGATCAAAGCAGCTACCAAATCTGTGCAGGCCAAGGGCAATAAGTCCTTTAACTTCACCTGCAATAACCAGAAAATGCTGTACGCTTACCCGAAGTCTTACGGTGCACTGTCCAAGATTTTGGATCCAAACAACTTCGATGTGACTGGCACCTTCACAAGATCGGAAGTTACGGTCAATAATGTTGCCTACTATGTATATGTCAATGACGCATCTACCGTTTCCAACTTCAAGATGACGTTTAATCACTAATTTGATCGAGAGAAAGCGAGGGAATAGAATATGAGTTTTGCAGATAAGAAAGGTATTGTAGTTGCCAGTCCATTTATACTGCAGGCAAAGGCCCTGCTGGACGCCAGAGGGCAGGTAGAAACGATTGCTGACCGTGATGAACTGGTAACGATCAACGCCGCTACAGAAGGTCTTCAGGTGTATGTAAAAGCCAATAAGACCGCGTATGTGTATAACGGTTCCGGATGGGATGAGGTGCCTAAAGGCAATATGTCCGGAAACTTAAACAATTATGTTCAGAAGGAAGAAGGAAAAGGCCTGTCCAGCAACGATTACACCGATGAGGAAAAGGCAAAGTTGGAAAGCCTGCATAATACAACGGTAGATTCCGCACTGTCCGACACATCTACCAATCCAGTGCAGAATAAGATCGTTAAGGGTGCGTTGGACGGCAAGGTACCGACTGGGCGCAAGGTGAATGGTAAGGCACTGACCGCAGATATTGCCCTGTCTGCTAATGACGTAAGCGCGATCCCTGCATCCCAGAAAGGTGCTGCTGGCGGCGTGGCAGAGCTGGATTCTACCGGTAAGGTTCCAGCAGCACAGCTGCCATCCTATGTAGATGATGTAATCGAGGGCTACATGTCCGGAGGAAAGTTGTATGTGGAGGCTGCCCATACCACTGAAATCACAGGAGAGGCTGGCAAGATCTATGTGGATCTGGCCACCAATAAGACCTATCGCTGGTCTGGTACAGCCTTTGCTGAAATTTCAGCCTCCCTGGCGCTGGGAACAACGTCCAGCACGGCAGGCCGTGGTGACTGGACAAAGGCCGCCTATGACCACAGCCAGGCAGCACATGCCCCGTCCAATGCCCAGAAGAATGTGCAGCCAGACTGGAACGTGACTGACACCGCGTCTGATGCCTATATCAAAAACAAACCCACATCCATGCCGGCAGATGGCGGCGATGCCGATACAGTAGGCGGGCATACAGTAGGTGTGGATGTGCCAGCAAATGCAAAATTTACGGATACTGTATATACACACCCGTCCACCCATGCCGCAACAATGATTACTCAGGATGCAACACACCGCTTCGTGACGGATGTTGAAAAAGAAAAATGGAATGCAAAGCCGGAGATCTATTTCGGAAGTGAGCTGCCGACATCTGCGCCGGCAGGATCTCTGGCATTTGTAGTTTCTCAGTAGTTCAAAATACACGCATCCCCTGCAGGGTCAAATCTGCAGGGATATTTTAATGGAGGTAGAATATGGCAACCAATATGGTAACAAGAAAAGTAAGGCACAAAAATGCAGATGGAACAGTTATTGAAGCGGATATCGGTGCGCTGGCAGAAAATGTAACGGAGGATGCGAATCATCGGTTTGTGACAGACGCTGAGAAAGAGGCCTGGAACAATAAGCCCAATACTGAGGATATTGACCTGAGTGCTAAAGTTGATAAGCAGGGTGGAGACATTGCTGATACGGTAGTGTCAACATTTGAAGCGTCAACGGCAGAGTTTCCAGTGCCCGCAGCAGGAGAAGCGCCTAAGACATTTATGGGCAAGGTCAAGAAATTTTTTGAGGATTTCAACAATATCAGGACTGGTTTGCTGACGCTGGGGCAGATCGTAAATAACTGTACCAGTGATCGGTCTGATCTGCCTCTTGCGGCGGCTCAGGGTAAAGCTTTGAGGGGCCAGATCACTGAATTATATAATAAT
>JAUNGG010000001.1 GCA_030524635.1 Lachnospiraceae bacterium
AGTCCATGAATCCAGTCCATTGTACTGCCTCCTTTTTCTTTTTTGTCTGTAACGCGCTCTTACCGTTACGATGCTGTAACGATCCGTCATATATGGGACGGTTACCGGTTATTTCTGATTAACACCATACCATAACTGGTTTTAGCAGGCAATTCCACATATTTGATGATCAGAAAATGGGACTGAAACAGAAATTTTGAATCAAATAATGTCATTTGCTATCAAAAAGTGAGAATTTACACTGCAAAAGCCAGTGTGATATAGTGAAACCAGCTTAACAAGTGCAGCAGGGCAAGCTGCAGAATCAGAAAGAGGGAAGCGTTATGATGAAAAATGGAATCAGAAGGGGGAGCTGGAGGCGTGAATAAAAACAAAAAGCAGGGGATCGTAAAAACGGTTGCAAGAGATTTAAAAAAGAACAAATATGTGTACCTGATGCTGATTCCGGTGGTAGCGTATTTTGTTATCTTCCATTACATTCCAATGCTGAGTGCACAAATTGCATTTAAGGACTTCAGTATTGCAAAAGGGATTGCAGACAGCCCGTGGGTGGGGTTTAAGCATTTTAAGACGTACTTCAGCAGCTATTATTTCGGGCGTCTGCTTCGGAATACGCTGACGCTGAGTATTGAAAACATCCTGTTTGGTTTTCCGGCGCCGATTATCCTGGCGATCCTGATCAATGAGATCAATCACACAGGCTTTAAGCGGTTGGTGCAGACCATTACTTACCTGCCGCACTTTATCTCCATCGTGATCGTCTGTGCGCTGCTGCGGAACTTCTTTGCGGTAGACGGTCTGATCAACCAGATCATGGGGACCAAGTTTAACTTTTTTATGGACAGCCATGCATTCCGGCCGCTGTATGTAGGCTCCGGTATCTGGCAGGAGATCGGATGGGGCTCCATTGTGTACCTGTCGGCCATCACATCCATTGACAGCCAGCTTTATGAAGCGGCAGCCATCGATGGGGCGAACCGGTTTAAGCGGATTCTGTATATCACCCTTCCCTGCCTGGCAACGACCATCACCGTTATGTTCATTATGCGTGTGGGCAAGATGATGACGGTGGGGGCAGATAAGGTCCTGCTGATGTACAGTGAGAGCATTTATGAGACAGCGGATATTATTTCCACCTTTGTATACAGAAAGGGACTTCTGGAGGCCAACTTCAGCTACTCGGCTGCGGTGGATCTGTTTAATTCCTTCATAAACTGTATCCTGCTGGTGGGTGCCAATAAGCTTTGCAGAAAGCTTGGCGGAAGCGGCTTGTGGTAAGGAGGCGATGGGATGAAGAGGAAAAAAATAAAGATTTTTGATGTGGTAAATACCATTCTTATGGTGATCCTGATGATCATCGCATTGTATCCATTTTTATATGTGGTGTTTGCTTCCTTCAGTGATCCGTGGGAGCTGGTGAAGCACAAGGGAATCCTGTGGAAGCCGCTGGGCTTCACTCTGGAAGGATATGCTTCCGTGTTTAAAAACCGTTCGATCCTGACCGGATATATCACTACATTGATCAACCTGTTTGGAGGAACCACCATCAATATTATTTTGACGCTGTTTGCGGCATATGCGGTGTCCAGAAAGAAATTTCTGTTAAAAAAGCCAATTACCATTATGATCGTGTTTACTATGTTTTTTAACAGCGGAATCATCCCCAGGTTCCTGGTGGTAAAGGAGCTGGGACTTTACGATTCCCGCTGGGCCATGATCCTTCCAACTGCCATCAACGTGTTTAATCTGGTGATCATGCGCACCGCCATCGAGGGGCTTCCGGACAGCCTGGAGGAGGCGGCTGTGCTGGAAGGGGCCAATGACTTTGATATCCTGTTCCGGATCGTAGTTCCGTTAATTAAGTCCACCATTGCAGTTCTGGTCCTCTACTATGGTGTAGCCCACTGGAACCAGTGGTATCAGGCCTTGATGTACATTCAGACCAGAGACAAGTATCCGCTGCAGCTGGTGCTTCGGGAGATCCTGATCGGAAATTCCTTTGAGAGCATGTCTGCCGGAAGTGCAGATTCCTCTGGTGAGAGCGTGGTGATCGGTGAAGTGATCAAGTATGCAACGATTATTGTATCTACTGTTCCGATTCTGGTGATCTATCCCATGCTGCAGAAGCATTTCGTGAAGGGCGTTATGGTGGGCGCTGTAAAGGAATAATGAGAAATCTACAGGGAATTTTAAAATATAAAGAGAAAAAGGAGAAGGAAAGCATGAAAAGAAAATGGTCAGGAAACGTAAAAAAATTAGTCAGCCTGTCTGCGGCGGCTTGTCTGGCGGCAGGTATGCTGGCAGGCTGCGGCGGGGGATCCTCTGACAAGGAAGCCGCTAATGGGTCTGGTGCGGCGGCAGATGCCGGCAGCGCGGAAAGCGGCAGTGAAGAGAGCGGAAGTCAGGGAGGCGGCAGCATCACCTACTGGACCAATATGGATTCTTCCAGAATTGCACCTACCACTGACAACTATGCCAATATTCTCTGCTATCAGGAGATGGCCAAAAACACCGGGGTCAATGTAGAGTTTATCCACCCGCCCATCGGCCAGGAAGCCGATGCCTTCAGCCTTTTGATGGCAAGCGGCGAGTATCCGGACATCATTTATTATGACTGGGGCAACAAGGTGGCAGGAGGCCCGGATAAGGCGATCGAGGACGGTGTGATCCTCCGCTTAAATGAGATCATTGAGGAGAAGTGCCCGAATCTGCGTGCATTCTTAGATGAGCATCCGGAAGTAGAGGCAGCGATGACCACCGACAACGGCAATATTTACTGCTTCCCCAACCTGTACCCGTATTATACCGATGAGCCGAAGATCGTCTGCATCCGCGGCAATCAGATCCGGAAGGACTGGCTGGATGAGCTGGGATTGGAGGAGCCGGAAACCATCGATGAGTGGCATCAGGTGCTGACTGCCTTTAAAGAGAAAGGCACCAATGATGAGGGCGAGGAGATCGTTCCTATGGTTTCCAGAAAGCTGTCCACCCGAAGCAGCATGATCCGTACCTTTGCCAACGCATGGGATGGTCTGGACTATGATTTCTATGTGCAGGACGGAACGGTAAAGTTCGGCCCGGTGGAGCCTGATTTTAAGGAATATCTGCAGACCATGTCCCAGTGGTACGCAGAAGGGCTGATTGCACCGGAGTTTGCCACCTACGGCGATAAGGAGCATGATGCGCTGATCACTTCCAGCAAGGCAGGAGCTTGGCATTCTGGTTTGGGCGCCGGCATGGGCGTATATATTTCTGCTCTGGGCAATGATGATTCCAAGGTAGGAGGCGTAAAGTTCCCGGTTGTGAATAAGGGGGATACTCCAAAGTTCAACAACGCAAGCAACTTCCCGTTCATCGGAATCGGTGTTGCCATCACCTCTTCCTGTAAGGATATCGATGCGGCCTGCAAGTGGCTGGACTACCATTACAGCGAGGAAGGCGATATGCTGTTAAACTGGGGTGTAGAAGGCGTCAGCTACGAGCTGGATGAAGAAGGAAATCCCCATTTCACTGATCAGGTGCTTAATGACCCGGACGGATTGTCTGTAGACGTGGCCATCGGCAAATATGCAATGGTTGCACAGATGGAGGCTTATAAGCAGAGCGATGAGGTTTATGCCGTTCGTATGTGGAAGTGGCCGGCACAGCAGGAGGCTTCTTCGAAATGGGATGCCACCGATTTTAATGACCGTTATCCTCTGACTGTCAGCATGACTCCGGATGAGGGGGCCGAGTTTGCAGCGATCATGAGTGATATCGAGACCTACCGGGATGAGAATGCGATCCGTTATATCTTAGGAACGGAAAGCTTTGACAATTATGATAAATTTGTAGAAACCATCAAGAGCATGAACATAGACAGAGCCATCCAGATCAAGCAAGCTGCCTATGACCGGCTTCAGGAGAGAATTAAGGCAGTGGAGAAATAAGCGCTGCAGAGCCTGCGCTGAGGGAGAAAGCCGCAGCGCAGGTTTCTAGAAAAAATGAGTATCCTAAAAATTGGAAACAATTTTCAGGGTACTTTTTCCCGTGAAAAGAGAGGTTATATGAAAAGAAAAGTAAAAATATGGATGATCTGTTCTTACTTTTTTGTTCTGGCAGTGTTTCTGGCGATTTATCTGGCAATCCAGCAGAGGACGGAAGAGAAGATCCGGGAGCTGTATGTGGATAAACAGCTTGCAGTGATGAATCAGACCATGCTTGCCGTAGATGAACAGGTGGATGCCATGATCAAGCTGTGTCTGGGAATCATCCAGGAGCCGTATGTCCAGTATTTCCCCTTCGTAGGAGAGAAACTGGATCCATATGATATGGAAAATGTAATAAAGCTGCTAAATAATATCCGAAAGCATTACACAGCAGATCCGTTTGTGGAGGATTTTTATCTCTTTTATGAAAACAGCGGCCGCATTGCCAATGCCAATGGCTTTTACCGGGAAGCGGATTTCTACCAGATGGAATGGTCTTACCAGGACGAAGGAGTGCAGCAGCAGGCACAGGCGCTTCTGCGTCAGAGCGCTACCCAGTTCCTTCCAGCGGCTTGGATGGAAAATGGGGTGCGCCAGGTGGAAATCGTTACTTTTTTCTATGATTTTGGCCGGACTGCGGCAACAGAAGAGGGAAGGTCTGCCAAGCTGGTGCTGCTGTTAAAAAAATCCTGGCTGGATGATATGGTGAAGGATATGTCAAAGGATGGAAGGATCAGCATCCGGAGAGCCAGCGATGGGGTAGAATTGTACTGCTTTCAGGGAAATGCTGCATTAGATGGATTTCAAAGAGAAGACACGGAGGGCAGTGTGGTGTCCTGGAAGGGACAGGAATATCTTCTCACCTATTTGAATTCTGAGAAGACGGGATGGATCTACGAATCAGTCATTCCTTATTCGATTATCACCAGCCAGATGAGAGCTGCGGTAAAGCCCATGGCTACCGGACTGTTCTGGTATCTGTTTCTCGGGATTCCGGCCTGTATCCTGATGGCGGTGTGGAACTATACCCCCATTCAGCTGCTGACCAGACATATGGAGTCCATTGGATTTCCGGAGAAGTCGAGGCATCAGAGTGAGGTGGAATATATCCGCTCCGGCATTTCCAACCTGCATAAAAAATATGAAGAGCTGGAATTGAAATACGGCAATGCCATGGAGGAATTTGATTTTGCCAACCGGAAGCTTCGAAAAAACCGGGAACGGATCCAGGAAGGCGTTTTGTTTCAGCTGATCAGCGGATACTGGCAGGATGACCGGGAAATCGAAGAGCGGCTGCAGAGCCTGGAGATCGCCTTTCCTTATCCGAAATTCTGTCTGGTGACCATACAGGTCGAGGATGATTTTCTGCCGGATCATGGCCAAGATGCCAAAGAGAAATCCCTCCGCCTTTTCGTGCTGAAAAATGTAGCACAGGAATATCTGCAGCCCTTTGGCCAGGTATTTCCCGTTCCGGGAAGTTCAGAGCAGCTTTTCCTTCTGATGAACCTGTCGGAAGCTGGATATGCCGGTGACCGGATCTCACCGGAGCTGGAAGCACTGATGCGGCAGATGATGGAATATTTCCGGAGAGAGATGCAGATCTCCATCTCCATCGGCGTGGGAACCCTTTGCAGCCAGATTCATCAGCTGAGTGAGAGCCGCAGACGGTCCAGGCAGGCGTTGGAATATTGCTTTATCATAGGAAGGTCTTCTCTGGTCATCTATGATCAGACCAGGCAGGAGGAAGGAAAGACGTACCGGTTTGATGAGCGGATCGAGAAACAGCTTCTGGGCAGTATGGTGCAGAGAGATGCCGGCGCCTGCGGAGAGCTTTTCGATCAGCTTTATGAGGATGCGCTGAAGCACAGGATCTCAGTAAATGAGGGAAAACGGCTGCACATGTTCCTGGCCGATCTTGCCATGAAGGCAATTGGAAAATCCAATGTGGATGCAGCATTGGAAGAAGTCTGTCAGGATATGGTTGCTGCAATCCTGAGCAGCACAACGCTGCCGGAGGTTTTGCCCCGGATGAAGGAGCTGTTCGTGACTCTTTGCGCAGAACGAAAAGAAAGTGGAGGTGAGCTGGAAGAAACGATGATGAGCTACATTACAGAGCATTACTGGGAGCTGGACTTTTCTCTTCAGATGTGTGCAGAGCATTTCGGCGTGTCACCGGAGCATTTATCCCGAACCATCAAAGCATTGACCGGGCGGAAGTTTATCGATATCGTCAACCAGCTTCGTCTGGAGCGGGCAAAGCGGTATCTGCTGGAGACAGATAAAAAGATCGAGGAGATCGCAGAGCTGTCCGGTTATGGCACAGCGAAAAGCTTTTTCCGCAGCTTTAAGCAGGCAGAGGGGATGCCGCCTGGGGTGTGGAGGAAGCAGATGAAGGAAGGATTGTAATGGGAAAGGGATTGTGAAAATGGAGAAAATCGGATATAATGATCCATGAGGAAATGCTTGGAAAGGAGCAGTCAGATATGTTTGCAGAGATCAGAAGAAAAGACAGGATGTCCACGCCGGAGCAGGCAGAGGAATTATTAACCAGGGGAGAACATGGTATGTTATCCACCGTTGGAGCAGATGGATACCCATATGGAATCCCGGTAAACTACGCATATGAGAATGGGCGGATCTATTTCCACTGTGCAAGGGGAGTTGGGAAGAAGCTTGAAAATATCCAAAGGAATCCTAAGGTTTGCTTTACCGTAGTTGGGACTGCTCAGGTGGTACCGGCGGAATTCAGCACCAATTATGAGAGTACAGTAGTATTTGGAACAGCTCAGGAAATTACAGAGCTGGACGAAAAGAAGGCTGCGTTGGAGCTTCTGATCCGGAAATATTCGCCGGAGTTTTTAGAGACAGGGCGGCAGTATATCGAGAGGAGTGCAGCAGTAACCGGTGTTTATGTGATTTCGGTACAGCATATATCCGGGAAGGCGAGAAGAGGGAAGCCGAAAATGCAGCAGGGGTGATATAACAGATTTTAGGGGAAAAACAACATAGAACATATTGGAAAACGGCAAGGTCTTCGGGCAGTGCCGTTTTTTCTGAAAATAGTATGAAGAAAACTCATTTTTTGACGCTTCCGGAGCTGCTTTTGCGCCCCCGCAACGCGTTAAAGAATCGCTAAAAAGAGTAAAAAAATGCAAAAAGTCTGAACAGCAAATGAAAGGAATCTCTTGTGTATATAAACGAAAAGAGGTATAATAAGGGTCAAAATTTTATTAAAAGTTCATGACAAAATGGTTGAAATGACCGTTAACAGAAGGGAGAAGCGTATGTTTCTTATACTTTTTGGGGTGTGGCTGATCTTAAACGGAAAAATTACAGCAGAAATCTGTATATTTGGCATCGTGATCTCAGCGGCACTTTTTTATTTTATCTGCCATTTTATGGATTACAGTGTCAAAAAGGAATTGCTGCTGTTTCGCCTGCTTCCGCTGTTTGTCCAGTATTTCTGGGTGCTGGTGAAGGAGATCGTGAAGGCAAATGTATGTGTGCTGAAGATCATCCTGTCACCGGAGCTGCAGCCAGAGCCGGCACTGGTGTATTTTGATACAGATCTTCGAAGCCAGCTTTCTAAGGTGATGCTGGCGGATTCCATTACACTGACACCGGGAACAATTACAGTGTCGGTGGAAGAAAACCGGTTCTGTGTCCACTGTCTGGACCGGGAGCTGGCGGAAGGGATGGAGGAGTCGGTGTTTGTGGAGCTGTTAAAAAAGATGGAGGCGCTGATGTTTGAAGAAATGCTGGAACAGCCAGGCCTTTTGAAACAGGCAGAAGGGGAGGAATCGAGATGGAATTGATCCTGCAGGCTTATCATGGACTTTTGATCGGAGCGGTCATTGTACTGGCAGTTCTGATTATTATCAGTATGATCCGCTCGGTGCTGGGACCGCGGATTGCTGACCGGATCATCGCAGTCAATATGATCGGAACGATGATCATTATGATCGTGGCCATCCTTTCTGTTTATCTGGATGAGAATTACCTGGTTGATATCTGTCTGATCTACGCCATGATCAGTTTTCTTGGCGTGGTGGTGCTGTGTAAGGTTTACACCGGCGTATATCTGCAGAATAAGCGGATGAAGGCAAATATGGAAGCCATCGAGGATAACCTGGCCGGACAACGAAATAAGGAGGAATGAATATGGTTTGGGAGTGGTGCAGGTTCGGAGCAGCATCTCTTTGCTTTATCATCGGGATCGTGTTTATGATTCTGGCTGTGTTTGGAGTGAACCGGTTTCGGCGGGCGCTGAACCGAATGCATGCGGCGGCAATGGGAGATACGCTGGGGATTTTGTTTGTATTTTTAGGGCTGATCCTGATGCGTGGATTTACCTTCGATTCACTGAAGCTGTTTCTGGTGATCTTGTTTTTCTGGATGGCCAGCCCGGTCTCCGGCCATATGATCAGCCGTCTGGAGGCTATGACAGATGAAGAGCTGGGGGAAATCCAGATCATTCGAAAGGGCGGCGCAGATATGGAACATGGGAAACAAGCTGGAAAGGGGGATGCAGGCCATGAAGCAATTTGAGATCATTCTGCTGTGCTGTCTGATGGTCTGCGCTGTTTCTGTGGCATTTGCCAGGGATCTGCTCACCTCAATTATTATCTTTATGTCCTACAGTCTGATCATGTGCGTGATCTGGATCCTGCTGCAGTCACCGGATCTGGCCATCACGGAGGCAGCAGTAGGCGCAGGTGTGACCAGTATTTTATTCTTCGTCACCTTGAAGAAAATAAAGGCGATCCGAAAGGAGGACCAGGATGAGCAGAAGGAAAGATAATTATGAAAACAGCCGCTGGCTGAAGTTTAAGCGGTGGGTGGATGGTGAAACCGATACGCTGACGGCAGAACGGATGGAATCTGCGGCGCCTGAGGAAAAAATTGGATCTGTAGAATTCAGGAAAGAAGCAGCAGAAGCAGGTGGGAAGGAAACCACAGAAGAAAACACAGATTCAAAAGCGGTGGAAATGCCGGCGGTTTCCTTGTCAGAAAAGCGGCCGGGAGACTTCGAACCTGCCTTCCGCGGAGGACGGGGCATTCGGATGTACAACCGATTTTATCAGATCATGTCCATCCTCCTCTGCCTGAGTATTATTTTTGTGCTTTTGTGGACCATTGCTTATCTGCCCATCTTCGGCAATGCAGGCAACCCGGATAATAATGAGGTTTCTGCCCGCTATATTGAGCAGGGCCTGAAGGAAACGGGAGCGGTGAACATCGTGACAGGCATGATTCTGGACTACCGTGCCTTTGACACCTTCGGGGAATCCTGTGTGCTTTTTATTGCATCCTGCTGTGTGCTGGTGCTTCTTCGCATCGATTCCGGCAGTCAGGATGAGAGGACGAAGAAACGGCTGGAGGAGGCAAACGACCGGCTTTTTGAGCCGAAAAATGATATTATTCTCCAGAAATGTGCCTGCGTGCTGGTACCGGTGATCCTGGTGTTTGGCATTTACATTGTGCTGAACGGTCACCTGTCACCGGGAGGTGGATTTTCCGGCGGAGCCGTCCTTGGCTCCGGGCTGATCCTGTACCTGAATGCATTCGGATTTGAGAAAACGGAGAAGCTGTTTCATGAGAGGATCTACCGCCGGATCACCGTCTGCGCCCTGACCTTTTATTGTCTGGCGAAAAGCTATTCCTTCTTTACAGGAGCCAATCATCTGGAGAGCGGCATCCCGCTGGGAACGCCGGGAGCGATCTTAAGCAGCGGCCTGATCCTGCCTCTTAATATCTGTGTGGGGCTGGTGGTGGCCTGTACCATGTATGCGTTTTACACCTTATTCCGGAAAGGGGGCATGTAGATGGCAGCCCATTTGATTTATAATATAGAAGAAACGGTGGCGGTGATTTTGTTCGGCATTGGATTTACCATGCTTCTCCTGCACCGGAACCTGATCAAGAAGATCATGGGAATGAATATTATGGACACCGCCGTGTATCTGTTTCTGGCATCTAAGGGATATATTAAGGGCCGGATGGTACCGATTGTGGTGGACGGCATCACCGACGTGTCGGCTTATATCAATCCGGTTCCCAGCGGACTGGTACTGACCGGTATCGTGGTTTCTGTCAGCACCACAGCGCTGATGCTGGCGCTGACCATCCGCCTGTATGAACGTTATCATTCTCTGGATCTGGATGAGATCTTGATGCGGGCGAAGAAGGAGGAGAAGTCATGACACTGGTACAGAATTTTCCTTTCTTTTCCATTATCATTGCCATGTTTTCCGGCATCATTTCCTCGGTCCTGACGGGAAAGCAGGCAAAGAATGTAAGTCTTGGGGCCATCCTGATCACAACAGCCATGTCCGGAGCAGTGCTTTCCTACTGCCTGGGAACCGGACAAAGCTATACCTATATGATGGGACATTTCCCGGCGCCCTGGGGCAATGAGATCCGCGCCGGTGTGCTGGAAGGTTTGACGGCCCTGCTGTTTTGCATCGTCATGTTTCTGTCGGTGATCGGCGGCATGAGACATACCTTTGAGGATGTGGAAGATTTAAAGACAAACCTATTCTTTATTATGATCGATCTGATGCTAAGCTCCCTTCTGGCGCTGATCTACACCAATGACTTGTTTACTGCCTATGTGTTCGTGGAGATCAATACCATAGCCGGATGCGGCCTGATCATGATCCGGCAGAAGGGGCGAAGCTTTACAGCGGCCATCCGGTATATGATCATGAGCCAGCTAGGCTCCGGTTTATTCCTGATCGGCCTGACCCTTCTTTATGATGTGACCGGGCATCTTCTCATGAGTCCGGCAAAGGAAGCTGTGTCGGCCATCGAAGCGGCGGGAAGCTATGAGATCCCTATGCTGGTAATCCTGGCGGTAATCAGCGTGGGCCTGGCGATTAAGAGCGGTCTGTATCCCTTCCACTCCTGGATCCCGGATACCTACGGCTACGCTACGCCCACGGCAAGCGCCATCCTGTCCGGTCTGGTGTCGAAGGGCTATATCTTCCTGCTGATCAAGATCTTTTACCGGGTGCTGGGGCGGGAAAATGTGATCGCCAGCCGGATCGTCAATGTGCTGTTTCTCTTTGGACTGGCCGGGATGATCATGGGCTCTGTCCATGCAATACTGGAAAAGGACACCAGAAGAATGATTGCCTATTCCTCGGTGGCGCAGATCGGATATATTTACATGGGAATCGGACTGGGAACCCAGGCAGGGATGGTGGCAGCGATCTTCCATATGTTTACCCATTCAGCCACAAAGGCCCTGCTGTTTATCAGCGCGGTGGGACTTTATGAGGTTTCCGGAGAACGAAAGGATTACCGGAGCCTGAGAGGAGCTGGCTACCGCAATCCGCTGGCTGGCATCGGCTTTACCGTAGGGGCCCTGTCCATGGTGGGCTTCCCCATGCTGTCTGGTTTTATCTCAAAGCTGCTGTTTGCCACCACGGCCCTTCAGAGTCCTCATAAGATGATGCCCACCCTGATCGGTCTGGCGGTGAGCACCGTGCTGAATGCCGTGTACTTTTTGCGGCTGGTGATCACCCTGTATACCAAGTCTGGCGAAGCAGGCGGTGAGATAAGAGCAGCCGGGTTTGACAGGAAGGAAAATGGGGCAGCCATCTGCTGCTTTATCCTGCTGAATTTGTTTTTGGGATTGATGTCCCAGCCGGTGGTGCAGGCGATCGCAGATGGACTGGCAATGTTTGATTAGATTTTTGCGGGTAACGGTGATGGTATTAACAGTAACGATTAAGGAGACGACCTTATGGAAGGAAATATGATGTTAATTCTGCCGGTATTGTTCCCCATTTTAATGGGAATTGCAGTGCTGGCAGGAAAAGGCTTTCGAAGGAATCGGAAGGCATTGATCGGAGCCGTATTGGCCGGTTTGGCGGGAAGCGGGGTGTTGACAGGAGCGGCGCTGGCAGGAGGCGGAGACTGGTTCCGGCTGTGGCAGCTGACGGAGCATACGGCAGTAGAATTTCAGATCGATGGAGTCAGCCGCCTCTTTGCTGCGCTGACTGCGGCAGTCTGGCTGCTGGCAGGAATTTATTCAGTTGTATACATGACCCACGAGGAGGATGAATGCCGGTTTTTTGGATTTTATCTGATCGTGCTTGGAGTGCTGATTGCACTGGATTTTTCTGCAAACCTGATTACCTTTTATGTGTGCTATGAGATGATGACCTTGACCTCGCTTCCTCTGGTGCTTCATGAGCGGACCAGGGAAGCCGTGATGGCAGGCTTAAAATATTTGTTTTACTCGGTGGCAGGAGCGTTTTTGGCATTATTTGGGATTTTTTTCCTGACAACCGTGTGCCAGGATCTGACCTTTACACCTGGCGGCATTCTGGATCCGGCGGCAATTGCCGGGAAGGAAGGACTGTTTTTAGCAGCAGTCTGCTGTATGGTTATCGGTTTTGGAACGAAGGCAGGTATGTTTCCCCTTCACGGCTGGCTGCCTACCGCCCACCCGGTGGCTCCGGCACCTGCCAGTGCCGTGCTTTCCGGCGTGATCACCAAATCCGGTGTTCTGGCGCTGGTGCGGGTGGTGTACTATATCGCAGGGCCTGACCTGCTGCGGGGCACCTGGGTACAGAGCCTGTGGATCGTTTTAACGCTGCTGACCGTATTTATGGGATCGATGCTGGCCTACAAGGAACCGGTGATGAAGAAGCGGCTGGCCTACTCCACCGTCAGCCAGGTATCTTATGTTCTTTTTGGATTAAGTCTTTTGGAACCCACAGCCTTTGTGGGGGCATTATCCCATGTGGTGTTCCATTCTCTGGTGAAAAATGCATTGTTTTTAACAGCCGGAGCCATTATCTTCCGTACCGGCTGGACCAGGGTGAGCCAGATGCGGGGACTGGGAAAAGTGATGCCGGTGACGCTGGGCTGCTATACTCTGGTTTCCCTGACATTGGTGGGAATTCCGCCTACCAGCGGCTTTATCAGCAAATGGTATCTGGCCCAGGGTGCCCTGGCCTCCAGGACGGGAGCCTTCAGCTGGATCGGTCCGGTGATCTTGCTGATCAGTGCGCTTCTGACGGCTGGATACCTTCTGCCCCTGACCATTGACGGATATTTTCCGGGAGCTGATTTCGATGAGGCCAAGCTTCAGGAGAGAAGCCTTCTGGGGAAGGAGCCCAGCCTGTGGATGCTGGTTCCGATTCTGATTCTGACTCTTGGGGCCGTGCTGCTGGGATGCTTCCCAGGGCCGCTTCTTCACGGCCTTGAAACGATCGCTCAGTCGGTGCTTTGATGGAGGGATGAGGATGAATGCAATGTTATTAGCAGTGCCGGCTCTTCTTCCATTACTTGGAGGCATGGTGCTTTTGCTGACCAGCCAGTTTGGGCCGCTGGCGGAGAAAATTCGGATTGCGGAAAAAAGGAAAGGAACCGGGATTATTTCCTACCGTTTTCTGGAATGTTATGTGGAAGGCATCACCATCTTAAACAGTCTGGTGCTTCTGTGGCTGATCTTCCATATGGGAGAGGAGCAGTTTGTGCTGTTTAGGCTGTACGGAGAATTGAAGGTGATGTTCCATTTGGATCCCATGGGAAAGGTCTTTGCCGGGCTGATCGGTATTCTGTGGCCGCTGGCGGTTTTATATTCCTTTGAATATATGAGGGAGGAGAAGCGGAAAGCCACCTTCTTCTCCTACTATCTGATGACCTACGGAGTAACGGCCGGGATCGCGCTGGCTGGAAATCTGGTCACCCTGTATTTGTTTTACGAGATGCTGACTCTGGCCACCTTCCCTCTGGTACTGTTCCCTATGACCAAGGAGGCGGTGCGGGCCAGCCGGAAGTATTTGTATTACTCCATCGGAGGAGCGGCGTTTGCCTTTCTGGGGCTGGTGTTTGTATTAAGCTTTTCTGCCACCGGCAGTACAGAATTTCTCCCAGGCGGTGTGCTGGATGTAAATGCAGCCAATACCAGAAGAAATCTTCTTCTTTTCATGTATGTGCTGGGATTTTACGGATTCGGTGTAAAAGCCGTGATCTTTCCATGTCATAAATGGCTTCCGCCGGCCACGGTGGCGCCGACTCCGGTAACTGCCCTGCTTCACGCAGTAGCAGTGGTAAAATCCGGCGCCTTTGCCATCCTGCGGCTGACCTATTTCAGCTTCGGAACCCGGTTTCTGCGGGGAAGCTGGGCCCAGTGGGTGGTGATGGCGGCAGCTATGGTGACCATCGCCTACGGTTCCACCATGGCGGTGAAGGAGGTTCACTGGAAGCGGCGTCTGGCCTATTCCACTGTCAGCAACCTGTCCTATATTCTTCTGGGAGTCTCCATGATGAGTCCTTTGGGGCTGGCGGCAGCGCTGAGCCATATGGTATTTCACGGATTTATGAAGATTTGTTCCTTCTTCTGCGCAGGAGCCGTGATGCATCAGACAGGAAAGACGTATGTATATGAACTGGATGGAATGGGACAAAGGATGCCGGTGACCTTCGGCTGTCTGACAGTGGCCAGTCTTTCTCTGGTTGGAATTCCACTGTTTGCCGGCTTTATCAGCAAATGGAATATTGCAAGGGCAGCCTTTACCTGCGCCATGGAGGGAAGCGGCGGTACCAGTGGCTTTCACGGAAGCTGGCTGGCCTTTGGGGCAGTGGCTGTGCTGCTTTACTCAGCGCTGATGACAGCCGTTTATATGCTGACGGTGCTGGTGCGGGCGTATTTTCCCAAGCTGGGGACAGCGGTGATGGGAGCAGATTCAAAAGCAGGTGTAAGTACAGCAGTAAATCCTGCGCACACAGCTTCCCCAGAGAACGATAGTAGTTCCGGCGATCCCAACTGGATGATGCTGGTTCCTCTGGTGCTGTTTGCGGTGGTGATCATCGGGCTGGGGCTCCATTCCCAGCCGCTGAGGAAGTTACAGATGCTGAAAGGAGGAGAGGCTGGATGACATGAATAGCTGGAATGACAAGAATAGCAGGAATGGCAGAGCTGGCAGGGCAGAAAGCAGCAGACATCCTGATCCCGGGAATCTGCGGATTCGGGCTTCATCTGCGGCTGGACGGATTCCGGCTGATCTATACACTGATTGCTGTTTTGATGTGGAGCGTCAGCGGTGTATTTTCCAGGGAATATATGGCACATTACCAGAAACGGGTGCGGTATTATGTGTTTTTCTGGATCACCTTCCTTGCCACTGCAGGGGTGTTTTTGTCAGAAGATCTGTATACTACCTTCATTTTCTTTGAGGTCATGTCCTTCACCTCCTATGTGTGGGTGGCATTTGATGAGAAGAAGGAGTCACTCCGGGCGGCGGAAACCTATCTGGCGGTAGCTGTGATCGGCGGTATGGTGATGCTGATGGGACTGTTTGTGCTGTATGATCTGCTGGGAACCCTGGATATGGACCAACTTCCGGCCGCCGCCGCAGCTGCTGCCAGGCAAGGATATCAGGCAAGACTGTACGGGGCGGGGGCCCTTCTCCTGGTTGGCTTCGGCGCAAAGGCAGGCTGTTTTCCTCTTCATATCTGGCTCCCCAAGGCCCATCCAGTGGCGCCGGCTCCGGCCAGTGCACTGCTGTCCGGTATTTTAACGAAGACCGGTATTTTCGGCATTATTGTGGTATCCTGCAGGCTGTTTGGGGCAGATGCGGCTTGGGGGCTTCTGATTACCGGGCTGGGTCTGATCACCATGTTTTTAGGGGCGCTGCTTGCGGTCTTTTCCATTAACCTGAAGCGGACGCTGGCATGCTCCTCCGTGTCCCAGATCGGGTTTATCCTGGTTGGGGTGGGAATGTGTGGTATGCTGGCATCAGCAGGAGCCAATCCCTCTATGGCAGCAAGAGGCGCATTCCTTCATATGGTAAACCACTCGCTGTTTAAGCTGGTGCTGTTTCTCTGTGCCGGAGCCGTCTTTATGAATCTTCATCAGCTGGACCTGAATCAGATCCGGGGCTTCGGAAGGAAAAAGCCGCTGCTGGCGGGATGCTTTCTGATGGGAGCGCTGGGGATCAGCGGAATTCCTGGCTGGAGCGGGTATGTGAGCAAGACGCTGCTCCATGAAAGCATTGTGGAGTACCGGGAGCTGATCGCAGAAGGAGCAGCAGGTGCAGCAGGCGCAGCGAAGGCAGAGGCAGTTTCCGCAGCAGCAGAAACGATAAGCAGGCTGGCTGGAAATCCGGTTCTCTGGACGGCGGCGGAATGGATCTTCCTGATTACAGGCGGTATGACCGTTTCTTACATGCTGAAGCTGTTTTTTGCCATATTTGTTGAACGGAATGAAGATGCAAAGCGGCAGGCAGAATTTGATGCTATGTCGGGGCGGTATATGAAAGGTGCCAGCGGTTTCGTGCTGGCGATTCCGGCAGGCCTGATTTTGATTCTTGGGATGCTTCCCGATCTTACCATGAACCGGCTGGCGGATTTGGGACAAGGATTTTTCCTGGCCGGAGGAATGGAACATGCAGTTCATTATTTCGGCCTTGCCAATCTGAAAGGCGGATTGATCTCGATTGGAATTGGAATCCTGCTGTATCTTCTGGTAATCCGCACCTGGCTGATGGCGGACAAACAATATGCAGACCGCTGGCCGAAGAAGCTGGATCTGGAGGAGCTGATATACCGGCCGATTCTGCAGGTCCTGCTTCCCGGGGTGTTTGGAGCTGTATTTGGATTGCTTGATCAATATTTGATATCGACCCTGGTCACGGTATTTCTGGCAGTATCAGCTGTGGTGTGCCGGAGCATGGATCATCTGGCGGACGGGATCATTCTTCTGGCCAGAAGAACCACCCACCGGCAGGCAAAGGAACCGGTTCATCACGCAGAAAGCGACCGCCTGGCAAGATGGCTGGGCAGACGGCTGGATAGTCTGGCACGGCTTCGGATATGGCGGAAGGATGGGGAAAAGGCAGCCGGACGGGCTTCCACGGCTTCCTCATCCAGGATTCCAGGGCTGGTGCGCCTGGAGGAGGCTGTGTTAAGGAACGGACGGCTGGTGGAGGAAAGCTTTTCCTTTGGCTTGATGCTGTTCTGTATTGGACTGTGCCTGACTTTGGGGTATCTGCTGCTTGAATTTATTCGATTTTAAAATGGTGTGATCGTATCGTTTGTATATAAGACAGAGGTGGTAGAATGGCTGGAATTGCATTGCTGCTTCCAAATGAAGAGTTGATGGAGCAGGCAGAACGGATTATGGAGGAAAAGGATCATCATATTATTTTCATAAAACAAACCACAGCAGATTCGGTTGTGAATGAGGCCAGAAATGCGATCAACCAGGGCGCCAATATTGTAGTTGCCCGCGGTCATCAGGCCATGGAGGTGAAAAATTATACGAAGGTTCCGGTGGTTGAGATCGGGATCACGGCTCAGGAACTGGGATTAACCATAGTCAGGGCAAAACGGATTTTAAAGAAAAAACATCCCGTTATCGGTATCTTTTCCTGGAAGGGAATGCTGTGTGATACAAAATATTTTGATGAATTGTTTGAAGTGGAAATTCATGAATATCTTTTAGAGGATACAAGGCCCTGGGGAGATCTGATCGATGACGCAATCAACGAGGGCATTGAATTTTTGATTGGCGGAGAGCGGTGTGTGCAGTATTCCAATCAAAAGGGGCTTCCGGCTCTTCATCTCAGCTCCACTGGGGAATCTCTGGGCATTGCATTGGAAAATGCGGAAAACCTGTATTACATGTCTGAGGTGGAGAAGCACAACTATGCACAATTCTCTACCGTTTTGGACAGCTCCTTCAGCGGCATCATTAAGATCAGTGAGGACGGAATTGTTTTACTGATTAACCGGGTTATGGCGCAGATTTTGAAGATTAACGAAAGTACAGCGATCGGAAAGCATGTAAGAGAATTACTGGAAGGGCTGGATCAGGTGATCCTGGACCGGATCCTTCAGGGAGAAATCGAAAGCTATTCTACATTTATTAACGCTGCTGACCAGGCGTTAGTAGTGATCATAGAAGCGATTCAGGTAGAAGGTACGGTAAAGGGAGCAATCATCTCCTGTAACCGGATGAAGCGGCTGAAATGGAATGATGATGATACCATGCGGGAACAGTTCCTCCGTGGAAATGTGGCCAGAGGGAATCTTGATGATCTTTCGAAAAGATATTACGGCTTAAAACAGGTGGCAGACCTGGCAAAGTTGTATGCCCAATCTTCCAGCTCGATCCTGGTGGAAGGGCCATACGGCACAGAGATTGATGCTCTTTGCCAGGGAATTCACAATTACAGTCTGAGAAAGGATGGGCCGTATGTCATCGTGAATCTGGACGGAGTAAACGAGGATGAACAGCTTCGCCTCCTGTTTGGTGAGGAGGATATGAAAGAGCCTCTGCGGAGCGGAGCCTTCCGAAAGGCCAATTATGGAACGATGGTGATCTATCATCTGGAAAAATTATCACTGGCAGTACAGTACCGTCTGCTTCGGGTGATTACAAAGCATCAGCTGACCACTTATATGGATAGTGAAACGGTGCAGCTGATGGAGGTTCGAATCATCGCTTATACATCTGCTGATATCCGTCAGATGATGCTGGATGGAAGATTTCGAAAGGACCTGTATTATTTGTTTACCACCTTTCGCCTGGAGGTTCCTCCGTTAAGCGAACGGAAAAAGGATGTGGAAATGCTGTTGGATGAGTATATGACGTACTATTTGAACCTGTATTCCAGATATCATGTGCTTTCAGCAGAGGCCAGAAGCGTCCTGCTGAATTATCCATGGGATGGTCAGGAGCTGCAGCTGAAGGCATTCTGCGAGCATCTGATCCTGACAGTAGGAAAACGGGTGATAACGGAGGAATATGTCCGGTTCCTTCTGGATAAACTGTACAACCGCAGAGGAGAAGACAGGAAGGATGAGGCAAAGGAGCCGGTGGAGCCGTTGGGAAATCAGGAGCGGTTCTGGCTGGAAAATATGCTGGAACAATACCATGGAAACCGGGTGCTGACGGCGAAGGCTCTTGGCATCAGCACAACGACCTTGTGGAGAAAGATGAAAAAGTATAATTTAAAATAACAGGATGAAATGAATATTGAAATGATATCACTTAAAATGAAATGAAATAATTACATTTTTAAACCCCATGCTGGATTTGTAAAAATCCCATGGGGTTTCTCGTTTGTTTCGTCAATTGTAATAAAAAAATAATTAGCTTATAATCACAACATAACAAAACACACAAAAGTATCCGAAACAAATGGCAAAACAAGAAAAAAATGGAAATTAAAAAGGCAAAAAAATGATGTAAAATGGTACATAAAAAAAGACGGGAGGTTGCAAAATGAAAGAATTAGAACGCTGCAGGCCGGAACAGGTTGGCGTATCATCAAAAGCGGTGAACCAATGTTTAGATTATTTAGAAAAGGCAAGGATTCCTATGCACAGCTTGATGATTTTGCGGCATGGGAAGGTTGCGGCAGAGGTATATTATGAGCCATGCGGAAAGAATCAGCTTCACCGGTTTTATTCTACCACAAAAAGCTTTACTTCCATCGCAATCGGATGCCTGATTGGAGAAGGTAAGGTTTCTCTTCAGGATTCTATTACATCTTACTTTCCAGAATATCTGCCAGATCCGGTTCCGGAATGGTTAAGAAAAACTACGATTAAAAATATGCTTGAAATGCAAAGCTGTCATTCCGTGACTACCTATAAGAGCGATTGGTCGAAAAACTGGGTGGAAAGCTTCTTTCGTGTGGAGCCGGATCACTGTCCGGGAACCGTGTTCAGCTATGACACTTCCTCCAGCCACACGTTAGCTGCACTGGTAGAAAAGATCAGCGGGATGGAAATGCTGGATTATCTGAGAGTCAGATGCCTGGATGCAATTGGATTCAGCAAGGAAGCCTATATTACCAAGGATCCTTTTGGAATTTCCTGGGGAGGAAGCGGATTAATGGCTACCACAGAGGATCTGGCACGATTTTCTCTGCTGCTTATGAATCTGGGAAACTGGGAAGGAAAGCAGCTGGTGCCTGACTGGTATATCAAAGAAGCAGTAAGCTGTCAGGTTCCCAATGTGATGCACGGAAATGAACTGGATGAGGTTCAGGGGTATGGATATCAGTTCTGGAAACTGAGAAAGGGATATGCATGCCGTGGAAAGGGAAGTCAGATGGCCATTTGCATTCCAGATGAAGACTTTATCTGCATCACAACAGCAGATACAACTGGAATTCCAGGAGGAAGCCAGAAAATTTTAAATGCTGTTTTTGAATTTATAGAAGCCTCGCTGGATCAGAAGCCTGATGAAAATAAGAAATATCAGGATGCATGCTTTCAAAACCGAACCCTTCAGCCTTTCTTGGCAAATTATCAGTATATCCCGGAAAAGCGTATGCTGAGTGCTGTCAGCGGAGCATGGTATGAGACAGCAGACCGGAATGGAAGCTGGGAAAGGATTATGGTGGAGCTGGAAGAAGATAAGGGGATCCTGCATTGGAAGTGGCAAGGCGCCAAATACCATGCGGCGTTTGGATTTGGAACATATGTAACCGGGGATTTCCCAAGGTATCACCAGTTTTATGCCGGCGCCGGGCAGTGGCTGAAGAAGGATACCTTGTACATTGAGATCCGGATTCTGGGAGAGGAGCCTTGTATGATCCGTTTCCAGCTGGTATTTCAGGATGATCAGTTAACTCTGCACATGCTTAATACAGGAGAATTGTGCTTTAAAGAATTTGAAGGTTGGTATGGAGGAACCAGATTATGAAGGAAATTTTAATTACAGAACCAAGAAAGATTACAATTACAGAGGCAGAGCTGCCGGTTCCCAGGAAAGGGGAGGCACTTCTGGAGGTGCTGTACTGCGGGATCTGCGGGGCGGATGTGGCAAGCTATACGGGAAATCAGCCTTTTACTACATATCCAAGAATTCCAGGACATGAATTCAGTGCAAGGATTCTGCAGATCCCTGAGAATGAATCCGGGCTGCAACCGGGGGATATTGTTACATGCAATCCGTATTTTAACTGCGGTACCTGCTATTCCTGCCGGAGAGGCTTTGTAAACTGCTGTACGGATAATCAGACTATGGGAGTCCAGAGAGATGGGTCCTTCCGCGAATATTTGACGATGCCGGTTGAGCGGATCATTCCTGGAGGAGGGCTGGGGCCAAGGGAGTTGGCATTGATTGAGCCATTCTCCATCTCTTACCACGCAGTTTCCAGATGTGAGATCAAGGAGACGGATCGGGTGTTAGTGGTAGGAGCTGGCCCTATTGGATTATTTGCACTGGTTTCGGCCAAGATGAAAGGGGCCAAGGTGTATGTAAGCGATATTTTGGAGGGAAGATTAAAGAAAGCAGAGGAATTAGGTGCAGATGGCGTGGTGAATCCGAAGGAGCAGGATCTTTCTGCCTGGAATCAGCAGGTAACCTGTGGACAGGGCTTTGATGTATGCATTGAGGCATGCGGAAGTCCCAGCACCTTTCTGACCTGTATCCAGCAGGCGGCTTTTGCGGCAAACATAATTCTGATTGGAAATGGAAAGAAGGATACTACATTCCTGCATTCGGTTCTGCTGAAAAAGGAATTGAATGTGTTTGGAAGCCGGAATTCCTATACCAGGGATTTTATCAGTCTGATCCGTTTGGTGGCAGATCGGGGAATCGATCTGATGAAGATTGTAAGCGCAGAATACCCTATGGAGAAGGCCGAGGAAGCATTTCAGGCGTTGGTAAATAACGATGGAAGCTTAGAAAAGGTCCTGATTAAGATCAGAGATTGAACGAAAGAGAGAAAAGAAAATGAAGAAGAAAAAAAGCCGATTATATTATAAACGGGCAGCAATCCCTTATTTATTGTTGCTTCCGGTTGTTTTGTTTGTTCTTCTGTTTATGCTGTGGCCTATGGTCAATGTGTTTGTTATGAGTGCACAGAATTATCAGCTTCTGCGGCCAGACAAACGGGCATTTATCGGATTAAGCAATTATATTGCCATCTTAACCGAGGACAAGCTGTTTATCAAAGCATTGTATAACTCGGCAGTATGGGTTGTGTTCAGTGTAATCCCGCAGACGGTGCTGGGGTTTTGGCTGGCGTATCTGCTGAATAAACAGTTTAAAGGGCGGGGCCTTTACCGGGCATTAGTGCTGTCGCCATGGGCCGTTGCAGGAGTTATGGTGGGGATCATCTGGAGCCTGATTTTGGGTGAAACCTATGGTGTCTTGAATGATGTGCTGATGCGGCTGCATCTGATTGATAAAAATATTTCATGGTTTTCCAGCGGCAGCAAGGCGATGACGGCGGTTAGCCTTGCCAATATATGGCGTGGAATCCCGTTTTTTACCATTAGCTATCTGTCTGGTTTATCCAGTATCCCGGATGATGTTTATGAATCTGCAAAAATCGACGGTGCAGGCAGCTTTATGACACTGTTTAAGATTACGATCCCTATGATAAAGGATACGATTGTTCTGACGACCTTGCTGCGGGCGATCTGGACATTTAATGCAGTTGACCTGATTTATACCATGACCTATGGAGGACCGAATCATGCTACTACCACAATACCGCTGTACATTATGACAAAGTTTAAAACGGAAATGGATTATGGTTACGCATCTGCTCTGGCAGCAATTGCTACAATTATTATGATGGTATTTGCTTTTATATACATTCGTGCAGGAAAGCTGGGAAAGGAGGAAATGTATTGATGAGCCGCAAAGCCAGAAAAAATATGTCGAAGCTTTTATTTCTGTATCTTCCGCTTACCTTTTTCCTGATTATAACGCTGGCGCCGTTTTACTGGATTCTGGTAACTTCACTGAAAACCAGCGCAGAGGTATTTGCCAAGCCTCTGACCTACTGGCCGAAGGTGCTTACCTTAGAAAACTACGCAAGCCTGTTTTCTAAGCTGGGATTTGGAAAATATTTTATTAACAGTATGATTGTGGCAGCTTCTACTACAGCAATTATAAGCGTTCTTTCCCTTTTAGGCGGATATGCCATGTCAAGGTATCGGTTCCGGGGAAAGGGATTTATGTACCTGTTATTGTTAATTACCCAGATGTTTCCTGCAGTAGTTCTGATGATCCCATTGTTTGAAATTATGAACCGGTTAAGATTGATCAATAACCTGCTGTCCCTGGTGATAACCTGTTCTGTGACCAATCTGCCATTTTGTCTGTTTATGATGATGGGATATTATAATTCTATCCCCAGGTCATTGGAGGAAGCGGCTCAGGTAGACGGCTGCTCTCTGATCAAGGCAGTATTTCGGGTACTGCTTCCCACTATGAGGCCAAGTATTGTGGCCACTGGTGCTTATGCATTTATAAATACCTGGAATGTATTTATTTACGCCACGGCATTTATCACAGATAAGGATAAATATACGATTCCGCTGGCACTTAACATCTTTCAGGGTGAGTTTAATACGAATTACTCTGGCCTTGCAGCCGGCTGTGTTGTGGCGCTGCTTCCGGTATTGGTGATCTTTGCTTTTATCCAGAAGAATTTATCCGGCGGTGCTACCAGCGGGGCGGTAAAGGGATGAGGTTATATATTTTTTCAATTAAAGGAGGAAAATGATGAAACGAACAATGAGAAGAATGGCAGCAGCAGTGCTCACAGCAGCGATGGCAGGCACCTTATTGGGAGGATGTGGCGGAACTGGTACGCAGGGAACAACTGCGGCAGCTTCATCAGCCGAGAAGGACAATGGGGGCAGCACACAGGCTGCAGACACCAATAAGGAAAAACAGGTGGTGGAATTTTGGTATTGCTCTGCTAATGAAAATGCAACCGCCCTGTTTGAAAAATTATTTGAGGAGTACAATGCAGAGCATGATGATTATGAATTCAAATATGTAGGAATTGCCAATAAGGATGCCAAGGATAAGCTGGCTATGGCGATTGCTACCGACACGATGCCGGATGTATTCAGCACGGGCTTTAATTCTATCATGCAGTATGTGGCACAAGATGCAGTAGTTCCGGTGGATTCCTATTTTGAGGAATGGGAGGATTCAGATAAGCTGGCCAAGGAGGTTGTGGATTCCCTGCGGCGTATCGGCGGAGGAACCTTATATGCATTTCCATATGCCTACAATCAGGATATTTCCTGGTATAACAAAAAAATGTTTGAAGAAAATGGAATTCAGGTTCCTGTAACACAGAAGGAATTTTTGAAGTTGTGTGAAGAATACGCAGATCCAGGTGCCGGAACCTACTTCTTCAGCCTCAGAGGAAATCTGCCTTATGATAATCTGCTTGCCTGGTTGTTTACCTATGCAGATGGTGCAGGTTATGGTGGATCTTATTTTGATGATAACAATAATTGTATTATTAATAAGCCGGAGTTTGTGGAGGCCCTTGACGCATATGCAGATATTTATAAAAACCATTGGGTTTCCGGAGACTGCGTGAATAACGGATTTAATGAGATGGTGGCAGAATTTGGATCTGGAACGGCCCAGTATATCATGCATAACTCTTCATCCAGACCCAGCCATGAAAGTAATTTAGGGGAAGGAAATTATGGGGTTTCCAAGTCTCTGGCAAATGATGAAGGACGCTACTATAATTCTGCGCTGCAGTCTCTGTTATTCGCCGTATCCAAAAAGAATGGAGATGATGGAGATTATACAGGGGCAGTGGAGCTTTGCAAATTTCTCACCAGTGAAAAGGTTTTAAGTGCTCTCTGCCAGTTCCTTGGAAGTGTTCCGGTTAACACAGAATGTTATGAGGCAGACTGGTTTAAGAATGATGAGTTCATGCCGCTGTACCAGGAAATCCTGGAGGATGAAAAGCATCAGTCGATTCAAAATCCATATTGGCTTCCTGATTATTTTACCTTTATTCAGAATGAAATGACTACAGATTTTCAGGCAGTTCTGTTAGGAGAGATGAGCTCACAGGAAGCTTTGGATCATTGGGCAGAGACACTGACAGGCTATCAGAAAGAATATTTAGAACAGGAATAGCAACAAATGATATTTGAGGAATATATTGATTGGTATCGTCAGTATTATTGGAGTCAGAGGAGACAGAGTGTAAATTATCCAGATGGATGTGTAATGACTGGACTGCAGAAATTGTATCAGGCATCAGGAAAGGAAAAATATCTGGATGATGTACTATGGTTCGGGGATCAGTACATCGACCTGGATGGAAAAATTGCCGGGTTTCGGGATATCGAGCATAATCTGGATCAGATCCGCTGCGGAACCATTGCTCTGTTTCTGTACCAGCAGACTGGATTGGCAAAATACCGAAAGGCAGCAGAACGTCTGAGAAAAAATCTGGATACGTTTCCAAGAACAGAAATGGGAAATTTTTGGCATAAGGAGATTTATCCGTATCAAGTGTGGCTGGATGGTTTATATATGGTAATGCCATTCTATCTGGAATATAACAGAATGTTTGAAGAAAACAGAGTCAGTGATGATGTTACCATGCAGTTTAAAAATGTAAGAGCCCATCTGTTTGATGAAGAGAAGCGGCTTTATAAGCATGCTTACGATGAAAAAAAGGTTCAGCCCTGGGCAGATCCTGAAAATGGACGCTCCCCCAGTTTCTGGGGGAGGGCTGTGGGCTGGTATGTCATGGCATTGACAGATAGCTACGAGTGGCTGCAAATGGATTCTCAGGCAGACAGCCGGATTCTTAAAGAGCTGCTTCAGGAAACGGCAGAGGGTATTATGAATTATCAGGAAGCATCCGGTCTTTTTTATCAGATCTTAGACCAGCCGAACAGAGCAGATAACTATTTGGAAACATCGGCTTCGGCCATGATCAGCTATGCTCTGCTGAAGGGCGCCAGATTATCCATGCTGCCAGAGAAATATGCGGCTTTAGGAGAGCGGATTTTTCAGGCAATCTTGGATTTCAAGCTGATTCGGAGGAAGGGCGAGCTGCATCTTCTCGATACCTGTGCAAGTGCTGGGTTAGGGCCGGGGACCAGGAGAAACGGAAGTGGGGAATATTATTGTTCCGAGCGTGTAGAAGAAGATAATGCTCACGGAGCGGCAGCCTGCATGATGGCTTACAGCGAGATTCTTCACCACAATTTGTCTGGGATATAGTAAAAAACAGGGAATAACAGGAGTTAAGCATGGTATTTGAAAAATATATTCAGAATTATATTGAAGAATTTAACCATTTAGACAGAAAATTTTGGAATTATGAGGATGGCTGTGTTCTGATTGGGCTGCAGGCGATGTATGAGGCTTCAGAGGATTCCTTTTATTATCAGGCGATTCAGAATTATATTGATCGGTATGTGCAGGAGGATGGGGCAATCCGGTACTATGATAAGGAAGAGTATAATCTGGACCGAATTCCTTCGGGAAGAGTGCTGTTTCTGCTATATGAACGTACCGGGCAGCCGAAATACCGGCTGGCGCTGGAGCGGCTGATGGAGCAGCTTCGGGAGCAGCCCCGCACCGGCTGCGGCAGCTTCTGGCATAAAAAGATCTATCCATTTCAGATATGGCTGGACGGTCTGTATATGGGGATGCCGTTTTATGCACTGTACGAAAAGCAGTTTGGCAATGGAACTGGTTATCAGGACATTGTACATCAGTTTGAGAACGCAAAAAAGTATCTGTATGATGAGAAGACCGGGCTCTACTACCATGGATATGATGAGAAGAAAGAGCTGTTCTGGGCAGATCCTGAAACCGGATTGTCAAAAAATATCTGGTCCAGAGCTCTTGGGTGGTATCTGATGGCATTGATCGACTGCTATGAGATCATGCCGCAGACAGAGAGCGAAAGCCGGTCTGTTTTAAAGAAGCTATACCAAAACCTGGTAGATGCTGTGCTTCGCTGTCAGGACAAGGAAACTGGTTTGTTTTACCAGTTGACGGTACTTCCTTATGAGAAAGGAAATTATCTGGAAACCTCGTCTTCTGTCATGTTTGCATACGCCATATTGAAGGGATATCGTCTGGGTCTTTTAGATCTGTTTTATCGAGGAAAAGGAGAAGAAATTCTCATTGCGCTGGAAACCAGAAAATTTGTGTGCTCCTATGGAGAATTAAAGCTGGATGGAATGTGCGTAGGCGCTGGGCTTGGGCCAGAAAATAACAGAAGACGTGACGGAAGCGCTGCCTATTATCTCAGCGAACGGGTGGTGTCGGATGAGCAGAAGGGCTCCGGCATTGCGATGATGGCCTACAGTGAATGGCTGAAAATAAAAAAAGAAAAGAATGGTACATACTGCAGTCATCCTGCTGTGAAGATTTACAATGATGGATATTAACAAGGATTGCTTTTGCCAATTTATGTGTCAGATCACATAATCAGGAGAAGCTGTCAGCCCGGGAATCATATTACCTTATGATTTCCGGGCCTTTTCATTGCACTGGTCAAAAACCGCTTATCTGCCGCTACCCGTGTCAAAAAAGTCACTTGACACTTCAAATTCAGAGTGCTATGATATCGAACTGAACAAAGGGGGAAACAGCCTGGAAGAGAAATCAGACAGGCTGGCTCTCTTTTTTCACTTAAAAAGCGCTAAAAATACGTCAAGATAAGGAGGCTATTGTTTTGGAGCGATTGAATCTTCTTTTGTGCATTCCCTTCGCAGGACTTTTGCTTTGTGTAGCAGTCCTTCCGTTAGTAAAGCCAGAATGGTGGGAAAAGCGCAGACCTTTCGTGGTTGCATTTTGGTCACTGCTGTTTGCGGTTCCCTTTGCAGTCCTTTTCGGTGCAGGAAGTGCGGCAGAGACCATTTTAGAGTGCATCATCAATGATTATCTGACCTTCATTGTGCTGTTGTTCGGCCTGTTCTGTGTGGCAGGCAATATTACCATGGAGGGAGATCTGGCAGGCTCGCCCAGAGTCAATGTGATCCTGCTTGCCACCGGTACGCTGCTGTCCAGCCTCATCGGAACCACCGGTTCCAGTATGCTGATGGTGCGGCCTGTGATCAAAATGAATGCGTGGCGGAAGCGCAGAGCCCATGTTATGGTATTCTTCATTTTCCTGATTTCCAATATCGGCGGCTGCTTAACTCCCATCGGAGATCCGCCGCTGCTGATGGGATTTTCAAGAGGCGTGCCGTTTTTCTGGAGCCTTAAGCTGCTGCCGGTGCTGATATTTAACATGATCGTACTGCTGACGATATTTTACTGGATCGACCGAAAGAATTACCGGATGGATATTGCTCAGGGCCGGAAGCCGGACATCAGCAAGCCGGGTACAGAGATCACCATACAAGGACTGCATAACCTGATCTTTCTGGTGATGATCGTAGCTGCCGTTATTTTAAGCGGAACTCTGCCGGGAATGGCTGCCTTTCAGGATGCAGAAGGAAACGTGCGCGGTATCCGCATGTTCCGGGAGGTAGTCTTAACCTACCCATCTATGATTGAGATCGCAATGATCCTGGCAGCAGCCTTTCTTTCCTTCCGGACCACCAATCAGGAGATCCGCAGAAAGAACCATTTTACCTGGGGTGCGATCCAGGAGGTGGCAGTGCTGTTTATCGGTATCTTTATTACCATGCAGCCGGCGCTGATGCTTCTTAAGACCATGGGAGCACAGCTGGGGATCACAAAACCTTCTGAGATGTTCTGGGCAACCGGTGCCTTGTCCAGTTTTCTGGATAATACGCCGACTTACCTGGTATTTCTGACCACAACAGGAGCCATGAATTTTGCAGAAGGAATCACCACAGCCTTGGGGACGATTCCGGTAAAGATGCTGATGGCCATCTCCTGCGGCGCTGTGTTTATGGGGGCCAATACCTACATCGGAAATGCACCGAATTTTATGGTAAAATCCATATCAGATGAAAACGGTATCCGGATGCCATCCTTTTTCGGATATCTGCTGTGGTCGGTGCGGATCCTGGTACCAGTATTTTTATTGGATACGATTGTATTTTTCCTGTAAGGAGGGGAAGCTATGGAATATACAGAACATGATTTAAGAGAGCTGGCAGAGCGCATTTATGATCTGGATGCAGAGGTCTATACCCAGCTTGGTTCCTCTCTGGGACGGGTTTACAGCCGTGACCGGGCCAGATGTGTAGAGGAGATCGTCTATCTGATGAAGGAGCGCGGCCAGGCCCATGTACTGCGCAGCGAGCTGGCGCTGATCAGCAATATGGCCCGCACCATCCAGGATAAGGAAACACGCAGGCTGATCATGACAGAATACAACCGGATCTTAAAAGAGGTAGAAGATCTGCCTACCAGCTTTGGCAGCGAGGACATTAAGGATCAGAGACTGGCACAGCTCAACGCACTGAACCTGAAAAACCGTTTCTCCGGAAAGGATCATCTGATCATCTGCATCAGCCGTGCCTACGGGTGCGGAGGAAGCGCCATCGGGTTTGAGCTGGCAGATTCTTATAAGATCAATTATTATGACGTGGAGATCTTTAACGCAGTACTGCGCCGTCTGGAGGCGGAAAAGGGAACGGTGAAGGATCGTGCAGGCTTCCCTTACAGCCATCATAAGGACGAGAAGGGCAATGCTGCGTACGCTTACGCAGAGCCGGCCTTTACAGCCAGTCAGAAGCAGACTCTTAAGGAACGGATCCGGGAATTCAGCCGCTACCACGGCCTGCCGAAAAAGGATGCGGTGTTCTTTAATCAAAGCGATCTGATCTGCGACATGGCGAAGAAAGAAGATTTCATTGTCATGGGCCGGTGTGCTGATGTGATCCTGACCAATAACCGGATCCCTCATGTGAGCATTTACATCACGGCGCCTTTTGAGCAGCGGGTACACCGCATTATGCGGATGAACAGCAGCATGACAGAAAAACAGGTGCGCCGCCTGGTGAAGAAGATGGATCATGAGCATACAAAGTATTATCAGTTCTATACAGGACGGCGCTGGGGAAATGCAGTGAATTATGATCTCTGCATTAACAGTGCCAGCTACGGAATCGACGGCGCTGTTGAATTAATCCGGCGCATGGTAGATCCGGTGGTGGAGAGCAGGAAGTAGGCTGCAGATACAGCGTCGCATACAGGGGGCATAAGCGCAGATCAAGTCCCCCTGTATTCTGACTATCCGGCAGCACAATAAATTTTTGCCCCGCTCCAGAAAGAAAAACATTGACGAACCTCAAAATATATGGTATAGTAGACGGGCGAATGGAAGAACCAAGGTCTTTTTTTTATGCCCAAAATAATTAAGAGACCGAACAAAAAACGATAATTTAAGTGGAGGTGGAAGTCGTGCGCACAAGAATTACACTGGCATGCACAGAATGCAAGCAACGTAACTACAACATGACTAAGGATAAGAAAGCTCATCCTGACAGAATGGAAACCAAGAAGTATTGCAGATTCTGCAAGAGACATACCATGCACAAGGAAACCAAGTAATATCTGACGATATTGCCTTTTCAAGTAAAGGATGTGAGAATATGGCAGATATGAATACGGACAAGGCTCCGAAAAAGAGCTTTTGGAAGGGTTTGAAGGCTGAGTTCAGGAAGATTATCTGGCCGGACAAAGACACTGTGACGAAGCAGACCGCAGTTGTTTTGGCAGTATCCCTGGCTTTAGGTGTGCTGATCGGTGTCTTAGACATGATTTTCAAGTTTGGTATTAGTCTTATCATTTAATAAGGGCAAAGGTGAAGATATGTCAGAAGCGAATTGGTACGTAGTCCATACCTACTCAGGCTATGAAAACAAAGTTAAGGTTGACCTTGAGAAGACCATTGAGAACCGGAATCTGCAGGACCAGATCTTAGAAGTGTCTGTGCCGATGCTGGCTGTAACTGAGCTGAAGAATGGCTTGGAGAAGCAGGCGGATAAGAAGATGTTCCCTGGCTATGTGCTGGTAAAGATGGTGATGAACCAGGATACCTGGTATGTAGTGCGGAACACCAGAGGCGTGACCGGATTCGTTGGACCGGGTTCTGAGCCCACTCCGTTAAGTGAGGAGGAGATGATGAATCTCGGCTTCCAGGAGATGAGCGAGCCGGAGATGGTGGTTGACTTTGAGGTAGGCGACATGATTACCGTGATCGCCGGTGCATGGAAGGATACCGTTGGTGCGATCAAGTCCATCAACGAGGCTAAGAAATCCATCACGATCAATGTAGAAATGTTCGGCCGTGAAACACCGGTTGAATTGAATTTCAATGAAGTAAAGAAGATGTAGTAACAGGGAATCGGCTTTTCCATCCGGAAGGGCTGGTGGGAGGGAAATCCCCGACAATACCACATAATTTAGGAGGTGCCTAAAATGGCAAAGAAAGTAACAGGTTATATCAAATTACAGATTCCTGCTGGTAAGGCAACACCAGCACCGCCAGTTGGTCCTGCACTGGGTCAGCATGGTGTTAATATCGTACAGTTCACCAAGGAATTCAATGCTAGAACAGCAGATCAGGGTGATCTGATCATCCCGGTTGTTATCACTGTTTATGCAGATAGAAGCTTCAGCTTCATTACCAAGACTCCGCCGGCTGCTGTCCTGTTAAAGAAGGCCTGCAAACTGAAATCCGGTTCTGCAGTTCCCAACAAGACTAAGGTAGCTACCATCAGCAAGGCTGAGCTGCAGAAGATCGCAGAGTTAAAGATGCCAGATTTAAATGCTGCATCCGTAGAGGCAGCTATGAGCATGATCGCTGGTACTGCAAGAAGTATGGGCATCACGGTGACCGATTAGTACGAGACCAGGTCTTTTTGAGTCCGTACGGAGGTCGTTCGTGACTCTTAGCGAGGCTTTTTACGAGCCTAGTGGAACGAACATTCCATTTATTTTAGCGCAAGCTGATGATTCAAGAAAACGTGGGAGGGACAATCCCCGACAATACCACAGGAGGTTATTGAAATGAAAAGAGGAAAAAGATACGCAGAAGCAGCGAAGACTGTAGATCGTGCCATTCAGTACGATACTGCTGATGCCATTGCATTAGTAAAGAAGAACGCTTCTGCTAAGTTTGATGAGACTGTAGAAGTTCATATCAGAACCGGTTGTGACGGACGTCACGCTGAGCAGCAGATCCGTGGTGCAGTAGTTCTGCCACACGGAACCGGCAAGACCGTTCGTATCTTAGTATTTGCTAAGGGACCAAAGGCTGACGAGGCTCAGGCAGCAGGTGCTGATTTCGTAGGAGCTGAGGAGTTAATTCCGAAGATCCAGAACGAAGGCTGGTTAGATTTCGATGTAGTAGTAGCTACTCCTGACATGATGGGCGTAGTTGGCCGTCTTGGCCGTGTGTTAGGTCCGAAGGGCTTAATGCCAAACCCAAAGGCCGGCACCGTAACCATGGACGTTACCAAGGCTATCAACGAGATCAAAGCTGGTAAGATCGAGTACAGACTTGACAAGAACAACATTGTGCATGTTCCGGTTGGTAAGGCTTCTTTCACTGAGGAGCAGTTAGCGGACAACTTCCAGACGCTTATGGATGCAATTATGAAGGCTAAGCCAAGCACAGTTAAGGGCGCTTACTTAAAGAGCGTAACCATGGCTTCTACTATGGGACCTGGCGTTAAGCTGAACGTAGCTAAGCTGGTTAACTAGTGCTTTTTGGGGGCAGAGAGCTTTGATCTCTGCAGGCATTGCCAGATTCATGATTGGTCAGAGAATAGATGATAATGAAAAAGAGGTACTGCTTTGATGCGGTATCTCTTTTTTTAAAAGAAAAGGTCATTTGTGGGAGGATTATGAAAATGAAATATCAAAAGCTTGGAAAGACAGATCTGGAGGCCTCCGTAGTTTCCTTCGGCGGATGGGGAATCGGCGGCGGTTCGGTATGGTCGGACAAATCAGTTGGTGTGAAAGATCTTGAGAAGCTGTTGGACACAGCAACGGAGCTTGGAATCAACTATATTGATACGGCTCCGGTATACGGCACAGGCGCCAGCGAACAGCTGCTTGGAGAGGCATTAAAAAACGGACGGCGTTCCAGATTTCTGCTGCAGACAAAGTGTTCGCTTAACTGGCGCAATGACGGCGGAAATTTTCACTATGAGAGAGATGGATATACAGTGAATAATGATACCAGTGCGTCGGCGATCCGAAAGGATGTGGAGGATTCTCTCATTCGTATGCAGACGGACTATATTGATCTGCTTGTTGTTCATTATGTATGCAAAAGCTGGCCGGTGGAAGAAACCATGGGCGCTTTGCAGGAGCTGATTCGAGAAGGAAAGATTCGCGCCGTAGGTCTTTCCAATTCAAAACCGGCTGATCTGGAGGAATATGAAAAATACGGAACGGTAGCGCTGGTTCAGGAACAGTTCAGTCTGCTGGCTCCGTATCATGGCATGGAATATTTCCCGGCGGTCAATCAGCATGGAGTTACCTTTCAGGTATATGGTGCGCTGGAAGAGGGATTCCTCACAGAACCTGGTTATGTGGACCGTACCTTTCCGAAAGGCGATGTCCGCGGAAAGCTTCCGTGGATTCATGAGCCGATCCGCGGACATATCCATGAACTGTTTCATGTCATGGCGCCTCTTAAGGAAGTATACAATTGCTCCTATTCCAATCTTGTGCAGGCGTGGACCCTTCGGCAGAACCCGGGAATTAACCTTTTGACAGGATTTACCCGCCCGGAAACGATGGCAGATACCTGCAAAGCGCTGGATATTCACCTTTCCGATGAGGATGCGGCGCTGATTTCCAATGCTGCAAAGGCAGCGCAGGTAATGGAGCTGGATAAATAAGAGATTGTGTGAAAAATATGCTTGACAAACATAACTGTTTGTGATACTATCATTCAAGTAATGACTGCCGAAGACAGCAGGTGCCGTAAGGCATAAGGTGAGACCGCCTGCCGAGGAATCTACAAAGCTCAAAAGAGAATTTTGTAAAGCCTTTCTGTCTGTGTGCAGAGAGGTTCTTTTTTTCGCAGTCTCCAAATTTTATAAGGAGGTAAAATCATGGCAAAAGTTGAATTAAAGCAGCCTATCGTTGATGAGATTGCTGCATTATTTGACGGCGCAGCTTCCGCAGTAGTCGTAGATTACCGTGGATTAACTGTTGAGCAGGATACCATTCTGAGAAAGCAGTTAAGAGAAGCTGGTGTTTCCTACAAGGTTTACAAGAACACCTTAATCAAGCGTGCCGCTGAAGGTACTGCATTTGCAGCACTGGATCCAGATCTGGAAGGTCCTACCGCTTTAGCTGTTTCCAAGACCGATGCTACTGCACCGGCCAGAATCTTAGCTAAGTTTGCAAAGACCGCAGACAAGCTGGAGTTAAAGGCAGGCGTTGTAGAGGGAACCTACTATGATGCTAAGGGAATCCAGGTTATCGCAACCATCCCATCCAGAGAAGAACTTCTTGGCAAGTTACTGGGCAGCATCCAGTCCCCAATTACCAACTTCGCTCGTGTGCTTAATCAGATCGCTGAGAGCAAGGGCGCTGAGGCATAATTTGTGATGAACAAGCTGCGGATCGTGAATGTCTGATCAGCTTGCTGTATGACGGTAAAGCGTAAATGCCGCGTTGCCGTATGAATTTGAACAAAGTATAAAATTTCAAACAGGAGGAAATTAAAATGGCAAAGTTAACTACCGCTGAGTTTATCGAAGCTATCAAGGAATTATCCGTATTAGAGTTAAATGATTTAGTAAAAGCATGTGAAGAAGAGTTTGGTGTATCTGCAGCAGCAGGTGTTGTTGTAGCAGCAGCTGGCCCAGCTGAGGCAGCTGAGGAGAAGACCGAGTTTGACGTAGAGTTAACCGAGGTTGGTCCAAACAAGGTTAAGGTTATCAAGGTTGTTCGTGAAGTTACCGGCTTAGGCTTAAAGGAAGCTAAGGACGTTGTAGACGGCGCTCCAAAGGTTGTTAAGGCTGGCGCTTCCAAGGAAGAGGCTGAGGGCATCAAGACCAAGTTAGAGGCTGAGGGCGCAAAGGTTACCTTAAAGTAATTATTGCCATGATTTAAAAATACCGCAGATGCTTAAGAGATTGGGCATTTGCGGTATTTTTTTGCCTGGATTTGTGGTTGACTGAAAAAGATCAATCAGCAGTCATTGATATCACCGGAACGGCTTTGCAGCTTCCTGGAAGCTGGATTACATGCAGTCTTCCAACAGCGGCAGAATGGCATCCAGCTTGGCCTTCAGGGTTCCCTCCAGATCGTTGATCTGATCCAGGGTGGCCTGAACCGAGGTGTCGATGGCAATCAGATCGTCGATATTGGAACAGCTCTGCAGTACCTTATTGATTTTAGCGCATTCTGCGTTTAAGATGCAGGCAAGTGCGTCCTCCTCGTGTGCGATGGAGGTTGCGATGCTTAAGATCACCGGGCATCCGTTTTTCGGGCAGTTCCAGGGGTTGTTGGTTGTAGTCTCATTCATAATTTTGACTCCTTATTTGTTTTTGTAATATATCATATGGACGAGACTGCAAAAGTGTGACAAGTTATCCCCGGTACCGGTTCAGGCATGCGAAGATCTCCTGGCGCCGGGGCATGCATAATCCCATGGCGGCGTAAGAGGAATCGCTGACAGCCGGAAGTCCGCCCCGTTTGATCTGATCGGTCACCACGTCCACGATCTGTTTGACGCTGTACCGGGTGAACAGCTGCTTTTCTACGCAGAAGCGGATGATCTGGGCAAGGGCGGCTGTCTGTTCGCTGTGGACAAGCTGCTCCACAAAGCGAAGATCCACCTGCTCATGTCCCACCTGAAGGGAGTCTTTGCCGTAAACCTTCGTCTTGATCCGATCGTCACGGCCGCCACGGCCGCCCCGCTGATCAAAGCCCTCCGGCCTGGAGCTGCGCCCGCTGTTTCTGACCATTTCTTTTTCTGGAACGGTCAGCTTCCTGCCTTCATCAGGCAGAATGAACCCAGGTGCTTTCGTAGTTGGATCCGCTCCGAACCGGGTACAGGCCTCCTTGGTGCGCTCTGTGATATCAAAAGGACGGTAGCAGTCCATCTGGATAATGGTATCTGCGATATAGAAATAAGCGCCGGAGCTTCCGGCTACCATCACCGTGGAGATTCCGGCTTTCCCAAACAGATCTCTGGCCCGCTCAATAAAGGGGGTGATGGGTTCCTTTTCCCGGCTGATGATCTGCTGCATCAGCTCATCACGCAGCATAAAGTTGGTGGCAGAGGTATCCTCATCGATGAGGAAGGCACGGCTGCCAGCTTCCCATCCCTCGATCACGGCTGCTGCCTGGGAAGTGCTTCCGCTGGCATCTGGTGTGGAGAAATTATGGGTGTCCTTTTTATTGGGCAGGTCATTGATAAAGAGGGATATATCCACATTGGTGATGTTTCTGCCGTCCTCGGCCCGCAGCTTTAACGCGGTGTCGTCGGTGATCACATATTCCCGGCCATCGCCTGCCATGTGGTTGTAAACGCCTAGCTCCAGTGCCTTTAACAGGGTAGATTTCCCGTGATAGCCGCCGCCTACGATCAGGGTGATGCCTTCCCGGATCCCCATGCCGGACAAAGTTCCCTTGTGAGGCAGCTTAAGGGTTACCTTCAGACTTTCCGGGGAGAGAAAGGGAACGCAGCCCTTCATGGGTCGGCTGGATACGCCGCTTTCCCGGGCCAGCACAGAGCCGTCTGCCACGAATGACACCAGATGGAGCCGGCGGCATTCCTCCCGGATAAACTGCTGATCCTCCGCCAGGTTGATGACAGCCTGGACTTCCTTTGGATCCCGGCTCTTATAGAAGAATACACTGCGGACACAGCGGGGCAGGAAGTCGAAGAGGATGCGGATCAGCTCGCCTGAGTTGATGGTTCTTCCATTGGCCGGAAAGCCTACCTCAAAGCGGGCGGTGATGCCGGTCTTGGTGCATTCGCAGGCTGTTCGTGACAGGATCTCCGGGCCGGGGCTGCTGATGGCGATCAGGCCGCTTTTGCCGGAGCCCTTTGCCTTGAAATTAAACTGGGCGATCTCACGGCCGAACTGCCTTACCAGATAATCTTCCAGCGCTGTCTTTTTCCAGGGCTGGTCAAAGAAGGCAGCCGGATAGCCAGCTTTCTGGTGGGACACGGTAATGCTTACCTTAGAGGGGGAGGCGAAGGGGTCTCCCTGCACATGGTCGATGGATAAGGTAAAGCTGCCGAAATCGTAAGCCCCCTGGGCCGACTTATAGGCCGGGTAGCTTTTTCGGTCAATGGATTCTAATAAACGTCGTAATTCTTCTGATGATTTCATGATTATTCTGCTCTCATTCTTGAAGTTAAGATCCATTAAAACAGATTTTCTGCAATGATCCGGGCGGCATCTTCGATGCAGCCATCGCAGCTGCGGATCACTTTGCCGGTCTCCACGCCCTTTAAATCCTTACAGACAACAGTGCCGTGCAGATCCTGAAATGCTTTTACACAGGTCTTGGAATCCTTGTAGGAAGCAGCCTTGGAATTGGGCTTCTCCAGGTGGGCAGTGCTGTTTTTAAAGCCGGACAGGACGGCGGAGGCGGAGATGGCGCCGCAGGTTCCCTCCATACATCCCATGCCAAGTCCCAGGCCTTCGGTTACGGTGAACATGGTCTTTTCATCTGTATTGGTCAGGTCACAGAATGCGCAGGAAACGGCCTGCGCACAGTTGTAGCCTTTCTTATGGTTGTCTAATGCCTGCTGGATGCGGGCTTCTTTTTCTTTATCTGTCATGTGAGTTGTCCTCCTGTATCATAGTGTGTATTTTAACGATGATGTTGGCAGGGCAGATGGTATCTGCCGCCTGTTTCATCATAGCATTGGAGGGATGGAATGTCAAATAGGCAAGCGCTGCGTCAATGATTCTCCTATGAAAAATACTTCTTTTTATACTGACCAGGCGTACAATGATACGTCTTTTTAAAAGCTTCAATAAAGGATTTCACATTTGGAAATCCGTTCTGAAAGGCACAGTCATTTGTAGTAGCATTCCGATTCAGCAGGTCCATCAGAGCATAATGCAGCCGGATATCATTCAGATATTTATAAAAGGTGACGCCTATATTTTTATGGAAAAACCGGGAAAAGTAAGCGGAGGAGAAGCCCACATAGGAGGCGGCATCCTCCAGCGTAATGGATTCCTGATAATGCTGATTGATATAAGTGATCGCTTTGCGCATGGTGTCGGTGGCGGCATGTTTCTGGATGGAATGGCTGCCCTTTTGCCGGACAGCAGTGCGGGAGATCAGAAGGAATAGCAGGTGATGCAGGCATCCGGCGGTCTCCAGCTCCCAGAAGGCAGGCTTTTCCTGATAAATTTCTCCGATCTTCCTGATCTGGTCTCTCAGTGCATCGGTGACCTCCGGGTGCTGATCCAGGTCAAAAAAGGACTCTTCATAATCAGGAAACCAGCTTAAGATAAATTCATAAGAAACCAGAATGGTCACAGCCAAAACATGATCATCAGGATGGATATAATCCACAGAGTGCAGTTCTCCGCTGTTGATGAAAAGAATGTCGCCTGGCAGCAGCGTTCTGGTTTTGCCGTTGACTGCGGCCCGCGCCTGGCCGGAGAGCACCAGATTCAGCTCCAGACTGCGGTGCCAGTGGGAGGGCGTGTAGATTTCCATTCCTGTCATATCTTGATTCCAGATCTTTGCAGGGAGATTGGGGAGAAATTCCACCAGCTCGTGCTTATAATTCATAATGTTGACCATCCTTACTGAATTGATAACCTTTACAGCAGGCTTGCTTTGCTGAGGGATTGATGATCTCCCTCAATAAAGGACTGCCTCCTTATGCTTTATTGTAAGGTTATTTTGCAAGGATTACAAGAAAAAGGTCAAAAATTGACAATGATTTCGGAAGGAAAGGGAAATACTTCTGGAGAAATGCCTGATATGCTATAGATCAGAGCGGTTATGGGAAAGAAACGTAAGCCGTTACCAAAAAGAAAGATGAGGAAAGCAAATATGGAGAAAAAATGGTGGAAGGAAAGCGTAGTATATCAGATCTATCCCAGAAGCTTCTGTGACAGCAATGGAGATGGAATCGGAGATATTAAGGGAATCACATCAAAGCTGGATTATCTGAAGGAGCTGGGGATCGATGTGATCTGGCTCTCGCCGGTGTATCAGTCCCCAAATGATGACAATGGATACGACATCAGTGACTATCAGGCGATCATGAAAGAATTCGGCACCATGGAGGATTTCGATGAGATGCTGGCTGCTGCCCATGACCGGGGAATTAAGCTGGTGATGGACCTGGTGGTGAATCATACATCCGATGAACATCGCTGGTTTATCGAAAGCCGGAAATCTGTGGAGAATCCGTACCGGGATTATTATATCTGGCGTCCTGCAAAAGATGGGAAAGAGCCGAATAACTGGGGCTCCTGCTTCTCCGGTTCTGCATGGGAGTATGATCCGGAAACCGAGATGTATTATCTCCACCTGTTTTCGAAGAAGCAGCCGGATTTAAACTGGGACAATCCTAAGGTGCGGGAAGAGGTTTATGAGATGATGAACTGGTGGCTGGACAAAGGGGTGGACGGCTTCCGCATGGATGTGATCAGCCTGATCTCCAAAAAGCCGGATCTGCCGGACGGTGTTCCCGGCATTAATGGTTATGCAAGCTTTAATGAGCCGGCCAACGGTCCCCATGTTCATGAATATCTGCGGGAGATGCGGGAAAAGGTGCTGAACCGGGCGGATACCATTACCGTGGGCGAGTGCTCCGGCGTAACCCTGGAAGAAGCCAAAAAATATGCCGACAGCGATGGAAGCGAGCTTAATATGGTATTCCAGTTTGAGCATATGGATGTTGACGCGGATGGAACCAATAAGTGGTCTGATAAGAAGATGGATCTGAGAGATTTAAAAGAGGTTTTGACCAGATGGCAGAAGGGGCTGGAGAATATTGCATGGAACAGCCTGTTCTGGGAAAATCATGACCAGCCCCGTTCCGTATCCCGGTTTGGAAATGACGGGAAATACCGGGAAACTTCTGCAAAGATGCTGGCCACCTGCCTTTATCTGATGCAGGGAACACCGTATATCTACCAGGGGCAGGAGCTGGGCATGACCAATGTTCCCTTTGAGCGGATCGAGGATTTCCGGGATCTGGACAGCATCAATGCCTACCATGAGCTGACTGGGCAGGGAGTTTTCTCTAAAGAAGAGATGCTGCGCTATCTGCGGTATAAGAGCCGGGACAATGCCAGAACACCATTCCAGTGGAGCGATGAGGAGCATGCAGGCTTTACCACAGGAACGCCTTGGATCATGGTAAATCCTAATTATAAGGAGATCAATGCCAGGGAGCAGATGTCCAGGGAGGATTCGGTATTCCATTATTTCCAGAAGCTGATCCGCCTGCGGAAGGAGCAGGAAATCATTGTATACGGAACCTATGAGCTGCTTTGGCCGGAATCCAGGGAGATTTATGCTTACACAAGAACTTTGGGAGAAAAGCAGCTTCTGGTTATCTGCAATTTTACGGCAGACCAGGTGCCTTTTAAGGTGCCGGAGGAATTTTTACAGGGTGAGATCCTGATTCAGAATTTCAGGGATGCCGCGGTAAATGAGAACATGACACTGCGTCCTTATGAAGCCATTGTGCTGATGCGGTGATAAAATAGGAAAATACCTTTTGATCCCTTTGATACCAGATTTCTTCGCACTTCGTGCTCTCGAAATCTTCAAAAACATTCATAATCCGCTCATTTTTCTGCGAAAAATGGCTGCTTATTCATGTTTTTGGCGGGTCCCAAGGTCAAAAATCCTCTTGCAGGCAAGCCTGCATCGGATTTCCGACCTTTTGACCCTGGTATCATCATTTTATGAAAAGATCCGGCACAGCCGGTGGATCAGATAAGCCCCGGCACAGGAAGCCAGCATATAAGCCAGATGTCCCCATCCATTTCCAAGCGCCAGGGAGATCTGATGAAATAAAGGCTGCTCCGACGGAAAGAAGCAGTTGATATAAAACATGTCCGCATATCCAGCCGGATAAACGGTCATCTGGACTCCAGTATTGATAGCCGCGGCAATGCCGCAGCACACAAAATACAGCGGCAATATCCGCAGGAAGCTTTGGTTGCTGGAATCCACAAGCCCTTTTTGCTTACAGTAAAATCCCAGAAAGATCAGAATAAAATGCCACAGAAAGCCGTGAAGGGTCAAGGTCCAGTAGGGATGAAGCAGCCCCTCCGGAACAGCCAGCGCCATGATTCCGCCTAAAAGGCCGAAATCCTGAAGAAAGGTGGGTATGATTTCTGCAACAGATCGGGAAGCAGCATCCGGCAAAAAACCATAAATCAGGCCAAGATACATGGGGACGCTGCAGAGCTGAAATGGAAAATACCACCAGTTATACTGCCCTCCATTTACAATGAGATATAAAAATCCCTGCTTATAAAGCTCCAGAACGGCCAGAAGCACCCCGCCCGCCAGCAGGACGGCTCTGGGCCGGATACGGGCTGAGGCAGCCAAATGAAGGGCGGACAGGCAGGAAGCCAGTACGCCCAATATAGTCAGTATAATATGAAACGGAGAATATGGAACCGGCAAAGCCATCGGCCAGGCGGTCCATTGAAAAAAGCGGTCAATCATAAAATGCCTCCCCAAAGATTCCGGCAGGGTAGCAGTGAAGGTAAGGAACCGTTACCCTGCAACAAGAATCTTAATACGAGAAGCGAGATTCGTCAAGGAAGAATCCTGCCTTATGATTGGGTTGGAGGTGCTGAAGGAATTGGAGCCTGTCATGAAGGCATTGAAAAGCCTCTGCTGACAGAAAAAACAAGGTTTTCCTTCATTTTCTCTTGATTATTTCCTGAAATGCTATATAATGAATAACTGTTAGAAAAATTATTTATTAGGTCAAATGCATAAAAATGCATTCCAGAGGAGGAGAATATTATGAAGAAGAAAGTTTTATGCCTGGCAGCCGCTGCCGTATGTGCAGTTTCTTTAGCAGCCTGCGGCGGAAGCACTGCAGAGACCACAGCTGCAGCGACCACTGCAGCAGATACTACCGCAGCAGAGACTGAGGCAGAGGCAGAGACCGAAGCAGCAGGCGGCCAGCTGATCATGGCAACCAATGCAGAGTTTCCGCCATATGAGTTTCATGACAGCAGCAAGACCGGCCCGGACGGTTCTGACATCGTAGGTATCGATGCCGAGATCGCAGGTGCCATCGCTGAGAAGCTGGGCAAGGAATTAGTGATCGAGGATATCGCATTTGATTCCATTATCCCGGAATTACAGTCCGGAAAGGCAGATATCGGTGCAGCCGGCATGACTGTAACGGAGGATCGTTTATTAAATGTAGATTTCTCTGATACCTATGCAACTGCAGTTCAGGCGATTATTGTAACCAATGACAGCGAGATCGCAGGCCCGGATGACCTGGCAGGCAAGAAGATCGGTGTTCAGCAGGGTACTACCGGTGATATCTATGCAAGCGATGATTTCGGTGATGAGAACATTGACCGTTATCCAAAGGGCGTAGATGCGGTTCAGGCACTGGTTCAGGGCAAGGTAGACGCAGTTATCATCGACAACGAGCCGGCTAAGGTTTTCGTTGGCGATAACGACAATCTGAAGCTTCTGGATGCTGCATATGCAGAGGAAGAGTATGCCATCGCAGTTAAGAAGGGCAACACTGAGCTGTTAGACCAGATCAATGCTGCACTGAAGGAGTTAAAGGAGTCCGGCGCTCTGGATGAGATCGTAGGAAAGTACATTACGGCTGAATAAAACAGAATGTCAGCTTTCACTATGCCGCCGCAATATGGACGTTTACATGCGGTCATGTTGCGGCAGCGTTTTTTATTACATATTGTTTTTTGCGATAAGGAAACAGGAAATTGTAATGGCGGGCGAGAGCCGGGGATGAAAAAGAAGGGAAGGTCCAAATGAGCCAGGCGATCTATGTGAATTTTATTAAGGACAACCGCTGGAAATACATTACGGATGGTTTAAAGGTAACGCTGGAGGTTACCTTGTTTGCCGTTTTGATCGGTATTATCATCGGTTTTCTGATTGCAGTAGTCCGTTCTACCCATGATAAAACGGGCAAGCTGAAGATTTTAAATTTTTTGTGCAAGACATATCTGACGATCATACGTGGAACGCCGGTGCTGGTTCAGCTGATGATCATCTATTTCGTTATTTTCGGTTCTGTAAATATCAGCAAGGTAGTGGTGGCGGTAATATCCTTCGGCATCAATTCCGGCGCTTATGTGGCGGAGATCTTCCGAAGCGGTATCATGTCCATCGATCAGGGGCAGTTTGAGGCCGGCCGCAGCCTTGGCTTTAACTATGTGCAGACCATGTGGTACATTATTATGCCTCAGGCATTTAAAAATGTGCTTCCGGCCCTGGGCAATGAGTTTATTTCTCTGTTAAAGGAGACTTCAGTAGGAAGCTACATCGCCCTGCAGGATCTGACCAAGGGCGGCGATATTATCCGAAGCCGTACCTACGATGCATTTACCCCGCTGATTGCGGTGGCACTGATTTATCTGGCGCTGGTTCTTCTGTTTAGCTGGCTGATCCAGATTCTGGAGAGGAGGCTGCGTCAAAGTGAGCGTTAAGAATGAGACACCTTTAATCCAGGTGCAGAACCTGGGAAAGCAGTTTGGAGATATGAAGGTGCTGGAAGGGATCAATGTAGATATCTATAAGGGCGATGTGGTGTTTGTGGTAGGTCCGTCCGGTTCTGGAAAAAGTACCTTTCTGCGCTGCTTAAACCGTCTGGAGGAGTCCACAGCCGGGCATATCTACTTTGAGGGAACGGATATCACAGACCCGAAGGTAGATATCGATAAGCACCGTCAGAAGATGGGAATGGTGTTCCAGCAGTTTAATTTATTCCCGCATATGGATATTCTGAAAAATATGACGCTGGCGCCTATGAAGCTTCAGAAGAAGAGCCAGCAGGAGGCGGAGAAGGAGGCTATGGCCCTGTTAGAGCGGGTCGGCCTTGCTGACCGTGCCCATGCCTATCCCAGCCAGCTTTCCGGCGGACAGAAGCAGCGGATCGCCATCGTCCGGGCGCTGGCGATGAAGCCGGATGTAATGCTCTTTGATGAGCCAACCTCCGCTTTGGATCCGGAGATGGTAGGCGAGGTTTTAAATGTTATGGGTGAGCTTGCCAGGGAGCATATGACCATGGTGGTGGTTACCCATGAGATGGGCTTTGCCAGGGAGGTTGCCACCCGTGTCATGTTTATGGATGGAGGCAATTTCGTGGAGGAAGCGCCGCCGGAGGAATTTTTCGGAAATCCGAAAAATGAGAGATTGAAGGCATTTTTAAGCAAAGTGCTGTAGAAGTGCAGGTCTTCCGGTCTGTGGAAGTACTTGCCGGCAGAAGCCAGAAGAAATTGCTGGAGTTAAAGCCAGGGGTTTTCAAACCTCTGGTTTTTTTGTATAATGTGGCTTGAAGTAACTGTGAGGGTACGGAACAGTTACGGCTTGGATAATAAGATGGAGGGCTGAGATGGCATATTTTCCTATGTTTGTGAACCTGGAAGAAAGGCGATGTCTGGTGATCGGCGGCGGGCGTGTGGCCTACCGGAAGGCTTCGGCGCTGGTCTCCTTCGGCGCGCAGCTTTTGATCGTGACAGAGCAGGCTTTGCCGGAGCTGGCAAGGCTGGCGGAGAGAGAGCCACGGGTCCGCCTGCTGCTTCGTCCTGCCAGGGCGGAGGATGCTGAGGGGATGGATCTGGTGGTCTGCGCTTCGGATGACCATGAGCTGCACAGGAAAACGGCGGCATACTGCCGGGAGCATCAGATTCCGGTGAATGTGGCGGATGACCGGGAACTGAGCACCTTTTTATTTCCCGGGCTGGTGCGGCAGGAGGATGTGGTGGTGGGCATCACCACAGGGGGAAACAGTCCGGCGGCATCCAGATATCTCCGTCAGCAGCTGGAAGCACAGATACCCCAAAATCTGGGAAAGCTGGCAAAACAGCTTGGGAGCTTACGGGAGCTGGTAAAAGAACAGATCCCAGATGGGAAACAGCGGGAACAATTATTTTCCAGGCTGTTTGCAGCCGGGATGGAGCGGAATGGGGATTTGCCGGAGGAACTGGTGTCCCGTATGATCGCGGAGGAAGAACAGGCAGGAAAAAAAGATGAAAAAGAAGATTCGAATTGGAACGAGAAAAAGTGACTTATCGGTAGCACAGACCATGCTGGTGGTGAATGCCATGAAGGCGGCATTTCCGGACACGGAGTTTGAGCTGGTCTGTCGGAGTACGGTGGGAGATAAGATTTTAGATAAACCGCTGCTTGCGTTCGGCGGAAAAGGAGTATTTGTATCGGAGTTTGAGGAGGCCCTTTTGCGAGGGGAGATCGATTTTGCGGTTCACAGTGCAAAGGATCTGCCAATGGAGCTGGCCAAGGGACTGGAAATCATCGGCGTGATGCCCAGAGGCGATGTGAGGGATGTGCTGGTGACCATGAATAGGAAGAGGCAGGGAAATGGAGAGGTTATCCGCATCGGAACCTCCAGCCTGAGGAGAAAGATCCAGATCGAGGCATTGGGAGAGAAGCTGTGGCCGGAGCAGGCTGTGGTTTGTGAAAATCTGCGGGGCAATGTTCTGACCAGGCTGGATAAGCTGGAGCAGGGCCTGTACGATGGGATCATTCTGGCAGCAGCCGGGTTGGAACGGCTGGATATTCGAAATCAGCGTCCAGGGCGGTATCAGTTTCATTATCTGTCCCCAGAGGAGATGATTCCGGCCGGCGGGCAGGGGATCCTTGCGGTAGAGGGCCGAAAGGGAGATGCTGTTAATGAGATTGCCAGGGCAGTTTCCGATCCGGCAGCCATGGAGGCGCTTTGGGCGGAACGGCTGGTGTTAAAGCTTCTCGGCTCCGGGTGTCATGAGCCGGTAGGGGTGTACTGCCAAAGGGAAGGAAACTGCCTGCATATGACCGGAATCTATGAAAGAGACGGAGTGCGCCGAAAGGAAGAGATCTGGGAATTTGACAAGGAAGCTGGTGCATCTTGCTGGGAGCGGGCAGCCAGCAGACTGGCAGACCGCCTGCTGGGGCGGCAGAGCGAGGAAGAGAAGGAACCGGGCTGTGTATATCTGGTAGGAGCAGGGCCGGGAGATGAAGGGCTTCTTACGGTGCGGGGCGCACAGCTGTTAAGCTGCTGCGGGTGTGTGATCTATGACCATCTGGCATCAGAAAAGCTTTTAAACTATGCAGCTGCGGACTGTGAACGGATTTTCGTGGGCAAGCAGAAGGGCCGTCATTCCAGAAAGCAGGAGGAAATCAATGAGATTCTGGTGGAAAAGGCCCGTCAGCATGCTGTGGTGGTGCGGCTGAAGGGCGGTGATCCCTATGTGTTTGGAAGAGGGGGCGAGGAGGTGCTGGCCCTGGAGGCGGCTGGCATCCCCTATGAGGTGGTTCCTGGGGTTACCTCCGCCATCGCAGTCCCGGCGTCAGCCGGCATCCCCATCACCCACCGCCAGCTGAGCCGCAGCTTCCATGTGATCACCGGGCACACAAAGGCAGACGGCGGTCTGCCGGAGGATTTCTATCATTTGGGGGACTGCAAAGGCACTGTAGTCTTTCTGATGGGAGTCAGCCAGCTGGGCGCTATCTGCCGCGGACTGATGGATCAGGGCTGGGACAGAGCAACCCCTGCTGCTGTTATCCAGAATGGGACCCTTCCCGCTCAAAAGGAGGTTCGGGGAACGCTGGAAAACATTGAGGAAAGGGCGAAGGCTGCCCAGATCGGGACTCCTGCTGTTATCGTGGCAGGAGAGACGGCTGGCCTGCGGTTCCTCTCGGGAAGGAGACGTCCTCTGGAAGGAGTGAGGATCGGAATTACCGGGACAGATGGTTTTAGCAGCCGTCTGCGGGGGCTTTTGGAAAGCAAGGGAGCCAGCGTGCAGGCAGTATGCAGGATGGAGGTGGTTCCGATCCGAAGTCAGGAGGTGCTTAACAGCTATGAACACCTTGACCGCTATACCTGGCTGGTATTTACCAGCGGAAATGGGGTGCGGCTGTATCTGGACGGGCTGCTGGGGCTGGAGAACGGCTGCAGGGGTGATGGACAGGAGTCTGCCCCGCGGGATCTGCGCTGCCTGGGCGGCCGGAAGCTTGCTGTGATCGGAAGGGGAACGGAGGAAGCCCTCCGGGAGTATCATCTGCGGGCAGATTACGTGCCGGAAATATTCAGCAGCAGACAGCTGGCACTGGGGCTGGCAGAACGTTTGACAGCAAAGGACCAGGTGCTGATCCCCAGGGCGCTGCAGGGCTCAAAGGAGCTTACAGGGATCCTGGAACAGGCAGGGATTTGCTGCTGCAATCTTCCGATTTATGATGTGAAAGCCGTGGAGGGAGCTGGAAGAAGGGAAGAAGAGGAGGAGTTTGATTTCCTGATCTTTGGCAGCGCTTCTGGCGTTGCTGCATTTTTTGAGACCGGTCACAGACCTGGGCAGGCGAAGCTGTGCTGCATTGGAGAGGCCACTGCAAAGGCGCTGCAGCGTTATGGATACCAGGCAGATTGTGCTGCCGGGGAGGCTACGGTCCAGGGAATTACAGAAAAGATCCTGGAACAAGCTCAGGCAAGCTGCCAGGAAGGAATGTAAAAAACGGGAAATGGAGGAGACATAAGAAAAACTTAGAGAAAACGGACTGCTGATAAAAAAATAGAAGGGAACAAAATCGAAAAAATCCTGAAAACCTGTCACAAAACTTCTTTTGATACGTGTAATAAGTATAATGGTTTTTTTGCAGCGAATGAACCAGACAAAAGAGATACAAAGCAGCGCTTTGGGAATACGAGGATGAGTATGAATGAGGAATTAGTGAAGCAGTTGAGTGTAATCACAGAGGAAGAGAAGGAAATACTGGCAGGAAGGTCAGAGATTGACCGTTCCAGGTACACAGAAGGGACACGTCTGGTGGTGGACAGCAAGAAAATGCTGGATACAGGCAAGCTGATTCAGATCCGGCCCCATACCCGCTTTGTCCATTTCCCAAAGCACAAGCACAATTATATTGAGGTGATCTACATGTGCCAGGGGCAGACGGTTCATCTGATCGATGACAACCGGGTCACCTTAAAGGCAGGAGAACTTTTGTTTTTGAATCAGAACGCAGAGCAGGAGATCCTTCCGGCGGGAGAAAAGGATCTGGCCATCAATTTTATTATCCTTCCTGAATTTTTTGATGTTGCCTTTCGCATGCTGGGGGAGAATGAAAATCTGATCCGGGATTTCCTGGTGGGATGTCTCTGCGGGGATAAGCATTATGACAATTACCTCCATTTCCAGGTGGCGGATGTGCTACCGATCCAGAATCTGGTGGAAAACATGGTGTGGACCATTCTTCACGACCAGCCAAATAAGCAGACCATCAACCAGACCATTATGGGGCTGCTGTTTATGCAGCTTTCCAACCATACCGAGCGGCTAGAAAAGGGCTCCCAGTCATTTGAACAAAATCTCATCCTTCAGGTGCTTCGCTACATTGACGGCAATTACCGGGATGGTCAGCTCAGCGATCTCTCCAAGGTGATGGGATATGATATCTACTGGCTGTCCAGAATGATTAAGCGGCTCACCGGCCGGAATTATAAGGATCTTCTGCAGATCAAGCGGCTGAATCAGGCAGCCTATCTTCTTTTAAATACCCGGGTGGCCGTATCGGATATCAGCATTGCCATCGGATATGATAATACCAGCTATTTTCACCGGATCTTCCGGGAGTACTATGGAGTGTCGCCGAAGGAGTACCGGAAGGCCAATAAAATTATGTAAGCTGCAAATAAGGACGCTTTTTTAAATAATTAGCGTTCTTATTTTTTTGCCCTTTTTCCGCTAGAATAAAGATATAAAAAAACGGAGGGGTAAGATGAAACAGTATTATCTGGCAGTAGATATCGGCGCTTCCAGCGGGCGGCATATGCTGGGGTGGATGGAGGAGGGCAAACTTCATCTGGAAGAAATGTACCGTTTTGCCAATGGGATGCATCAGGAAAAGAAGTTCCTGTGCTGGGATGTGAAGCAGTTGTTTGCCGAAATCCTGGAGGGCATGAGGCGATGCCGGGAGGCAGGAAAAATACCGGTGAGTATGGGAATTGATACCTGGGCAGTAGATTTTGTGCTGCTGGACGATCAGGATCAGATCCTGGGGCAGACGGCAGGCTATCGGGACGGAAGAACAAAGGGGATGGATCAGGAGGTCTACCAGATCATTTCCCAGGAGGAGCTGTACGGCAGGACTGGGATCCAGAAGCAGATCTTTAACACCATCTATCAGCTGATGGCAGTGAAGAAGCAGAACCCGACACAGCTTGCGCAGGCAAAATCCCTGCTGATGATCCCGGATTACTTTCATTTTCTGCTGACCGGGATAAAAAAGCAGGAGTACACCAACGCCACTACCACCCAGCTGGTTGATCCAAAGACCAATGAATGGGATATGGAGCTGATTGAGAAGCTGGGATTCCCAAAGGAGCTGTTTGGCCCCTTATCCATGCCGGGAACGGTGGCAGGAGAGCTGAGCTCTGAGATCCAAGGTCAGGTAGGTTTTAACTGTCAGGTAGTGCTTCCGGCCACTCATGACACCGGATCTGCGGTATTGGCGGTTCCTTCCAATGCGGAGAACGTCCTTTATATCAGCTCCGGAACCTGGTCTTTAATGGGAACGGAACGGATGGAAGCAGACTGCCGCCTGGAGAGCCAGAAGGCCAACTTGACCAATGAAGGCGGGTACGATCACCGCTTCCGCTATCTGAAAAACATTATGGGATTGTGGATGATTCAGTCGGTAAAGAAGGAGTTTGTGGAAAACTATTCCTTTGCAGAGATCTGCGCGAAAGCATCCCGGGAAACCATTCCGTCCATTGTGGACTGTAATGACGACTGTTTTCTTGCTCCTGCCAGCATGATCACAGCCGTGCAGGAATTCTGTGAAAGCACCAGACAGCCGGTGCCGGTGACCCCGTGGGAGATCGCAGCCGTTATCTACAACAGCCTTGCAAAATGCTACGGGGATACGGCGAAGGAGATCGAGAGACTGACCGGAGTGAAGTATGACCGGATCCATATTGTAGGCGGCGGCGCCAATGCAGATTACCTGAACCGGCTGACGGCAGCGTACACAGGAAAGACGGTTTATGCAGGTCCCACGGAGGCGACAGCCATTGGAAACCTGGCGGCTCAGATGATCCAGGCCGGAGAATTCGCCGGGATTGGAGAGGCCAGGGAAGGGATCTTCCGTTCCTTTGCAATCAAGACCTATGAGCCGAAGGGAGAACAGGAGGAGAAGAAGATATGATACGTAAGGGATTTAAAATGTTTTTATATCCGGGAATGGCAGAGGAGTATGAGAAACGTCACAATAGGTTATGGCCGGAGATGAAGGAGATGATTCATGAGTACGGCGGACACAATTATTCCATTTATCTGGATCCGGAGACCAATGTACTTTATGGATATCTGGAGGTAGAAGATGAAGCCCGCTGGGCCAGGTCAGCCGATACCGCCATCAACCGGAAATGGTGGGATTACATGGCGGACATTATGGAGACCAATGAGGACAACAGTCCAGTGTGTGTTGATTTAAAGCCAGTATTTCATTTGGATTAACCGGTAAAAACAAAAGATCAGATGAAAATGGATGCAGACAAAGAAAATAATAGGCAATAAAAAGTAAAAATAAGGAGAAATGATCATGACCGTAGCAGAACGATATGAGGCAGCAAAAGAACTGTATGCAAAGCTTGGCGTAGACACGGATGCCGCACTGAAAGCATTGAGCAATATCCCCGTTTCCATGCATTGCTGGCAGGGAGATGACGTGTCTGGATTCGAGGGTGAGGCGGCGCTGTCCGGCGGCATCCAGGCTACCGGAGATTACCCAGGCAAGGCGAGAAATCCAGAGGAACTGATGGCAGATATTGATAAGGCGCTGAGCCTGATCCCTGGAAAGCACCGCATCAACCTTCACGCCAATTATGCCATTTTTCAGGCTGGTGAGCAGGCAGACCGAGATCAGCTGGAGCCAAAGCATTTTGCAAAATGGGTGGAATTTGCAAAGGAACGGGGCTTAGGGCTGGATTTCAATCCTACCATGTTCTCTCATCCAAAGGCAGCGAATGCCACACTTTCCAGTGAGGTGCCGGAGATTCGAAAATTCTGGATCGACCACTGCAAAGCATGTTTGTGCATCGCCCAGTATTTTGCAGAGGAGCTGGGAACTTATTGTACCGTAAATATCTGGATCCCGGATGGACTGAAGGATATTCCTGGCGACCGCATGGCTCCGCGGGCCAGATTAAAGGATTCCCTGGATCAGATCCTTTCCATCGACTATGACAGAAGCAAGGTATTCGTGGCGGTGGAATCCAAGGTGTTCGGCATTGGATTTGAAAGCTATACCGTAGGCTCTCACGAGTTTTACATGAACTATGCGGCAAAGAATGACATCCTGTGCCTGCTGGATAACGGCCACTATCATCCTACTGAAATGGTATCCGACAAGATCTCCTCTATGCTGCTGTTTTTCGATAAAGTAGCGCTTCATGTGACCCGCCCGGTGCGCTGGGACAGCGACCATGTGGTTCTGTATGATGATGAGACCAGGGAGATCGCCAAGGAGATCATCCGCGGCGGCGCTGACCGGGTGCTGCTGGCCCTGGATTTCTTTGACGCCAGCATCAACCGCATCTGCGCATGGGTAGTGGGCATGCGGAACATGCAGAAGGCCCTGTTAAATGCGCTCCTGATGCCTATGGACCGTCTGGCCAAGCTGCAGGAGGAGAGAAATTTCTCTGAGCTGATGATGCTGCAGGAGGAATTAAAAACGTATCCTATGGGCGCTGTGTGGGATTATTTCTGCCAGCAGAACGGTGTTCCGGTGCGGGAAGGCTGGTTTGAGGAAGCCATGAAGTACGAGAAGGATGTACTGTCAAAGAGAGTGTAAAACGGTTTCATTGCTGCTGTGGTCCGGCAGGGATTACAGCGTGATAAATAAGAACTGCAATGTAACTGTAAGGATACGGAACAGTTGCGCTGTAATAAGAAAAGGAGAAATGTAAGAGATGAAGGTTTTGGATGCGGCATTTGTACAGGGATTTATCCGTCTTTGTGATGACGGCTTTAAGCAGAATTGGCATGAGAGAAACGGCGGAAACTTAAGCTACCGGATCAAGCCGGAAGAGGTTGAAGCAGTTCAGGAGGAATTAAGCTATGATAAGCCATGGCAGCCCATCGGAACATCGGTCCCCAATCTGGCAGGAGAATATTTCCTGGTAACAGGAAGCGGCAAGTATTTCCGGAATGTGATCTTGGATCCGGCTGCCAATATCTGCATCATCCAGGTAGATGAGAAGGGGGAGAACTTCCGCATCTGCTGGGGCCTGGTAAACGGCGGACGGCCCACCAGTGAGCTGCCGTCTCATCTGATGAATCTGGAGGTAAAAAAGCTTCAGACCAATGGACGTTACCGTGTGGTATACCACGCCCATCCCACCAACACCATTGCCCTTACCTTCGTCCTTCCTCTGGAGGACAAGGTATTTACCAGAGAGCTGTGGGAGATGGCGACCGAGTGTCCCGTGGTATTCCCGGACGGGGTAGGCGTAGTCGGCTGGATGGTACCGGGGGGACGGGATATTGCAGTTGCCACCAGCCAGCTGATGAAGAAATACGATGTGGCGATCTGGGCCCATCACGGCATGTTCTGCTCCGGCGAGGATTTTGATCTCACCTTTGGGCTGATGCATACGGTGGAGAAGTCTGCTGAGATCCTGGTAAAGGTTTTAAGCATTGCCCCAAATAAGCTTCAGACGATCACACCTCAGAACTTCCGGGATCTGGCAGCAGACTTTAAGGTAAGCCTTCCGGAGGAGTTCCTGTACGAGAAATAGTGGAAGAAGCCTGGGGCGTTTTAACATAAAAAGGTACATCAGAATGAGATCGGTGGTCATAAATTCTGATGTGCCTTTTTGCACTGCGATTTCTGCCTGCATTGAATCAGCCAAAGCATATTCATTCGCTTTTATGGAGCTTCTGGAGTTCCTGATAGATAGCGTCACAATCATAATCCGGGGCAAAATGCTTTGCGATATCACAAATCTCTGAAATAACTGAGATATCTTCTTCCAGATCGCCTGATATCGTTTCCGGGGTCTTGCCTTTTAACAGTTTTTTACAAGTCATCTGAATTAGTTTTTTCGATTCGCCCTCTGCGATACCTTTGGCTTCCCGTTCAATTAATTCATCAGCGAATAATTCTCGTAATGCGTCACACATTTTCCATTCCTCCTCATATTGCTGCTTATTTGCTCGAATCACCAAGTCCATGAGAGCAGAATATAATGGACTTTTTTCTTTGCCTTTATAGGCGCGGATCAATGGCTCAATATCGTCTTGTACAGTTAGATCCTCACGCAGGCTGTTGAGCCATAAATTATCATCTTTTGATAAGGAATGGTTAATGATAATTTGCGTAGGAAATAAAAGTCCGGTTACATAATAGATTCCAGGAAATGCTTTTGTGATCTTAACCTGATAGCGATTTCTCAAATGCTTCATCATTTCTCGGGGATAATGGTTGGTAACCATAGTCATGGTTAGTTCATCTGGTGATATCTCCATTACTTTTTCTGTATCAGACTGATATAGGCAAATGTAGCCGATCACCTTGTAAAAATCATTGATACTGAGATAATCATCAGGACTTTTGTATTCAACAATATTGTGCTGGCGAAAAAGCTGTCCCAGATTCTTTTTGATCGTTCGGCCAGGAGCCATCTTAATGATCAAGGTATCAATTGCCAGTGGTTTTTTTGTTAGATTGTATTCTGGAAAAAATTGAAGATAATCTTTCTCATCCCAAAATTCAATTTCCATGGCGGCTTGAAACGCAGGATGCCATTGAAGTTTTTGGTTATCCATGTGATACCCTCCTTTTATTATAGTGAAAAATATTTGTAATATCAATGAAAAAGTTAGCACAAATTATCTGATTGAGCAAAATGAAATTGGAAATAAAAAGGAAAATAAGGAAAAAATTTACAGTTTAACTATAACAAAATTTTGTGAAAATGTCAATAAAAATTCCTGAAATTTACAAAAAAGAACCTTTGCTCGAACACATCATTTGTGCAGATCAAAGATTCTTTTTGTTTTTTTTATATATAGGGTGAAATGTGAATAAGCTATTTGGAAAACAGAAACTTTTGCTAAAATAGAATCAGGAAAGCTTCACCAGCTGGCTTCCCATCCAGGCAAGCTCCTCCTCCTGATGGGTAGAAAAGATCAGCAGCTTGCCGGCGCTTTTTTCTAAAATATACTGGATCACGATCTGTTTATTCTCCTCATCCAGCCCGGTAAAGGGCTCGTCCATGATGATCATATCGGAGGAGGCGAGAAGCGCTCTGGCGATGGCAGTACGCCGCTTCATGCCGCCGCTTAAGGTGGAGACCGGACGGGTCAAACATTCTGCCGGGAGGATTCTGGATAGCTCTTCGGCAATCTGGCGCTTCGAATATTCCGGCGCAGCCAGACGGATATTTTCGATGGGGGAAAAGCTTTCACAGAGCCGGTTTTCCTGGAAAACGGCAGAGGCAAAATCCCTCCTCCATGGTCCATCCCGCCGGATCGATCCGGAATCCATGGATTCCAGCCCCAGCAGAATATTGAAAAATGTGGTTTTCCCGGAGCCGGATGGTCCCATGATGCAGTAGGAATGACCGGACTGCAGGCGGAGGGTAAGGTGGTCAAGAACCTTTAAGTCACCGAAGGATTTTGACAGATTGGAGATCGTTAAACTGTGCATCCCTGAAGCGCTGGCATGGATTGTGCCGGTTTGTCCGGAGCATCCTGATACAGGCAGGTCTGCCGAGCGGAAGACTCCATGACCATGCTCTGTCCATCCCAAAACCACCAGGAATGCCTTCTCAAACAGAGCGCTTGCCAGGATGATAACCAGAGTCCAGGCAAACAGCTCCGCTGTGCTTAAGTATATTTTCGACAGATAAAGCTGTTCTCCGATGGTGTGGTCAGGTACCCCGATGACTTCTGCGGCAATGCCGGATTTCCAGCTCATGCCTAAGGCGGTTTTGCAGCTGCTCTTCAGATAAGGAAGGAGAGCAGGCCAGTAAAGGCCATATACTTTGCGCCATCCGGTGATGCCAAACACGGCAGCCATTTCCAGAAGCTTTTGATCGGTGCTTCTCAGCCCGGCGATGGTATTGACATAAATAATGGGAAACACCACCAAGAAGGCGATCAGAACCGACAGGTTTTCCGATCCCATCCAGATCAGGGCCAGAATCACGAAGGAAGCGACCGGAACGGATTTCATAAAAGAAATAGCCGGAGCCAGGAATTCATCCAAAAGCGGGAGGAAAAAGGCAGCCCATCCTACCAGGATCCCGCAGAGGAAGGCTGCCAGAAAACCCAGGCTGATCTTGCCGAAGGACATGGCGATGGACCGCCAGAAGTCCGGTTCCGGAAGAAGATGGATCAGTACCTTTAATACATCCAAGGGTCCTACTAAGAGGATGTCATTTCCCACGGCCCAGGCGCCAGCCTGCCAGATGCCAAGCCATATGAGGATGATCAGAGCAGTCCGGTGAGGCTTTTGAATCAAAGATTTTGGGGTAGAAGGTTTCATAGTGCGGCTCCTTATGTTACAATAAAAATCGATGAAAAACGGGTCAGCGATTACCGGCTGACCCGTTTTCGGATATAAGAATGGTTTCTCTGCAGCGATTGCAGCATTTTTATTTTACATAATAAAAACCATCTTCAGGAAGCTTTCCGCCCACCGAAGTCGGATCCTGATCAAAAAGAACTTGTAAGTATCCGCTTAAAGCATCCTTCATCTCACTTCCGGTAATACAGGTGATATTGCAGTAAGGCAGTGCCTTCTTTGCAACCGGCGCTTTCTCGATAATGCCGGTTTTTGCTACCAGCTCTGCAGCCTGGTCAACCTGGTCGTCAACATAAGCAGCAGATTTCTCATGCTCCTTCAGGAATGCCTCTACTGCATCCGGGTATTCCTCCAGAAATTCATTGCGTACTACGGTAACACCAGTTACCAGACGGCTTCCGCCCTCCTTCTGGGCATCATCCCACTCTTTGGTCAGATCCAGCACGATCTTTAAGGCTTCATTCTGTGCGCAGGCAGCGGTTACAAATGGCTGAGGCAGCACGCCGATGGCATCCGGCTGTTCCTTTAAGAGGGCAGCCACCTCAGCAGCCTCTGACTTGAATTCCAGAGTTACATCAGATTCTGACAGGCCATTTGCAGAGAGAAGATACTGGAACACGTAGTCCGGCGTGGTTCCCTTGCCGGTCATGTAAATGGTTCTGCCCTTTAAATCCTCCATGGACTGGATGGAATCATCCGAGGCTACCACATAGAGAACGCCAAGGGTGTTGATATCAATGACAGAGATCTGTCCCTGGGTCTTATTGTACAGGACACTTGCAACATTAGCAGGTATTAAAGCGATATCCACATCACCGCTGATCACCTTTGGAAGCAGCTCATCAGCAGCCGTTACCATGGTAAAATCATACTGATTTGCCGCCTTGCCTTCCTCCGCCATCTCCATTAAAAACACCAGGCCCATAGAGGTGGGTCCCTTTAAGGAGCCGATGCGGACAGCAGCCCCTTCACCGGAATCAGCAGCTTCCGGAGTTTCCTCGCCGGCATTTGCTTCTGGTTTGGCTTCGGATGTATCTGCCTCTGCTATCGTTGTTTCTTCTTCTGATTTTTCCCCAGAGGTTTCGGCTGCAGCAGCCTCTGTGGTGGTTTCCGGCGCAGCCGTAGTTTCCGGTGCGGAAGAACCGCATCCAGCCAGCATCACGGCAGCCATGGCACCGGCTAATAAACAGATTATTGATTTTTTCATAATACATTTCCTCTCTTTTTTTAATTACCTTTCGGAGCCGAGTAAGTGCTCCGTTCCGCTCATTATACCGCGTTTGGAGGCTTTTGGCAATTAGATAAGCAGGCGGAAGAACAGAAGTTTTCTCAAAAAGTGGGATATGCCAACCTGATACCAATCTGCATCAAGACAATATGTTCACAGAAAAATGCAAAAAACCTTAAGATTTGTAACAAAAATAATATTGATAAGAAGTTCACAATATGCGATAATAATAACAAGAGCGCCCACTCGGGCCGCATGCTGTCAGGCTTTCAGATCATCGCTTTCATTGGGCCGGACTGCATGGCAGTGTGAAATTAACTTACATATTTGCGGAGGGATTACTTATGAAGGTAACAATTTGTATCGGAAGTGCATGTCATTTAAAAGGCTCCAGAGAGATCATCCAGAAGCTGCAGGAGCTGGTTAAGGTAAATGGAGTAGGCGATAAGGTTGATTTAAACGGTGCATTCTGCAGCGGCAACTGTGTAAATGGTGTGTGCGTGACAGTAGATGGAACCCTGTTTTCCGTGTCACCGGAAACTGCAGAGGATTTCTTTAAGAAGGAGATTATGGGGAGGCTGTAAGCCATGAAAAAGATTATTGACTTTAAAGCCACAAAATGTAAGCATTGCTATAAATGTGTGCGTTACTGTGATGTAAAAGCCATCACCATCAAAGACGAACGTGCCGAGATCATGCCGGACCACTGTGTTTTGTGCGGACATTGTCTTCAGGTCTGTCCCCAGTCTGCTAAGACCCTGGTCAGCGATTTGGATATGGTGAAATATATGGTAAAGCGGGGGGAGACGGTGGTGGTTTCCATCGCGCCTTCCTACATGGGACTGCTGCGGCACCGTTCCATCGGCCAGATCAATACTGCTTTGAGAAAGCTGGGTTTTGCAGACGTGCGGGAAACCTCTGAGGGTGCAGCGGTTGTGACGGCAGAGTACGACCGCCTGCTGGTAGAAGGACAGATGGAAAACATTATTACCACCTGCTGTCCCAGTGTAAATGATCTGATTGAGATCTATTATCCGCAGCTTGTGACCTTCATGGCTCCTGTGGTTTCTCCTATGGTGGCTCACGGCATGATGCTGCGCAAGGAGTATGGTCCTAATGCAAAGATCGTGTTCCTTGGCCCATGTATCGCAAAGAAAAAGGAAGCGGCAGACGAGCGGCATCCCGGTTATATCAATGCGGTCCTGAATTTCAATGATATCAGCCGCTGGCTGGAGGAAGAAGGAATCGATATTGAGGATTGTGAGGACACTCCGTTTAAGCAGCTTGACCCGAAGGTAAACCGTCTGTATCCGGTGACCAACGGCGTGGTGAACTCCGTCCTGGCTACCCAGAAGAAGGTAGACCACTACCACAAGTTTTATGTGCATGGCACGAAAAACTGCATCGACTTATGCGAAAGCCTGGTAAAGGGCGAGCTGACCGGCTGCTTTATCGAGGCTAACATGTGCTCCGGCGGCTGCGTGAAGGGGCCGACTGTGGAGGATGATAAGTTTATTTCCCGGTTTAAGATCAAGCTGGATATGGAAGAGAACATTCCAAGAGAGCCTGCTGATGAAAACGGTCTGGCCAAGGCCATGGAAGGTATCAGCTTCCAGAAGATTTTCCAGGACAAGGCGCCGAGGGATCCTATGCCAAATGAGGCTCAGATCCGCGACATTCTGGCAAAGATCGGCAAGACCAAGCCGGAGGATGAGTTAAACTGCGGAGCCTGCGGATATGCTACCTGCCGGGAAAAGGCGATTGCAGTTTACCAGAAGAAGGCAGAGCTTGACATGTGTATCCCATATATGCATGATAAGGCGGAGTCTCTGGCCAACCTGGTAATGGAGACCTCCCCCAATATGGTTCTGATCGTGGACCGGGATATGAAGATCAAGGAGTATTCTGCTGTGGGTGAGAAGTTCTTTGGAAAGACCAGGCAGGAAGCACTCCAGATGTACCTTTATGAGTTTATTGATCCAACGGACTTCCAGTGGGTGTTCGATACGAAGAACAGCATCCATGGAAAGAAGGTTACCTATTCCGATTACAATAATCTGTCAACCCTGCAGAATATCGTTTACGTGGAGAAGGAGGATGTGGTTCTCGCCACTCTGATCGATATTACCAAGGAAGAGGAGCAGGCGAAGGCAGATTACGAGAAGAAGCTGGAAACCATTGACCTGGCACAGAAGGTTATCCATAAGCAGATGATGGTAGCGCAGGAAATCGCCGGATTGTTAGGTGAGACCACAGCGGAGACGAAGACGACGCTGACGAAGCTGTGCTATTCCTTGCTGGAGGATGGAAGTGAAAGCGAGGTTAAATAATGGGCGTTACGGTAGATGTTGCTTATAAAAGCTTAAACAAATTTACGGAGATCCTGTGCGGCGACAAGGTGGAGATTCTCCAGACCAAGGATTCAGATATTATGATTCTGGCCGACGGCATGGGAAGCGGCGTAAAAGCCAACATTCTTGCCACCCTGACCTCAAAGATCCTGGGAACCATGTTCTTAAACGGAGCTACCCTGGAGGAATGTGTGGACACCATTGTTCAGACCCTTCCGGTATGTCAGGTGCGTCAGGTCGCCTATTCCACGTTCAGTATTCTCCAGGTTTACAATAACGGCGATGCCTATCTGGTGGAATTTGACAATCCCGGCTGTATCTTTATCCGGGACGGAAAGCTGATGCCCATCCCCCAGAATATCCGGGAGGTGGAAGGAAAGAAGATCAATGAATACCGTTTCACCGTTAAGAAGGGCGATGCCTTCATTCTGATGAGTGACGGCACCATCCACGCAGGTGTGGGCGAGCTTCTGAATTTCGGATGGCTGTGGGAGGACATCGCTGCCTATGCAGTCAAGCAGTACGCATTGACCGTATCTGCAGTCCGACTGGCCAATGCAGTCAGCCAGGCCTGCGATGAGCTTTACGAGTACCGCCCCGGCGATGACACTACAGTAGCGGTTATGCGTATTATCGACAGCAAGCCGGTGCATGTGATGACCGGTCCTGCCAAGAATCCGGAGGATGATATCCGTATGGTGCAGGAGTTCATGAGCGACCCGACGGCAAAGACCGTGGTCTGCGGAGGAACCAGCGCTACCATTGTATCCAGAGTGCTGAACCGGAAGCTGGATGTATCCCTGGATTATGTGGATCCGGAGATCCCGCCCATCGCTTATATGGATGGAATCGATCTGGTGACAGAAGGTGTCCTTACCTTAAACCGTGTGCTTCAGCTTCTCCGCCGTTATGTGAAGAATGAAACCATATCCGAGGACTTTTTCCTGGAGCTGGATAAGCCCAACGGAGCTTCCATGGTGGCAAAGATGATCATTGAGGACTGCACTGAGGTACATATGTATGTAGGAAAGGCCATCAATAGTGCCTACCAGAACCCTGGCATCCCATTTGACTTAGGTATCCGCCAGAATCTGGTGGAGCAGCTGAAGAACACCATCGAGGAGATGGGAAAGAAAGTGATTGTAACATATTACTAATTCCGAAGATGCATCCGTTTGGCAGCAGCTCATGCAGGCTGCGCCGAAGGATTACATTAATTTTAACATGGAGTTTTAGAGGAGGAAAAATCATGGTAACAAATGACGCAACAATCTTACGCCTGAAGCATGATGTTCTGTATGAAGTAGCAAAACGGGCATGGGAGGGCACGCTGGAGGAAGAGAGAGATCAGATTCCATATGAGATGATCCCAGGACCGCAGGCCACCTATCGCTGCTGTATTTATAAAGAAAGAGAGATCATTAAGCAGAGAGTCCGCCTGGCAGAGGGCAAATGCCCTACCGGACGGGATACCAGGAATGTAGTTCAGGTCATCAACGCGGCCTGCGAGGAGTGTCCCATCGCATCCTACATCGTAACGGACAACTGCCGGAAATGTATGGGCAAGGCCTGCCAGAATTCCTGTAATTTCGGAGCCATCTCCATGGGTAATGAGCATGCTCATATTGACCCCAATAAGTGTAAAGAGTGCGGCAAGTGCGCTCAGGCATGTCCATACAATGCAATCGCACACTTAGAGCGTCCTTGTAAGAAGGTATGCCCGGTAGATGCCATCACTTATGATGAGTACGGCATCTGTGTGATCGATGAGAATAAATGTATCCAGTGCGGCGCCTGCATCCACAGCTGCCCATTCGGTGCAGTGGGAACCAAGACCTTCGTGGTAGATATTATTAAGCTGATGAAGGCCGGAAAGCGGGTTGTGGCTATGGTTGCACCTGCAACAGAGGGACAGTTCGGCAAGAATATCACCATGGCAAGCTGGAAGACCGCATTAAAGAGAGTTGGCTTTGACGATATGGTAGAGGTAGGCTTAGGCGGTGATATGACTGCTGCTTACGAGGCAGAAGAGTGGGCAGAGGCTTATAAGGAAGGCAAGAAGATGACTACCTCCTGCTGTCCGGCATTTGTGAACATGATCAAGAAGCATTTCCCAATGCTGGAAGAAAATATGTCCACTACCGTTTCTCCTATGTGCGCGGTTTCCCGTATGTTAAAATCTCAGGATCCAAACGTGATTACCGTATTTATCGGACCGTGTATCGCAAAGAAGAGTGAGGCTTTGGATTTAAATATTCAGGGCAATGCAGATTATGCACTGACCTTTGGCGAGGTTCGTGCCATGATGCGTGCCAAGGGCGTGGAGCTAGAGCCGGAGGAAAACGATTACCAGGAAGGCTCTGTATTCGGAAAGCGCTTCGGCAATGGCGGCGGTGTTACCAATGCAGTGCTGCAGTGCTTCAAGGAGATGGGCGAGGATATCCAGCCGAAAGTGGCACGGTGCAGCGGCGGCGCCGAATGCAAGAAGGCTCTGCTTCTGATGAAGGTAGGCCGGCTGCCTGAGGACTTTATCGAGGGTATGGCCTGCGCCGGCGGCTGTGTAGGCGGTCCCAGCAAGCACAAGGCTGAGATGGAAGCAAAGAAGGACAGGGATACTTTGATCGGTCAGGCAGATGACCGCAAGGTGCTGGAAAACTTAAAGAAGTATCCAATGGACCAGTTCTCGATGCACCGCCATTAAGAAAGGGCGTTATTAAGAAAGACGTAATGAAAAAGAGAAAACCGGGAAGACGATTCTTCCCGGTTATCCATTTTTTATGTTTATGAACAGTATTGTGCAGAGAAGCATGAAGGAGAAAAAGATTGAGATTACGATTAATTGACAGAACATTAAGAAACGGCATTCTGGCAGGAGCCGCCCTTGGCGTGCTGACTGCCGTGGCATTAGGAGTGGGAAGCTCCTTTGGAGCGGAGGTAACGATGATTCCGAGGACAGAAAGCGCAGGTGCAAATGTAACAGGCTCTGTAAATGGCCCAGGTGCACCCGTACAGCAGACAGGCTGGCAGAAGGATCAGGCCGGCAGCTATCATTATTACGGACAGGATGGGCAGATGTGGGTGAATGCAGTAACGCCGGACGGTTATTATGTAGATGCGAATGGAATCTGGATTCCAGATCAATATGATGTGTCCAGGCTTACCTCTATTCCGGCTGATGCCAGAAGCCTGGTGGTGATTGAGGGCCATGGAACGGCAGCCAGGGCGTCTTTGTATGTCAGAGAAGTTTTATCAGGAGCTGCTTCCGGCGATGTGACCCTGATCGGTCCAGGAGGAATGCTTCCTGCACAGGCAGCAGCCGGTGCTTCTGAGCCGGCAAACATCTGGAAAAAGCTGGTGGATGTAGGCGGTTATGTAGGTTGGAATGGAATTGGAAAAGAGCAGGAGGGAGATCAGAAGACTCCCCGCGGTTTGTTTTCACTGGATCAGGCATTTGGAACTAAGCCAGATCCAGGGAATTTCAGCGTTCCCTATCTCCAAGTGGATGACAGGTATTACTGGGTAGGAGACAGTGCTTCTCCTTACTATAATACCATGGTGGATATCCAAAAGACCGGGGCTGTGTTTGATACGGCAGCATCGGAGCATTTAAGTACCTATGGCGGAAGTGCATATCATTACTGCATGGCAGTTGGGTATAATAAGGAGCAGACGCCGTACAAGGGATCTGCCATCTTCCTCCATTGTACCGACGGCGCCCCGGGAACCGGCGGATGTATCGCCATTCCGGAGGCGGCAATGGTAACTGTGCTGCAGAATGTGGCACAGCCGGCATATATCCTGATCGATGATGGGGAGAATGTAAAGAATTATTAAATGGTAATAGAATATAACTGTAAAAATATGTATGAAAGCAGCTGTTAAAGATTAATTTAATGGCTGCTTTTTGAATATTCTGATAATTTAACGGATATAACAAATAAGACATGGTGAAGTGTGTATAAAAGTAAAAACAATTGTAAAAATTATACACAAATCAACTATATACAAAAAATAAAGAAAAAATATTAAAAAAGACTTGACAAATTAGGCCATGTCTTATATAATAAAGACATCAAAAACAAAGAGAGAAAGAAAAAAGAAAGGGAAAGGTAATTCCCCAATGAACACAAGGACGAAAAGAAAAATCTAAGTAAAGGAGGTACGGACCGCCAAACACATAAGACTCGCTTCGTTATAATAAATTTATAATTGAAGCAATAGGACAAAACCTATTTTGAACGGAAAGCTCCAATAGCACAAATACATGACGAAAGCATGGATGGAAGCTATATCTAAGATTTTAACTGACTATGTAAAGTGAATAAAAGAATCGGTTTAGTGATATGACGAGAAAGTATTATTAGAACGAACAGAAATTCCTCATAGTATGAAAGGCGAAAAGAAAAAATCACTTACAGAGCCAAACGATTCAAAAAAGGTCACACAATTAAATATAGAGTAAATAAAAGGATGCACACTCAGAAATCAAATATTTGAAATTCGAAAAGCATTACAAAGACAAAAGCAGATAATGGAGAAGCGGAAGGAATTCAGAAGCAATTCATTAGAAGCGAAAGAACGAAAGACCAGTAAACAGAATAGAGAGGTTACAGTCCGATGGATGAAATAGCTTAAGGGCGGATATCGAAGAAGAAAAAAATCGATATCCGCTCTCATTTTTTTGCGTTTTTTTGTGAAAATTGGCAGTTGTAAAGTGGTTCATTTTTCGATAGAATTCTCCGTATCTGCATTGAGATGTTTTCGTCAGTGCAGGTTTGTGATATTGCATAATTGCGGAGGAGAAGGATTATGAAGAAAGAGGTTTCAAAATCGCCGGTTAAGGATATGACATCTGGTAGCCCTGTAAAGCTGATCCTTGGATTTGCCATTCCGATGCTTCTGGGTATGCTGTTTCAGCAGTTTTACAGCATGGTGGATACGGTGATCGTGGGGAGATGCCTGGGTGTGGATGCGCTGGCGTCGGTAGGATCCACCGGAGCCATCAATTTTATGGTCAACGGCTTTGTAATTGGAATTTGTTCCGGCTTTGCCATCCCGGTAGCGCAGCGGTTTGGTGCTAAGGATTATAAGGATATGAGACGGTTTGTGGCAAATGCAGGATGGCTTTCTGTGATCTTTGCAGTAATTATGACATCTGTGATCAGCCTGCTCACCTGGAATATTCTGGGGTGGATGCACACGCCAGAAAATATTATCCAGGGAGCATACAATTATATTCTTTTTATTTTCCTGGGGATTCCGGCCACCTTCCTTTACAACATGCTGGCTGGAATTATCCGGTCGCTGGGAGATTCCAGAACTCCGGTTTATTTTCTGGTACTTTCCAGTGCTCTCAATATCGGGTTGGACTTGTTTTTTATCCTTGTAGTCGGAACTGGAGTGGAAGGCGCTGCTTATGCCACCGTGATTTCACAGGCGGTATCCGGTATGCTCTGCTTTTTATACATGAAAAAGAAATTCCAGATCTTAAGGATGGAGAAGGATGAGCTGCGGTTTAGCTGGAACCATGGGAAGATCCTCTGTTCCATGGGGATTCCTATGGGGCTGCAGTATTCCATTACCGCCATTGGATCCGTGATTATCCAGACTGCCATCAATTCCCTTGGTTCTGTGGCTGTGGCGTCGGTTGCGGCGGCGCAGAAGGTAACCATGCTGTTCTGCTGCCCGTTTGATGCGCTGGGCGGAACGATGGCTACTTACGCTGGACAGAATGTAGGGGCAAAAAAGCTTGACCGGATCCAGCAGGGGGTTAAGTCGGCCACCTGGCTTGGGATTGGATATTCGTTGATTGCTTTTGTGGTGCTGTATACGGCAGGAGGAATCTTTCCGATGTTGTTTGTGGATGCTTCCCAGACAGTGGTGATCCGCCAGGCTCATCAGTATATGATCTGCGAATCCATGTTCTACATCCTGCTGACTTTTGTGAATGTATGGAGATTTACCATCCAGGGACTTGGCTACAGCAGCTTTGCTGTGCTGGCAGGAGTGTGCGAGATGGTGGGAAGAGGTCTGGTAGGCTTTGCAGTAGTGCCTGTATTTGGCTTTGCGGCGGTGGGCTTTGCATCACCCTTGGCCTGGCTTCTGGCTGACTGCTTTTTGGTTCCGGCATTCCATCACTGTATCAGGAAGCTGAGAGCACAGATGAAGGATCCGGAGTCTGAGGGCAGCGGATGGCTGCAGAAATTAAATAAAGAAGGACTGGCTTAGATATCCAGTCCTTCCAGATCAAAGGGCGGCGTGTATTCTTCTTTTGCGCTGCTTTTTTCTTGCATAAATCCATCGGTCAGACCGAGACGGATCGCTTCCTCCAGCACCTTATTATATTCATAGGAGGTGATGCGGCGGTTGATCTCCGGAAATTGGCTGGAGTGGTAAAAAGGAGTGTACTGGCTCATCAGGCTGATCAGGAAGCTGCCTTCAGGAAGGGTTTCCTTCATCCAGTGCAGCAGCCGGATCGAGTCCTCCTTTGCGCCGGGCAGGACCATGTGGCGGATAATAACGCCTTTCATCAAGAGACCGGATTCTGGATCAAATACAGGAGGGCCTGCCTGTTGGATCATGCGGAGGATCGCCCTAGATGCAACGGAAAAATAATCTGCCGCCCGGGAGTATTTCTGAGATAAGTGGGTGCTGTAATATTTCAGATCGGGAAGATAGATATCCACATATCCCTTCAAGGCATCGATGGTCTCCGTGCGCTCATATCCGCCGCAGTTGTAGACCACAGGGATCTTCAGGGAAGGGCGTGCCAGATCCAGGGCCTCCAGGATATGGGGCAGATACTGGGTAGGCGTTACCAGATTGATGTTGTGGGCCCCTTTTTCCTGAAGCATGAGAAAAATGCGGGAAATTTGCCAGGTACTTAATTCCTTTCCCACTCCCTGGCTGCTGATCTGGAAATTCTGGCAGAAGCAGCACCGCAGGGTACAGCCGGTAAAGAAGACCGTGCCGCTCCCCTTTGTGCCGCTGATGCAGGGCTCTTCCCAGAAGTGAAGAGCGGCTCTTGCCGCCTTCGGTATGTTGGTGCAGCCGCAAAAGCCTGTGGATCTGGTGCGGTCAGCATGGCACATGCGGGGACAGAGAGTACAGTTTTTGTAATGATCATGATAGATGGAATTCATTGACAGGTTTGCCTTTCTTTTATAAAATAGGGATGACTTTTCCTTGCTATTATCATATACGGCAAGAAGAAAAAAGGCAAGTGCAGGGAAAAAAGGAGAGGATTTCAAATGAAGATTCAGCAGCAATCGGAATTTCATTATGCATTTCCCAGGACGATTCCAGTTATGGTAGGCTACCTGGTCCTGGGAATGGCATATGGAATTTTGATGAAGGTAAATGGCTACGGCTTCTGGTGGGCAGCCGCCATGAGCATTTTTGTCTATGCAGGCAGCCTGCAGTATGTGGGAATTACGTTACTGGCAGCAGGAGTTCATCCGCTGTATGCATTTTGTATGGGATTGATGATCAATGCACGCCATTTGTTTTACGGCATCTCCATGCTGAAGAGGTATCAGGATATGGGGAAATGGAAAGCATACCTGATTTTTGCGCTTACGGATGAGACCTTCTCGGTGGTATGCAATGAGGAGGTACCAGAAGGACTGGCAAAAGAGAAGGTATTTTTCTGGATCTCTTTTTTGGATCAGATCTACTGGCTGTCCGGCACCTTGATTGGAGTACTGCTGGGGAGCCTGATCACATTTAACACGGCAGGCATGGATTTTGCCCTGACGGCATTGTTTGTAGTGATTTTTATGGACCAGTGGGAGGGGCAGAAGAAGCATTGGCCGGCGCTGACCGGCGTTCTGGGGACGGCTGTCTGCCTTAGGGTGTTCGGACCGGACTCCTTTATTATTCCGGCGATGGTCTTGATCCTGGCTGTGATTTCTGTTGTTTATCAGCGGGATAGGAAGCTGGAGGAGCAGGCTGGCATGCCGAAGCTGCAAAAGGATGGGAGAAGGGAGGGAGCACATCATGGAGCATGATGTTTTACCAGGAGTTCTGATCATTGCAGCACTGGTGGCGGCCACGTTGATCACCCGGTTTCTTCCATTTTTGCTGTTCCCGGCAGGGAGGAAGCAGCCGCAGTTTATCAGCTATCTGGGAAAGACACTTCCCTATGCATCCATGGGACTTCTGGTGGTCTATTGCTTAAAAGGCGTGACGTGGACAAGCAGCCCCTTTGGATTTCCGGAGGTGGCGGCCGTGCTGTGTGTGGCTGGGCTTCACCGCTGGAAGCATAATGTTCTTGTCAGCATCGGAGGCGGAACTGTGATCTATATGGCCCTGATCCAGGCAGTGGTGCCGATGCTGCTTTCATAAGCTGACGGATCATTTTTTATGTATATATGCCCATTATCATTGGAGGGATCCATGGTAATGGGCATTTTTATCTTTGTCCCTGGCTGATGAGAACAACCTGTGGCGGATCTGCATATCTTAAGATAACATACAACGATAGAAGGTATGAGAAGACATGGAAAAATATATTAGAATATCATTGGAAACCCATTTATTTTTTGGGAGAATTATGAAGGAGCATGCATTGTTTCTTGTGGCCGGATTTCCTGCGGCGGAAACCGAATACCGGGAAAGGGCAGATTGGTTCCGGCAGCAATTTGAAGAAACACTGGCATATGTGGTATGTTTGGCTGACAAAAGAGCAGGGCAGGAAGTCCTGGATTCCGGAGAAGTTGTAACAGAATTTACGGAAAAGGCAGAACAGCAGACAGAAAAGCTGACAGGAATCCCCATCGATATTCAGATTACACAGGCAGAAAAAGGGCTGCATGCAGGCTGTCCGTGTGCTTTTGACGGAGAAACAGAACAGCAGGTGCAGATGATCAATCAAAGGATCCTGTGGCTGTTGGACGGTCTGATTGCCTTGAAGGAGAACATTTTGCAGGATGTTGCCACATGCAGTCTGTATACAGCAAATTATCCGCTGCTGCTTGAACACATTATCCGGGAAGCGAAATTATATCGTCAAATTGTGATGGAGCTGGAGCAAAATGGCTGTATATCATCAAACGATCTGAAAGCCACGGAGGTATTTTGGAATCAGATCATGATGGAACATGCACAGTTTATCCGGGGGCTTCTTGATCCGACAGAGTATGACCTGCTGGTGACTGCCGATAACTTTGCCGGAGATTTCTGCCTTCTGCTGAAGGAGGCAAAGAGTCAGGACTGCCGGGTTACAGAAGAACTAACCAGAAGGACCTTGAAAACTACGGAGAAATATCGTGAGTTTAAAGCAGCAGGCGCCGAAGGAATTACAAGCTGTAACATTCGTTCCGTTATCCTGCCGCTTTTGGCAGATCATGTGCTCCGGGAAGCAAACCATTATCTTCGGATTTTGGAAAGACAAGGATGGGAGGAATAATGTATGGAATTGTGTCAGTACCCTTCGGAAAGGAAAACCCGCTGTTTTAAGATAGAAGCAATCCAGATTCCGATTGTATACAATAAATATGGAGATTATGATCCAAATGGACTTTTGTATGTGCTGAAAGAGGATTCGCAGAGAATACAGGAAGAGGCGATGCGCAGGTTTCATCAAAACCCGCCGCAGCCCTATGAGGAAGTGCAGCCGCTGGTACTTCGTGTGAATCTTGGGGATACAGTAAAAATTTGTTTTTCTCACAAATTGAACCGCAGACTGTCTATTCATGTACAGGGCCTGGCTTATGATGTGATGACTTCTGACGGCACCAGTACGGGGTTTAATCAGGACAGCACAACCGATCGTGAAATTGTGTATACATGGTATGCAAATACAGAAGGAGTCTTTTTATTTCATGATATGGCAGATGCCAGGAGCAGTGAAGAGGCTACGAATATCCATGGTCTGTTTGGAGCTGTGATCGTGGAACCGCCAGAAGCAAAATGGTTCCATCCGGAAACAGGGGAAGAGATCGAGAGCGGCCTGATGGCAGATATCTATCAGCCAGGGAAACCGGCATTTCGGGAATATTCCGTATTCTTTCATGACGAACTGGAGATTTTGAATAAAGACGGAGAACCGCCAATGGATCATCGGACAGGGCTGCCTTCCTCCACAACCGCGATCAGCTACCGTTCTGAACCTATGAGAAACCGAATGCCTCTAAATCATGACCCTGCAGATTCCGGGGAAGAAATCTCTATGAGCTCCTGGGTGTATGGGGATCCAGCTCCGCCAATTCTGCGGGCTTATGTTGGAGATCCGGCAAAAATCAGGCTGATCCATGGAGGAATCAAAGAGACGCACGTATTCCATCTCCACAATCACCAATGGAAGCTGGAAGCGGACAATCCGGTCTCCACGATTATTGATTCGATTACCATAAGTCCGCAGGAATGTTATACATTGGACATTCTATATGGGGCCGGAAGCAGAAATCGGGTGATCGGCGATGTGATTTTCCATTGCCATCTGTATCCGCATTTTCATGAAGGAATGTGGACTTTGTGGAGAATTCACGACCGGCTGGAGGACGGAACCGGAAAATTGCCGGATGGAAATTTGATTCCTCCCCTTTTGCCCTTAAAAGATCGGGAACGTCCGCCGAAGAAGGATAAACTTCATCCGGGATATCCCAACTTTATTTGCGGGGAAACAGGCGCTCCGCCCCGTCAGCCGCCCTGCGGGGTGTTAGACGAAAACGGCAAACCTACTGTATGTCCGACTCCTTTGGAGGAGGCAAATTTTGTTGAGAATGCAGCTGCCGGGGCACTTTACACAGACACCTGCCCTTGCCACACCACAGAACCAAGAAATGATTATAAAGAGTGGGGGAATACAGGACAGCCGACAGAGGATTTTAAAGAGCAGGATAATGAAAAAGAGCAGTGTGATATTTGCGGGGAACACAGCTCTTCCAAAGGATCTAACAGCACTCTCAGAAAATGTAATAAAAAGGAAAATTGCCAAAAATGTCCATGCCGGAAAAGCTGTGAAAAGGTTAAGGTGTTTGAAATTGCACTTGTTCAGGCGAAGCTCACATACAATCAGTATGGCTGGCATGACCCGGAAGGCCGCTTTTTTGTCCTGAAGGAAGAGCTGGAGCGTCACGGAGGCCTGGAAGCTTATATCCGCAAGGTAGAGGAGCAGGAAATTCAAGTAGAGCCCTTGGTGATCCGTGCAAATACGGGAGACTGCATCGAGCTGCGTACAACCAACCTGCTGCCGGAATATTTGGAGAAGAATGAATTTCAGCTGAGAACCAGGACCGATATTGTGGGACACCATGTACATCTGGTGAAATTTGACACAATTACCGCAGATGGGGCAGCAAATGGCTGGAATAATATTGCCGGGGCAAAGAAATATGAGACATTAGTGGAGCGCTTTTTTGCCGACGAAGAGCTGCGGACGGTATTTTTCCATGACCATCTGTTTGCCAATGCCCATCAGCTGCATGGTGTGTTCGGCGCATTGATTATTGAGGAAGCCGGAGCCACCTTCCACAATATCCGGGATGGAAAGGAACTGCGTTTTGGAACCCAGGCGGTCATAAAAAGAAGGGATGGCTCATCCTTCCGGGAATTCACTTTGTTTGTTCACGATTTTGCCTTTTTGTTTGATAAGAAGGGGAAGCCGTTAAATGCTCCGGAGGTTCCCGGCTCCCATGATGATCCGGGAGTTATGGGAATTAATTACCGCGCGGAGCCGATGAGAGAACGGCTGAAAAGGCATGAAGATCCGGCCTACATTTTCAGCTCCCATGTACACGGAGATCCTGCAACTCCTGTTTTGGAGACGTATCCGGGAGATGAATTGATGATCCGTCTCATTGACGGAGCACATGAGGAACAGCATGTATTCAACATTACTGGAATGTCATGGAAAAAGGAAGTAGCAGATGACAGGTCCCCTCTGGCGGCATCCCAGACCATCGGCGTTTCAGAAGCATTTAACCTGAATATCAAAGAGCCTTATCAGGCGGGAGATTATCTGTATTACTTTGGAGGAATCGATGATGCGTGGCTCGGCCTGTGGGGAATTATCCGCGCCTATGATGGGGATCGAGAATGCCTGAAACCGCTCTGTGAGGGAATCAACAGGATACGGCCTCTTCCTCCTTGTCCAGGAAAAGAGGATGTAGTGAGACGGTATGAAATTGCAGCAATTCAGACCAGACTGATTTATAACCGGTATGGGGATTATGATCCTGACGGGTTGATTTTCGTCCCTCTGGAAGATGTGGATCTTGCACTTTGCGGAAAATATACTCCCAAACCCCTGATTTTGCGTGCAAATGTAGGAGATTGGCTGGAGGTTACCCTGCACAATGTATGGAATCCGGATCAGCCGGTTCCTTATCATGAGTACCCCAAAGTTCCGTTAGATATGCCCCATAAGCCGTCGGAGAGGGTTTCCTTAAATCCGCAGTTTTTACGGTATGATCCGATCCGTGCTTCGGGAATCAATGTAGGGTATAATTGTGAAGAACAGACGGTGGGAATCGGCGAGAGCAAGCGGTATCTCTGGCATGCGGATCAGGAATACGGGGCCTGTACCTGCAGTCCTTTGGGGATATGCGCAACCACAGGTACCATGGACTGTTTGGGGCGGTGGTCGTAGAACCGGCGGGAGCCAGATGGTATGAGAATTTTACGAAAAAGGAAAATCCGTTTGCAGAGCAGGCAGTAATCACTGCGCCAGGCATAGAAAGCTTTCGGGAATATGTTCTGTTTATACAGAACGGAATCCGTCTTTTGGATAAAGACGGCAATCTGGTTCAGACCGCAGCAGCGGACAGTGAAGAGATCGTTGATGCGGAAGACACTGGAGAAAAGGGGTACAACTACCATTCCGAACGGTTTGCCAATCGTCTTCAGAGAGATCCGAGAATCTGGAAGGTGTTCAGCAGCAAAGTGCACGGAGACCCTGCAACACCGATCTGGAAGGCTTATCCTGGTGACCGTGTGATTTTTCGAACGATGATGCCGGCAGATAAGCCGAGAAATCTGTCGTTGACGGTGCACGGGCATGTGTGGAGAGAACAGCCGAAGGATGCATTCTCAAGAGTGATTCCATTACAGGGCGGGATCAGCGTGGGCAACCGGTTTGATATGGAGCTGCAATGCGGAGCAGCATGCCCTGGAGATTATCTGTATCGTTCAGGAAGCTTTGCCTGGGATGTGGAATCTGGGATGTGGGGAATTTTCCGCGTGATGAGACAATCCATTGTATGCAGATGCAAAACAGCATGCGGGAAGATCTTAGACTGCATGAAATAAGCAAACGATCGGTGAACTTTTTTACTATGGCCGACATCTAGGGAATTAACCGATTTTGGCCGCTGTTGTTTCTGTAACCAACCGGATTTCATTTCGTAATAATATCTGAAAAGCAATTTCGGCAGAAAAAGAAATGGTCGATTGGAAACGGGAGGTTTGAGATGAAAATAGCAGTATACAGCAGCAATATGGAATGGAACGAATATATGGAATCCTGCTTTCGGATGTGCGAGGAGGTGATGGCTCCTATGGAGGTGGATTTTTTAAACTCGGAGGGAACCTTTTGGAATCAGGTGGCAGGAAACCGATATGATCTGGTCATTGTGTATGGGGAACCTCGCCTGAGAGTCAGCCGTGGAAATTTCTTAAATTCCATGGAACAGCTCTGGGGAGAGATGACAAGGGAAGAAGAGAAGCATGTATGGCAGTTTGGGAGAAAAACCGTAGCCCTGGAAGAACACGAAATTTATTATATCGACTCCTTAAAGAAGGCTGTCAGCGTCTATACTGCCAGAGAAGGCTACCGGATCCGCACCAGCATGAAGCAGGAGGAGGAGGCATTTCCAAAAGAGCGGTTCAGCCGGATCCACCGGAACTGTCTGGTGAATCTGGAGCATGTACAGCATATGGGAGGGGATTACCTGGTGATGAAAAATGGAGTTCGTCTGGATATCAGCGCCAGAAGGAAAAAGCAGGTGAAGGAACAGCTCCTCTGTTTTCAGAGGAAGGCGAAAAGCCGCGGCGGAAGGATCCGGGAGGCTGGGGCGGAACGAAACGCCTTTTAAAACCTGCAAATCGTTGTCGAATCTTGCGGTGAAATGAGCTTGCTGGTAAGCTTTTCCCGGAATGTGTCGAAAATCTGTTTTTTCTTGCGATGCGTTTGATCCAGCAGCCATTCCGCCTGCTGCATGAGCTCCGGCGTAAATATGGGGCGCCGGAGGCTCTTTCATGGAGGATACAGCCTTGGCCTGTACGTTTCGTTGGCGGATAAAAAATTGATTGACAAGAAAGAAAGCCTATGATATAGTTTAACGGTATGAGCAAACGCCGGGACTCGGCTTCTGGCATCTCCAGCCCCAGCTTAGTCCATGGTGAGAATTTAGAGAATTATAAGGAGGAAATCAAGATGATTTCAAAGGAAAAGAAGGCAGCTATCATCGCTGAGTACGGCAGAAAGCCAGGCGATACCGGATCTCCAGAGGTTCAGATCGCTATTTTATCTGCAAGAATCGCAGAGTTAACCGAGCACTTAAAGAGCAACCCGAAGGACCATCACTCCAGACGTGGTATGTTAATGATGGTAGGTCAGAGACGTGGTTTATTAAACTACTTAAAGAAAACCGACCTGGAAGGTTATCGTGCATTAATCGTAAAGTTAGGCATCAGAAAGTAATCTTTTTAAGAGTAGGGTGGAGTTTTCTCCACCCTATTGTGATTACAAAAGATGTAAGGAAACGGGTCCGGCTTTGTGTCAGAAACGCCAAAACCCTGTATGGTAAAAATCAAGTCCCGGAAGGACCACGTCAGAAGGAGATATTCCGAGACCGCTGAAGTGGATATGGAGCAGCAGTGATCAGGCTGGAGCTGCCGCCGTATGGAAACAAGTTCCGTGTCCAGTTCAGTAGTTTCGGGGTCTTCTGTACGATCATGGCAGGATTTTCTGGGCATCATAAGAAAGTCAAGTATAGTAAAGGAGACGAATCATGGCAAAAGAGTATAAGAGTTACAGCATGGAGCTGGCTGGCCGTACCCTGACCGTAGATATCGGCAGAGTGGCAGCTCAGGCAAATGGTGCAGCGCTGATGCATTACGGCGACACCGTGTTACTGGCAACTGCAACCGCTTCTGAGAAGCCGAGAGACGGGATCGACTTCTTCCCTCTGTCCGTAGAGTACGAGGAGAAGATGTATTCCGTAGGCAAGATCCCAGGGGGATTTAATAAGAGAGAGGGCAAGGCAGCAGAGAATGCCGTTCTGACCTGCCGCGTGATCGACCGCCCCATGCGTCCTCTGTTCCCAAAGGATTACCGCAATGACGTTCTGTTAGACAACCTGGTGCTGTGTGTGGATCAGGATGCCTCCCCAGAGCTTTTAGCAATGTTAGGTTCCTCCCTGGCAACCTGCATTTCCGATATTCCATTTGACGGTCCCTGCGCCGCAACCCAGATGGGTCTGATTGACGGCCAGCTGATCGTGAACCCGACCAATGCACAGAAGCAGGTATCCGAACTGGCACTGACCGTAGCTTCCACCCGTGAGAAGGTGATCATGATCGAGGCCGGCGCGAAGGAAGTGCCGGAGGATGTGATGATCAAGGCGATTTACCAGGCTCACGACATCAACCAGACCATTATCGCATTCTTTGATAAGATCATTGCAGAATGCGGTAAGGAGAAGCATACCTACGAGTCCTACGCAGTTCCGGAGGAGCTGTTTGCACGGATCAAGGAAATAGTTTCTCAGGAGGAGATGGAGGAAGCGGTATTTACCGATGAGAAGCAGAAGCGGGAGGAGAATATCGCACGGATTACGGAACGCCTGGAGGAAGCCTTTGCTGAGGATGAGGAAGCGCTGGCTATGCTGGGCGATGCTATCTATCAGTATGAGAAGAAGACTGTCCGCAAGATGATCTTAAAGGATCACAAGAGACCAGACGGCCGTCAGATCAATGAGATCCGTCCGCTGGCTGCAGAGGTAGATCTGCTGCCCAGAGTTCACGGCTCCGGTATGTTTACCCGCGGACAGACTCAGATCATGAATATCTGTACTCTGGCTCCTCTGTCTGAAGTGCAGAAGGTAGACGGTCTGAATGAATTTGTTACAGAAAAGCGCTATATGCATCACTATAATTTCCCGGGATATTCCGTAGGTGAGGCAAAGGCAAGCCGCGGGCCGGGACGCCGGGAGATCGGTCATGGAGCATTGGCAGAGAGAGCACTGCTTCCGGTGATTCCTTCCATTGAGGAATTCCCATATGCCATCCGTACCGTATCCGAAACCATGGAATCCAACGGTTCTACTTCTCAGGCATCCGTATGTGCATCTTCCCTGTCCCTGATGGCAGCAGGTGTACCGATCAAGGATATGGTTGCCGGAATTTCCTGCGGTCTGGTAACTGGCGACACCGATGACGATTATCTGGTACTGACCGATATCCAGGGTCTGGAGGACTTCTTCGGAGATATGGACTTTAAGGTAGCCGGTACCCACAAGGGAATCACCGCCATCCAGATGGATATTAAGATCCACGGTCTGACCCGCCCGATCGTGGAGGAGGCAATCGCAAGAACCAGAGAAGCCAGAATGTATATCATGGATCAGGTTATGGCTCCGGTTATCGCAGAACCTCGCAAGGAATTAAGCAAGTATGCTCCAAAGATCGAGACCATCACCATCGACCCGACTAAGATCGGCGATGTTGTAGGCAAGCAGGGCAAGGTGATCAATAAGATCATTGAGGAGACTGGCGTTAAGATCGATATCAGCGATGAGGGCAATGTATCTGTATGCGGAACCGATGCAGCAATGATCAAGAAGGCCATCAAGATCATCGAGAGCATTGTAACCGATATCGAGGCCGGCATGGTAATGACCGGAACGGTAGTCCGCATCATGAACTTCGGTGCATTCGTCCAGCTGGCTCCAAATAAGGATGGCATGATCCATATTTCCAAGCTGTCTGACAAGAGAGTGGGCAAGGTTGAGGATGTAGTCAATATCGGTGATGAGGTTACTGTAAAGGTAATTGAGGTGGACAAGATGGGCCGCATCAACCTGAGCATGAAGCCAGGCGACCTGGCCGATAAGGAGAAGGCTCCGAGAGCGTAAGCTTTTGCACGAAAAGACAGAAGAGGAAAAGGCGCAGCAGGCGCCGAAATGAGATAGACGGGCTCCGCTTAAGACAGGCGGGGCCTGTTTCTATTTGCACGACAGGAAACATTTTGCCAGGACTCCTTTTTATTTCCGGGCCGCAGCGGCAGTTTTACAAATCTTCTCAGGATTGTAAGAAAGTTGTAATAAGGAGACCGGCTGAAATATGCTATAATTCAAAGGTCGTAAGTGATTTCAAATGAATTTTACCGGTAACTTGTGGATAGCTGTGAAGATGCAAAACAGCAGCCAGCGGTAATCGGTTGACATCAAGGATTAGGAGGAAAGCATTTCATGAAGAATTACCATAGATGGGCGGCGCTGGCTGGAGCAGCAGTGCTGGCGGTATCCAGTGTTACCACCGCCTGGGCAGACGAGAGCAGCCAGACGGGAGCAACTGTGGATACCGCCATCCAGGTACCTGCATTTGATTTGGGACAGAGCGGGGGCACAGGCATATCCGGTCCCACAGCAGCAGACGGGATAAATTCCGGCGCAGAGCAGACAACAGCGCCTCAGGGCGTGATATCAAGTGATGGACCCCAGCAGGGCGGCGACAGCTCCGGGACGCAGTCAGGCGGCAGCACAGCAGTTAGTCAGCCGGGAGACGCATCCGGTGCGGCAGCCAGCCAGCCGGCAGCACCGTCCGGCACAGGAACCACCAGCTCCAGCCGCGTGATCCGGGTAAATGGTGATGCATCAGCAGGAGCAGCTTCCGGTCAGAATTCATCTGCAGGAACGGCTTCCTCCGGCATCGATTATTCCCTTGGGCCCGGAGCCTTTAATCAGCAGAGCCAGCAGACACAGCAGACTCAGGATGGTCAGCAGTCGGTTCCTGCAGAAAACATTCAGATTTTTGATGTGACCAATAATCCAATTGTGCAGACAGTGGAAAAGTATTCCTACGACCAGATGGTGCAGGATATCACGCTGCTGAAGCAGCGGTATTCCAATTACATGCAGGTCAACACCATCGGAACCTCTCTGGATGGAAGGGCCATGTATGACTGCATCATCGGCAACCCGGCAGCGTCCAAGCATATCCTGATCCAGGGCGGCATTCACGGCAGAGAGTATCTGAATCCTATGCTGATGATGCAGCAGATGGAGATGGCGCTGGCAAACTACAGCACCGGCTCCTTCCATGATGTGCCGCTGTCCACCATGTTCAGTCAGGTGGCAGTTCATTTCGTGCCTATGACCAATCCGGACGGTGTCACCATCAGCCAGTTCGGCATGGATGGGATCCGGTCCCAGCAGCTGAAAGATGCTATTGGAACCTGCTACGTGATGGATACGGCGGCCGGCCGTACCACTGCTGATCCGGGAACCTACTTAAGCCGGTGGAAGGCCAATGCACAGGGTGTGGACCTGAATCTGAATTTCGATGCCCTGTGGTCGGATGTGTATTCCACGGAGTTCCCATCCTATTCCGGATATAAGGGAACTGCCCCAGGAACGGAGCCGGAGACCCAGGCAATGATGAACCTATATAATTCCCAGTATCCGTGGAAGGCTGTGATCCACTATCACTCTATGGGAAATGTGATTTATTGGGATATTCTGGGAAATAAGGTACAGGCAGAATCCTCTGAGCTGGCAAATCTGATGTCCACCGTAACTGGCGGGTACCGCATCCTTCCTTCTGAGGGCGGCGGCGGATACAAGGATTGGATCCAGCTGGGCAGTAAGCCGGTTCCCAGCGTAACGCTGGAGACGGGAAAGATCGCCTGCCCGATGCCGCTGTCAGAATATGCTGCCATCTGGACGCAGAACCGGCTGACCTGGGCCTATGCCATGGAGTGGGTAATGGGAAGATAATAAGGGAAAATCAGGGTTGACAAATGGTGTGAAATTTCATACTATGAAGGTAGCTTAAAAAAGAAAGGAAGTGAAGCAGAGATGGAAGGCCGAAGTAGCAGGATGGAAGCAGAAAGTTATGGTCACGAACGGAGTTGGAGGAGCATCCGGCTGCAGCCAGATTGGAGAGGCAGGTCATTTCAGACTGCTTCACGGCTGCGGCTGTTCTTTGGCGGGCTGTATTGATAAGGCAATTTATCGATAGAGCTGATTTTAACATGTTCATGACTGCTGTTATCCATCTGAAGAAGAAGGATGACAGCTTTTTTGTTTCCATCTGACTCTGGCTGTAAGTCAGAAAGTGCTGGCAGAGGGCGCGACCTTAGGCTGGCAGAAAGAGAAAAAATCAGGGCAACCGGGATAGCTGCGAAGGTACAAAAGCGGCTGTCGGCCGATGGGAGTCTGGAATGGTTGCCGATCAGATGGAAAGGAGTGAAGTGCAATGCAGAAGGTATTGGACATGGAGAAGCTGATTCAGCTTGCTGATGGGAAGCAGTTTCGGATCCTGAAGGAGATTTTGTCGATCATGAATGAGGCAGATGTGGCTGCATTTCTGCAGGAGCTGAGCCTGGAGCAGATGACATTGGTATTCCGCACGCTGCCCAAGGAGCTGGCGGCAGAGGTATTTGCCAATCTGGAAGTGGATGAACAGCAGCATATCATCAATCAGATCACAGACCGGGAGATTAATAACATTATTGAGGAGCTGTATGTGGATGATGCGGTAGATATGCTGGAGGAGCTGCCGGCTACACTGGTGAGGCGGATCCTGCAGAATGCGTCGCCGGATACCAGAAACCTGATTAATCAGTTTCTCAACTATCCGGACAACAGCGCCGGCAGCATCATGACAGCAGAGTATGTGGGACTGAAGAAGGATATGACGGTGGAACAGGCCTTTGCCTACATTCGGAAGCATGGGGTAGATAAGGAAACCATTTACACCTGCTATGTGATGGATGGAAAGCGGACCCTGGAGGGCGTAGTGACGGTGAAAGATCTGCTGATGAATCCTTATGAGGCGTGTCTTGGGGATATTATGGACCGCAATGTGATCAAGGCAGTTACCACGGAAGACCAGGAAGCTGTGGCAGAGCGGTTTTTAAAGTATGACCTGCTCTCTCTGCCTGTGGTGGACAGCGAGAATCGTCTGGTGGGCATTGTGACGGTAGACGATATCGTGGATGTTATGGAAGAGGAGGCCACGGAGGACTTTGAAAAGATGGCAGCCATGCACCCCAGCGAGAAGCCTTATTTAAAGACAAGTGTTTTTGAACTGGCAAAAAACCGGATCATGTGGCTGCTGATCCTGATGGTAAGCAGTATGGTCACAGGAGGGATCCTGGCACGGTATGAGGCCGCATTTGCGGTGCTTCCCCTGCTGGTCACCTTTATCCCCATGCTGACGGACACCGGAGGAAACGCAGGCAGCCAGTCCAGCACTCTGATTATCCGCGGCATGGCAGTGAATGAGATCCAGCCCCGGGACGGCTTTAAGGTGCTGTGGAAGGAGCTGCGGGTAGGACTGATGGTAGGAGCCGTTTTAGGTGCTGCTAATTTCATCCAGCTGATCCTGCGCTACCCCGGCCAGTGGATGGTATGCCTGACCGTGGTATTAAGCCTTTTGGTAACGGTAGTGCTGGCAAAAACCATCGGCGGCCTTCTGCCCATCGCAGCCCGCAGCCTGAAGCTGGACCCGGCCATTATGGCAGCGCCGCTGATCACCACCATCGTGGATGCCATAAGCTTAGTGGTGTATTTCCAGCTTGCGGTGAAGCTTCTTCATTTATCATGAAGCAAGTTCTTAAATTCCTGAATGGAAGGCATTGTCATTTAAAATTCTTTGATTTATAATGTATGAGGTATTAACGTTCTGTTTTTTGCAGCAGTGAGTGCAATAATAATTTTTAGGAGAGTAGGAGCATGAAAGTAAGGACCAGATATGCACCCAGTCCAACCGGGCGGATGCATGTAGGAAATTTGAGAACAGCATTATACGCATATTTAATCGCAAAGCATGAGGGCGGGGATTTTCTTCTCCGCATTGAGGATACGGACCAGGAGCGCTATGTAGAAGGCGCCACCGAGATCATTTACCATACCCTTCAGGAAACCGGGCTGATCCACGATGAGGGACCGGATAAGGACGGCGGCTGCGGTCCCTATGTGCAGAGTGAGCGCCAGAAGGCCGGCATTTATCTGGAGTATGCCAAGAAGCTGGTGGAGAAGGGGGAGGCTTATTACTGCTTCTGCACACCAGAGCGCCTGGAGAGCTTAATGCATGAGGTGAATGGGGAAATGATCATGAATTATGATAAGCATTGCCTTCACCTTTCCAAGGAAGAAGTGGAAGCCAACTTAAAGGCAGGGATCCCTTATGTAATCCGCCAGAACAATCCTACAGAGGGAACGACCACCTTCCATGATGAGATCTACGGCGACATCACGGTAGATAATGCGGAGCTGGATGATATGGTTCTGATCAAGTCGGACGGATATCCCACCTACAACTTTGCCAATGTGGTGGATGATCATCTGATGGGAATCACCCATGTAGTCCGGGGCAATGAGTATTTATCCTCCTCCCCCAAATATAACCGTCTGTATGATGCTTTCGGCTGGGAGGTGCCGGTTTACGTTCATTGTCCGCTGATCACCAATGAGGAGCATCAGAAGTTAAGCAAGAGAAGCGGCCATTCTTCCTATGAGGATCTGATCGACCAGGGCTTTTTAACAGAGGCTGTGGTAAATTATGTGGCTCTTCTGGGCTGGTCTCCAGAGGGAAATAATGAGATCTTTACCCTGGAAGAGATGGTAAAGGAGTTTGACTTCCGCCGTATGAGCAAGTCTCCTGCAGTGTTCGATATGACCAAGCTAAAGTGGATGAACGGCGAATATATGAAGGCTATGGATGCGGAAAAGTTCTATGAGATGGCGCTGCCCTACATCAAGGAAGTGATCCACAGGGAGCTTGATTTTAAGAAGATCGCAGCTATGGTAAAGACCAGGATCGAGGTATTTCCGGATATTGCAGGCCATATCGACTTTTTCGAGGAGATGCCGGAGTATGATGTGTCCATGTATCAGCACAAGAAGATGAAATCCACGCCGGAGACCTCTCTTAAGGTGCTGCAGGAGGTTCTGCCGATTCTGGAGGCACAGGAGGATTACAGCAACGATGCTCTGTATCAGGCGCTGATGGCTTATGTGAATGAGAAAGGCTATAAGACCGGATTTGTTATGTGGCCCATCCGCACGGCGGTATCTGGAAAGCAGATGACTCCAGCCGGAGCAACGGAGATCATGGAGGTGCTGGGCAAGGAGGAATCCCTGAAGCGGATCCGTGCCGGAATTGAGAAATTGCAGCAGATGTAATAAATTGGAACGATAAAGAGACAGACAAGAGGAGTGCAGATGCCATTTAATGAAGCACAGTCCCAGGCAGTTTGCCATGGAAAGGGGCCGATGATGGTGCTGGCAGGTCCCGGGTCCGGGAAAACCACGGTGATCGTGGGGCGGGTCCGGCACCTGGTAGAGCAGCAGGGGGTAAATCCTTCCAATATTCTGGTCATCACCTTTACCAGGGCGGCAGCCAGGGAGATGGAGGAGCGGTATCTGGCTTGTGAACAGAACAGTTCAGGTGGAAGGGTCAGTTTTGGCACCTTCCACTCTGTATTTTTCCGGATCTTAAAGCTGGCATACCAGTATGGTGGAGAAAATATTGTAAAGGAAGAGCAGCGGATTCAGTTTATCCGGGAGCGGATGGAGAAGCTTTCTCTGGATGTGGAGGATGAAGGGGAATTTATCCAGTCTGTCCTCAGTGAGATCAGCGCAGTGAAAGGCGAGATGATGTCCCTGGATCATTATTATTCCAAGAACTGCTCAGAGGAGATCTTTAAGGCGCTGTATCAGGCTTATGAGGAGCGGCTCAGACAGCTTGGACTTCTGGATTTTGATGATATGCTGGTGATGTGCTATCAGCTGTTTCAGGAGCGGAAGGATATTTTATCTGCCTGGCAGCGGAAATACCAATATATTCTGATCGATGAATTTCAGGACATTAACCGGATCCAGTATGAAGTGATGCGGATGATGGCTCTGCCGGAGAATAACCTGTTTGTGGTGGGGGATGATGACCAGTCCATCTACCGCTTCCGGGGAGCCAAGCCGGAGCTGATGCTGGGATTTCCCAAGGATTACCCGGAAGCAAAGCAGATTCTTTTGGATGTAAATTATCGATCAACACCTCAGATCGTCAACACGGCAGGGCGGTTAATCATTCATAACAAGGCACGTTTCTCCAAGTCTATCCGGGCCAATAAAAAGCCGGGAAGGCCGGTGGTTACCCGCATCTGGCAGGATGGAGCTGAAGAGGTGGAGGCGATCTGCCAGGAGATCCGGGATTACATCCGTGCCGGAGCAGCCTATGAGGACATTGCCGTGCTGTTTCGGACCAACCAGGGGCCCAGACTTTTGGTAGAAAAAATGATGGAGTACAGCATCCCTTTCCAGATCCGGGATGAGCTTCCCAACATTTATGATCACTGGATCGCCAGGAACCTTCTGGATTACATTCTGGTAGCCAGAGGCCACGGAGAGCGGGGGCGGGTGCTTTCTATTATCAACCGCCCCAAACGGTATATCAGCCGGGATGCCCTGGAAGGAGAGATGGTAAACTGGGAGCAGGTGAAATCCTTTTACCAGGATAAGGGCTGGATGGTAGAGCGGATCGAGGATCTGCAGTATCACCTGATGTCGATCCGGAAGATGGCTCCCACCGCGGCCATCAATTATATTCGGAAAGCAGTTGGGTATAATGACTATTTGAAGGAGTATGCTCAGTTCCGGCGGATGAAGCCGGAGGAGCTTCTGGAGGTGGCAGATCAGATCCAGGAGAGCGCGGCGGAGTATAAGACCTGTGAGGCGTGGTTTCAGCATATCCTGGAATATAAGGAGCAGCTGGCCCAGCAGGCGAAGGACCGGAACCGGAAGAAGGAGGGCGTCTCTCTCATGACCATGCACAGCTCCAAGGGGCTGGAATTTCGGATTGTGTATATCCTGGATGCCAATGAAGGGGTGACTCCTCATCACAAGGCCTTTCTGGATGCCGATATGGAGGAGGAGCGCCGGATGTTCTATGTGGCCATGACCAGGGCAAAGGAGCGGCTTCATGTGTATTATGTGAAGGAGCGGTATCATAAGAAGCAGGAGGTATCCCGGTTTGTGAAGGAATATCTGGAAGGGGAACCGTCTGCCGGGTATGGCCGGGGAAGCGGACAGGGAGGCAGAAATGGAAGATAAGAAATTTGGACTGGTGCATATTTACTGCGGAGATGGAAAAGGCAAGACCACCGCAGCCCTGGGGCTGGCCCTCCGGGCGGCGGGAAGAGGAAAGCAGGTATTCATTGCCCGGTTTTTAAAAACCGAGGATTCCGGCGAGGTTGCTGTGCTGCGCCAGATTCCGGGGATTCAGGTGCTGCCATGTGAAAAAAGCTTTGGCTTTACCTTTCAGATGACGGAGGAGGTCCGGAGGGAAGCTGGTGCATATTACAGCCAGATGCTTGAGAAGGCGGCAGAGGCCGCCTGGAATGAGAAGATCGATCTTCTCATTCTGGATGAGGTTTTGGGAGCCTGCAATGCCGGGCTGGTGGAGAAGGCGCGTTTGGAACACATTCTGAAAACGCGTCCTTTCGGCCTGGAAGTGGTGCTGACCGGGAGAAATCCCTGGGAATCTCTTCTTGAATCGGCGGACTACATTACCGAGATGAAGCCGGTGCGCCATCCTTATGAGAAGGGCGTCATGGCCAGGGAAGGCATTGAGTATTAACCAAAAAGCAGAGCCGATGCGAAAATAAGACAGGAAATACCGCAAAAACCTTGCTTTTCCCGGCATATTTTGGTAAAGTGATTAAAAATAAATGTAACTGTTCAGGACCAGCGGTCAGCGAAAGGAGTCCTTCACAGTCACGAAAAATTAGCCTAGGAGGACTAACGAATGAAAGATAATGAGAAATTCAACTGCAATTTAGGTGAGAATGGTGAGGAACCGGAGGAGACTACGGTTACATTAACCTTAGATGATGATACTACCCTGGAATGCGTTGTAATTAACATTTTCAAGGCAGGAGACAAGGAATATATCGCACTGCTTCCAATGGAAGGTCCGGCAGCAGAGGAGGGCGAGGTTTATCTGTACCGCTACACTGAGGATGCAGACGGCCAGCCTAATCTGGAAAATATTGAAGATGACGACGAATTTGAGATCGTATCCGAGGCATTCGACGAGATGCTGGATGCAGCTGAGTATGATGAGATTGTAGGCGAGGACGAGCTGGAGGATTAAGCCAGAAGCAGGAAAAACGAATCACATCAGAATAGGAAGGTATACGACATGAAGCTAGGTATTGTAGGGCTGCCAAATGTAGGAAAGAGCACCCTTTTCAATTCTTTGACAAAAGCAGGCGCAGAGTCAGCAAATTATCCATTCTGCACCATCGACCCCAATGTAGGCGTAGTTCCGGTTCCGGATCCGCGCTTAAAGCAGCTGGCAGATCTTTATGATTCGGAAAAGATCACACCGGCTGTGATCGAGTTTGTAGACATTGCCGGGCTGGTAAAAGGCGCATCCAAGGGAGAAGGCTTAGGAAACCAGTTCCTTTCCAATATCCGTGAGGTAGATGCAATCGTGCATGTAGTGCGCTGCTTCGAGGACACGAATGTGATCCATGTAGACGGCAGCGTAGATCCCATGCGTGACATTGAAACCATTAATCTGGAGCTGATCTTCTCCGACATTGAGATCCTGGAGCGCCGGATCGCCAAGACCTCCAAGGGCGCCTTTAACAACAAGGATCTGGCCAAGGAGGTAGAGCTTCTGAAGCGGATCAAGGATCACCTGGAAAACGGAAACCTGGCCCGCGGCATGGAATTTGCTGATGAAGATGAGCTGGCCTTTGTCAATTCCCTGAACCTTTTAACCTGGAAGCCGGTGATCTTCGCCGCCAATGTAAGCGAAGATGATCTCTCTGACGATGGTGCCTCTAATCCTCATGTACAGAAGGTACGGGAATTTGCCAGGGAAAATGACTCCGAGGTATTTGTGATCTGCGCCCAGATCGAGCAGGAGATTGCAGAGCTGGACGATGATGAAAAAGCCATGTTCCTGGAAGACTTAGGTCTGACGGAATCTGGCCTGGACAAGCTGATCGCCGCCAGCTACCGTATCCTGGGACTGATCAGCTATCTGACTGCCGGCGTCACGGAAACCCGGGCATGGACCATCAAGGTAGGCACCAAGGCCCCGCAGGCCGCAGGAAAGATCCACTCCGATTTCGAACGAGGCTTTATCCGCGCCGAGGTAGTAAACTACCAGGACCTGCTGGACTGCAAAACCTACCCGGCCGCCAAAGAAAAAGGACTGGTACGCCTGGAGGGCAAAGACTACGTAGTGAAAGACGGCGATGTTATTTTATTCCGCTTTAACGTATAAAAACATCAGAAAAAAATACAGTATTGCATCCTAAAAACATCTCCGGCTGAGGTATTTCCGCAGCCGGAGATGTTTTCATACAGCCGGGCCTTTGCTAAGTTGACTCCATCCCCTCTGTCGAACCCCCTCACATCCTGTCAATCGAATTTCGTTGCTTTTTCCCGAGTTTAGGGTTAAAATGTAAACAGCTCAAAGGCAGAGAGGAGTTTTACATATGACGACAAGCGGAGCAGATTTAAGCTTCATCAATCTGGGCATCACCATAGAGCACCTGCAGAACCATATCTCCATTTTCGGCTTCCGAATTGCATTTTACGGAATCATCATCGGCTGCGGAATGCTGGCAGGGATCTGGCTGGCCCAGTCCGATGCAAAACGTCGGGGACAGGATCCGGACCTGTACCTGGATTTTGCATTGTACGCGATCATCTTTTCTATCATCGGAGCACGGACGTACTATGTGATCTTCGAGTGGGACGCATACAAGGATAATTTGCTTCAAGTGTTTAACCTGAGGGCTGGGGGACTAGCGATTTACGGCGGGGTAATTGGTGCAGTACTTACCCTGATTATTTTTACCAGGATTAGGAAACAGTCATTTTTTTCGATGGCAGACAGCGGTGTGCTGGGATTGGTATTGGGACAGATCATAGGGCGTTGGGGTAATTTCTTCAACTGCGAGGCCTTCGGCGGATATACAGAAAGCCTTTTCGCCATGAGGATCAAACGTTCCCTGGTAAACCCATCCATGATATCCCAGGAGCTGATTGACCATCTGATCGTGGAGCAGGGAGTGGAGTACATTCAGGTACATCCCACATTTCTTTATGAATCGGTTTGGAATCTTTGTCTTCTGATGTTTATGCTGTGGTATCGGAAGCGGAAGCGTTTTGACGGTGAGATGTTTTTGATTTATCTGCTCGGCTATGGGATAGGAAGAAGCTGGATAGAAGGCCTTCGAACCGATCAGCTTCTCTTTTTCGGCACCGGACTCCCGGTTTCCCAATGTCTGTCCATCGTTCTCGCAGTAGGAGCAGCCAGTGCCCTGTTTTGGAAGCACAAACAACTGGGAAAGGGTGAAAAGGAGACCGTGGGATGAATCTTTCAAAGAACGAATTAATCGAGAAAATCGAATCGGCCAGGCAGGTTTTAAATGCCAGCATTGACGAAGGTAAGGATTACGAGCAGATTTATCAGTACAGCGTGGAGCTGGATATGCTGATTGAGCAATACATTATAGCAGGATTTTGAGAAGCGTTTCACTTGAAAAACGAAAAAAATAATTATATTTAGGCCAAAAGCAGATTTTCGGTTTTGTACGGCTTAATATAACAAGGAATGGCTGAAAAAACTTGCGTTTCTGAAGCGGGGATGATATAATTCACCCCAAGCACAAGGAACAGAGTACGAAGAGGTCTCTGCCGCATCTAAGCGGCGGAATCTCTTCTTTTTTGTTTCCTGAAAAGCAATGGAGCTTTTTCTTTCTGCATGCATCTGCATGTCAGCGGAAAACAGCTCTGTTTTTTTATTTATGAGGAGGAATCATTATGAAAAAACGTTTATTGTCTGCAGCACTGATTGCTGCCATGTCGGTTTCCATGCTTGGAGGGTGTGGGTCTTCCGCACAGCAGGCAGCTGCTACGTCAGCAGCCCCAGCCCCTTCTGAAGCAGCTGCGGCAGGCTCTGAGGAAACCAGTCCGGCGTCTTCTCAGCCGGCTGCATCCGGAGAGGAGGACAAAGTTATTAAGGTTGGCGTTGTCTGCTCCCTGACCGGCGGCTCTGCCATCTACGGCGAGGGCGCTCAGAATGCTGTTACCATGGCGGCGGAGGAGATTAATGCCTCCAACCCGGAGTATACCATCGAGATCGTCAATGATGGAAAGCTGATGGATGACGCAACAGACGCGAAGCAGGCGATCAATGCATATAACGGTCTGATGGCCTTTGGACCGGAAGCGATCGTAGGGTGCTTCTTCTCATCGGTAACCCTTCCCATTGCAGAGCAGGCCTCCAAGGATGGTATGCTGCTGCTGGCAACCGGCGCTACCAATAAGGACGTGACCTTAAAGGGCGATTCGATTTTCCGTGACTGCTTTATCGACCCATATCAGGGCAAGATGGCTGCACAGTTTGCCAAGGAGAAGGGCTGGTCAAAGGCGGCAGTTATCTATGCAAAGGACGACGATTACTCCAACGGCCTGAAGGATGCCTTTATTGAGAATGCAGAGGCAAACGGCATTGAAGTGGTTTACACCGGCGAATGCACCACAAAGGATACCGACTTTTCCGCACAGGCTTCCCAGGTGGTGGCAAACGGAGCAGACTTCCTGTTCTATCCCTGCTTCCTGGATACCGTTCCGCTGCTGGTAGGAGCTGCAAGAAATGCAGGCTTTGAGGGCGCGATCATGGGCGGCGACGGCTGGGACGGCGCCGATACCTCCGGCCTTGAAGCTGAATTTGCAAACTGCTATTTCACCAACCACTATTCTTCTGAGGATACTGCCCCGGCAGTGGCAAACTTCGTGTCCAAGTATACGGAAACCTATGGAACCGAGAGCCTGAATGCATGTGCTGCATTATACTATGATGCCATCTACATGCTGGAAGAGGCTGCGAAAAACGGCGGCGGCAGTGACAGCGCATCGTTAGTCAAGGGTATGACCGGCATGACCTTTACTGGCGTAGGCGGAACCTTTACCTTGGACGTAAATGGGGATCCGGAGAAGTCTGTGGCGATCAACACCTATGAGGACGGCCAGGTGAAATGGCTGATGACCCTTTCTCCAAGTGGTGAGAAGGAATAAGAATATCCATAACAGACGGAATGAAATGGGACAGCAGTGTGCATGAGGCTTTCAAGGCCCATGCACATTGTTGCTTTCCTCCAGGACGCACTGCGAAGCAGTCCAGAGAAAGGAATCTTGCGTATGACATTTTCATTATTTTTCCAAAACCTGATCAATGGGCTCAGCCAGGGCGCTATCTATGCCTTGATTGCGCTGGGCTACACCATGGTTTACGGTATCATCCGTATGATTAACTTTGCACATGGTGATTTCATTATGATCGGTGCATATACCTTATTTTATACCATTCCCCTGATGGCCAATGCAGGGATGCCGGTATGGATGGCAGTGTTTTTTGCCGTGGCGGTCTGCTCTGCCGTGGGCGTTCTGGTGGAAACCATTGCCTACAAGCCGGTGCGCAAGGCAGGCTCACTTTCAGCTCTGATCACCGCAATGGCTATGAGCATCTTCCTGGAGAATCTGGCAATGGTGCTGTTCGGCGCAAAGCCTCACAATGTTCAGAAGATATTCAGCTTCCCCAATATCAAGATCATGGGCATCACACTGTCTGTGAACGTGCTTTTGTCCATTGCCATCGGACTGGTGATGATGGTGGGCCTGCAGTTCTTTATCAAGAAGACCAAAATGGGAAAGGCAATGCGTGCCGTTCCTCAGGATAAGGATGCGTCCGTCCTGGTGGGGATCAATGTGAACCGCATTATCACCATTACCTTCGGCATCGGCTCCGGTCTGGCGGCGGTAGCGGCACTGATGTATTGTGCAAACTATCCCCGTGTTACCAATGATATGGGTTCCATGATGGGACTTAAGGCATTTATTGCAGCCGTGCTGGGCGGCATCGGCGTGATTCCTGGTGCCATGCTGGGCGGGATTATCATTGGACTAGTGGAAATTTTTGTAAAACTGTTTGCGCCTGGCTGGTATGAGGCCGTGACCTACAGCCTGCTGATCGTGATCCTGCTGGTAAAGCCATCCGGTATTCTGGGAAAGAATGTCGGGGAGAAAGTTTGATGGAGGTGGCGTGATGAAAAAAGCATATAAGATTTCCTATCTCGTCAACCTGATTGGGATTCTGCTGGTGTTCCTTGCATTTCTGGCGCTGTTTGAAAGTCAGGTACTGGGCACACGTACCCAGTATATCAAGGGTATCTGTACCACCGCCTGCTATACCATTATTATGGTAAGCTCTCTGAATCTGATCGTAGGCTGTATGGGAGAGTTTTCTCTGGGCCACGCAGGCTTTGTTTCAGTAGGCGCCTATGCCTCCGCCATCGTGTCCAGTGCTCTGGCAGGCAAGGGGCTGCCGGATCTGGCACTTCTTCTGGTGGCGCTGATTGCCGGAGGGCTTGCATCGGCAGCTACCGGCGTGCTGGTAGGAATTCCGGCTCTGCGTCTGCGGGGCGATTATCTTGCCATCGTTACCGTTGCTTTTGCAGAGATCATCCGTGTGTGCTTCTGCAACTTTTCCATCACAGGCGGCGGCAAGACCATGAGCGGTATTCTGAAGCTGGCTGACTTTTACTGGGCCTACTGGATCATGGTAGTCTGTGTTGCGGTTATGTATATGTATGTGCGGAGCCGTTACGGGCGAACCGTGAAGGCAATCCGTGAGGATTATATTGCAGCTGCAGCGTCGGGGATCAATGTGACGTATTACAAGGTGCTGACCTTTGCCATTGCGGCATTCTTCGCTGGGGTAGGCGGCGGGATCTACGCCCATTATATGACAGCGATGATCCCTACCAATTTTAACTTTAATTATTCGGCAGAGCTGCTTTCTGAGGTCATCATCGGCGGTACCGGGTCTTTAACCGGCTCTATTATCGGAGCGGCGTTTCTGTCCTCCCTGCCGGAGCTGATGCGTTCCTTCTCCACCTACCGCATGCTGGCCTATTCCGTGGTGCTGGTGCTGGTTATGATCTTTAAGCCAGGCGGTATTTTCGGTTCCTGGGAATTCTCCCTGTCCCGTATTCTTCATATCGGCACAGGCCGGCTGAATGGAACAGAGGCAAAGCAATCTGGAAAGGAAGGTGAAGTTTCATGACCGATACCAGCAAAGTACCTGTATTAAAGGCACAGAATTTAGGGATCCAGTTTGGCGGACTGAAGGCAGTGGACAGCTTTAATATGGAAATCGGAGAGTCTGAGCTGGTGGGCCTGATCGGGCCCAACGGCGCAGGAAAAACCACTGTATTCAATCTGATCACCGGTGTTTACAAGCCGACGGAGGGTTCCTTCTATTTAAATGGCGTCTGCATGAACGGTAAAAAAACTCACCAGATCGTGGAGGCGGGGATTGCACGTACCTTCCAGAATATCCGTCTGTTTAAAAAAATGTCAGTGATCGATAATGTGAAGGCAGCCATGAATGCCAAGCTTACCTACAGTTTGCCTCAGGCAATCTTCCGCACCTCGGCGTACTGGCAGCAGGAGGCGGAGATCACAGAACGTGCCAGGGAGCTTTTAAAGATCGTCCACCTGTCTGGCAAGGAGGATTACGAAGCATCCAATCTTCCTTATGGACAGCAGCGCCGTCTTGAGATTGCCCGAGCACTGGCCACCGATATGAAGCTGCTTCTCCTGGATGAGCCGGCTGCAGGCATGAATCCTACTGAGACGGAGGAACTGCTGGAGATCATTAATTATATCCGAAATGAATTCAGGATTTCCGTACTTTTGATCGAGCATGATATGAGCCTGGTTATGAAGATCTGCCAGCGGATCCAGGTGCTGGATTTTGGTACCACCATTGCATCCGGCACTCCTGAGGAAATTGCCAATAACCCCAAGGTCATCGAGGCTTATCTGGGAAAGGATGATGAGGAGGTGCAGCCCTATGCTGGAGATTAAAGATTTAAACGTATCCTACGGCGCGGTGCATGCCATCAAGGGCGTGTCGCTGCAGGTCAATGACGGGGAGATCGTATCCTTGATCGGCGCCAACGGCGCAGGCAAGACCACCATCCTGCGGACCATTTCCGGGTTGGAAAAGGCCACGGACGGCACAATTTTGTTTGACGGCCATGATCTGCGGAAAACCACCCCCAGCAAGATCATCAACCTGAAGCTGGCCCATGTGCCGGAGGGACGGCATATTTTTGCGCAGATGACCGTGGAAGAAAATCTGGAAATGGGAGCCTTTGCCGATGGAAAAGAAAAAGGGAAAGCGATGGAAGACGTATTTGAGCGCTTCCCGCGGCTGAAGGAACGCCGCAGGCAGCTGGCAGGAACCCTTTCCGGCGGTGAGCAGCAGATGCTTGCTGTAGGCCGTGCGCTGATGGCGAAGCCAAAGATGATCCTGATGGATGAACCATCCATGGGATTGTCACCGCTTTTAGTAAAGGAGATCTTTTCGATCATTAAAGAGGTGAACCAGAAGGGGATCACAATCCTTTTAGTGGAACAAAACGCAAAAATGGCATTGTCCATCTCAAACCGGGCCTATGTGCTTGAAACCGGAAAAATCTCCATTGAAGGCAGTGCGAAAGATCTGTTAAATGATGAGCGCGTGAAGAAGGCTTATCTGGGACAATAGTATTTCCCGGCATCTCTCATGCCGCCGATTGCGTGGCGATGCTGCATGGGAAAGGAAAGGATAATCGTTATGAGTGAAAAATTTTTTGCAGTGGCTATCACCCGCACCTGCGGCAGCGGAGGCGGAAGCTACATCGGAAAGAAGCTGGCTGCTGACTACGGCATTGATGTGTATGACCGCAAGCTTCTGCGCCTTGCCTCGGAGGACAGCGGCATCAATGAAGCCATCTTTGCAAACGCCGATGAAAACACCAAAAAGACCATGCTCTACCGTGTCTCCAGGCACATCTACAACGGCGAGGTCATACCGCCGGAAAGCGGAAACTTCATATCTGACCAGAATTTATTTAATTATCAGGCTAAGGTTCTCCGCGAGCTTTTAGAAAGGGAATCCTACGTCTGCATCGGCCGCGCCGCCGATTTCGTGCTGAAGGATAAAGAGAACGTCCTTTCTGTCTATCTGGATGCTCCCTACCAGTGGAGAGTACAGCGGGAGATTACCCGACAGGGCATCACCCGTTCTGCCGCCGAAAAATACATCAACCGCCTGGACAAATACCGCAACGAGTACTACGTCTACCACACCGGCCGCCGCTGGAAGAACCCGGAAAACTACGACCTATGCATCGACACCTCCAGCCTGGGCCTTGACAACTGTGTGGAGTTGATTAAGCAGTATATCAAATTAAAATTCAATCAATAATTTGTGCAAAAAGGCCGGGAACCTGTTTTCAGATTCTCGGCCAGTTTAAATGGTATTTTATGCTGTTTGGTCCATTTGCAGTTTCTTTACTTCGTCATGAGAAAGTCCAGAGATAGCAGCAATTTCTTCCAGTTCATATTTTCCTGCTTTCAACATGCGACATGCAGCGGCCTTCATGCCTTCTTTCATACCCTCCTGCAAAGATTCGTTTCTCATATCTTCCATAGCTTTACACATGACTGCGATTCCCTCCTTACTTTCTTTGAAAAATTTTACTCTATCTGCTAACACATCATAGTACATATCTGCTGGGTTCGTACAAGAAAAACCGTGCATCAGTTTTCCAATTGGTGTTCTGTATATCCATACTATCATAGATTCTCTGGCTTTTCAAGCTGGGTATATTCTGAGGTTTGTATCAAGCAATCGTTGGCACCATTGCGCTAAACAGGAAGGCGCCCCGCCTGATGCGGACCCCTTCGCCAACAAAGGAAACCATCCTCCATTTTCTTTTTTCCTATTTCCAGAAAAATTTCTTGCATTTATCTATTGGATGTACTAAAATGATTATACAAGTGGTGGAAAGTGGTAGAAAGTGGAACAAAGGGGTAGCCAAGTGGATTGGTTGTATGGAATAGGTCCAGGTGATTATTATGTTCATGGGTGAATACAATCATACAGTCGACGCGAAGGGACGTCTGATCGTACCTTCTAAGTTCAGAGAGCAGCTGGGAGATGAATTCGTGGTGACGAAGGGATTGGATGGCTGCTTATTTGTGTATGAGAACACCGAATGGAAGGCCCTGGAAGAAAAGCTTCATGCTCTGCCTCTTACCAATGCAAATGCCAGAAAGTTTTCACGGTTTTTCCTGGCAGGAGCCACTTCTTGTGAAGTAGATAAGCAGGGACGAATCCTTCTCCCATCTGTCCTGCGGGATTTTGCCGGGATTGAGAAGGATGCAGTGCTGGTTGGTGTTGGAAGCCGGATCGAGATCTGGGCGAAGGACCGCTGGCTGGAAGCAAACTCCTACGATGACATGGAAGAAATTGCAGAAAATATGGAAGGACTAGGAATTTAATGGGATTTGAGCATACATCTGTGCTGCTTCACGAAACCATTGACAGCCTGCACGTAAAACCAGACGGCATCTATGTAGATGGCACCCTGGGCGGAGGCGGACATGCCTTTGAGCTGTGCAGCAGACTGAATGAGAACGGAAGACTGATTGGAATTGACCAGGATGCAGCAGCGATTGCGGCAGCATCGAAAAGACTGGAGGAATTTGGCGACCGGGTGACCATCGTAAGAAGCAACTATGTGGAGACTCCTCAGGTGCTGGCAGATCTGGGGATCGAAAAAGTGGATGGGATCTACCTGGATTTAGGCGTGTCTTCGTATCAGCTGGATACACCGGAGCGGGGCTTTACCTATCGGGAGGATGCGCCTCTTGATATGCGGATGGATCAGAGAAAGACCATGACGGCAGCAGACATCGTGAATGGCTACAGTGAGATGGAGCTGTACCGGATCATCCGGGATTACGGCGAAGATAAATTTGCCAAAAATATTGCCAAGAATATCGTCAGGATGCGGCAGGAGAAGCCGATTGAGACTACAGGAGAGCTGATCGCGGCGATTAAGGCAGCCATCCCGGCGAAGGTGAGGGCCACCGGAGGCCATCCGGCGAAGCAGACCTTCCAGGCGATCCGCATTGAGCTGAACGGCGAGCTGGATGTGCTGACATCATCCATTGACCGGATGATTGAGCTTTTGAATCCGGGAGGAAGGCTTGCCATCATCACGTTCCACTCTCTGGAGGACCGGATCGTGAAGAATAAATTCAGGGAAAATGAAAATCCCTGTATCTGTCCGCCGAATTTTCCGGTATGTATGTGCGGGCGAAAAAGCAGAGGCAGGGTGATCACCAGAAGGCCGATCATTCCTACTAAGGAGGAAGAGGAAGCAAATAAGCGTTCCAAAAGCTCGAAGCTGCGTGTTTTTGAGCGGGCATGAGCGGTTGGCACCAGCGTACTATAAATGAAATTGGGGAATCGTTACAAGCAGTTAAAACGGTGAAGGAAGAAGCCGTTATTAAAAATCGAAACGGTGAAGAGTCCGAAATCGTTATCATCAATCAGGAAATGGCAAGGGAGGAAGAGCTAAGATGGCTGGAAAGCGGAATTCATATCATTCAAATTCATATCACACACGGGCATATGTTGAGGGGAATACTGCGCGAAAACTGAAACCAGCCCAGGCTCCAGGCGTTCGAAGTACCCAGGGAGTCCGCCGCTCGGTGGATTATACCGTAAGGCGGAATCAGGAGAAGGCTCTTCAGATGGATCTGCCTTTTGTTATCATGCTTACCATCGCAGCGATCTGTACCTTATATCTGTGCGTGAATTATCTTCATGTGCAGTCTTCCATCACGTCCAGAATTCATAACATTGAACTGCTGGAACAGGATCTGGAAGTGCTGAAGTCGGAGAATGATGCTTTGGAGACCAGCATCAATACGTATGTGGATCTGGATTATGTGTATGAAGTAGCTACACAGGAATTAGGTATGGTATATGCCAACAAGAACCAGGTCATTATGTATAACAAGACGGAAAGCGAGTATGTAAGACAATATGACGACATCCCAAAACACTAAGCGGCCGGGAAAGAAGCATCCGAAAGGCGGCCCGAAGTTATTTGTGACATACATGCAGGAGAAGCTGGCGGTTACCGTAATGGTAATTACGCTGGCTTTGTTTGCATTAATTATGGTGCTTTACAATATTATTAAAACAAAGCAGGAGGACTACACCCAGATCGTGCTGTCCCAGCAGGAGTATGACAGCCGGGTGATTCCCTACCGGAGAGGCGATATTGTGGACCGGAACGGCACCTTTCTGGCCACCAGTGAGAAGGTTTATAATCTGATCCTGGACCCGAACCAGATCATGAGCAAGCCGGAGCGGTACCTGGAGCCTACCTTGACGGCATTGTCCCAGGTGTATGGTTATGATGCCGGAGAGCTGCGGACACTGATTGAAAGCCATAAGGATTCCTACTACATCCGGTATGCCAGACAGCTGTCCTACGATCAGAAGGAGGCATTTGAGAAACTGAAAACTCAGATGAATGAGGCTTATTCCGCTGCAGATTCCAGGGAACGGGTAAAGGGCGTCTGGTTTGAGGATGAGTACAAGCGGTTTTATCCCTATAATTCTCTGGCCTGCAATATCATCGGCTTCGCCCAGGCAGGCGGAGAGACGGGAAGCGGCGGCATTGAGCAGTATTACAACAGCCAGCTGATCGGCGTAAATGGCAGAGAATATGGTTATCTGAATGAGGAAACCAATCTGGAGCGTGTGATCAAGTCTGCTTCGAACGGAAATACCGTTGTTTCCACCATCGATGTGAATATCCAGAAGATCGCGGAGAAATATATTGATGAGTGGGAGAGTACCACCGGAAGCAACATGAGCGCTGCCATCGTCATGAATCCCAATAACGGCGAAGTGCTGGCTATGGCCAATAAGAACCGTTTTGACTTAAATAACCCTCGTGATCTGCAGAACCGGTACACCGATGAGGAGATCTGGCAGTTTGGAATCAAGGAGGCCATCGGTGATTACCGGAGGAAGAATCCGGATCAGCCCAGGCTGACTGAGGACCAGGTGCCACAGCATTATACAGAGGCAGAGATCCGGTCCCTGGGAACCCAGGTGGCATGGAATACCGTGTGGAGAAATTTCTGTATCAGTGACACCTATGAGCCTGGTTCTCCCCAGAAGATCTTTACCATCGCGGCTGCCCTGGAGGAAGGCGTTATTAACGGCAATGAAAGCTTTTTTTGCGATGGCTTTCAGGAAGTAGGCGGATGGCCCATCAAGTGTGTGAAGAGGACCGGACATGGAATGCTGACGGTGACGGAATCGCTGATGCAGTCCTGTAATGATGTTCTGATGCAGATCGGCGCTATGCTGGGAAAGGAGCGATTCGTCAAGTATCAGAAGATGTTTGGGTTTGGAGCGAAAACCGGCATTGACCTTCCCGGCGAGGCAGATACCAGTACGCTGATCTATGATGTGGATGATATGGGCGCTGCTGATCTGGCCACCAACTCTTTCGGCCAAAACTTTAACTGTACCATGATTCAGATGGCGGCAGCCTACTGCTCCGTGATCAACGGAGGCTCCTACTATGAGCCTCATGTCGTAAAGCAGATCTTAAATGAGCAGGGCTCTGTGGTGAAAAAGATCGAGCCTAATCTGGTGCGGGAGACGGTGTCTGCCACTACTGCAAATTTTATTAAGCAGGCGTTATTTCGGACCGTATCGGAAGGTACCGGAAAGGCAGCTCAGGTGGAAGGCTATGAGGTAGGCGGAAAGACGGGTACGGCAGAGAAGTATCCGCGAGGAACTGGAAATTATCTGGTGTCCTTTGCCGGCTTTGCTCCGGCGGACGACCCGCAGGTGTTTGTATATGTGATCATCGATGTTCCTCATGTGGAGGATCAGCCTCACAGTACTTATGCCACCAATGTGGTCCAGAAGATTTTAACCGATGTGCTTCCGTATATGAATGTATTCCCGGATACGGAAATGATCGATATTCCGGAGGAGATCGAGAATCAGCTTCCTCAGGAAGAGGGAATCTCCGGAGGAGAAGGCATGGTGCCGGAGGAGACAGAGCCGGAAACCAAGGTATATGAAACCGAGGAGTATGTGGAACCAGATGGAGGAAGTTACCAGCTTCCTGGCGAGCTCCCTGCATCAGAAGAAGGGGAGGAGGGCAGCAAAACTGCTGGAAGCAGTGGAGGCAGCAGGCCGTCCGGCGGCAGTGAAGCCTCACGGGCAGGCAGCACAGAAAATACCCAGTCAGGCACCTCAGGAGCCGTCCAGACCAGTCAAAGCAGTCAGCCAAGCACCTCAGGGGTGATCCAGACCAGCCAGTCGGGCACTTCAGGAGCGACTCAGACCAGTCAGAGCAGCCAGCCGAAAACCACAGAAGCGGCTCAGACCAGTCAGGCAGAAAGCAGTCCGGGCAGCCCGGAGGAAACTGCTCCATCCGCAACAGCAGCCGTGCACTCCGTCCCGGCTGGCCCTGACACAGGGCAGGAAGGGCCTCAGTCACCCAGTCCGTCGGCGGCTGACACGATCGTCCCAGCCAGAACAGAATAGTGTGCTAAAGTGTCCGGCCGATTCATATATTGAAAAAAACGACAGGAGCCGGACATGAATGAAAATCAGACCTGTCACAGAGGAAAAATAGCCGTTCTGTATTTCCTGTTGTCGCTTATGATGATTGGATTGACAGGGCGGCTTTTTTATCTGATGATAGCCCGATCCCAGTATTATTCCGCAAAGGCCGAGGATCTCCATCAGCGGGAGAGGACCATTAAGGCGGCCCGCGGGCGGATCCTGGACCAAAACGGCGTGGTTCTTGCAGATAACCGCACAGTCTGCACCATCTCCGTCATCCACAATCAGGTGAAGGAGCCGGAGGAAACCATCGCAGTGCTGTGCCGGGAACTGGGACTGCCGGAGGAAACCGTTCGAAAGAAGGTGGAAAAGCGGAGCTCCCGGGAGGTGATTGCTGCCAATGTGGAGAAGGAGCTGGGAGATAAGGTGAGAAGCTATAACCTGGCAGGAGTCAAGGTGGATGAGGATTACAAGCGGTATTATCCTTATGACAGTCTGGCTTCCAAGGTGTTAGGTTTTACCGGGGGAGACAATCAGGGAGTCATCGGTCTGGAAGTGAAGTATGAGTCCTATTTAAAAGGGACCAATGGAACCATCCTGACCCTGGCCGATGCGGCAGGGGTGGAGATTAAGGACGGCAAGGAGGAGCGGATCGAACCCATTGCCGGCAATGATCTGGTCACCAGCCTGGATGTAAATATCCAGCAGTATGCCCAGCAGCTTGCCTATGAAACTATGGAAAAGAAAAATGCCAAGGGCGTTTCCATCCTGGTGATGAATCCGAAGAATGGGGAGATCCTGGCTCTGGTCAATGTGCCGGAGTTTAATCTGAATGATCCCTTTACCCTGGATCAGAACCTGGTCAGCGAGAGTGCCAGGCAGAGAGCTGCTGAGGAGGCGGAGGGCAGGTCGAAGCAGGAGCGGCGGAACCGGATGTGGCGGAACAGCTGCGTCAGTGATACCTACGAGCCAGGCTCTACCTTTAAGATTATTACAGCTGCTGCCGGGCTGGAGGCCGGGGTAGTGGGCCTGGAGGACCGGTTTTCCTGTCCCGGTTTTCGGATCGTGGAGGACCGGAAAATCCGGTGCCATAAGGTGGGCGGACACGGCGGCGAGACCTTTCTCCAGGGAATGATGAATTCCTGCAATCCGGTGTTGATCGATGTGGGGCAGCGGCTGGGGGTCGATTCCTATTATCAGTATTTTGAACAGTTTGGATTAAAGGGAAAGACGGGAATCGATATTCCAGGAGAGGCTTCCACCATCATGCATAAAAAGGAAAATATGGGGCCGGTGGAGCTTGCCACGGTTTCTTTCGGACAGTCTTTTCAGATCACGCCGGTTCAGCTGATCACCACCGTTTCTTCTATTATCAATGGAGGAAACCGGGTAACGCCTCACTTTGGAGTGGCGGCGAAGTCAGCAGACGGAACCTGGATGAAGCAGTTTTCTTATCCATTAGGAAACCGGATTCTGTCAGAAGAAACCAGCGGGACCATGCGGTATATTTTAGAGCAGGTGGTGGCGGAGGGAAGCGGAAACAAGGCTTCCATTGAAGGCTTCCGCATCGGCGGAAAGACAGCCACCTCGGAGAAGCTGCCCAGAAGCCTGAAAAAATATATCTCATCTTTTATCGGTTTTGCGCCGGCAGATGACCCACAGGTGATTGCTTTGATCACCATTGACGAACCGGAGGGAATTTACTACGGCGGAACCATTGCTGCCCCGGTGATCGGAGATTTATTCCGGAATATTCTTCCCTTTCTGGGAATCAAAGAAACCGGACTTAGCAGTTGATTATTCTGCAAAAAAGACGTATACTACTTGAGAACATCACTTTTTGGTGACAGGTAACTGTGAGGGTACTGAACAGTTGCCAAAGCAGAGTATCTACATAAGAATTTGAGGTGTCCTATGATTAATGAAACGATTTTAGCCATCATTATAGCATTTGCCATCAGCGCAATTTTATGCCCGGTGGTGATCCCCTTCCTGCATAAGCTGAAATTCGGCCAGCAGGTCCGGGAGGAGGGGCCGCAGGCTCATTTAAAGAAGCAGGGAACGCCTACGATGGGCGGTCTGATGATCCTGACCAGCGTGATCATCACATCCCTGTTCTATATCCCCAGATATCCAAGGATCATTCCGGTGCTTTTTGTGACCGTGGGCTTTGGAATCATTGGTTTTCTGGACGATTATATTAAGATCGTGATGAAGCGCTCGGAGGGGCTGAACCCGCTGCAGAAGATTTTGGGCCAGCTTGTGATCACCGGGATCTTTGCCTGGTATCTGGTGACCAGCGGCGAGGTGGGGACTGGAATGCTGATTCCCTTTACCGGCGGCTTTGCAGACGGCATGTATCTGGAGCTTGGAATTTTATTTGTTCCGGCTGTGTTCTTTATTGTGCTGGGGACAGATAACGGAGTGAATTTCACCGATGGTTTAGACGGGCTGTGCACCAGTGTCACCATTTTGGTAGCCACCTTCCTGACCATCGTTTCCCTGGGCGAGGGCAGCGGCATCAGCCCCATCACAGGTGCTGTGGTAGGAAGTCTTCTGGGCTTTCTGCTGTTTAATGTGTATCCGGCCAAGGTGTTTATGGGAGATACAGGATCTCTGGCTCTGGGAGGCTTCGTGGCTTCCAGCGCATTTATGCTGCAGATGCCATTATTTATCGTTATTATCGGATTTATTTACCTGATTGAGGTGCTGTCGGTTATTATCCAGGTGACCTATTTTAAGAAGACCGGCGGCAAGCGTATCTTTAAGATGGCTCCCATCCATCATCATTTTGAACTGTGCGGATGGTCGGAGACCAGAGTGGTTGCAGTGTTTGCCATCATTACGGCGATTCTCTGCCTGGTGGCGTACTTAGGATTATAGGAGGGTGTAAGCTTGAGCAGTCAGAAGGTATTAGTAGCAGGTACCGGCATCAGCGGTATTGCAGCAGCGAAGCTTTTATTGGCCATGGGCGGCGAGGTGGTGCTCTATGACGGCAATGAAAAGCTGGATGAAAACGAGTTGAAGGCAAAGTTTGAGGACAGCCAGAATGTATCGGTAGTGCTGGGAGAGCTAAAGCGCACAGATCTTCTGGGGGTGGAGCTCTGTATCATCAGCCCCGGGATTCCGCTGGAGGCTCCTTTTGTGGCAGTAATCGATGATGCGAAGATTCCCATTTGGGGAGAGATCCAGTTAGCCTATCACTGTGCCAAGGGCCGTCTGGCTGCCATCACCGGAACCAATGGAAAAACCACCACCACAGCCCTTACCGGTCAGATCATGAAGGATTATTTTGACAGCGTATTTGTGGTGGGAAATATTGGGATTCCCTACACAGAGGTAGCGCTGGATACTACGGAAGACTCTGTGACGGTAGCAGAGGTTTCCAGTTTCCAGTTGGAAACAATCATGGATTTCCATCCTCAGGTCAGCGCCATCTTAAATATTACACCGGATCATCTGAATCGACATGGCACCATGGAGCGTTATATTGCAGTCAAAAAGAGCATTGCCATGAATCAGACCGAGGAGGATACCATCGTATTAAACTACGATGATGCAGTGCTGAGAAGCTTTGGCCGGAAGGAAAAGGAAGAGCCAAAGGAGCCGGAAGGGAATGCACAGGTGACGGCACCTGCAGAGGCAGAAGGGATGGAGCCTGCTGCAGATCATGGAATGCCGGAAGAAAGCGCAAATTCAGAAGAGAGCACAAGACCAGAAGAGAAACTCAAGTCAGAGGAGATGGACGGATCAGAAGAGAAGGCAGCAGATCCGGGGATTTTGGATATTGAGCTGAAGGCAAAGGTAATCTTTTTCAGCAGCCGAAGTAAACTGAGCGAGGGCCTGTATCTGGATGGCGATGAGATCATCTGGAGCCATGGCGGGATCCGGGATGTTGTAGTAAATGTTCACGACTTAAAGCTGCTGGGCCGTCATAATTATGAGAATGTGATGGCAGCGGCTGCCATCGGCCTGACGATGGGAGTGCCCTTGGCTTCGATTCAGAAGACGGTTACAGCATTCCAGGCAGTGGAGCACCGGATCGAATTTGTGGCAGAGCGTTATGGTGTAAAATATTACAATGATTCCAAGGGAACCAATCCTGATGCGGCCATTCAGGCAGTCCGGGCTATGCCGGGACCGACGATCCTGATCGCCGGAGGCTACGACAAGCACAATGAATATGATGAGTGGATTGAATCCTTTGAGGGCAAGGTGAAATATCTGGTGCTGATCGGACAGACCCGGGATAAGATCGCACAATGTGCCAGAGAGCATGGCTTTACCGATATCATGTATGCAGAAGATATGCTGGAGGCGGTAAAGGTCTGCGCATCCTACGCCAATATGGGAGAAAATGTCCTGCTGAGTCCGGCCTGTGCCAGCTGGGGCATGTTTAAGAATTATGAGGAAAGGGGACGCATCTTTAAGGAATGTGTGCGGAGCCTTTAATGGTAAGAAAAATGGTAACGATTCAGGTGCCCAACCGTTACAAGGAATGGTAACTGTGAGGGCATGGAACGGTTACAAGGAATAAAAGAAGGGAGGATACTGCATGGCAAAACAGCAGAGAACAGAGAAATCCGGACAGCAGGCTGTGAGAAATCAGCAAAGGCAGCAAAATTCTCAGGTAGCTAGAAGCCAGCAGGGACAGCGAAATCCCCAGGCAGCCAGAAGCCAGCAGATGCAGCAAAATCCCCAGAGAGAGAATAGCTATCAGGGGTCCGGCCGTCCCCAGGTGCAGCGCGGTCCGCAGATGTCCGGCAGGCCGTATGTGCAGGGGGATCCCCAGAGGCATCGGAGCCAGTCGTCCCAGTATGCAAGGCAGCAGATGCAGCAGGCGCAGGCAGCAAATAAAAAGGGAAAATTTAAACGGTTTTATGACTACAGCCTTCTGTTTACCATCATTTTTCTGACGGTGTTCGGACTGGTGATGATCTACAGCTCCAGCTCCTATTCTGCGCAGCTGAAGTTTGGGGATGCCGGATATTTTATGAAGCGGCAGGGAATGATCGCAGTAGGCGGCTTCGTTGTCATGCTGATGATCTCCAAGATCGATTATCATTTCTTTGCCAGATTTGCGATGATCGCATATGTCATGTCCTATGTGCTGATGCTGATGGTTATGTTTTCCCCCTTAGGTGTGGAGGTAAACGGAAAGAAGCGATGGCTTAAGGTGGTGGGTTCCCTTCAGTTTCAGCCGACTGAGCTGGTAAAGATCGCGTTGATCCTGATGATTGCGGTGATGATCACGGAGATGGGGTCGCAGATTAATAAATTCAAGTCGCTGCTGGTAATCGTAGCCGTCACTCTGCCCATTGCAGGCCTGGTGGCTGCGAATAACTTAAGCTCCGGTATCATCATTGTAGGAATTGCTTTTGTGATGTGTTTTGTGGCCTGCAAGCTGCAATGGCCCTTTGTGGCATGTGCGGCTGCGGCAGGCGGTGTGATTGCCTTTGCAGGCCCCATCGCCACCATGCTGGAGAAGGTGGGCATTATGCACAGCTATCAGCTGAGCCGGATCCATGTGTGGCTGGATCCTGAGGCCTATCCTCAGGACGGCGGCTACCAGGTGCTTCAGGGACTGTACGCCATTGGTTCCGGCGGCCTGGTGGGAAAAGGACTGGGAGAAAGTATCCAGAAGCTGGGATTTGTGCCCGAGGCTCAGAACGATATGGTATTTTCCATTATCTGTGAGGAACTGGGAATCTTTGGAGCCATCTCCGTGATCCTGATCTTCCTGTTTATGATCTACCGGTTTATGCTGATTGCCAGCAATGCTCCTGACTTATTCGGCGCCATGATCGTGGTTGGCGTGATGGGACATATTGCAATTCAGGTAATCTTAAACATTGCCGTTGTGACCAACACCATTCCCAATACGGGAATCACCCTTCCCTTTATCAGCTATGGAGGTACCTCGGTGGTGTTCCTGATGATGGAGATGGGAATGGTGCTCAGTGTGTCGAATCAGATCCGGCTGCAAAAGTAACAGCAAAAGCATCTGGACAATTTTCTGATGCCAGCTCTTTTACATAGGATATCATATATTGGAAATTTAATGGAGGGGAGCTTGCTTGTCGGAGATTCGCATCTGCGGTTACCGGCCTTTATCAGGCGAGATAAAAATTCAGGGTTCAAAAAATGGGGTGCTGCCCATGCTGGCGGCCTCCATTCTTCAAAAAGAAACTGTAAAATTTACCAATGTCCCCACCATCCAGGATGTGACCTGTATGGTGGGAATTTTAGAGTCCCTGGGCTGCCGGTGCCGGTGGGAGGGCAGCAGCCTGACAGTGGATGCCTCTGAATGTGAGCGGAGTGAGATCCCCAAGGAGGATGTAGGAAAGATGCGTTCCTCCATTCTGGTGATGGGAGCGCTCCTTGGACGGCTTGGAAGGGCAGTTACCTGGTATCCAGGCGGCTGTTCCATCGGAAGCAGGCCCATCAATCTCCACCTTCTGGCTTTTTCCAGACTGGGGGCAAGGGTGCAGGAGGAGGATGGGCGGATCGAAGCATCCTCAGCAAAGCTTGCAGGAGGTCCAATCATCCTGCCGTTTCCCAGTGTTGGAGCCACAGAAAACGCGCTTTTGGCAGCGGTTCTGGCGGAAGGGGAAACACAGCTTCTAGGAGCAGCCAGGGAACCGGAGATCCAGAGCCTTTGCCTGCTTTTGAATCAAATGGGAGCGGATATTACCGGAATCGGTACCTCCAAACTTCGGATCCGCGGGGTAAGGGAGCTTCATGGAACGGAATATTCCGTCCCAGGTGACCGGATCGCAGCAGGAACCTATCTGACAGCGGTAGCAGCTGCCGGAGGCCAGGCTCGTCTGCTGGGAGCGCCCTGGGATTCTATGCAGGAAGTGGTGAAGGTGCTGCGCCAGGTTGGAGCAGAGGTGGAGCCGGTGTTTGGAATTGGAGAGAACCAGAAAACGAATATAGAGGGAATTTCCATTTCCATGGAAGGCCGGCCAAAGCCCATTACCTTATCTACCAGCCCTTATCCTGGATTTCCAACAGATCTTCAGTCACCGATGCTGGCCGTTCTGGCCCGCGCCGAAGGAGTCAGCAGGCTAAAGGAAACGGTGTTTGAAGCCAGATTTAAAACCGCAAATGAATTGTGGAAAATGGGAGCAGACATTGAGATCTCCGGCAATGAGGCTGTGATTTCGGGAAAGCACCGGCTGCGGGGAGCCAGGGTAAGCGCCTGTGACCTGCGGGGCGGTGCGGCACTGGTTGCGGCGGCCCTGGCAGCGGAGGGGGAAACACGGATCTCCGACTGTATTCACATTGAACGGGGATATGAGGACATTTGCCGGGATATCCAGGGATTACAGGGAAGGATTCAGCGGATTCCATAACAATAACTGCATATAGACAGAATTACATCAGGTGAGACGAAAGTATGTTTGAAAAAGAGGAAGAAGAGAAGAGAAAAATCCATATGGGGGTCTGGATCGGGCTGGCGGTATTTCTGCTGCTGGTCCTGGCGGTGGTTTCCATGAATGTGACCACTGTGACCGTGACAGGCAATAAAAAGTATTCTGCGGAGCAGATCGAGAATCTGATCTTTGACAGCCGCCTTGACCGGAACAGTCTTTACTGCTACTATCAAAACCGGTTCCGGCCTCACAAGCAGATTCCTTTTGTAGAGGATTATAAGCTTGTGTTCCAGGGTCCTTCTAAGGTGGAGATTATTGTATATGAAAAAAGTGTGGTGGGCTATGTGTCCTACATGAGCAGCTACATGTATTTTGATAAAGACGGTATTATTGTGGAAAGCTCCAGCAGCCGCCTGGAGGGGATCCCGTGGATCACTGGGCTCACCTTCGGGCAGATCGTGCTGAACCAGCCCCTTCCGGTGGAAAACCAGCATATCTTTGAGCAGATCATGAACCTGACCCAGGATCTTGCCATCAATGAGATCCAGGCAGATCAGATCCGGTACGATATCCACAACAATGCCACATTAAAGATTGGGGATGTGGATGTGTGTCTGGGAAGTAATAAGGATATGAACGGTAAGATATCGGAGCTTCACGATATCCTTCCCAAGCTGGAAGGGTTGTCCGGAACCTTATATCTGGATACTTATGATGAGACCAACAGCGGTATGTGGTACTCTTTCATAAAAAAATAGGTTATAATTACCAAAAATATATCAAAAAAATGGTTGCTATTTTTCGAGAAATCAAATATGATATTAGTTAGACTAGAATTTCTATGCGAATAACGATACATGTAAATTAAGAAGAAGCAGAAAACAGGGAGAATAAGGAGGAAACAGTCTTGTTAGAAATTAAGATAAATGAGTCAGAAAGTGCGGCACGGATCATCGTGGTCGGCGTAGGCGGTGCCGGCAACAACGCAGTAAACCGAATGGTAGAAGAAGAGATCATCGGAGTTGAATTTATAGGCATTAATACAGACAAGCAGGTGCTGTCTACCTGCCAGGCTCCCACCACCATGCAGATCGGTGAGAAGCTGACCGGAGGAAAAGGTGCCGGTGCCAGACCAGACGTAGGCGAGAAGGCTGCTGAGGAAAGCTCCGAAGAGATCTCCCAGGCACTTCGCGGTGCTGATATGGTATTTGTCACCTGTGGTATGGGCGGCGGCACCGGCACCGGAGCTGCTCCTGTGGTTGCCAGGATCGCAAAGGATATGGGAATTCTGACGGTAGGTGTAGTGACCAAGCCATTTAAGTTTGAGGGAAGAACCCGTATGGATAATGCACTTCGCGGTATCGATCGCTTAAAGGAAAGCGTAGATACCTTAATTGTGATTCCAAATGACAAGCTGTTAGAGATCGTAGACCGCAGAACCACCATGCCGGAGTCCTTAAAGAAGGCAGATGAGGTGCTGCAGCAGGCCGTTCAGGGAATCACCGACCTGATTAATGTTCCTGGCCTGATCAACCTGGATTTTGCTGATGTTCAGACGGTTATGACGGACAAGGGTATCGCACATATCGGTATCGGCAGCGCTAAGGGCGATGACAAGGCCATCGAGGCAGTAAAGCAGGCGGTATCCAGCCCGCTGTTAGAGACCACCATCGAGGGTGCTACCCACGTTATCATCAATATCTCCGGTGATATCAGCCTGATCGAGGCAAACGAGGCGGCAAGCTACGTTCAGGAGCTTACCGGCGAGGATGCCAATATCATCTTCGGTGCTATGTATGACGAGAACGCCCAGGACGAGGTTTCTATTACCGTTATTGCAACCGGTCTGGATGCACAGGTTGCCACTACCCCAGTTGCAAAGGCTATGAGCGGATTTGGCGGCTTTAAGACTGCACCAAAGCAGACTGCCGCACCGGCTTACACCGCACCTTCCTATTCTGCACCGAAGTCGGCTCCTAAGGCAGCACCAGAAGCTGCCGCTACCAGTGCACCGGTGTATACTCCGCCGACCACTCCTACCTACCGGCCGATGAATAAGGAAGTGCAGATCAATATCCCGGATTTCTTAAAGAATAAGAGATAATCCACGGGAAAGCATTGTCCCCAGGAATTTTTCTGACGGATTCTGACGATAAAAACTGTGGATCAGCTCCCTTCGTTTGACAGACTTCGAAGCTCTTTCTGTCTATAATTTAGATTATAGACAGGGAGGGCTTTTTTTCATGGAAATTACAATCTATCTGGATGTGCTGCTTCTGGTAAACTTTTCCATGGACTTTTTTCTTCTCTGGCTGTTGAGAATGATTCTTAAGTTAAAAGGAAATTGGATCCGGCTTGCCGCAGGAAGCGCTGCGGGAGCTTTTCTTTCTGCCCTGGCGCTGTATGGAGGGCTGCAGATCAGGGCGGCAGCAGGCGTTGGCATGTTCGTTTTGTGGGCGGCGGCTGTCCTTGGCATCAGCAGCTTGATGGTGAGGATCGCCTTTCATCCCCCTTCCAGGAGGGAATTTGTCCGGGCAGAAACGGGACTGCTGTTTGCAGCTGCCCTGGCAGAAGGAATCCTGGAATGGGCACAGACTGCCTGGCTGTCTTTTCGCGGGGAAGCTCTTATGGTCAGCTCTCTTGGAATGGTTTCCATCCTGCTTTTTCTGGCAGGAAGCTGTCTTTTGGCAGATGTGCTGTGGAAGATCGTCCAGGAGGCTGCCTGTGAACGTTCCTGCCGTTACCAGGTGACACTGTTCTGTCAGGGCAGGCAGGTAAGTGCAGAAGGCTTCCTGGACACCGGAAACCGCTTAAAAGAGCCGGTAACCGGCCGCCCGGTCCATGTGGCTGACCGGGCTCTGGTGGAAAGCATCTGCCCCACGGTGGAAAAGATCAGTATGATCCCATACCGCACCATCGACGGAGGCGGTGCAGTCTTAAAAGCTGTCACCTTAGACCGGATGGAGGCAGTGCAGGGAAAGCGGCTTCTGGTTTATGAGCATCCGCTGGTGGCAGTCAGCCCCAAGGAACTGAAGATGAAAAACGGCTGTCGGATCCTGTTACATGAATAGTCAAAATTAATATACAGACGTATCGGACCATTACAAATCCTTTTACGAAAGCATTCATAGAAAATTGAAATTGAGAAGATAGCGAAGACCCAAATGCTGTCGGAAAAGTTGAAGGAGGAGTTCCATGATTTTAAAAGTTTCCGTACCAAGCCGTTTCCAATTTAAAACCAGACCAAGCTTCTGTACCATGCTGATGCAGAAGGAGGGAGAAATCCATTACATAGGGGGAGCCGATATCCTGCCTGCCCCATTAGACGGAGAAGCCGAGCAGGAGATGATCGGAAAGCTTAACGGACCGGAGGAGCAGGAGGCCCGCTCCCGGTTGATCGAGCACAATCTGCGGCTGGTGGTGTACATCGCAAAGAAATTTGACAATACGGCGGTTGGGGTGGAGGATCTGATCTCCATCGGAACCATTGGGCTGATCAAGGCCATCAATACCTTTAATCCGGAGAAAAATATCAAGCTGGCTACCTACGCTTCCAGGTGCATTGAAAATGAGATCCTGATGTACCTACGCCGGAACAGCAAGACCAAGATGGAAGTTTCCATCGATGAACCGTTAAATGTAGACTGGGATGGAAATGAGCTGCTGCTTTCTGACATTCTGGGGACCGATGAGGATGTGATCTACAAGGATCTGGAAACGGAGACAGAGCGGGGCCTTCTCAACGCCGCCATCAGCCGCCTGAATCCCCGGGAGAGGAAGATCGTGGAGCTGCGGTTTGGACTGAATAATGAGGATGGAGAGGAGATGACACAGAAGGAGGTGGCAGATCTTCTGGGAATTTCTCAGTCTTATATCTCGCGGCTGGAGAAGAAGATCATGAAGCGGCTGAAGAAGGAGATTGTAAGGTTTGAGTGAATATCTCCTAACGATCGGATGACGTTGAAAATACGGTATAAGGTCAAGGCATCGGCTGTGAAAACGTTCCGATGCCTTTTGTGCCTGCTTCTATTCCAGAATGCTTTATGAAATCCACCGAACCGTGAAAATACCGGACAGAAGCAGGTCTGAATGGCAGCCTGCCAAAGAAAAACAGATTTGTATTAGTTAATCATCAGGTTCCAGTAATTCATAAATTGTTACATTAAATACTTTTGAAAAGCATAACAATTCAAAGTCAGGCACAACCCTGTCAAGGGGATATTATTAAAGGGAGCGTCTGGAGTATCTGGTAAAAGCGGCATATGCTCAGTCATCAATGGAACGGCTGAAAAAGATGAACGCTTTTGATTCTGTAAATTATGGAGCGGAGAATTATTCTGACTTTAAGGAGATAGCCTTAAATAGATTACATGGGACACAGCAGTAAAGTATTTTTCGTAATCCTATGATAGAGAGGCAAAAGGAGGAAGCATTGAATGGCTTCCTCCTTTTATGCTATACTACACGAATATAATATAACCTTAATTCATACCACCAATTCCAATCTCGTATATTTCCGGGAAAAAATTTCGCCGCCTTTTGTTGAAATTCTGATTCAAATGAGATATCATGATAAGAACTACATTTCTAACCTGATTTTCCAAGGTATTGGAAAGCTATATAGAGCAGGGTTATGATACGCGAGGGAGAGAGAAAGATGAATTATAATATAACAACGATTCCAGGCGATGGTATTGGACCGGAGATCGTAAGAGAAGCATGCAAGGTAATGGATAAAGTCGGAGTGGTATTCGGACATCATTTCCAGTATACAGAGGTGCTGATGGGCGGCTGCTCCATCGATGCATACGGTGTGCCGCTGACGGAGGAAACACTGGAAACGGCAAGAAAGAGTGATTCCGTTCTGTTAGGTGCGGTAGGCGGCAATGTGGGAAATTCCCGCTGGTATGACGTAGCTCCCAACCTTCGGCCGGAGGCCGGACTTCTGGCGATCCGCAAGGGCCTGAATCTGTTTGCTAATATTCGTCCTGCTTACCTGTACAAGGAGCTGGCAGAGGCGTGCCCGTTAAAGAAGGAGATCATTGGCGACGGTTTTGACATGGTGATCATGCGTGAGCTGACCGGCGGCCTGTATTTCGGAGAGCGTCATACGGAAGAGGTGGACGGTGTGATGACGGCAGTGGACACCCTTACATACAATGAAAATGAGATCCGCCGGATCGCGGTGAAGGCATTTGATATTGCCATGAAGAGAAGAAAAAGCGTGATCAGTGTAGATAAGGCGAACGTTCTGGATTCCTCCCGCCTTTGGAGAAAGGTGGTGGAAGAGGTGGCAAAGGATTATCCGGAGGTCACTCTGACCCACATGCTGGTTGACAACTGTGCGATGCAGCTGGTAATGAATCCGGGACAGTTTGATGTGATTTTGACCGAGAATATGTTCGGCGACATTTTATCTGACGAAGCCAGCATGATCACCGGCTCCATCGGAATGCTGTCATCCGCCAGCATGAACGAGAGCAAGTTCGGCTTATACGAGCCAAGCCATGGCTCTGCACCGGATATTGCCGGAAAGGATATTGCAAACCCGATTGCAACCATCCTGTCAGCAGCTATGATGCTTCGCTACTCCTTCGATCTTGATGCTGAGGCGAATGCCATCGAGGCAGCAGTACAGCAGGTGCTGACGGAAGGATACCGTACAGGAGATATTTACAGCGAGGGCTGTGAGAAGGTTGGCTGCTCCAGAATGGGAGATTTAATAGCAGAGAGAATTACAAAATAAATTAAGATCAAATCGATTGAGATCATGTTAAACGGAGGAAATCATCATGAAAAGTGATAATGTAAGATGCGGTATGCAGCAGGCGCCCCATCGTTCTTTATTTAACGCATTAGGCATGACAGAAGAAGAAATGAAAAAGCCTATGGTAGGCATCGTAAGCTCCTACAATGAGATCGTGCCGGGCCATATGAACCTGGATAAGATCGTAGAAGCAGTAAAGCTTGGAGTGGCCATGGCAGGAGGCACTCCGGTGGTATTCCCGGCGATTGCAGTCTGCGACGGCATTGCAATGGGACATATCGGTATGAAGTATTCTCTGGTAACCAGAGATCTGATTGCGGATTCTACCGAGTGTATGGCTCTGGCTCATCAGTTTGATGCGCTGGTAATGGTTCCAAACTGTGACAAGAACGTGCCCGGCCTTCTGATGGCAGCGGCAAGAGTGAATATTCCTACGGTGTTTGTCAGCGGCGGCCCTATGTTAGCCGGCCATGTAAAGGGAAAGAAGACCAGCTTATCCAGCATGTTTGAGGCAGTTGGCTCCTACGCAGCCGGAACCATGACCGAGGAGGATGTAAAGGATTTTGAAGATCATGCTTGTCCTACCTGCGGTTCCTGCTCCGGTATGTACACTGCCAACAGTATGAACTGCTTGACCGAAGTTCTGGGAATGGGACTTCGCGGAAACGGTACCATCCCGGCAGTATACTCCGAGAGAATCAAGCTGGCAAAGCACGCCGGCATGGCAGTTATGGAGATGTACCGCAGAAATATCCGCCCGAGAGATATTATGACCGAGGCGGCCTTCCGCAATGCACTGACTATGGATATGGCGCTGGGCTGCTCCACCAACAGCATGCTCCATCTGCCGGCTATTGCACATGAGGCAGGCGTGGACTTAAACCTGGATATTGCCAATGAAATCAGTGCTAAGACCCCGAACCTGTGCCATCTGGCACCGGCCGGCCCTACCTACATGGAGGATTTAAATGAGGCAGGCGGCATCTACGCGGTTATGAAGGAGATCAGCAAGAAGGGTCTGTTAAACTTAGACTGCATCACCGTAACCGGAAAGACCGTAGGAGAGAACATTGCAGATGCAGTGAACAAGAATCCGGAGGTGATCCGTCCGGTAGAAAATCCGTACAGCCAGACCGGCGGCATCGCCATTTTAAGAGGCAACCTGGCTCCTGACAGTGCAGTAGTAAAGCGCTCTGCAGTTGTAGCTGAGATGTTAAAGCATGAAGGCCCGGCAAGAGTATTTGACTGCGAGGAGGATGCCATTGCAGCCATCAAGGGCGGCAAGATCGTAGCTGGAGATGTGGTTGTGATCCGCTATGAAGGACCCAAAGGCGGCCCAGGCATGAGAGAGATGCTGAATCCTACTTCTGCCATTGCAGGCATGGGACTGGGCTCCAGCGTAGCTCTGATCACAGACGGACGGTTCTCCGGTGCTTCCAGAGGTGCTTCCATCGGACATTGCTCACCGGAGGCGGCAGTAGGCGGCCCCATCGCGTTTGTAGAGGAAGGAGATATCATTTCTATCGATATCGATCATCATAAGCTGGAATTAAAGGTTTCCGATGAGGAGTTGGCAGCCAGAAAGGCAAAATGGCAGCCCAGGGAGCCGAAGGTGACCACAGGATATCTGGCCAGATATGCTTCTTTAGTAACCTCTGCGGATAAGGGAGCGGTTCTTCAGGTTCCGGCAAGGTAAAGTGTCTGCAGAGCTGAGAATTGACTTGAAAGTATTTGTTTACTGTATTTTGTTAGAAGGAGTGTCGTTAGTTTATGAGTAAGTTAACAGGAGCAGAAATTGTAATCGAATGTTTGAAGGAGCAGGGAGTTGATACGGTATTCGGCTATCCGGGCGGCTCCATCTTAAACATTTATGATGCTTTATATAAACATCAGGATGAAATTACCCACATTCTGACCTCACATGAGCAGGGAGCCTCCCATGCAGCGGACGGCTATGCCAGAGCCACCGGAAAGGTAGGCGTCTGCCTGGCCACCTCCGGTCCTGGAGCTACCAATCTGGTAACCGGTATTGCAACTGCATATATGGATTCTGTCCCTGTGGTTGCCATCACCTGCAACGTAGGCACCAGCCTCCTTGGTAAGGACAGCTTCCAGGAGATCGATATCACTGGTGTTACCATGCCGATCACCAAGTACAACTTTATCGTAAAGGATGTTTCCAAGCTGGCGAAGGTGATCCGCCGTGCATTTGCCATTGCCCAGACAGGCCGTCCCGGCCCGGTGCTGGTGGATATCACCAAGGATGTGACAGCGGCAGAGTATGAGTATGAATATGAGGCTCCGGCAGCCATCGAGCGCCTGACGGATAAGATCACAGATGAGGCGATGGATACGGCGGTGGATATGATCCACAGAGCCAGAAAGCCATTTATCTTCGTAGGCGGCGGCGCTGTGATCGCCAATGCAGCCGATGAGCTCCGGGCCTTCGCAAAGAAGATCCAGGCTCCTGTTGCAGACAGTTTAATGGGCAAGGGCGCATTTGACGGCTCTGACGAGCTTTACACCGGCATGGTGGGTATGCACGGAACGAAGACCTCCAATTTCGGCATCACGGAATGCGATCTGCTGATCGTAGTAGGCGCCCGCTTCAGCGACCGTGTAACGGGCAACGCTTCCAAGTTTGCAAGAAATGCCAAGATCCTGCAGTTTGATGTGGATCCTGCAGAGATCAATAAGAATATCAAGGTAGATGCCTACGTGGTGGGCGATGTAAAGGTGATCCTGCGGAAGCTGAATGCCCGTCTGGATCCGATCCGTCATGACGAGTGGGTAGCCCATATCGAACGCATGAAGGATATGTATCCGCTGCGCTATGATAAGAGCGTGCTGACTGGTCCGTATGTGATCGAGCAGATCTATGAGGCAACCAAGGGCGACGCCATCATCGTAACGGAGGTAGGCCAGCATCAGATGTGGGCTGCCCAGTACTATAATTACAAGAACCCCAGAACCCTTCTGACCTCCGGTGGCTTGGGAACCATGGGCTACGGTCTGGGTGCTGCCATCGGCGCCAAGATGGGCTGTAAGGATAAGGTAGTCATCAATGTGGCTGGCGACGGCTGCTTCCGTATGAATATGAATGAGATCGCGACGGCTGCCCGGTACAATATCCCTATCATCCAGGTGGTGATCAATAACCACGTTTTAGGCATGGTGCGTCAGTGGCAGACTCTGTTCTACGGCAAGCGTTATTCTCAGACCGTGTTAAATGATGCTGTTGATTTCGTAAAGCTTTCCGAGGCTATGGGTGCCAAGGCCTACCGGGTAACCAAGAAGGAAGAGTTTATGCCGGTGCTTAAGGAGGCTATGGAGTTAAATATCCCGTGTGTGATCGAATGCCAGATCAACTGTGATGACAAGGTATTCCCAATGGTGCCTGCAGGTGCGCCCATTGAGGATGCATTTGATGATACCGATCTGAAGATCAAGTAAAAAGCGGTGATTGTTTTAGTAATAGTTCATTAACAGTTCATTAATATGATTAATAGTAGTTTACAAATTTAACTTGACAAAGTGTTAACAAGTTAATAAAATAAAGCCTATACCCTTTGGGAATGCACGGTATCAGGCAATTTGCAGTGCTATTTTACAAAGACTGAAATACATTTATAAAAACGTTTTGAAATTCAAGGAGGGAGCAACATGAGCAGAGTGTACAATTTCTCAGCAGGTCCGGCCGTTCTGCCGGAGGAGGTATTAAAGGAGGCAGCATCTGAGATGCTGGATTACCAGGGTACCGGAATGTCAGTGATGGAGATGAGTCACCGATCTAAGGCTTACCAGACGATCATTGATGAGGCAGAGAAGGACTTACGGGATTTGATGAACATTCCGGACAATTACAAGGTGCTCTTCCTGCAGGGCGGCGCATCCCAGCAGTTCGCCATGATTCCTATGAATCTGTTCAAGAATAAAGTAGGTGACTATATCATCACCGGTCAGTGGGCCAAGAAGGCATGGCAGGAGGCAAAGCTTTACGGAAAGGCAAATGCCATTGCATCCAGCGCTGACAAGACCTTCAGCTACATACCGGATTGTTCCGATCTTCCTATTGACGAGGATGCAGACTATGTATACATCTGTCAGAACAACACCATCTACGGAACCGTTTACCATGAGCTGCCCAATACCAAGGGCAAGACATTAGTTGCCGATGTTTCCTCCTGTTTCTTATCGGAGCCTATCGATGTGACCAAGTACGGCGTGATTTACGGCGGCGTTCAGAAGAATGTGGGACCGGCAGGTGTGGTGATCGTGATCATCCGTGAGGACTTAATTACAGAAGATGTACTTCCAGGAACCCCAACCATGCTCCGCTACAAGACCCATGCGGATGCAGGCTCCCTGTACAATACTCCTCCATGCTACGGCATCTATATCTGCGGCAAGGTATTCAAATGGCTGAAGGCAAGAGGCGGCCTGGAGGCTATGAAGGAGTACAATGAGAAAAAGGCGAAGATCCTGTACGATTTCTTAGATTCCAGCAAGCTGTTTAAGGGAACCGTAGAGAAGAAGGACCGTTCTCTGATGAATGTCCCATTTGTAACCGGAGATGAGGAGTTGGATGCCTTATTCGTAAAAGAGGCAAAGGCAGCCGGTTTTGAGAACTTAAAGGGACACCGCACCGTAGGCGGCATGAGAGCCAGCATCTACAATGCAATGCCAATCGAAGGCGTTGAGAAGCTGGTGGCCTTTATGAAGGACTTTGAGGAGAAGCATACCAAATAAAGGATGGAATGCTGAAAGAGGATAGAGTCAGGGGGAACAATATTATGAAATTACATTGCTTAAATCCGATTTCCAAATATGGAACCGCGCTGCTTACTGAGCAGTATGAAATGACAGATAATGGAAAGGAAGCAGAGGGCATTCTGGTCCGCAGTGCTTCCATGCATGAGATGGAGCTTCCGGAAAAGCTTCTGGCGGTAGCCAGAGCCGGTGCCGGTGTTAACAATATTCCGCTGGATGCCTGCGCAGAGGCTGGCGTGGTAGTATTTAATACACCGGGCGCTAATGCCAACGGTGTAAAGGAGCTGGTGATCGCAGGACTGTTGCTGGCTTCCAGAGATATTGTAGGCGGTATCAAGTGGTGTGAGGCAAACCATGAGGATGCCAATATTGCAAAGGCAGTTGAGAAGAGCAAGAAGGCATTTGCCGGATGCGAGATCAAGGGCAAGAAGCTGGGTGTGATCGGCCTGGGGGCCATCGGCGCAGAGGTTGCCAACGCTGCCGCAGCATTAGGCATGGAAGTGTATGGCTACGATCCGTTTATCTCCGTTCATGCAGCTTGGATGCTTTCCAGAGATGTTAAGCATATCACATCCGTAGACACGATTTACCAGGAGTGCGATTACATCACCGTCCATGTGCCGCTGATGGATTCCACCAAGAAGATGATCAATAAGGACACCATTGCAGCCATGAAGGATGGAGTGGTTGTGCTGAACTTTGCAAGAGACCTGCTGGTGGATGACGATGCTATGGCAGAAGCACTGGAGGCAGGAAAGGTAAAGCGCTACGTAACCGATTTCCCGAATCCAAAGTCAGCCAATATGAAGAATACCATTGCGATCCCTCACCTTGGCGCTTCTACAGAGGAGTCTGAGGATAACTGTGCAGTGATGGCAGTGAAGGAGCTTATGGATTATCTGGAGAACGGCAATATCAAAAATTCCGTGAATTATCCGGCTTGTGATATGGGCGTCTGCCGCACAGCCAGCCGTGTAGCCGTTATGCATCGGAACATTCCGAATATGATCGGTCAGATCACCGGTATCCTGGCTGAGCAAAATGTGAACATTTCCGACATGACCAATAAGAGCCGTGACAAGTATGCATACACCCTGCTGGATCTGGAGAGCGCTCCGGAGGCCATGACAGTTCAGAAGCTGAATGCCATCGAAGGCGTGCTCCGGGTGCGTGTGGTAAAGTAATGAATAAATAAAATGACAGAGGGATGTTGAAAAGCGGTTTGTCAACATCCCTTTCGTTTACTGTGAACGGCGTCAATGATAATCAAAAAAATGGATAAACAAGAGCGCATAAATGTGGTAGAATGGTAGTTGACCAAATGTCAGCGGAGGAAAAAGGAGGATGAAAAAATGGCAGTTGTAAAACCGTTTCAGGCAGTAAGGCCCAATGAGGAGAGTGTATCTCAGGTGGCAGCCCTTCCCTATGATGTGTATAACCGGAAGGAAGCATGCGAGGCAGTAAAAGGAAATCCCCTGTCGTTCTTAAATATTGACCGGGCGGAAACCCAGTTTCCGGATGATGTGGATACCTATGCAGATTGTGTATATAAGAAGGCGAAGGAGCTTCTGGATGCCAGGATCGCAGACGGAACCTTTATCCAGGACGAAACGCCCTGCTATTATATTTACCAGCTTACCATGAACGGACGCAGCCAGACGGGAATCGTGGCGTGCAGCTCCGTGGATGATTATGTGAACCAGATCGTAAAGAAGCATGAGAATACCAGAGAGGAAAAGGAGATCGACCGGATCCGCCATGTGGATACCACCGATGCCCACACCGGCCCTATTTTCCTGGCGTACCGCGCAGTGGAGGAGATCGACCGGATGGTACATCAGATTTGCACCGGAACGCCGATCTATGATTTTGTGTCAGATGACGGAATCGAGCATAAGGTGTGGAAGATCGCTGCGCCTGGACTGGTAAAGCGGATCGAGGAAGCATTTGCCAGGGTGCCGGCTACCTATATTGCTGACGGCCATCACCGGGCGGCTTCCGCCGTAAAGGTAGGCTTAAAGCGCCGTCAGGAGAATCCGGAATACACGGGAGCGGAGCAGTTTAACTACTTCCTGTCTGTACTATTCCCGGACGAGCAGCTGATGATCATGCCTTATAACCGGGTGGTAAAGGATCTGAATGGATTATCTGAGGAGGAATTCTTAAGCCGGATCGGAGAAGAATTTATTGTAACAGAAAAAGGAATGAATCCTTTCAGTCCGGACCGGAAGGGAACCTTTGGCATGTATCTGGGAGATAAGTGGTATTGCCTGGAAGCGAAGCCGGAGATCGTAAGCGATGACCCGGTAAAGGGGCTGGATGTATCCGTGCTTCAGGATGCGCTGTTGGGACCTGTTTTAGGAATCGGGGATCCGAGAACCGATAAGCGGATCGATTTTATCGGCGGGATCCGAGGCTTAAAGGAACTGGAGCGGAGAGTGGCAGAGGATATGACCGTGGCATTTTCCATGTATCCCACCTCCATTCAGGAGCTTTTGGATGTGGCTGATGCAGGGCTTTTAATGCCGCCGAAGTCCACCTGGTTTGAGCCGAAGCTTCGCAGCGGTGTGTTTATCCATAAGCTGGGGGAATAATTCGAAACGTAATCATGGCAGCAGGGATACCTGATCTGCAAAGGCGAATGAGTGAAAAAGGGGCCGAGATACAATAAAAGACGAAGAAAAGGATGAAGCAATATGTACGAATATGAGTGGTATCAGTGGATCTTGTTTTTCTTCTGTTATTGCTTTTTTGGCTGGATTTTTGAATCAACCTATGTGTCGCTGAAAAGCCGCCGGTTTGTAAACCGGGGATTTCTGCGGCTGCCTATGCTGCCCCTTTACGGCACCGGGGCGGTGATGATGCTGTTTGTTTCCCTTCCCGTAAAGGATAACCTGGTTCTTGTTTATTTTTCCGGGGTAGTTGCAGCAACTGCTTTGGAATATGTGACCGGCTGGGGAATGGAAAAGCTGTTTAAGATGCGGTACTGGGATTACAGCAATCAGAGATTCAATGTGAAGGGCTATATCTGCCTCAGCTCCTCCATTGCATGGGGATTTCTCACCATCTTTCTTACAGAGGTGATTCACAGGCCTATTGAGCACATGGTACTGGGAATGGATACCACCCTGGATCTGATGCTGGTGGCAACCATCGGCACAGCATTTGCGGCGGATACGGTGGAATCTACCAGAGCAGCCCTGGATCTGGGACGTGCTCTGGAGGCTATGACCAGAATGAAGGCAGAACTGGAGGAGATGCAGGTACAGCTTGCGCTGTTAAAGAGCGAACTGCGGGAGCAGACCGAACAGAGAGTGGCGATGGCCCAGGAGGAAACAGCACTGCGCATTGCCGAGATTCGGGCAGAGGCTGCTTCCAGAATGAGCGGCATCAAGAGCACCGGGGCTTTGCGGATGGCAGAGGCCACCACAGCCCTTGCTTCGGAACTTAAGGCTGAGCTGCGGACGCGGCTGGATGAGATGAAGGACAGCACGGCAGAGCGTTTGGAAAATGTGAAGGACAGTGCGGCCGGTCATCTGGAGCGGATTAAGGATAGTGCATCGGAAAGAATGGAAGGCCAGCGGGCACGGGAATTATTTGAGCGGGCTGCAGCATTGACAGAAAAGCTGGAACAGCTTCAGAAGCGCAGCAGAGAACGGAGGGCTGCCCGGTCTGGTTTCCGGAAATTTTATTTAAAGAGTCTGCTGCGTGGAAATCCCGGAGCTGTTTCTCATCAATACCGGGAGGCCTTGAAGGAGCTGCAGGAGGAATTGCAGAAGAGGATCGATGAGAAACATGTTGAAAAGTAAGATAAATATATAAGAAAAAATTTAAAAAATGCCGGACACTGCTGGATGTGTCAGGATAAAACGAAGGACGGGCGCGGCTCACAGCAGCGCCCGTCTTTCGTAAAATGCGGCATGGGTATACTGAAATTTATAGGTATACTTTTGGTATTAATTTCGGTATAATCTTAATAAAAGATGTGACAGGGCATGAGAGAGAGGGATGGGCGTGAAGCAATTACCGGTTGGGGTGGATGATTTCAAAAAACTCAGGGAAAACGGTTTTTATTATGTGGATAAATCATTGCTGATCAAGGAACTGCTGGACAGTCGTGGTGAAGTCAGCGTATTTACAAGACCCCGGCGCTTTGGAAAAACGCTGGCCATGAGCATGCTGAGATACTATTTTGAGGATGGGACAGATCTTGACGGGAAAAGGCTGGATAACAGCGGGCTGTTTGAAGGTTTGAAGATCATGAATGCCGGTGAAAAATATGTAAGGCATCAGGGACAGTATCCTGTCATTTTTTTAACGTTAAAGTCTGCAAAGCAGCCGGATTATGACAGGGCTTATGGCAGTATCGTGGATGAAATCGCCAAAGAGTTTCGGCGGCATAATAAAATACTGGAAAGCGATATGCTTTTGGAAGAAGAAAAAGAGCAGTACATCCGGCTGAGAAGCCGGAAAGGCTCTGCTTTAGAGTATGCTAAGGCCCTTGATTTTTTGTGTGGCTGTATGCGGCGGGCTTATGGGAAAAAGGTTATCATCCTGCTGGATGAATATGACGTGCCGCTGGAAAATGCGTGGTTCAGAGGATTTTATGAGCCGATGGCGGATTTTATCCGTTCTCTGTTTGAATCCGCCTTAAAAACCAATGAAAACCTGGAGTTTGCCGTTATTACGGGGTGTCTGAGGATTTCAAAAGAGAGCATTTTTACGGGACTCAATAACCTTGATATGATTTCCATCCTAAACGGGAATTATGCGGAATACTTTGGATTTACGGTGCCGGAAACAGATCGGATGCTGGAGGATTTTGGAATTCCGGAAAGAAAACAGGAAGTACAGGAGTGGTATAACGGATATCTGTTCGGGAATACAGAGGTTTATAATCCATGGAGTGTGATCAATTATGTGAAAGCGGTGGCCAGCAGCGCGTATATCTGGCCGAAGGCATACTGGGCGAATACCTCATCCAATGATATCGTGAAAACTCTGGTGGAACGTGCGGACGGCATGGTCAGGCAGGAGCTTGAGACACTGATTGCTGGAGGTACGATTGAAAAGCCGGTCCATGAAGATGTCACATATGGGGAAATCTATAAGTCACAGGACAATCTTTGGAATTTTCTGTTTTTTACAGGCTATCTGAAAAAAGTAAAAGTAAGATTTGATGTAGATACTACTTATCTTACAATGGCAATACCAAATGCAGAGGTGCGGTATATTTACAAAAATACGGTTATGGACTGGTTTAACAGCCGTATCTGTCAGAAGAACTTCTCAGGATTTTATCAGGCGCTGCTTAAGCAGGACACAGCTGTGATCGAAAAGGAATTGTCCGTGAATCTGATGGAGACTGTCAGCTTCTATGATTATAAAGAGGACTATTACCATGGGTATACAGCAGGGCTGTTGAAATTCATGGATGGTTACCTGGTCAAATCCAATCGAGAAAGCGGCCTTGGAAGGAGTGATATCCAAGTGCTGTCACCTGCTTATGAGGGAATTGCGATCATCATTGAGGTGAAAGTATCAGATACCTATGCAGGGCTTGAGGCGGCAGCAAAAGAAGCGCTGATGCAGATCGAAAGCCGGCAGTACGATGCAGAACTTAAGCTGGAAGGATATCACACGTTCCACAAATATGGATTTGCATTTTATAAAAAGCTGTGCAGGGTATTGGGGAAGTAGTTAGGAAAAAGCATATAATGAAATAAGAAATGGCATGAGTTGACAGAAAGGAGAAGCATATGGATATACAGCTTATTTGTGATACGATTATCACAGCAGTAAACATAGGAATTCTTATCCTGATCGGAGTCTGCGTTTATTGCCTTGCCAGACTGACCAGATGGAAGCATCAGGAGGAAAAGAAGAAGCACAGAAGAGAGGATTGATACAGATAAATGAATCATACAGGCTATGAATTGCTCTGGATATTTTTATCATATTCATTTTTAGGCTGGGTACTGGAAACCATCGCCGCTGCGGTGAAGCAGAAACGGTTTCTCAACCGCGGTGTGCTGACCGGGCCGGTCTGTACGGTCTATGGAATCGGGGCAGTGGTGCTGACTGTGTTTTTGTGGGAGCTGGTGCAGGAGGAACAATGGGGATTCCTGTTTCTTGGAAGTATGATTTGGTCTACTGCTGTGGAATGGCTGGCAGGCCGAAGCCTGGAAAAGCTCCATCACAGCAGATGGTGGGACTACTCAGAAAAGAAATGGAATCTTGACGGCTATATCTGCCTGGAATACGCCGTTCTCTGGGGCGTGCTGGGCGTGATCTGCCTGCGGTATGGAAATCCCATGCTGCTTCGGCTGTATCACCTTCTGCCGGAACCGATCATGAGACTTCTTCTTCTGCTGGCGCTGGCTGTGCTGATTCTGGATGCAGTCAGCTCGTATCTGGTGGTGATGCGGATTTCCAAATATTTTCCCCAGATGGAATCGGTACATAACCGGATTGCAGTTCAGACAGTTCGGCTGGGGCGGTGGGTTGCCGAGCAGACACAACGACGTATGGAGAAGGCTTATCCTGGCATTCAGCGGATACGGACCAAGGAACAGCAGCAGGGCGTCTTTGCACCAGGCTGCAGCTTTTATAAATTGGCAATGCTGTTTTTTATCGGATCATTTCTTGGAGATGTGACGGAGACCATCTTCTGCCGGGTACGGGCCGGGATCTGGATGAGCCGGAGCAGCGTGGTCTGGGGGCCATTCAGCATTGTCTGGGGACTGGCGATCATGCTGGCAACCCTGGTGCTCTACAATTACCGGAACCGTTCTGACAGCTTTATCTTTCTTTTTGGAACGGTTCTGGGCGGCGCCTATGAGTACATCTGCAGTGTGTTTACTGAGCTTGTGTTTGGGACCGTGTTTTGGGATTACAGTGAGATTCCTTTTAACCTGGGAGGCCGGATCAATCTGCTGTACTGCTTTTTCTGGGGGATTGCAGCAGTGGTATGGCTGAAGCTTCTGTATCCACCCTTATCCCGCTGGATCGAAAGAATCCCCAAAGGGAAGGGGATCCTCCTGACCTGGTGCCTGATCGTTTTTATGTGTCTGGATATAGCAGTATCCGCCGTGGCATTAATGCGCTACACAGAGCGGAGCCAGGGAAAAGAGGCAGTCAGCAGCTGGGAAAAAGGGATTGATGAGCGGTTTGATGATGAACGGATGGCACGGATCTATCCCAATGCGATTTTGACAAAATAGAATATAAAAATGCACCGGCTGGCGACCGGTGCATTTTTGGGAATGGTAGGTATAAATAAGAAAATGTTTAGGGGGGACCGGACGGTTTGACCCGTCCGGTATGAGTATGAAAAAGCTTTACTAAGCAGTTACCCTTTCGAGTAACTGTACATAGTATAATCGATAAATATGTCCGAAGTATGTCGGCACAATTTAAATTTTATAAAATATCTAAAGAAATTATTATCAAATTAGTAGGAAAAGACCTAAATTAATAAGAAATCTTACGAAAGGATGAATTATCGCCGTTTCCAGTATTCCCGGCACAGCTCCAGAAAGGTTTTTTCAGCGGTGCTCAGATACGCATGCTTTCGGCAGCACATGGTCACCTCCCAGTGGGGGTGCTGTTTCAGCCGGAAAAAGACAGCCTGCTCATTGGGAACAGCGAAAATGGCGGGAAGAAGAGCGCAGCCGACTCCAGCGCACACCATCCGGTATTTGCTTACATTGCTTTTGGTGGAGAACAGGACGTTTGGCTGGAAGCCGGCATCCTCAAACAGCTCCTTTACCAGCTGATACATGGTGGAGGTCTGGGAGATCAGGATAAAAGGATCCTGAGAAAAGGATTCCAGGGAAATATCGGGGGCCTCCTCCGGCTTTTGGGCGCCTTGTCCTGCCAGAGGATGGGATGCCGGTACAGCCAGAAGAATTTCTTCCTCCATCATGTGATAGTAGGTATTGTCATCCTTCTGCGATTCAGTCAGAGTGATCAGTCCCAGATCGATCTGTCCCTTTGTGATCAGCTTCTGCATGGTTCGCACATTGCATTCCACCGGTTCCAGGATCACATCAGGAAAAGTCTGATGAAACTGGGGGTAAATGGCAGTGAACATGTTGACCCCTCGCTCCGGGATCAGGCCGATGGTGATCTGGCGGCGGACCTGGTCTGCCATGTCGTGAATTTTGCTGTAAGCGTCCTTTTTGATATTTAAGATATTCTTTGCTGCCTGTAGATAAACCTCCCCGGCTGGTGTAGGCTGCCAGTTGGAACGGTTTCGGATAAAAAGGGGTGTTCCCAGCTCCTGTTCCAGCTTCTGAAGCTGCTGGTTTAAGGCAGACTGGGTGATGAAAAGCTTTTCAGCAGCCTTAGTAATGCTCTTTTCTTCTTCAATCATAATGATATTTTCCATTTGACGCAGGTCCATAAGAAGCTTCCAATTCCTTTCTCATCGTTTTCTGCAGCTGCGCGGCAGAAGGCATTTTCATGGATTTTTGCCGGTTGCTGTGAACGTATGTGAACAGTAATATGTTAGAAAAACTAACAGATAAGTTAAATGAATAAATTTGACTAATGTTTGATTCCTTTATACAATAAAAACAGGAAAAAAACAAGCAGAGGTTTCAAATTGGTTTTGCGTATCTTTATGAGAGCAAAAACGAAAGAAGGGACGGCTGCAGCCAAGTGAGGAAGGGATAGAACTATGAAATCGTATGAGGTGATCGTGATCGGAGCAGGTGTGGTTGGCTCAGCGGTGGCCAGGGAGCTGTCGCGGTATCAGTTAAGAACCTGTGTCCTGGAAAAGGAGCTGGATGTGGCATGTGGAAACAGCAGCCGGAATACCGGCATGCTTCATGCCGGCTTTACTTATAAGCCAGGTTCCCTGAAGGCGGAGTGCGCTGTGGAGGGAAACCAGGAATTTGACCAGGTGGCCCGTGAGCTGGGAGTGCCCTTTAAGCGGACTGGAAAACTGGTGGTGGGCTTTACCGACCATGACCGGGAGAATATCCTGAAATATAAGGCCATTGGGGAGAAGAACGGCGTGAAGGGAATGCGGATGATCGACAAGGAGGAGATCAGCCGGATCGATCCCAATGCAGGAGGCGAGTTTGCCATGTTCGTGCCCTCCTCCGGCATTCTGGATCCCATGCAGTACACCATTGCTCTGGCGGAAAATGCCTGTCAGAACGGAGTGGAATTCCAGTTTGGCCAAAGAGTAGTGAACATCAGCCGGGCTGATCAGGCTGGTCAGGTACGCTATCTGGTGGAAACGGAAACCGATACCTTTGAGACAAAATGGGTGATCAACTGCGCCGGCATGTACGCTTCGGAGATCTCGGAAATGCTGGGATATCCCAATTATCCAACGAAAGGCTTCAAGGGCGAATATTACGTGCTGGACAAAAAGGCAGGGGCATTCCTTTCCATTCCGGTCTATCCGGCGCCCAATGACAAGGGAGGCTTTTCCACTCACGCCACACCAACCATAGACGGAAATGTACTGGTGGGACCGGACTCTTACCTGACAGAGGGCAGAGAGGATTATGTGGTAACCAAGGAGCATATGGATGGCCTGTTTGCGGATGGGCAGAAGATGTTTAAGCAGATGCAGCGGGAATATTTTATCCGCAACTTTGCCGGGATCCGGTGGAAACGGTATGACCCGGAGACAGGCAGCATCCTGGATTTCAAACTGGAATCCGATGACGCTCATCCTAATACGGTCAATCTGGTGGGGATCGAATCCCCCGGTGTGACCTGCGCCCTTCCGCTGGCACGCCGTGCGGTGGCAAGGCTGGTGGAGAAGGAGCAGCCCGAGGAAAATCCATCCTTCGACCCGGTAAGGCCGGTGAAAAAGCGGTTTCATGAGATGAGCCATGAGGAGCAGGCACAGGCGGTTGCCAGGGATCCGCTGTACGGCGAGATTGTCTGCCGGTGCGAGACGGTGACCCGGGCAGAGATTCTGGAAGCGATTCACAATCCATTAGGGGTCCATACGGTGACCGGTATTAAAAACCGGACCAGAGCTACCATGGGGCGGTGCCAGGGCGGCTACTGCGAAACCAGGATTACGGAGATGATCGAGGAGGAACTGGGACTGAAGCCGGAGCAGGTACGGTTTGGCAGGAAGGATTCCTATCTGTTTACCGGCCGGGTACGGGAAGTGCAGGAAGAAACGAAAGGAAACTAAGCCTTCATGCGCCGGCAGGCAGGCGTACCACCGCAAATGAAAGCTTTGGCGGGCGCATTTGGCATCCCTGAATTTATGCCGCCTATTCGGCGGCGAGACTTTCATAGTAAGCAGGAAAGGAATGGAAATATGAAGCAGGTAGATGTAGTGATCATCGGAGGCGGTCCTGCCGGACTGGCAGCCGCGATCCAGCTTTATCAGAAAGGCGTAACCAATATCTTGATCCTGGAGCGGGAGAAAAAGCTGGGAGGTATTTTAAGGCAGTGTATCCATGATGGCTTTGGGCTGACCCGGTTCGGGGAGACCTTAAGCGGGCCGGAGTATGCTTCCCGGTTCGTCCGCCAGGTGGAGGAACTGAAAATCCCATATCTGACGGATACCACCGTTCTGGAGCTGACCAGGGAGCGGATAGTGTACGCCTCCTCAGCAGTTCACGGGTTTCTTAAGATCCAGGCGAAGGCAGTGATCCTGGCTATGGGCTGCCGGGAGCGGACCAGAGGAGCCATCAGCATTCCGGGAACCCGTCCGTCCGGCGTCTATACGGCTGGCGTGGCGCAGGCCTATATCAATTTAAAGAATAAGATGGTGGGCAAAGAGGTTATTATCCTGGGCTCTGGTGATATCGGCATGATCATGGCCAGAAGGATGACCCTGGAGGGAGCCCACGTTCAGGGTGTATTTGAGATCCAGCCTTATCCAAGCGGCCTTCCCAGAAATATTGAGCAGTGCCTCCATGATTATCAGATTCCCCTGTACTTAAGCCATTCCGTAACGGATATCAAGGGAACAGACCGGCTGGAAAGCGTAGTTATCTCCCAGGTCGATGAGCATTTAAATCCTATCCCGGGGACAGAGAAGGAGTATCCGTGTGATACCCTGATCCTTTCTGTAGGCCTGATCCCGGAGAATGAGCTGACCTGGATGGCAGGAGCCAGGGAGGACCAGGGAACCAAGGGCGCAGCTGTGGATGAATTTTATCAGACTACAGTTCCTGGTATCTTTGCTGCCGGAAATGTGCTCCATGTCCATGACCTGGTTGATTTCGTTTCGCTTGAGGCAGAACGATTGGCGGACGGAGCAGCCCGATTTGTACAGGAGGGGGCCCTTCCCAGCAGTGCACGGAAGGTGCAGGGCGATGGAATGGTAGGGCAGCTGGTTCCGGCCAGATTCAGCGGTCAGGAGGATGTGACCATATCCTTCCGTGTCAGAAGGCCGGTGAAAAACTGTACCATTATGATCTGCCAGGGAGAGAAAACGGTGAAGCAGGTGAAGAAGGCAAAGGCGCTTCCAGCTGAGATGATTCAGATCCCGCTTCGGGCAGAGGATTTAAAACAGGAAGGAGATCTGGAGGTGAAAGTAGTATGGTAAGAGAATTTACCTGCATTATGTGCCCGCAGGGGTGTGAGATCAGGGTGGAGCTGGCAGAAGATCAGGGAAAAAATGGGGAAATTCTGCGGATTTCCGGAAATAAGTGTCCGAAGGGAAAGGAATATGTGACCCAGGAGATCATCAATCCCATGCGGAATATTGCCACCTCCATTCTGGTAGAGGGCGGCGAGCTGCCTCTGGCCAGCGTCCGTCTGACGAAACCCATTCCGAAAGCCAGGATTTTTGATGTGATGGCAGAGATCCGCAGGGTTCATGTGCCTGCGCCGGTGATGGAAGGCGACATCGTGATCCACGATTGTCTGGGATTGGGCAGCGATGTGATGGTGACGAAAACGGTGGAGAAGCGCGAACCGCACAGCTTATGAGAACAAAACAAAAGAAACCGCTGGCTGGCACCAGCGGTTCTTTTTTTAGGAATGGTAGGTATAAATAAGAAAATGTTAAAGGGGGGCCGGACGGCTTCGACACCGTCCGGTATGAGTATGAAAAAGCTTTGTGATTTCAAGTGTGTACTTGAAACAAAGGCCCGTTGCCCTTTCGAGCAACTGACTACAGTATACAAGGTAATTGTGACAAAAGTATGGACATACCCTGTAAAAATTATAAAATTTCTAAAGAAAATCTTACTGCTTTCTTGTGATTGCACAGTGGCCTGGAGATAAAAGGAAAAAGAAAATAAAAATGTAAAAAAACATTTGAAAACTGAGGAAGTTCGTATATAATAGAATAGATATAGTAGGGGGTTGTGCACCCTGCTGACATGCGAAGGATAGAAGAGCGATATAATACATGTATTTGATTTGTTATAGAAGCCAAAAGTGGTCTGCTGATTTTGCCGGGATGGGGAAGGAGGCGGACAAGGAGAGCCAGACAGGAGGAAGAAGAGATTATGTTTTCAATGATGTCGAATGACATTGGAATCGATTTAGGTACCGCCAGCATCTTAGTGTATATTAAGGGAAAGGGCGTTGTGCTAAAGGAGCCGTCCGTAGTTGCCATCGACCGGGACACCAATAAGATCATGGCCATCGGAGAGGCTGCCCGGCTGATGATCGGCCGTACACCTGGAAATATCGTAGCCGTGCGTCCGCTGCGTCAGGGCGTGATCTCCGATTACACGGTGACGGAGAAGATGATGAAGTATTTCATCGACAAGGCTGTGGGCAAGAAGACCTTGAGAAAGCCGCGTATCAGTGTCTGCATTCCAAGCGGCGCTACTGAGGTGGAGAAGAAGGCAGTTGAGGATGCTACCTATCAGGCAGGAGCCAGAGAGGTGACGATTATTGAAGAGCCGGTTGCGGCTGCTATCGGAGCCGGTATCGACATCTCCAAGGCATGCGGCAATATGATTGTAGATATTGGAGGCGGTACCGCAGATATTGCGGTGATCTCCTTAGGAGGTACCGTAGTAAGCACCTCCATCAAGACAGCCGGCGATGACTTTGACGAAGCACTGGTGCGCTATATGAGAAAGAAGCACAATCTTCTGATCGGTGAGAGAACAGCAGAGGAGATCAAGATCAATATCGGTGCGGCATCCCGCAGACCGGAGGTGCTGACCATGGAGGTGCGGGGCCGAAATCTGGTGACCGGACTTCCAAAGACGATCGTAGTGACCTCGGATGAAACGCTGGATGCGTTGCGGGAGCCAGCTATGCAGATCGTGGACGCAGTTCACAACGTGCTGGAGCGGACTCCACCGGAGCTGGCAGCTGATATTTTCGACCGGGGCATTGTGCTCACCGGAGGCGGTTCTCTGCTCAGCGGTTTGGATGTTCTGATCGAGGAGAAGACGGGAATCACCACCATGATCGCAGAGGATCCGCTGACGGCTGTGGCGATTGGAACCGGTAAATTTATTGAATTTACCCACGGTGATGGGAAAGAGTATAACTAAGAGCGAATATGGCAACAGTTACAGGATTTGTGGAACGAATTAAATATCGGAATGAGGACAACGGCTATACCGTGCTCAGCCTGAATGTAGATGGGGATGAGACCATACTGGTGGGAACCTTCCATTACATCAATGAAGGCGAGATGGTGGAAGCCACCGGCACCATGACGGAGCACCCGGTCTACGGGGAACAGCTTCAGGTGGAAAGCTATGAGATCAAGACGCCGGAGGATACTCTTTCCATGGAACGTTATTTAGGCTCCGGTGCCATCAAAGGCATCGGGGCTGCTTTAGCCTCTAGGATCGTTCGCCATTTTAAGGCGGATACCTTTCGGATCATGGAGGAGGAGCCGGAGCGGCTGTCGGAGGTAAAGGGAATTAGCGAAAAGATGGCCATGGCCATTGCAGAGCAGGTGGAAGAAAAGAAGGAGATGCGTCAGGCCATGATGTTTCTCCAGGAGTACGGCATTTCCATGAATCTGGCGGTAAAGATTTACCAGGAGTATGGCCCCAGGCTGTATTCGGTGATGAAGGAAAATCCTTACCAGCTTGCGGATGATATTCCAGGAGTCGGTTTTAAGATGGCGGATGAGATCGCCAGGAGAGTTGGAATCTTTACCGATTCCGATTTCAGGATCAAGTGCGGGCTTCTCTACACACTGCTCCAGGCGGTTGGCAACGGCCATACCTACCTGCCTCAGGAGGAGCTGCTGGCCCAGGCTTCCGAGCTGTTAAAGGTGGACAGCTCCGCAATGGAAAAGCATCTGATGGATATGCAGATGGATAAGCGGATCGTGGTGAAGGAGATCCGGGAGCGTTTGTCCCAGGAGGCCGGCGTGTGGGAGCCGCTGACTGCCGAGGAGGAACAGCAGCTTCGGATGAATCAGATGGCATCTGGTCCTGTGACCGTGGTGCAGAATCTGCGGATCCGGCGGGTAGTCTATGCAGCCCAATACTATTATCTGGAATTAAACACGGCAAAGATGCTTCACGACTTAAATATCCGGGGCGAGATCTCCGATACCCAGATTGACGGAAAGCTTCTGGAGATCCAGCAGGAGGAGGAGATCCAGCTGGATGAGATGCAGGCAGAGGCAGTGCGACAGGCAGTCAACTGCGGACTTTTAATCATCACCGGAGGACCTGGTACCGGAAAGACCACCACCATTAATACTATTATCCGATTCTTCGAGCGGGAGGGGCTGACGATTCAGCTGGCAGCACCTACCGGAAGAGCGGCGAAGCGGATGACGGAAGCTACCGGCTACGAGGCGAGGACGATTCATCGTTTGCTGGAGCTGAGCGGCGGCATGATGGACGAGAAGGGAGGCTCCTCAGGAGGCATGCGCTTTGAGCGAAACGAGGAGAATCCCCTGGAAGGGGACGTGATCATTATTGATGAGATGTCCATGGTGGATATTCATCTGATCCATTCCCTGCTCCGGGCAGTGCCGGTGGGAGCCCGGCTGATTTTGGTAGGGGATGTAAACCAGCTTCCCAGCGTAGGACCAGGCAATGTGCTGCGTGATATCATTGCAAGCCGGGCATTTCCGGTGGTGAGACTGACAAAGATCTTCCGCCAGGCAGCGGAGAGCGATATCGTTATGAATGCACACCGGATCCACGATGGGGAGCGGATTGATCTGGGGAAGCGGAGCCGGGATTTCCTGTTTATCCGGCGGGAGAACCCGGATGCAATCATCAGCGCCATGCTGACCCTGGTGCAGAAGAAGCTTCCGGACTATGTCCATGCAGAGCCCTATGATATTCAGATCATGACGCCCATGCGGAAGGGGGCTCTGGGAGTGGACCGGCTGAACGGGATCCTCCAAAGCTTCTTAAATCCTGCCTCACCGGATAAAAAGGAACGGGCCGTGGGCCAGACCATCTACCGGGTGGGGGATAAGGTGATGCAGATCAAAAACAACTATCAGATCGAGTGGGAGATCCGCAACCGGTATGACATCCCGGTGGACAAGGGGATGGGCGTATTTAACGGTGATATCGGTATTATCCGGGAGATCAATGATTTCGCGGAACTGGTGACGGTGGAATTTGATGAAAGAAAGCTGGTGGAGTACAGCTTTAAGCAGCTGGAGGAGCTGGAGCTGGCCTATGCCATTACCATCCATAAATCCCAGGGAAGTGAGTATCCGGCTGTGGTGATCCCCATCCATACCGGCCCCAGGATGCTGATGACCAGAAATCTGATTTATACTGCCGTGACCAGAGCCAGACAGTGTGTGTGTCTGGTTGGAATCCCGGAAACGTTCCAGGGAATGGTAAATAACTGCCTGGAGCAGAGGCGGTATTCCGGTTTGAAAGCGCGGATTGAGGAGCTGCAGGAAATGTAGAGAAAGAAAAGCCTGTAAAATCAATGATTTCGGGCTTGACATGATAGGAAGGGAGTCGAATTTGAGGATTCATTTCGATCAGGAAGCTTGGAAGGAGCAGGCAGTCAGCCTTCTCTTTCCGCGAAGATGTCCGGTCTGCGGGGAGATTGTGGTTCCCAGAGGGGAATTGATCTGCCCGGACTGCAAGAATGAGCTGAGCTTTGTGTCAGGCTCTCTTTGCCTGAAGTGCGGAAAGGAGCTGCTGTCTGAGGACGGAGAGTATTGTCAGGACTGTATGCGCCGCCGCAGAACCTTTGACCGGGGAGCGGCACTGCTGAATTATAATGAGGTGTCGGCCCGCTCCATAGCCCAGATCAAATATAAAAATAAGCGGGAATATCTGGACTTTTACAGCCAGGAAATGGTCAGGCGGCTGGGAAAAAGGATGTACCGGATGCAGGCGGATGCTCTGATCCCGGTTCCGGTCCATCCGGACAGAAAGCGGACCAGGGGCTACAATCAGGCGGAGGAGCTGGCCAATCGGATCGGGAAAAGGACCGGAATCCCGGTGTGCTCCCATGTGCTGGTGCGCAGCAAAAAGACGGCGCCCCAGAAGGAGCTGACGCCGGAGCAGCGGCTTAAGAATCTGGAACAGGCATTTTCGGTGAAGGAAGAAACCTTAAGGGAGTTTTGGCCTAAGCTGGATTCTGTGATCCTGGTGGATGATATCTATACCACCGGAAGTACCATAGAGGCTTGTGCCAGAGTGCTGAAGCGGGCTGGTATCAGGAAGGTTTCTTTTATTTCGATCTGTATCGGGGGAGATCGGTAGCCTTAAAAAATATGAAAATGTGAGAAAATGTGAAAACATAACAAAACATAAAAACAATAAGAAAACAAAGGAGCAAACAATATGGGACCGTTTGACTATGAGGTGGTACAGATCGAGGGCGATTACGCTCACCTTAGAAATTTAACTCAGGAGGAGCCAGAGCTTAAGCTGGTAGCGCGGGCGTTGCTGCCTGGGGAGATCACGGAGGGGTGCCGGCTGCATTATGAGCTTTTTGAGTACACCATGGTGTAGGCAGGCGATATCCAATCAAAAATGTCGGCTGACAGGAAAGCCATATACCCATATAAGACAAAAGGGATCAAAGGGATCAGGAAGAGATTAGAGGACAGAAAGGATACCGCAGATGAAGATTACCATTCGCACCGCCCAGGAGCGGGATTTGGAGAAATTGTTGGACATTTATAATTATGAGGTGCTCCACGGGACGGCAACCTTTGACATTCACCCAAAGACGTTGGAGGAACGGAAGACGTGGTTTTTGGCGCACAACATAGATAATCATCCTTTAATTGTGGCGGAGCTGGACGGAGTAGTAGCAGGATATGCCAGTCTGTCGCCGTACCGGGAGAAGGAGGCGTATGCCGCTACAGTAGAGCTGTCGGTTTATGTGGCGGAGGACTGCCGGGGACGGGGTGTGGCATCTGCTTTGATTGAAACAATCCTTCAGATGGCAAAGGAACGGGAGGATATCCATACGGTGATTTCTGTTATCACCTCCGGCAATGAGGCCAGCGTCCGTCTCCATGAAAAGTTTGATTTTACCTACTGCGGAACCATGATTGAGGTGGGGGAAAAGTTTGGGAAAAAGCTGGGGATCGTGAATTATCAGTTGATGGTGTAATGGCATCTGACTGAAAACAGACCACGATTATCAGATGGCGGCAGAAAGTATGTCAACAGCGCCCGGAAGAATCAGTCGTAACAATTGGTTCTTCCGGGCGCTGCTTATAGTGGTGCGGGCTAGATAAATACAGGCAGGATCAGCGTGATTGCAGTTCCATGCTGATATTTGCTGCGGATTCGGATAGAGGCTTTGTCTCCGTATACCAAAGTAAGGCGCTTCCAGGTGTTGGAAAGCCCAATGTGCTGATAGGGAGTGCCATCATCCAGAACGTGGGAGAGAAGTTCTTCTTTTTGCTGAGGAGTCATACCGATTCCGGTGTCGATGATGTGAAGGTACATCAACTTCTCCTTCTGATAGATTTTGATTTTAAGAAGACATTCTTTCGCAGATGGAGCGATTCCGTGATGAATGGCATTTTCCAAGAGAGGCTGCATTAATAACTTAATGACAGGGATTGGAAGAATGTCCGAGTCATACTCCCAGATGATGTGAAATTTATCCTTGTAGCGGAATTTCTGGATATACAGGTAAGCCTTGGAATAGGCGATCTCATTTTCCAAGGAAACCCGTTCATTGGGATTAGATAAGGTGTAGTGCATGATGTCGGACAGATTTTCAATCAGCACAGAAACATCATTAGGTCCGCCTGTCAGCTGGAAGGATTTTAAGTGGATGGTTTCCAATGTATTAAACAGAAAATGTGGATTAATCTGCGACTGTAGCGCCACCAGCTCCAGGGTCTTCGCCCGGTAAATTTTTTCAGAGAGCTGGACTGATAAGTATTCTTGTTTGATAAAGGTGGAAATCAGGTTTGTAATGATATAGCTCTGTTCATCGTTGGAAGCAACCGGAAGATCAGGGAGAGGCTCACCATTTTGGGCGGCATGAAAGATATCCATGATCGTTTGGATGTTCTGGGAAATGCTTCCGCTGTTGGCGGCTGCCAGTCCCAGAGATGCTAGGATGGACAATGCAACCAGGATTCCTGTGATAAAGAGCAGCTTTGCAGGAACTGCATAGAGCTGGCGGTCTGGAATAATGGATGCATAGAGGAAAGGCGCATTCCCATCTTTTAAGATAGAAATGGTATAGCCGCTTTTTTTTATGTGGATTTGGTTTCCATCAGAGGGCTGCTGGCGGAAGCTGGAGGGAAAGGCTTCAATCAGCGTTTCCAGCATTTGCAGTTTTCCGGTATCTGTTTCCATGTCTGAGCTGGCCAGCAGAGTCCAGTCTTCCGTAAACAGATAGAGCTGCTGTTGGGAGAAGGTAAGCTGCTGCTTCAGATAGTCGTTGATCAGGGCAGGAGTTACATTGATAATGGCAGCGCCCTTGGAGGTCTGGTAATCCAGCGTCATGATTTTCTGATAAATGGTGATGACCGGGATAGATGCTTTATCAGAGAGATTTTGCATGCGAGGTTGGATCCAGCAGGTGCGGGTCCGATCCATGATGAAGGCTGAATAGTCCTTCAGCCAATCAGTATCCTCCATATATTTCAGACGGGTAAGTCCTTTATTGGAAACCAGAAGATTTCCATAATCGTTGGGCCAGTAGAGGTATACAGACGCAACATATGGATTGGTGTTTACAAAGGTATTTAAGATGGAAGAAAAGATAGGGTATTTGATTGCATTATGGTAATCCAGCTCTTTTTCCTTTAGGATATGCTTCAAGGAAAATCCGGAAAAGGAATCGGGATTAAACGTTGTTTCTATAGTGGTTCCGGCGGAAAGGATCTGATTCATTAACTGCCTGGACTGCTCTAAAGATTTGAAGGCGGAATCAGACGCGGTCTGGCGGATGTCGTAGCAGGTCAGGTGAAAGGCCAGAGTACCTAACAGAATGATGGGAACGGAGCTGATAAAAAGCTGCCTTAAAAAATATTTCATAAAGGTTTTAGAAGGGTGTTTCATGTAGAAGAAGATTCTCCTTTCGTCAGTCCATTAGTCCGGTATTCGCTTGGGGTAATGCCGTAGTATTGCTTAAAGGTTCTGGCGAAGTTTTTCGGGTTGGAGTATCCCACGGCTTCACTGATCTCATAAATCCGGCAGTTATAGTCATTTAAAAGTTCTACGGCCTTTTTCATTCGGCACTCCGTTACATAATCTGCAAAATTAATCCCGGTTTTCTGCTTAAACAGCTTGCTGATATAGAAGGGATTCATATATATTTCCTTAGATACGGATTCCAGGGTCACATTGGCCAGATGCTCATTTACAATCCGCTTAATGGCATTGATAATGTCAGCCGGTTCTTTTTTCTCAGGAGTTTCCGTGGTTCCGTACTCCATGTCCAGTTCATGCCGGATGTTTCCGAATACCTCGGAAATCTGTTCAAACCGGGTAGGTTTTAAAACATAGTCGAAGGCGCGGTAACGGAGAGCCTGCTGGATATATTCAAAATCCTTATGGCCGGTTAAAAATACAACTTTGATATTTAATTTCCGGGCATAAAGTTCCTTTGCAAGCTCCAGACCATCCATGATCGGCATGCGGATATCACAGAGAATGGCATGGACTGTGTGTGCAGTAATAAAGTCTAAGGCTTCTTTTCCGTTCTGGCATTGTCCTGCTACGACAAATCCAATGGTGTTCCAAGGAATGTAATTCGCCAGGCCGGTTCTGATCTCATATTCATCATCGACAATCAATAATTGGTAATTCATCAAAAGTCCTCTTTTCCATGGTAATTCACAGATATTAAACCGTTATGTGCAGTTTTATGCTGCTGCAAAGGTATCCGAACAACAATGTTCTTTTAATTGGTAATAGTATACAATGCGTCAGACGAAAAATCAAAGGGATATGGTATTTTTATAATGAAGATGACAAAAAATGATACAATTATCAAAAAATGATACTACAAAATACACAAAAAATGATACAGATTCGCAAATCAGATACCTGTTTGAAAAAAGTGCTTTGTGTTACACTATAGCCATAAAACATTTTGGCCGAAATGATAATAAAGATACGAGGTAACAGTTAGAGTACCGAACAATTACGATGTAAGGAAATAGGAGGAAGGTAGAACATGAAGTGTTTGAAAAAGGAAATTGCTTTGCTGACGGCAGTGGGTATGATTGCCGGAACCGCAGCGGGCTGCGGCAGCGGAAGCAGCGCAGGAGATGGAAATGCCCAGAAAAATGGACAGAGTCAGGCTGTAGTTCAAACGGAAACAGGAGCTTCAGGCGACAAGGTAGTGCTTCGCTTTGCATGGTGGGGTGGTGAGGAACGGCATAATGCTACTCTGGCAGCTATTGAGAAGTATGAGGAGCTAAATCCAAATGTTACCATCGAGCCTGAGTACGGCGGATTTGACGGATATCAACAAAAACTGATTACTCAGCTATCGGGAAATAGCGCCGCTGATATCATCCAGATTGACCAGCCGTGGCTGGCTGATATTAACAAGCAGGGCGATTTGCTTATGGATTTAAGTACCGTAGATGCCATTGATCTGAGCCAGTTTGATGAAACATTTTTAAAGAACTGTCTGGAGTTTAATGGAAAGACAGTTGGTTTGCCTACTGGAATGAATACAAACGTATTCTTATACAATAAGAGTGTGCTGGAGGATGACCGGTTTGGTGCAGATCAGACTCTTTCCTGGCAGGAACTGATGGAAATCGGAATGGAGATGCATACCCAGGATCCAGATTTCTACTTGCTGAATGTGGAACAGACGATCCTAAACCTGATGCTTCATTCTTATCTGAATCAGAAAACCGGAGAGTACATTTTCAACAATGATTATGAGAGAACTTTTACGGAAGAGCAGCTTGCAGAGGGCTTCCAGATGATTGTGGATTGGATTGACAACGGTGTGATCGAGCCGGCAGAGGTAAACGGCATCTATGTAAATCGCTGGTATGAAAATCCAAAGTGGATTGATGGAAAGCTGGGAATCTGTCAGGTATGGTTATCCTCCCAGTCTACTGCTACGGTTGACGGCGCCATCGATGTAGGTGTAATGCCTATGGTAAGGGATGCTGACGGCGTTGGAAGCGGTGTTATGATCCGTCCCTCTCAGGTTTACTCCATTCCAAGTTCCACCAAGTACCCAGAAGAAGCAACCAGGTTCTTAAACTGGCTGGTAAATGACCCGGAGGCAGCCGCTATCCTAAAGGATACCAGAGGTGTTCCTGCATCGGCAGCGGCCAGAGAGGTTCTGTTGGATATGGGCATCTTAAGCGAGGAGAATAACAGCGTGGTAGAGAATGCCATGGCTGCCGGCGCCATGACCATTCCAAACCTGCCTACCGGAGATATGGAACAGATGTGGCTGGATGCGATCCAGGAGGTGGAGTATAAGGTTGCATCTCCGGCAGATAAGGCTAAGGAACTGGTGACGGATTTTGATGAGCTGCTGGAAGAATTAAAAAGCAATCAGTAACTGATATAAAATGATGCTGTAAGGAAAACAGCAGGTTCGACACTGTTGATCAGAGGATTGAAATTGAAAAATAGCTATTGCAGACCGCAGAAGCTTACTTCTGTATGCGGTAGCTATTTTTTGTACCCTTTTTTCGAAAATGAGGAGTGTGTATGATGAAAAGCAATAAGAAAAAGACTCTTTCAAACTGGATCGGGCTGGCCTATGTGGCTCCATGGCTGATCGGTTTCCTGGTATTTACCCTGTATCCGATCGCTTCCTCAATCTATTATTCTTTTACCGATTTTTCCATTACCAGCGCACCAGTATGGATCGGATTGAAAAATTATATTGAGATTTTTACCAAGGACAAGCTTGCTCTTCCATCTCTTGCAATCACTTTTAAATATGTGTTGTTATCCGTTCCCACAAAGCTGGTATTTGCATTGTTTGTTGCTATGATCTTAAATACCAATATGAAAGGTGTGAATTTCTATCGCACTGTATATTATCTGCCGTCGATCTTGGGCGGAAGCGTGGCTATCGCAGTACTGTGGCGTTTTTTGTTCCGCCGGGATGGTATTGTAAACCTGATTTTGCAGAGCATTGGCCTTCCTTATGTAGACTGGATCGGAAGCCCGAAATTTGCCCTTGGAACAGTAGCTTTGCTGGCTGTATGGCAGTTTGGTTCTTCTATGGTATTGTTCTTATCTGGATTAAAGCAGGTTCCTCAGGAGTTGTACGAGGCGGCAAGGGTGGATGGTGCAAGTCGGGCACGGCAGTTTTTTTCTATCACGCTGCCTATGATTACGCCGGTTGTTTCCTTTAATGTAATCATGCAGCTGATCAATGGCTTCCAGGAATTTACTGGTCCTTACGTGGTAACCAGCGGCGGCCCCTTAAATTCTACTTATGTGTTTGCGATTCATCTGTATAACAGCGCGTTTAAGTATTTTAGGACTGGTTACGCCTCTGCACTATCCTGGATTCTGTTTATGGCGATTATGGTATTTACGGTGATTCTATTTAAATTTTTTGACCGGTTTACCTATTATGAGGATGGAGGAAAGTTCTGATGAAACAAAAAGCAGGCAGCAAAAAAGTAAAAGCAATTATTATGCAGATTTTTATCATCGCCTTTGGCTTCGTGATGGTGTATCCGGTGCTTTGGATGGTATCCTCTGCATTTAAGGAGAACCGGGATATCTTTACAGATATTGGATTGATGCCCACCGTATTTAATTTCAATGCCTTTATTGATGGCTGGAAAGGTGTGGGGAATGCCAACTTCGGTGTATTTTTCTTAAACAGCTTTAAGATTGTGATTCCGGTGGTGGTGCTGACGCTGGTTTCTGGAATGGTGGTTGCGTATGGCTTTGCCCGATTTCAGTTTCCAGGAAAAAAGATCATGTTTTCTATTATGATCGCCACTTTGATGCTTCCTACATCCGTTCTGACGATTCCTACTTATGTTATGTTTTCCAAGGTAGGCTGGGTTAATACGTATCTGCCGTTTATCGTTCCGGCAGCCTTTTCTACCAGCGCATTCTTTGTGTACATGCTGGTGCAGTTTGTCCGGGGAATTCCTAAAGAACTGGATGAGGCAGCTAAGATCGATGGCTGCAATTCCTTCCAGATTTTAACTATGGTTATCGTGCCTCTGTGCAAGCCGGCCATCTTCTCCGCGGGAATCTTCCGTTTTATGTGGACCTGGAATGATTTCTTTGGAAATTTAATTTATATCAACACCGTTACCAAGTATCCCATTTCACTGGGACTTCGTATGGCTATCGACAATACAGCCGGAAGCGTAAACTGGAGCAGCATAATGGCAATGTCTGTGCTTTCTATCCTGCCGCCGGTGATCCTGTTTTTTGTGGCACAGGATTATTTCGTCGAAGGTATTGCAACGACTGGTATTAAGTGATGGAGGAAATTATGAATCAGGGATTTGTATTTCGAAAGGATGGCTTTACCGGAGCAGAGCAGGAGCTTTTGGTCAATGAAACTTTGTTCCACAATGCCAATGGATATTTTGGAGTAAGAGGAAATTTTGAAGAGCGTTATCCTTCTGACTGCCCCACTGTCAGAGGACAGTATGTAAATGGATTTTATAATTTTTCAGACATGAAGCAGCCGGAGAAGCATTACGGATTCCCGGAGCAGAAGCAGACTATGGTAAATACCTTTGACACTCAGACCATGGTGCTGACACTGGAAGGAGAGCAGGTGGATTTATTCCAAGGAACGGTGCTGGAATTCAGCCGGATTCTGGATATGAAGAAGGGGACTACGGTAAGACGGTTTGTGTGGGAATCCCCTAAGGGACGTCAGGCAGAGATTTGTATTACTCGTATGGCATCCTTTCAGCTTCTTCCGCTGTTTACCATTGAGTATCAAATCACACCATTGAACTTTTCCGGCACAGCTGTAATGGAGTCGGTTCACTCCGGGGATGTGTCCAACTATTTTAATCCGAAGGATTCCAGAGTGGCCGGAGAAAAGATTATTCATTTGAGAGTGGCAGATTTAGAGAGCACGGAGGAAGGCTTCAGCCTGATTCGGTCAGAAACCTTAAGATCCGGCCTGGATATTGCCAGTGTTGTGGTACACAAGGTGTATGCGGAAACAGGGGAGCTGGGCTGTCCGAATGGATATGTAAGAGAAAGACGAATCGGCGATAAGGATATTGTGGAAACACTGACCATCCCGGTAGAGGAACGGAAAGCGGTTACCATTGTTAAGTATACTGTAACCTGTGATTCTATCCGTTATGAGAATGTAAAAGAGGCAGCACGGAAATGGATGATCACAAGTGTGGATAAGCCGTTAAATTACTGGTATCAGTGTCAGGCAGATTACCTGGAGAAATTCTGGGAAAAAGCAAAGATCGAGATTACGGGAGATGAGGAACTGAATCTGTCTCTTCATTATAATCTATATCAGCTTCTCCAGTCTGTTGGAAAGGATGAGTACTGCAACATTGGGGCAAAGGGCCTGAGCGGAGAAGGGTATGAGGGACATTATTTCTGGGATACAGAGATGTACATAGTTCCATTCTTTTCTTTAACTCAGCCAGAGGTCGCCAGAAATCTACTGTCCTATCGTCATCATATCTTGGATCGGGCGAGAGCCAATGCAAGAGTGATGGGATATCCAAAGGGCGCTCTCTATCCATGGAGAACCATTAATGGAGATGAGTGCTCTGGATACTATCCTTCCGGAAGTGCCCAGTACCATATTAACGGAGATATTGCTTACGCGGTGGTACAGTACTATCTGATCACCGGAGATTGGAATTTTATCGTTTCCAAAGGAGCAGAGATTGTGATGGAAACGGCCAGAATGTGGTATGATCTGGGCAATTTTTATCAGGGAACCTTCCAGCTTCATGATTTGACTGGGCCTGATGAATATAGCTGTGTGGTCAATAACAACTATTATACCAATCTGACAGCACAGCACAATATGGCCTGGGCAGCCCAATTCTACCACATGTTAAAGGAGCAAGGGCAGTTAGCTGCTTTAGAGGAAAAGATCGGTATTGAGGAGGCCGAGGTGGAGGGATTTGAGGAGGCAGCAGAGAAGATGCTGCTGCTGTATGATGAAAAGTTAGATATCAACCCCCAGGATGATAGCTTCCTTTCCAAAAAGGAATGGGATTTCAATCAGGAGAAAAAGACCAATGGACCTATTATGCAGTGGAATCATCTGTACCGTCTGTATCGGTATCAGGTATGCAAGCAGGCAGATACTGTTCTGGCCCATATGATCTTCGAGGATGCACAGAAGCTGAGTACCATGAAAAATTCCTTTGATTATTATGAAAAACGAACTACCCATGATTCTTCCCTGTCCAGATGTATCTTCGGAATCGTTGCATCTAAATTGGGAATGAAGGAAAAGGCATATGAGTATTTTGACTTTTCTTCAAAGCTGGATATTCTGGATTCCCAGCATAATACCAAGGATGGAATCCATACTGCCAATATGGGGGGAACGTATATGGGGATTGTTTATGGTTTCCTGGGGCTGCGAGTAAAGAAAAGAGGCTTCTTCTTTATGCCGTCTATTCCAGAACAATGGAATTCCTATCAGCTTCGTCTGCAGCTTAAGGGAAGCCTGATTGAGGTTACGGTAACAAAAGACAGCTGCAGATTCCAGCTGCTTCAGGGAGAACAAATAACCATTTTTGTTTACGGCAGAGAGTATCCGGCTGTATCCGAATTAACAATCGCTTTGGAGGAATGGTAATGAAATATCAATGTGGAATTTTTGATTTAGACGGAGTTTTAGTAGATACAGCAAAGTATCATTATCTTGGCTGGAAAAAACTGGCAGATCGATTAGGCTTTTCCTTCACTGAACAGCAGAATGAGGCACTGAAAGGCATTTCCAGGATGGCAGCACTGGATTTGCTTTTGAAAATGGGAGATATGAATGAAAAATTCTCTGAAGAAGAAAAGGAAGAGCTGGCAGCGGAGAAAAACCAGTATTATCTGGACTTTGTCAGCCAGTTAAAGGAAGAGGAGTTGCTTCCTGGTGTAACAGAATTGTTTGAGCGGATGAAACAAGCAAACATTAAGATCGCATTAGGCTCCGCCAGCAAAAACGCCAGATTAATTCTGGAGCGGCTCCACATCAAAGACTACTTTGATTTCATCGTGGACGGAACCCTAGTGAAAAAAGCCAAACCGGATCCGGAGGTATTTACCCTGTCTGCAGACCGGCTGGGAATTCCTTATGAAAAATGTGTTGTATTCGAGGATTCTGCCGCCGGAATCCAGGCAGCAAAAACAGCCGGTATGACAGCCGTTGGAATTGGAACCAGAAAAAATCTTCCCATGGCGGATTACATATGCAGCAACGTAGGTGAGTTTACGTGGCAGTAGTCATCAGCATACAGTGAAACAGAACAAACACCAGATTTTGCTGCAGCAGGCTTCTTCTTACAAGATGCAGTTGTTTTAGGATCATTGAGATCTAAACTAAAACTGCGTTGTAAGAAGAAGCCTCTTTTTGCTAATATGGAGGTTGCACCTCCTATGTGTCTTTTCGGCCAATCTAATTTTTGGATGCAAACGCCAAAAATTCTTGAAAAATTCCCTTAAATGTAATATGATAAATACAATTAATTTTGTATACAATAAGTCCAACTGGCATAAATTATATGCAACTATCAGATGTAAAGGAGCAAACGGTATGGCGGAAGAGCGTTATAAAAACCGGGAAGAGATGGTATATGAAAGTCTGAAGCGCGATATTCTGGACCTGGAATTAAAGCCAGGACAGCTTTTAAAGGAAACGGAGCTTTGCGAGCGGTTCGGGGTATCCAGAACGCCGGTGCGGGATGCGCTGCGGATGCTTCAGGAGCAGGGCTTTGTGCTGACAGTGCCCTACAAGGGGATCTATGTTACCCTGTTAAGTCTCAGCAATATCAAGCAGATGATCTACATGCGGGTGGCTGTGGAGACCATGGTGCTCCGTGATTTCATGAAGATCGCCACGCCTATGGTGATTGAGGATATCCGGTACATGATCCGGAAGCAGCAGGCCGTGATTCAAGAACCGGATTTTAAGCCGGAGCAGTTTTACCGCCTGGATGCCCAGATGCACAGTATCTGGTTTGAGGCTACCAAAAAGCAGAAGCTGTGGGAGATCCTGCAGGCCCAGCAGCTTCATTATACCAGGTTCCGTATGCTGGATTTTGTGACAGAGACAGACTTTACCCGTATTATCAAGGAGCACCGGCATATGTTTGACCTGATCGAGAAGAAGGATGTGGCAGGCGTGGAGGAAGCGCTGAAGGAGCATCTGTATTTCAGTATGAAGCGGATGCGGCATCAGATCGATGTGGAGTATCGGGATTACTTTGAAGAAGAGGATGAGGAAGGGAAGTTCGATATTTAGAGGAAGAAATAATAAGAAAAGAGGAGTGCGTTTGAAGGATCTGGTAACGGAGCTGCAAAATCTTGAATATTTGGATTGGGCAGAAAGGAAGCTTTCTCCTGGTACACCAGGATGCTTTTTGAAAGCTTATGAAGAAAAAGATGGGATTCGTATTTATTACAAACTGTCTAATTATGATAGTTACCGGGGGGTATTTGGACATGAGTGTGTAAATGAATTAGTGGTAAGCAGGCTTTTGGATGTGTTGAATATTCCTCATGTATCATATCGGTTAATACATGCATCAATCAATATTGATGGGCAGGCATTGAAAACATGGATTACTTCTTCTAATAATTTTAGAAAAGCAGATGAAGAAAAAATGGCATTTGATCTGTTTTATGATCTGGAAAAACAGAGTAAAGAATCTCCACTTGAATTCGCGGCAAGATATGGTTGGAAACACGATATTTATCGAATGATATTAGTAGATTATCTGGTTGCCAACAGGGACCGGCATGGAAGTAATATTGAAGTGCTGAGAAATATGAACAGTGGTGAAGTTCGGCTGGCGCCATTGTTTGATCAAGGTGTTTCTTTGTTTTTTTCAAGTTATGGGGATGAAAAACAAATTGAAAAGTTTGATGTGATGAAGGATATCCAGGCTAATAATTATTTCGGATCCAGGTCATTAGAATACAATCTCTCTCTGATACCGAAGGGTTATGATTTAAATATTGCAGCATTAAAAGAGACTGATTATGATTATATTACAGACGGTCTGGAGAAAGTGATTGCTCCACTACACAAGAAACGAATCTGGGAAATGATATGGAGGCGATGGAATTATTATGAAAAAATTCGCAGTTAAAAATAATTATTATGGTCATGATCGAATTCTTGCAATTTTAAATTATGATGAAATGCAGAAATCATTTACAATAGATGTGCCATCGGACATTTCAGAGAAAGAAGTTCCTTTTCTCTTATCCTCTTTTGTAAAACGGGGGCAGCGGCATGTAGGAAATGAATGGAGCTTAAAATGGGTGCAGAGCAGGATTGTGCCGCCCGGCAGGCAGAATATTGGCCAGATTTTACGGGAAAATGGCATGAAGCGCTATGATGAATATGAATTATTGATTAAAAATCAGGGACGAAGTTGTCAGGATGAATGTTATCTGGAGCAGTTGTCTTGATGAAAGGAATATAGAAATGATTCAAATGCTGAACCGTCACGGTTCATATTGTAAAGGAGAAACCTATGAGAAGTTTACAGGAAATCCGGGAGGATATTTCAAAGTGCGATGAGGAGATGGCCAGACTGCTGGCCAAGCGGATGGATTATATTGGAGAGGTGATCGGCTGTAAAAAAGCAAATGGACTGCCGATCCTGCAGCCGGAGCAGGAGGCGCGCAGGAAGGCTCTGCTTCAGGAGGTATTAAAGGGCAATGCTTATGAGGAAGAATTACTGGAAATCTTTGACAGCATTTTAAAGGTCAGCAAGCGGGTACAGGCGAAGGCACTGTTCCGCTATAATATCGCGCTGATCGGATTTATGGGAGCGGGCAAGAGCACCGTATCTCATTATCTGAAGGATATGCTGGCGATGGAAGAGGTGGAGACGGATGCCATGATCGTGAAGTCAGAGGGAATGGCGATCACGGATATCTTTGCCAAGTACGGAGAGCCATATTTCCGCAATTGTGAGAGCAACGCCATCATTGAGCTTCAGAATTGCAGGCAGGTGATCATCTCCTGCGGCGGCGGTGCTGTGATGCGTGAGGAAAATGTGGAGAATTTAAAGAAGAGCAGCCGTATCGTGCTTTTGACAGCAACCCCGGAAACTACCTTGGAGCGGGTAAAGGATTCTACGGAACGTCCGATTCTCAATGGAAATATGAATGTGGAATACATTGCCGGGCTGATGGAAAAGCGCCGGGCGAAATATGAGGCGGCAGCAGATATCATCATTGCAACAGACGGCAAGGATGTGGCGCAGATCTGCGAGGAATTGGTTCGGAAACTGAGTGCCATGGAGTAGCGAATGGTTTCTGCACCTGCAGCAGGATTGCCGGGGCGTTTTTCAAATAGCAGAAAACATGAGACGTCTGATGATAACAGTTCAATATCTTCACAGTTACGTCTGATGAACGATTATAATTCAGGAATAAGAAATAGGAAACGGAGACGAATGTATCAATTTGAAAAAGTAGATAAAAAGCTCCTGGGGCAGCAGATTGAAGAGGAGCTGATGAATTATATTCAGGAAGAGCCGATAGAGGTGGGCCAGAAGATTCCAAATGAATTTGAACTGGCAGAAATGTTTGGCGTAGGGCGAAGCACCATCCGTGAGGCGGTGAAAGGACTGGTTTCCAAGGGAATCCTGGAGGTCAGAAGAGGCTCCGGAACGTATGTGGTCAGCATCTGCTCGCCGGAGGAGGATCCCCTGGGCCTTTCCAAGCTGCAGGATAAGTACAAGCTGGCGCTGGAGCTGTTTGATGTCCGCCTGATGCTGGAACCGGAGATTGCTTCCCGCGCAGCAGAACGGGCAGATGAAGAGGATTTAAAACAGTTAAAGAGGCTGTGTGATGAGACAGAACAGCTATATCTGGAAAATAAGAACCATATTCCAAAGGATATTGAATTCCATACCTGTATTGCCAGATGCAGTAAAAACCGAGTGGTGGAAACGCTGATTCCCATCATTAATTCAGCAGTTATGACCTTTGCCAACCTTACACGCCATACACTGAAAAATGAGACGCTTGAGACCCATCGGGCGATTGTGAATTCGATTATAGACAAGGATCCGGTGGGGGCTAAATGTGCCATGGTGATGCATTTGACTTACAACCGCCAGAGGCTGCTTCAACAGCTGAAGGAGGAGAGGGCAGGAAAAACAGGCAGCAGACCAGAACTTTGAATAGACTATGATACAGGGATCAAAACGTATTTTGACACTTGCAGATGTTATAACCGACGGACACTGATGAGGCAGAGGCCTTAAAAGCATACCGTCGGTTTTTTTTGTCAGAACCCAGGCGTGTGCCCTTTGCTGCGTTCAAATTTTCATCAATAGTCATATGACATCCTGAAATACATCTTATGTTTAAAAGAAAAATTCCTTATAAAGAAGAAAATAAAATAATTGTAATTACACTGTTGACAAAATACGTCAGATGTGATAATGTATAAAACATCAGACGTCATACTATTTGAAATAAGGGTGGTATTCTTCCTGGCTTCCTCTGCAAGCGATTATCTGAACGGAGTTACGATCCCGGTAGATAGGGGCTATCTGACGAAATAAATTTTAATCACGCATAGTTCGAAATAACATGGAACGGAAAGGACAAGGAATCATATGAGTTGTTTAAAAAGTCAGGAAATGCGCAAGCTTGCGCCCGAATTAGATCCTTTGAGAATCGGAACCGGCTGGAAGCCGGAGGATTTGTCCAAGCCTCAGGTATTTATTGAAAGTACCTATGGTGACAGCCATCCGGGAAGCGGGCATCTGAATATTTTAGTGGAAGAAGTAAGAAAAGGAATCGCAGAGGAAGGCGGGCATGGCGCCAGGTATTACTGCACCGATATGTGCGACGGCGAGAGCCAGGGAACCGATGGAATTAATTTCAGTCTGGTCAGCCGTGAAATGATCGCCAATATGATTGAGATCCAGGCCAATGCAACACCATTTGATGCAGGTGTATATCTGGCAAGCTGTGATAAAGGAATGCCGGCAAACCTGATGGGGCTGTGCCGTGTTAATATGCCGGCAGTTGTGGTACCAGGCGGAACGATGAATGCAGGTCCGGATATGCTGACACTGGAACAGCTTGGCATGTACAGCGCAAAATATCAGAGGGGCGAAATTGATGAGGAAAAATTAAACTGGGCGAAGTATAATGCTTGTCCAAGCTGCGGTGCCTGCTCCTTTATCGGTACCGCTTCCACCATGCAGATCATGGCAGAAGCTTTAGGTCTGGCCCTCCCCGGGAGCGCTCTGATGCCGGCCACTAGCCTGGATCTTCTGGCCTTTGCAAGGGAGGCAGGAAGACAGTCGGTAAGGCTGGCGAAAATGGAGAACATGCGTCCCAGCGATATTGTAACGATGGACAGCTTTGAAAATGCGATTCTGGTTCATGCAGCCGTATCAGGAAGCACCAATTGTCTGCTCCATTTACCTGCCATTGCCCATGAACTGGGAATCGAGATTACAGGCGATACCTTTGACCGCCTGCACCGAAACGCAAGGTATCTTTTGGATGTCCGTCCGGCAGGACGCTGGCCAGCAGAGTGCTTCTACTATGCGGGAGGCGTACCGGCAATTATGGAGGAGATCAAGCCGTTCCTTCACCTGGACACCATGACCATAACCGGAAAGACTCTTGGGGAAAATCTGAAGGAGCTGAAGGAGAATGGCTTCTATGAGCGCTGTGAAAAATGGCTTCAGGATTTCAATAAGCGGTATGGTACCGCTGTGACAAGAGAGGATATTATCCGGCCTTATGAGAAAGCCATCGGAACGGATGGAAGCATTGCGGTCCTTCGCGGCAATCTGGCCCCGGAAGGCGCTGTTATCAAGCACACCGCATGCCCGAAGGAAATGTTCAAGGCAGTTCTTCGTGCTAGACCATTTGACAGCGAGGAAGAATGTCTGGATGCCGTTCTCAAGCATAAGGTTGAAAAGGGGGATGCCGTATTTATTCGCTACGAGGGTCCCAAGGCCAGCGGCATGCCGGAAATGTTCTACACTTCAGAGGCCATCAGCAGCGATAAGGAATTAGGGCGCAGCATTGCCTTGATCACCGACGGCCGTTTCTCCGGAGCATCCACCGGTCCCGTGATCGGACACTGCAGTCCGGAAGCAGCAGACGGCGGCCCGATTGCTCTGGTGGAGGAAGGCGATTTAATTGAAATCGATGTAATGGAGAGAAAGCTGAATATCATCGGCATCAACGGTGAGCGAAAAACACCGGAAGAGGTGGATGCGGTTCTAACTGAGAGAAAGAAGAACTGGCGTCCAAGAGAACTTCGCTATAAAAAAGGTGCCCTGAGACTGTTCAGTGAACATGCAGTAAGCCCGATGAAGGGTGCTTATCTGGATTTTTAAAAATAAAGATCTACGGAACGGTGAAGGTACTAAACCGTTACTGATCTACAAAATATTGGAATGAAGCAGAAGGAGTTTCGTTTAGCGAGAGGAAACTCCTTCTGCTTTATTTCAATCATGAGGATATCAAGGATAGATTGTCAGCATCCCTGTTAAGGGGAGGGCCTGATTTTTAACGGAAGGAGAGTCAGATCCCATTTATTTTTTATGTTTTTGCTGGCGGCAGCAAGGGAATTAAGATCCTGCGAATAAATAAGGAAATATCAGGGAAATATGGAATCAGAAGAGGAAAACATCCGTAAAGAAAGAAGGAGTCATATGAAAATTGCGGATCAATATATTCAATATGTAAAGAACAAAACAGAAGCGGAGCCGGAAAAGGGCTGGGACAAGATATTACTTGGATTTCAGCTCAACCGGCTCCGCACTCATTTTCTGCCCAAGCCAGGCCTTTCCAAGGGGTATCAGCGGCTGGAGGATATGATGATGGGGCTGGTGGCCAGGTCCTTACGGGATGGGGACAGCTACGTGTGGGGAAATATTTTTGCACCCAGTGAGATCATGCACAACATGGGGTTAAACACGCTGTCCATTGAGTGCCTGGCCTGTTATTTATCAGGCTTTCATCTGGAGGATTTCTTTATTGATTTTTCCCAGAGCATCGGGCTGGCGCCCACCTTATGCTCCTATCATAAAACTTTTGTGGGAGCCGTGGAAAGCGGAGTGATTCCCACACCTGCCTATGCGGTGACCACATCTCTTTCCTGTGACGGAAACTTAAATACCTTCCGATTTCTGGAGAAGAAGAATCAGGTGCCCTTTACCTTGCTGGATGTACCATATCATGATGATGAGGAATCGGTGGATTATCTGGCAGAGCAGCTGAAGGCGATGGTGCAGGAGATGGAGGATCATCTGGGACGGAAGCTGGATCTGGATAAGCTGAAGGAGTCGCTGCGGATCGAGAATGAAACCAAAAAAGAGCTGATTCGATTTTATCATCTGGCTCAGAAGCATTATTATCCGGGGCAGATCATCAGTCAGCTTTATCTGATGATGGGAACCCATCTTCTCATAGGAACCAGGGAATTTCTGGAGCTGGTGCAGTTTATGAATCAGGATATCCAGACCTATCCGGAGTTTACCGGAAAGCGTCTTTTGTGGGTGCATCTGCTGCCCTTTTACCAGGAGAGTCTGAATCAGTATTTCAGCTGCAATGAGAAGTATCAGATCCTGGCTACCGATATCGTGCTGGACACGGCAAAGGAGCTGGATGAGTCGGATCCCTTCCGGGCGCTGGCGGAAAAGCTTCTGGACAATGTGTTTAATGGCTCCTACCGCCGCAAGGCAGAGATCATTGGAGCGATTGCAGATGACTTGAAGCCGGATGGAGTGATTCATTTCTGTCACTGGGGCTGCAAGCAGGCAGACGGGGGAAGTGTTCTGCTGAAGGAAGCCATGAAGGAGCGGAATATTCCGATGCTGATCTTAGACGGCGACGGCATTGACAAGCGGAACAGCCACGATGGACAGATCAAGACTCGGCTGGAGGCGTTTCTGGAAATGATCGAGGAGGACAAGGCATGATTGGATATATCTGTAAATACACACCGGTCGAGGTGTTTGAGGCAATGGGGGAGGAGGTCCGGCGGATCGAACCGGAGGTTACCTCCTTTAATCAGGCCGATACCCTGATGCATCCCAATATCTGCAGCTTTGCCAAGGGACTTCTGGAGGATGCGCTGGAGCAGCATTATGACGGCATTATCCTGACCACCTGCTGTGACAGCATCCGCAGGGTGTATGATGTGCTGAAGGAGAAGCTGCCGGATACCTTTGTCTACATTTTGGACATTCCGCGGATCACCAAAGATGCGGGGATCGGGCTGTATGAGAAGCGGATCCGCAGGATGATCCAGGAGTATGAAACGTACAGCGGGAAGCAGTTTGAGGAGGAGCGGCTTCTGGAGGTGTTGAGGGAGAAGCGGGGGATGAAAGCGGCAGAAGCCAGCGGGACAGAAGCCAGCGGGACGGAAACCAGCAGGACGGGAGCCAATAGGATGGCAGCCGGGAGCGAGGCAAATAGACAAGCCTCGAATACATCTATGGAAGCTCCGCTGTCACTTCAGCCAGATCATTTAAATGTAGGGATCCTGGGAGCCAGGGCCAATGAAAGCATCCGCCGGATCCTGGAGAAGCATCATGTTAATGTGGCCTTTGATCTGACCTGTACCGGCTTAAAGCGGAAGCTTCTGATTGAGGAGGACAATCTGCTGCCAGGATATGTCCGCGGTCTTTTAACCCAGTTCCCCTGTATGCGGATGGAGGCTGCGGCAGGCAGAGACCAATTGATCCAGACTTATGCAGGGAGCGTGGATGGTGTGATCTATCATACCGTCCAGTTTTGCGACAATTATTCCTATGAGTATGCCTGGTTGAAGGAAGGCTTTCAAAAGCCGCTGCTGCTTCTGGAAACGGATCATACCAGACAGAGCTACGGCCAGATCCTGACCAGGGTGGAGGCGTTTCTGGAATCTCTGCAGAACGGGGAGACAGGGAGCGCCGGAAAGCGAAAGAAGATTCGGGAAAGAAGGGAAAATGATACCATGTATGTGTTAGGCGTTGACAGCGGTTCCACATCCACCAATGCGGTTATTATGGATCAGGACCGTAAGATCCGGGCATTTTCTGTGGTGCGTACAGGCGCCAAATCCGGGGAAAGTGCAGAACGAATTTTAAAAGAAGTTTTAGACAAGGCGGGGCTGAAGCGGGAGGACCTGACCTGGATCGTATCCACCGGATATGGGCGGGTCAGCATTCCTTATGCAGACGAAAATGTGACGGAGATCAGCTGTCACGGCAGAGGCGCCCATTACTTTAATCCCAAGATCCGCACCATTCTGGATATCGGCGGGCAGGACAGCAAGGCCATCAAGCTGGATGAACGGGGTGAAGTGACGGACTTTGTTATGAATGACAAATGTGCTGCCGGAACGGGGCGCTTCCTGGAGGCTATCGCCCGCACGCTGGAGATCGATATCAGCCAGGTGGGACCTGCAGCGTTGACCTCCACCGAGGAGATTGAAATCACCAGCATGTGCACCGTATTTGCGGAGTCGGAGGTAATCTCTCTGATCGCCAACAATAAGGAGAAGGGAGATATTGCCAACGGTATCTGCCGGGCCATTGCCAATAAGGCGTATTCCCTGATGAAGCGGGTGGGGCTGGAACCGGATTACATGATGACAGGCGGTGTGGCAAAGAATCCAGGCGTGGTGCGGGCTGTGGAGGATAAGCTGCAGGCCAGGCTCTATATCTGCCCGGAACCGGAGATCGTGGGAGCGGTGGGAGCGGCTCTGTATGCACTGGACTGCTGCCATTCACAGGCAGAGCACATGGTCTGACAAAGTGGAGCGGCGGCGTTTGCCGCCTCTTGTTATTTGGCACATCACATGTTACAATTGTATGCATAAATTAAGCGATGCATTTTTGTGGCAGCGTGGGCGAATGACAATTGATGATGTGCTTCGGAAAGGAGCGTGGCGGCAGATGGGTGACACAGAGAGAAGGAAGCTTCCGGTAGGAATTGAGAACTTTGAGGAAATTCGTACAGAAGGATTTTATTATGTAGATAAGACAGCGATGATTCGAGACCTGCTCCAGAAATGGGGAAAGGTAAATCTGTTTACCAGGCCCAGGCGCTTTGGCAAGTCATTGAATATGAGCATGCTCAAATCCTTTTTTGAGATCGGCTGCGACAAGACCTTGTTTGATGGTCTGGAAATTTCAAAGGAAACCACACTTTGTGATGCATATATGGGAAAGTTCCCGGTTCTGTCCATCAGTTTGAAAGGGGTGAATGGCAACGATTACGCTTCAGCCCGTTCCATGATATGTTCCGTCATTGGCAGCGAGGCTATGCGGTTCCAGTTTTTACTGGAAAGCGAATTTCTGACAGATAAAGATAAAAAATTATATCATCAGCTTACTGCCGTTGATGAAACGAACCAGGAAGTTTTTGTCATGCCGGATTCTGTTTTAGTGGGGAGCATACGGACCTTGTCAGGTTTGCTGCAAAAGCATTATGGCAGGAAAATTATTATTTTAATTGATGAGTATGATGTGCCTTTGGCGAAAGCGAATGATAAGGGCTATTATGATCAAATGGTTACTTTGATCCGGAATATATTTGAACAAGCACTGAAAACGAATGATGATCTTTACTTTGCTGTATTAACAGGATGTCTGCGTGTTGCTAAGGAAAGTATTTTTACAGGATTGAATAATCCAAAGATCCTCTCTATTACTACCGTCAGATTTGATGAGTATTTTGGCTTTACAGATGACGAGGTCAGGGAGATGCTGAAATACTATGATCTGGAGGACAAATACGATGCAGTCCGAGAGTGGTATGATGGATACCGTTTCGGTAATGTGGATGTATATTGCCCCTGGGACGTTATCAGCTATTGTGATGAATTAACAGATGATCCTTCTATTGAGCCGAAGGATTACTGGTCGAATACCAGCGGCAACGATGTGGTGAAATATTTTATCGAAAAGGTGGATCAGGGATTGGCTAAAAGCGAGATTGAGGCATTGGTTGCAGGGGAAACGGTAACCAAGGAAATCCATGAAGATCTGACTTATAACAGACTGTATGATTCGATTGACAATATCTGGAGTGTACTGTTTACCACCGGGTATTTGACGCTGCGGGGAAAAGGGAAGGGCAGTCAATATCAGCTGGCAATTCCAAACATGGAGATCCGGAACATTTTTACCAGGCAGATCATGGTGATGTTTAAGGCAGCTGCAGGAAAGGATGGAGAGAGGCTGAATGCATTTTGTCAGGCATTGCAGAATGGGAAAGCGGAAGAAGTAGAGAGAATATTTACTGATTACCTGGGAAAAACCATCAGTATTCGGGATACCTTCGTCCAGAAACCAACAAAGGAGAATTTTTATCATGGAATTTTGTTGGGCATCCTGGGTTTCAAGAACGGGTGGTATATAAAGTCAAATAAAGAATCTGGTGATGGTTACAGTGATATTTTGATTAAAATTGAGCGTGAAGGAATTGGAATCATCATGGAAGTGAAATATGCCGAAAATGCGGGGTATGAGTTGGCATGCAAGGAGGCATTGAGGCAAATTGAAACAGAAAATTATGCTGCGGAACTTAAGGAAGAGGGGATCCACACGATTCTCAAGTACGGGATCGCCTGTTTTAAAAAGAAATGCAGAGTAATGCTTGAAAAATAAAGGGATGCTGCACTGATTTAGTGCAGCATCTTTTTAACCAGATAATAAGATTGCTTTTCGTTCCAATTTACTCAGCAAGGCAGGCATTTACCCACGTAATAAAGTTCTCTGTAGAATTGCCTGTCCGCTCTGCCATGGTGTGTCCCATGCCCCATACGGTTTCAAAGTCTACCTGGCGTCCATAATTTTCCAGAGCCAGCTTAAGATTTATTTCCGTTGACAGGGCGGTGTCTCCCTGGGTGATGCCAGTGCGGATCCGCCAGTATGTTGCTACATTTGAAGTCTGATAGCCCTCATAGTAATCGCATAGATAATACATGGGATTGTACATATCCACGCGCACATCTACTGTGTTTCCTAAGAAATCTTTTTTTGCCAGATCTGCTGCATATGCTGCTCCATAGATTTCATTATCTTTTAAAAGCTCCGCCATAATCGGGTCAAAATGGGCGCCCAGCCCGTCTCCGTATCCGAACAGTGTATTTTCTCCCTGGGTTCCTTCCAGATCATCAAAGGCTCCCACATGCTTGCTTGCTTTTTTGCAGTTTCGGATGAAATCTTCCACACTTGTGATAGCTGCTGTATTGGAAGCATTGTCATAGATTACCCACTGGGTATCCTGATTCAGGCTGTCAATATAGTCCTGAATCGTCTCATAGGTTGCAGGCTCCGTCTGCTCCAGCTCTGCAAATCCGCGGTTGATACCATCATTCTGTATCTGGTTGTTTTCATCTACAAAGCCGCCGCCGGTCATGCCAGCCGGCTGCCTGGTTCCTTCTCGATCCGATCGATCTGGGAAATCGCCTCCCATCATTCCTTTACCGGAGGATACGGTATATGGGAATTCCGTATCTTCAAGAAAGTGATTCAGTGAAGTCTCGATCACAGTTTTCATATAATCATAATAGCTTCCCGCCTGATAAATTCCCGTTTCCGACGGAGTCAGAGTCAGTACATTTCCTTCTTCATCCTTCAGCCCAAGTTCATTCATGTAGAGAGCAAAGGCCTCTGCCATGCCATCAGAAAGCGCCTGTGTTTCCTCGTCCAGCCCGGTTCGGCTCATTCCTAAGTTCCACTCATAGGCCTCATCTGCATAATCCAGGTTTGTTACGGGGCACCAGCACATAGAGCCGGCTACGGCATCGCTGACTCCCGTCACTGCGCCGATCGCCTCCAGATAGGGAAGGTAAAGCTCGCTGTCTCCGGTGGCGCCCATAAGAGCGCTCTGTGCTCCGCCTCCGCTCATCCCGAAGGTAAAGATCCGCTCCATGCTGCCGGGTATATTTCCTTCGTTGTAGCGGATATAGCGTACCGCTGCCTTCAGGTCGGTTACTCCAGCCGGAGCTCCTTCGTTTCGGCCGCGGCAGCCTGCATTGACATAAATAAAGCCTGCGTTTGTGTAATCGGAAGCACTGCTCACATAATCGGACGGCGCTGCCATAGCCATATAGCCTGGAGTATTTACCGGAATTACAATAGGTGCTGTCATGGCTGTATAATTGCCGGCAGTTCCAGATTCCTTGATCCGGCAGGTATAGGTGCCGTCTCCGTTGTCTGCTGCTTCCATATAGGCCTCCGGCACAAAGATTCCCAGAGTTTCATATTCCGCAGCGGCCGGATTTTCGCAGTATGGGATTTCCACCTGCCAGTATACGCCATCTTCAGAATTATAATTCCATTTGGCGGAATCGATTTGGGAAAGAGCTGTGACCACATTTCCAGCTGGCTCTTCTGGATTATCTGCGGCCTGCGTTTCTTCTGAGACCGCATTTTCTGTGCTTGATTTGGCTTCTGTTGTTGTGTTTGTTGTACCATTTCCTGCACAGCCGGAAAGTGTTAGAGCTGCTGCAGAAATTGCTGCCATAAATTTTGGGTATCTCATATTTTATGATCTCCTCCTAATATATAAGTGTAGGGTTTCAGTACCCAACAGCCAGTTGGGACTTAATCCTCTCATTGTTTAAGCTGTATAATGATTAAGCATCGGTCTGACCTTTTTTCTCCTTGGACCATTAGGCGTCCGTGTGAAAGCCTGTCAGCCAGCTTATCATTACAGCCGTTCGATTTATGTAGGTGGGACTGCCTTGTGTACGTCCGATTGAAACCCCAGGAGATTGAATAAGCAATGAGGAATGCTGGATACCATGCAAATTCAACTTATGGAGGAATCGTTTATGTACAATGCAGTTGGAATTGATGCTTCTAAATTAAAAAGCACCATTACCGTAATTCAGCCCGCCGGAGTCGTTATCCGTAAACCCTTTGATGTCCTACATACATCAGGCGAGCTTAACACCCTTGTAACCTATCTACAGTCTCTGGATGGTGAAACCAGAGCTGTCATTGAATGTACAGGCCGCTATCACGAACCTGTAGTTAAGGCTTTATCTGAAGCCGGCATCTTCGTCTCTGCTGTCAATCCTAAACTGATCAAAGGACAAAAACAGAACTCTCTCCGTAAAGTAAAATCAGATCCTGCTGATGCTCGTAAAATCGCAAGATATGCTCTTGACAATTGGGCCGAACTGCGACAGTATTCAAGTATGGATACTACAAGAGAACAGCTAAAAACCCTTAATTCGCAGTTTGACTTCTTTATGAAGCAGAAAGTCGCTGCAAAAACCAACCTTATCTCACTTCTGGATAATACATATCCGGGTGTGAATAAACTCTTCGATAGTCCTGTCAGAGAAGACGGCAGCGAAAAGTGGATTGATTATGCCTACTCCTTTTGGCATGTTGACTGCGTTCGCAAAATCGGTTTAAAAGCGTTTACCGAGCGTTATGAGGCATTCTGCAAAAAGCATCACTATAACTTTCAGAAAGGAAAACCAGCGGAGCTTTTCGAGGCTTCCAAACAGCTTGTTGCAGTATTTCCAAAAGAGAAATCCTACAAGCTCCTCATTCAGCAAAGCATTCAACAATTAAATCTTGCCTCAGAGCACATCGAAGTACTTCGAAAGGAAATGAATGAATTAGCTTCAACGCTTCCTGAATACGATACCGTAATGAGCATGTATGGTGTCGGTGAAACCTATGGCCCCCAGCTCATTGCCGAAATCGGTGATGTATCGCGTTTTACTCATCGTGAAGCTATCACTGCTTTCGCAGGTGTTGACCCCGGTGTAAATGAATCAGGGCAGTTCAAACAGAACAGTAACCGTGCTTCCAAAAACGGTTCAACAAGACTTCGCAAAACACTTTTTCAGGTCATGACTACGTATCTGCAAAATAAGCCTGTTAACGAACCGGTTTATCAGTTTCTTGATAGAAAACGGGCTGAAGGAAAACCTTATCTCGTTTATATGACTGCTGGTGCCAATAAGTTCCTCAGGATCTATTACGGCAAAGTCAAGGAATGCTTACGTAATCTGGAACAGGAATCAATCGAAGAGTCTTAATTGTTGTCACACATACCTGGTTAAAAGCTGGCTGTTAAGGCAGCTTATTTCGTGTTCCCTTTTTTCTGACAAAACTTTTTTCAATTTATACTTGACTTTTTATTAGTAGGCTTTCAAGTTGCTCCCAGCATGGCTCAGGTGGCGAAGCCTGCATACTGGGTCATGTATAACTCATAGTATTTCCCCTGTTTCGCCAGCAGATTCGTATGACTGCCGCTTTCGATGATCCTGCCCTGGTCCATAACAACGATCATATCCGCATCCCGGATGGTGCTGAGGCGATGGGCGATGATGATGCTGGTCCGGTTCTCCATGATACGCTGCATGGCGATCTGGATAGCTTTTTCTGTCCGGGTATCTACATTGGAAGTGGCTTCATCCAGGATCAGGATCTGGGGATCTGCCACAAAGGCACGGGCGATGGCCAGCAGCTGACGCTGCCCCTGGCTGATATTAGCCCCTGCCCCGGTGAGCATGGTATCCATGCCCTGGGGGAGCATGTCGATCAGATCTCTGCAGCGGCTCATATCAATCGCTTTTTCCAGCTGCTGGTTTGTGGCGGCTTCGTTGGCGTATTTCAGATTGCTGCGGACGGTATCGGAAAACAGCACGGTATCCTGCAGGACGATTGCTGCATGCTTTCGCAGCCTGTTTCGGGACAGGCCGGCAATATTTTGATCATTGATCCGGATCTCTCCGCTTTCCATGTCATAAAAACGCATCAGCAGGTTCACAATGGTGGTTTTTCCGCTGCCGGTGGAGCCTACCAGTGCCACCTTTTTCCCGGAGGGGATTGTCAGAGTGAAATCACGGATCACCGGATGCCCCGGAACATAGGAGAAGTTTACATGGTTAAAATGCACAGCCGCATTGCCGCTGGAAGCCAGATCCATTCCCGTCATATCTTCGCCGGCTTCCTCCAGGACGGCAAACACCCGCTCTGCACCGGCTATGGCGGTCTGAAGCTGTCCGTAGATCTGGGCGATCTCATTGATCGGGCGGCTGAATTGTTTGGCGTATACGATAAAAGCGGAAATAACGCCTACGGAGATCAGGCCGTGAACGGCAAAATAGCCGCCGAAGGCTGCAATGATCACAAAGCCGATATTGCCGATGCTGTTCATGATCGGCCCCATTACACCGCTGAAGATATCGGTGCGGATACCGGCTTTTGTCAGCTCATCGGCTGTGGCGCAGAATTCTTCTATGGTGGCATCCTGATGATTGTAGGCAACTACGGTGTGATAGCCGGAGACCATCTCCTCCACGGTACCATTCAGCCTGCCCAGCAGCATCTGCCGTTTTCTGGAAAATTTGCGGACATTTTTAGAAAGGATCCTGGTTGCAAGCAAGGTTAAGAGCACAGTGGCACAGCTTAAAAGGGCCAGCTGCCAGCAATAGAAGAGCATGACTGCCACAGTCCCCATGATCGTCAGCACGCCGGAAAATAAAGAGGGCAGAGACTGAGAAACGGTGGTGGATATATTTTCAATATCGTTGGTCATGCGGCTCATAACATCACCGTGGGAATGGGTATCCAGATACTGGATCGGCAGGTCAATGATTTTTCCAAACAGCTCCTGGCGCATCTGCTTTACGATACGCTGGCTGAGCCTGGCGCTGATCAGGCCCTGCAGCAGCTGGCAGCCGCTGTAGAGTAAATAGACTGCAAACATCAGAGCCAGCGTGGGGGCAGCCCTTCCTTCTCTTGTCGCTGCAATGATGTCAATGGCCCTGCTTTGCAGGCTGGGTGCATAGATTCCGCAGAGCGTGCCCAGTATGACAATCAGGAGCATGGTAATGACCATTGCTTTTTCCCGGGCAAAATAGGTCAGGATACGGGTAAGGGTTTCCCGAACATTTTCTGCATGCTCCACCTGGGCAAACCGTGCCTCCCGGTTCATTCCTGGCAGAGTACGTTCCAATAATTTCTTTTCGTCAGCCATACAGTTCCTCCTCTCCCAGCTGGGAATCATAAATATCCTGATAAGCCGGACAAGTTTTCATCAGCTCCTGGTGGGTGCCGCAGGCAGCGATCTGGCCGCCCTCCAGCACCACGATCCGGTCTGCCCTCCGGACGGAAGCGATGCGCTGTGCGATGATGATCTTTGTGCTTTCCGGGTTGGTTTCCTTCAAGGCGGCATACAGGTCTGCTTCTGTTTTCAGATCCAGGGCACTGGTGGCATCATCAAATATCAGGATCTCAGCGTCTTTTACGATGGATCTTGCAATGGAGATCCGCTGTTTCTGGCCGCCGGAAAGGCTCATTCCTCTTTCTGCCACCATGGTATGATAGCCGTCTGGGGCGGATTGGATGAAGGGCTCTGCCTGGGCCGCTTTTGCTGCCTGGGCGATCATTTCCTGGGAAGCTTCTGGCTGTCCCCAGGCGATATTTTCCTGAATGGAAACGCTGAACAGTTCACTTTTCTGCAGTGCGATGGAAACTTTCTGCCGCAGTGATTTCTGGTGGTATTCACGGACATCCACGCCGTCTACCAGCACCGCACCCTCTGTCACATCATAAAACCGGGGGATTAAGTTTACCAGGGAAGATTTTCCGCAGCCGGTGGTTCCCATAATTGCAACGGTTTCACCGGGACGAATGGTCAGATCAATATGCTTCAGCACAACCTGGGTGCTGCCAGGATAGGTAAAGGAAACGTCCCTGAATTCAATTTGTCCATGCAGCTTGGTGTTTCCATGGAAGCTGCCGTCTTTCAGATCTGGCTGGCTGTACAGCACCTCCTTGACACGTCTCCAGGACGCGATGCCTCTGGAAATTGTCTGGAACAGCATAACCAGCATCAGGATGCCGTTCAGCAGTTGGGTTGTGTATGTAATTGCAGCGATGATGGTGCCGGGTGTAGCAGTTCCTGCTGCCACTTTAACATCACCAGCCATCAGGATCATCAGAACTACCACATACATCAGGGCATTCATAGCAGGATTCATGAAGGCGAAAATGGTCAGCACCTGCAGCTGTGTCCCCACCAGCTGGTCATTAGCTTTGCCAAATCGTATTTTCTCGTAGGCCTCCCGGACAGATGCCTTGATCACCCGGATACCGGACACATCCTCCTGCATAATGGCATTGATCCTGTCCAGCTGGGCCTGCAGCGTTCCAAACAGCGGGTTCGCCTTGCTCAGACAGAACACCAGAGTTCCTAAAATGAACGGAAATGCACACAGCACGATCCTGCCAAAGGTCCGGTTCAGCTGGAATAAGAAAAATATGCTTCCGAACATCAGCATGGAGGTACGGATCATGCCCCTGACAAACTGGGATACAAGGTTTTGCACCTGGGTGATGTCGTTGGTTATGCGGGTTACCAGGGAACCAGTGCCAAACTGATCCGACTGGGGGAAGGAAAATGTCATGATCCTGCAAAAGGAATCCTTCCGCATCTCGTTTCCAATGTTCTGTCCGGTCATATGGACGAACATATTGTTTAAGCTGCCGCACAAGCCGCCGAAGAGAACCAGGCCGATCATCTGGATTCCCAGTGTCCAGATCAGGTGAAGATCACCAATGCCGCCTGTATTTACACCCAATACGCCCTCATCTATGATAGCACTCATGATTTTCGGCTGTAATAAATCCATCAGCACTTCCCCGAACATAAACAGGGCAGCTAATACTGCGAAGTGCAGATATTTTCTGATATAGTTCCACATGGTTACTCCTTCTGCGCAGCGTGTTTATTATCCGGCACTTCCTGATAGCGGCTGCTCCAGTCCTTGTTGATGGTTTCAAGCAGGGTAAGCAGCTGTATTTTTTCGGATTCAGAAAGGCAGGAAAACATCTGCTCATGCCGCCTGCCTCGCTGAGCGCTTGCCTCCGCTGCCTGCTTTCGTCCTTCTTCTGTAAGGGAAATATCTGTTGTCCTGCGGTCCTCAGTGCTGGCGGTGCGCAGGATCAGCCCGGCATGCTCCAGTTTTGCCAGAACTTCACTGGCAGATCCCGGCTGGATGCCCAGCCGCTCCGTCAATGCCCGCTGAGTGATCGGTCCTGTCTCCAGAAGCACGATCAGAATCCGCTTCTGGCTTCCCTTTCCCTCATAAAGGGACCGCATAGCGTGGCTGATGTCCCGAAAGTTGATGATCAGCCTGCCGTTTACATCTGCTGCCTGGTAATGGGCCAGCCGCTGTGCAGGATCTGGTTGGAACGGTTTGTGATGTTTCATATGTAAGACTCCTCTTCTCTGTCTGCAAATTAATTAGGTACCTTGATAATAATAGCATAATGCCATTCCAAAATCAAGGTACCTTGACAATTTTCTCGGCTTGAAATTTTTCTCAGCTTAAATAATTCCGCATAATCTTCAGCGCATTCTTTTCCAGCCGGGACACCTGTGCCTGGGAGATATGGATCTCCTCAGCCACCTCCGTCTGAGTCTTCCCTTCAAAGAACCGCATATCGATAATATGCCGTTCCCTCTGGGGCAGCTTTTTCATGGCTTCATTCAGGGAGATATCCTCTACCCAGTTTTCCTCCAGGTTCTTCTTATCGCTGATCTGATCCATCACGAAGAGAGGGTCGCCGCCGTCGGTGTACACCGGCTCATAGAGGCTTACCGGGCTCTGGATGGCATCTAGGGCGTAGGTGACCTCTTCCTTGGTGGCCCCCACCTCCTGGGCGATTTCCATAATAGTAGGCTCCTTCATATTCTGTTTCATCAGCGCCTCCCTGGCATAGATGGCCTTGTAGGCGGTGTCCCGGATGGAACGGGAGACCCGGATGCTGTTGTTGTCACGGAGGAACCGCTTGATCTCACCGCAGATCATGGGTACTGCATAGGTAGAAAAGCGAACGCCCTGGGTGATATCGAAGTTATCCACCGCCTTCATCAGGCCGATGCAGCCGATCTGGAACAGATCGTCCACGTTCTCCGCATTATTGGAGGCAAACCGCTGGATCACACTTAAGACAAGACGTAAATTGCCCTTGATGTACTGTTCTCTTGCTTCCTTATCTCCCTCCAGGATCCGTTTGAAAAGCGCTTCCTTCTCATCATTGGTGAGGAGAGGAAGCTTTGAGGTGTTGACTCCGCATATTTCCACTTTATAAACAGGCATAGATCGTACCTCCACATTATTCTTTTTACAGCGCAGGGAAGCAGCAAAGCGGCTTCGAAGCTGCGTTAGCTATAAAGAAATGATGGACGTTTTCCAGCGGATTTATACGGCAGGAGTCTTGAAAAAAACTTCCAGATAATAAGAGCGCAGCCGGCCTTGACAAAGTAAAACAAGGCCGGCTGCACTTTTTGGCAGTCTATTTTATGTATTTTTTTAATAATCTGGACACCTCACGGATGTCGATGGGCTTTGCCACATGGGCGTTCATGCCGCATTCCAGACAGCGTTTGATATCATCAGAGAAGGCATCGGCAGTCATGGCGATGATTGGGATATCAGCATCGGCCCGGTCCAGGCTCCGGATCATCTGGGCAGCCTGGTAGCCATTCATCACCGGCATGCGGATGTCCATAATAATGGCATCGTAGAAGTTCACCGGAGACTGGCGGAATCGATCCACACAGATCTGTCCGTCTTCTGCGTGATCCAACTCCAATCCCAGCTCCGTAAGAAGCTCCTGGGCGATCTCCCAGTTCAGATCATTGTCCTCTGCAAGAAGGATGTGCTTTCCGTGGAAGCAATCATGGAGCTCCTCCGGCTGTTCTTCTAGGTTTGCTTCCGGTCCGGCAAACTGCTTCAGACCGTGGAATAAGGTGGATTTAAACAGCGGCTTGGAGAGGAAGCCGCTGACACCGGCGTCTCTGGCCTGTTCCTCGATTTCACTCCAGTCATAAGCGGAGATCAGGAGGATGGGAACCTCATTTCCCAGGTGCTTGCGGATCTCACGGGCGGTCTGGATCCCGTCCATTCCAGGCAGCTTCCAGTCTAACAGGATCACATGGTAATCGGTGTGCCGGCTGTGGCGATTATCGATCATCTCCACAGCAGCTTCGCCGCTTAAGGCCCATTCAGCCTTTACACCGATGGACTGCAGAGAGGAAACCGTGCTTTCACACAGCTGCATATCGTCATCCACCACCAGCATGTTCCAGGGAGGAAGAAGCATGTCGGTCTCCTCCAGGGAGGAACGCTCCAGATCCAGAATCACATGGAACCGGGAGCCCTTTCCCGGCTGGCTCTCAACCTGAATGGTGCCGCCCATGGCATCTACGATATGCTTGGTGATGGCCATGCCAAGGCCGGTACCTTCCATCTTGCGGACACGGGCAGTGTCCTCCCGGGTGAAGGAATCGAAGATCTTTTGGATAAATTCAGGCGACATGCCGATTCCGGTATCTGCTACCTCGATATGGATCCGGATGTGGGAATCGTCTTTCGGAGACGGTTCCTCGTACAGAGATACCTGGATGCAGCCGCCTTCAGGGGTAAATTTAATGGCATTGGACAGGAAATTCAGCAGTACCTGGTTTAAACGAACGCTGTCGCAGCACACATTTTCCGTGGAAATGTCATGGATGAAGACATCAAATTTCTGGTGCTTTGCTTTCACCTGAGGCTGTACGATGCTTACGATGCTGTCCATCACCTCACGAAGAGAGATCTGGTCGGAATTTAAGGTCATTTTTCCGCTTTCGATCTTAGACATATCCAAAATATCATTGATCAGTCCCAAAAGGTGCTTGCTGGAAAGAGCAATCTTTTTCAGGCAGTTCTGCACCTGCTGGGGATTATTGATATTTGCCGTTGCAATGGCGGTCATTCCAACGATAGCGTTCATAGGGGTTCGGATATCGTGGCTCATATTGGACAGAAATTCGCTTTTTGCCTTTGTAGCCTGAACAGCCTCCTCACGGGCAGCTTCCAGTTCACGGATCTGCTGGCGGGTCAGGCTGAAGTATTTTGCGAAGATCAGCAGAAGTACCAGCAGGACCAGAAAACAGCTTCCCAGGGACAGTCCGATCCACTGGTGACCCAGATGGTTGATTGTTTGATCCAGTGAGCCGTAGGGCATGACTGTGACCAGATACCACTCAGAGTAGGCAAGGGGCGTACAGTAGAGATGACGCCGCTCATTGCCGGCCAGGATCACGCTGGAATAGTCCTCTTGGGCAGCCATGGCAGCCTCCAGCCCGGTTACATACTGTTCTGCATTGTCTCCGCCCAGTTCATGAAACAGTGCCCGGATGCGGTCAAAGTAGGTGTTTTGGTACTCATCGGAGTTTCGGACCACAAAGGTGCCGTCTTTTCGGATAATGTGGGAATACATCAGAGCATCCTTTTTATCCAGGGAAAGGGTGGTGTTGATGTATTCAATGGGAAGCCCTGCTACCAGTGCCGTGCATTCCTTTCCTCCAGCCATAGGATAGTTGGTGGAGATGCCGATCAGGACGATCTTGTTGCCTGAAGAATCGGTGCCAACGGAAATTTTATTTTCATTGTTGTTTAAGGAATTCAAAAACGGCTCCGGATGGTACAGCTGGACCGGATCCCCATAAATCATATCAAAGGTGCCGTCGTTGGAAAAAAAGGCAAGGTGGTCAAAGCCTCTTGCCTCTGCGTTAAAGGCAAGAGTGCTGCGGGTGGAGGCGACATCCACGTCACCCTTAGGCGGTATAGTGGCGGTGAGCGCTTCCAGCTGAGCCATGCGCAGCCCCATGGCAGTCTGAAAATGCAGGGAGATCTGTTCACTGATTCCGGTCATATAGATGGTTCCAACCTCAGTGATGGTTTCCTGATTTCTTTTATTCATGTAAAATGCCAGAAAGGAGAAAATAGAAATGCAGAATATGGACAGCAGGATCAGACTTCCTTTTAGAAAACGTGTGGTTTTGTTCCTCATCTGATTCACCCCATTTCCTCCTGAAACGTTCGGATAGCGGAGATGGTCTGCTGATAATCTGCCGTCAACTGAGGAACAAGCTGGGCAGCCTCCTGGCTCCATCCAGCTCGAAGAGCCTCTGTCAGGAGCTGACTGGAATGATACAGCTTGGTGAAGCTTAAGTTCTGGCAGACACCTTTGATGGTGTGGGCAGCACGGAAGGCTTCCCCATAATCGGCGTTTTCCAGGGAACGGTTCAGCAGGTCATAGCTGGGGTCATTTAAAAATTTTAAAACAAACTTCTGTACCAGCCGCTCACTTCGAAGGCGGGCGATCACATCTTCATAATCACCTTCCAGAGCAGCATAGCATTCTTTTAAATTCATGGTAATTCTCCTTTTTTGTGAAATAGTTACCGTATTTTCACGGCTTGGCATCAGATCCGTCTTTCGTCTTTTCCAGCAGCGAGTTAAAGCGGAGGCGGGCTTCGTGGATGTCGACTGCCTTTCCGATGGCACCCAGATATTGCGGCGTTTCATCAGAAGACCAGGTGGCACGGCTGATAACACGGAACCAGCGGGACGTGCCGTCCAGCATTGCCTGACAGTCATACTGGATCACAGGATCGGCAGGTGTGGTGCTTCGGATGGCTCTGGAAAAATCCTGGAGCGTCTCCTCATTGAAGATCGCAAGGATCCGGCTGTCGTGATGGGGATCCATGATCGTTTCCGGAAGGCCCAGCTTTTCAGCTCCCCAGGAAGACAAGGTGACCATAGACGGTGTTTCAATGTATTCAAACTGGATTTCATTGGACATGGCAGCAAAAAAGTTATATTTCATGCGCTCATGCTCCAGAAGCTGAAGACTGCGCTCAGAGGATGCTAATTCTTCGTGGCGCATCATCTCTTCCACAATCGTTTCCATATCGATCTGATTGGCGTAAGCCGGACGGTCGTTATTTGCCAATTCCTCCTGGAGAGTCATTTCTGTTTCCCGCAGGCACTGCATCAGAAGCGGGTTAAAGGCACCGCATTGACCGTCCAGTATCATGCGGACAGCCGTTTCATGGGAAAAGGCCTTCTTATAGACACGCTCGCTGGTCAATGCATCATACACATCAGCCAGAGCAACGATCTGGGCGGAAATGGGAATTTCATCTCCTTTCAGGCCGTCTGGATACCCTCGTCCGTCATACCGTTCATGATGCCAGCGGCAGATCTCGTAAGCCGTTTTTACCAGCGGCTCGTTTTTATGAATGGGAAGCTCATCCAGCATGACGGCGCCGCGCATGGAATGGGTCTTCATCACAGTAAATTCTTCATCCGTCAGCCTGCCGGGTTTGTTTAAGATCTCGCTGGGAATGGAGATCTTGCCGATGTCATGGAGGGCAGAGGCAGTGCTGATCAGGGAAATATCGGAGTGGGACAGGGGATAACGGTCAGTGATCTGGATCAACTGTTTGAGCAGCAGTTCAGTCAGAATGTGGATATGAAGAACATGCAGGCCGCTTTCACCGTTTCGAAATTCCACAATATGGCTCAGAATATTGATCATCAAAGTGTTCTGCTGTTCCTTCTCGCAGATCTGATCAGCCACAAGGCTTACCAGTTTTTTCTGTTTTGCATACAGAAGGATGGTGTTCACAACCCGGCGGTGTACGATGGTGGCATCAAATGGCCTGCTGATAAAGTCGGTAATTCCCATTTCAAAGGCACGGTCGATATGAGAGGCGCTGCTCTCGGAAGATATCATGATAACTGGGATATCTTCGATCCAGTGCCTCTGATTCATTACTTTCAGAACGCCGAAGCCATCCAGCTTAGGCATCACAATATCTAACAGAACTAAGGATATCTCGGTTCCGTAGGTCTGTAGGGCAGCTAATGTCTGCATCCCGTCTTCTGCTTCAATGATATGGTACTCATTTTCCAGCATATCCGTTAAAATTGCACGGTTCATCTCGGAATCATCAGCAATCAATATTTTTTGTTTATATCCTTGTTCTTGATTCATTTTCTTATTATCCTCGCAAAATATAGAAAAACAGGTGCCAGTACCTGTATTTTATTATGAAAATCCTTACATATTATAATATTATAGTAAAGGAAAGAGGAAAAAACAAGCATTTCTTCCGGATAATAAAAAGAAAAAATGCCCCAAATTAATGACGCTGAAAACGGACTTTTTTACAGAAAATAAATCCTTAAAAATATTATCTTTTCTAAAGAAAAGAGGATAAATAACATGTTTTAATTAAGGGCACAAAAAGCTCACAAAATAGTTCGCAAAATAGAAGAAAAGGCGGCCGGAGAACCAAAAAGGCTGACCGGTCCGGTCAGCCTTAAGCAGTATTTGTCGGATGCAATATCAGATCCTTTATGACTGGGAAACGGTATTTCCCATTGCCTTCAGCACGATCAAAACGCCCAGCAGCAGGATGATGCCGAATGGAAGTGCGATCCAGGCATTCTGTACAAAGCCTGCCACGATATAGGTGATAAAGGATACCACCGCTGCGATCACTGCATAGGGAAGCTGTGTGGCCACATGGTTTACATGCTCGCACTGGGCGCCGGCTGATGCCATGATGGTGGTATCGGAAATAGGAGAGCAGTGGTCACCGCAGACAGCGCCTGCCATACAGGCAGAGATGGAGATGATCATAAGCTGAGGATTGGTGTTTTCAAACACAGCAACCACGATGGGGATCAGGATACCGAAGGTTCCCCAGGAGGTGCCGGTTGCAAAGGCCAGAAGGCAGCCTACGATAAAAATGATAGCCGGCAGGAAGTTCAGCAGGCCCTTGGCGCTTGCCTCTACCAGAGCAGCTACATAGAACTTGGCTCCCAGGCTGTCTGTCATGGCCTTTAAGGTCCAGGCGAAGGTCAGGATCAGGATAGCCGGGACCATGGCCTTAAAGCCGTCCGGAATACAGGACATGCAGTCGCGGAAGCTTAAAACACGGCGGATCTGGTACAGCAGCACGGTAATGACCAGGCCGAAAAAGCTTCCCAGTGTCAGTCCCAAGGATGCGTCGCTGTTGGAAAAAGCAGTGACGAAATCAGCGCCGGAGAAGAAGCCGCCGGTGTAGATCATGCCGATAACGCAGCAGACGATCAGGGAGAGAATGGGGATCAGAAGATCCATTACCGTTCCCTTCGTGGTATTGGCGATCTCCTCTGCATTGGCGTAGGGACGACCTGCTGTGGTATAAAGATCACCAGAATCTGCATTGATCTCATGGGTCTTCATAGGGCCGAATTCGATTCGCAGCAGAACCATGGAAATCATCATGATAATGGTTAAAATGGCATAATAGTTGTACGGAATAGCACGGATAAAGATGGAAAAGCCGTCCTCTCCTTCCACAAAGCCGGTCACTGCAGCCGCCCAGGAGGAAATGGGAGCAATGATGCAGACCGGAGCGGCTGTGGCATCGATCAGATAGGAGAGCTTTGCACGGGATACCTTGAATTTATCTGTAACAGGCCGCATTACGCTTCCTACGGTCAGGCAGTTAAAGTAGTCATCGATAAAGATGATAACGCCTAATGCAATAGTAGCAAGCTGGGCGCCGATCTTGCTCTTGATCTTGGTGGCAGCAAACTGACCGAAGGCAGCGGAGCCGCCGGCCTTGTTCATCAGACAGACCATGGAGCCTAAAATCACCAAGAATACCAGGATGCCGACGTTGTAGCTGTCGGACAGGACGCTGATAATTCCATCCTGGAAGATATGGATGATGGTGGTTTCAAAGTTGAAATTAGAGTACAGGACAGCGCCCATCAGAATTCCGATAAACAGGGAGCTGTAAACCTCCTTGGAGATCAATGCCAGCGCAATGGCCACAATCGGCGGAACCAGTGACCAGAAGGTGGCGTAGACAGCCGGGACATACTCGGCTTCGCCCTCTGCACCAAATGCAGAGATGGTGCCTGCCAGGAGCATCACCGCCAGGATGGGCAGCAGGCAGAATCGTTTTTGGCTTTTGTTTTTCATGTGTTTTCCCCTTTTTCATTTCTTTTTGTGTAAGCTCCAGGCAGAAATGCCCGGTATTTATGAAATAGACAGTTTATTTTACCATGGATTCTCTGGTTTTAAAAGCAGCAGTTTCTATTTTTCAATGGAATCTGAGGGAAATTCTTGAGAGTTCGGGCGAAATTATATATAATGATATCAATGGACCAAGTACAATCGACAAATCGTAAAGCGGATCTGGCACCAGTCCAGAATCAGGAACAGCCGCTTTCGCTGACAGGAGGAGTAAGATGGAAGAGAAGAAAAGGAAAATGGGAGAAGACCAGGAAAGGCCAGGAGAGGCGGAACATGCCGGTTCTCGCCTGGAACTGGACAGCCTGATCATTGAATATCAGAATCTGTTTGACCGCAGCAATAAGTTGGACAATAAAGTTTACATAACGATTACCTTCTGCGGTTTCCTATTTGTATTTATTACAGGGCTATTCAGCGGGATCTCCCAGCTGGGAAACTGGAACAGCGGAATGAAGGCAGCAGTAACGATGGTATATATTCTGATCTGTATCGCAGTGGTAGTAAGCTATGTGTATCTGCTGATTTATTTTATGCGGCTTCTGCAGCCGGAGCAGATCATCCGTATGGATCCGGATATCCTGCAAAAGGCCGGATTAGAGGACATGGAGGAGGAGGCAGCCTGCAGGCAGTTGATTTGGCTGTACCGTTCCACGATCAATGAAGATCTGGTGAAGCTGAAGAACCGGTGCAATGAGTTTACCAAGGGGCTGCGGTTTGTGGTGCCTACGGTCATTTTGGCATTTATTGCTTATGGGCTGCAGCTTTTGGTGCAGATTATGTAATAGAGAACTGCGGTTTGGGCAGGTCTGCAGGGAAGGTATTAAGCTGCAGCAGTGGAGGATTTATTTTATGCTGTATCGGATTACAGATGGGACAGTGACAGCGGGCGGAGTGCCGGTCCTGTCCCATATTGATTTTGAGATAAAAGGGAAGGAAAAGGTGGCAGTGGTAGGGCGGAATGGAGCGGGAAAGACCACACTGCTCCGTCTGATCGCCGGAGAGCTTACATTAGACCGGGATGATAAGCGGATGGGGCCGGGAATCACCAGCTCCAGGCGTCTGACCATAGGGATGCTTCATCAAAGCAGCACACTGGCTTTGGACGGGGAGAAGACGGTGGAGGAGATCTTGCTGGAGGGCTGCCCCAGCCGGGAGGATTTTTCCAGGGAACGGTTTGAATACGAGCTGGAATACGACCGGATCTTTACTGGTTTCGGATTTCAGAAATCAGAGAAACGGCGGAGGTTTTCCTCCTTTTCCGGAGGGGAGCAGACGAAGATCTCCCTGATCCGGCTGCTTCTCATGAAACCGGATATCCTGCTTCTGGATGAGCCTACAAACCATTTGGATATTCCAACAACAGAATGGCTGGAGCGGTATCTGAAGCATTATGAGAAGGCTGTGGTATTCGTGTCCCACGACCGGTTTTTCCTGGACCAGGTGGTGGATGTGGTATACGAACTGCAGAATGGAACGCTTCGGCGGTATCCGGGAAATTACACCCATTACCGGGAGCAGAAGAGAAAGGATCTGGCGGCCTGGAGAAAGGCGTATGAGCGGCAGCAGGAGGAGATCAAACGGCTGGAAGGGCTGGTGGAGCGGTTTAAGCACAAGCCAAACAAGGCAGCCTTCGCCCGTGCCAAACGGAAGGCTGTGGAGCGGATCGACCGGATCGAAAAGCCGGAGGAGGATGAGGCCCATCTGTTTGCCGGAGATATCGAGCCGTTAATTCCGGGAAGCAAGTGGGTGCTGGAGGCGGAGCATTTAAAGCTTGGATATGATAGGCTCCTGTTAGAGCTTTCCATCCGGGTGCGGAAGGGACAGAAGATCGGGATCTTAGGGGACAATGGAGCGGGAAAGACTACATTTTTAAAGACCGTTGCAGGACTTTTGCCGCCCCTTGGAGGAAAATGCACACTGGGAAATCGGACGGTGATGGGATATTTTGACCAGCACTCAGCCGAAATCCAGTCGGAAAAGTCGGTGGCGGAGCATTTTCATGACCTGTTTCCGTCTATGACGGAGAAGGAGGTCCGGCAGGTTTTAGGAAATTATCTGTTTGGGGGAAGAGCAGCGGCGAAGACGGTCAGTTCTTTGTCCGGCGGAGAGAAATCCAGGCTGGTGCTGGCCGAGCTTCTGCAGAGCCGGCCCAACCTGCTTCTTTTAGATGAGCCCACCAACCATATGGATATCCCGGCCAAGGAAACACTGGAATCCGCATTCCAGGCCTACCAGGGAACGATCCTGTTTATTTCCCATGACCGGTATTTCATCCGGCAGGTGGCAGATGCCATCCTGATCTTTGAAGGGCAGTCGGTGATGTATTATCCCTTCGGATATGAGCATTATCTGGAGCGCTGCAGGAGAAGCGGGGGAGAAAGCATTGCCGCCAGGATCCAGGCGGAGGAGCAGGCGCTGATTGCCGGGATCCGGGCCGTTCCCAAGGCAGAACGCCACCGGCTGAAGGAGATCGGCACGGAGGAAGCCTACTGTGACTGGCAGCTTGGGCTGGCCGGGGAGGCACTTTCCAGAGCCAGGGCAAAGGTCGGGCAGCTTTGGGAGCGGCAGCAGGAGGAGCTGGAACGGCAGAGGGAGTCCGAGCTGGTACTGTGGGATAGTCAGAAGATGTTGAACGTTGATGAGAGCGTGGGGGTGCAGAAAGAACTGGAAGCGGGGAGAGCAGACCAGAGGAGAGCAGATAGCGGAAGCGAAGAAGGGATGCTGGAGGAATCGGAAGATATAGAGCAGGCCTGGAACCAGTGGACCAAGAGCTGCCTGGCCTGGTATGATATCTGGCTGGAATGCGGGCCGCAGAAGGAATCGTACAAGGGGTGATGAGTATGAAACATTTGCTTCAAATCTATGTAAAGCCGTATCTGCTGCGGATGGCGGCCGGATTGGTGATCAAATTTACCGGAACGATCATGGATCTGTTCCTGCCGTGGATCCTGGCCTATATGATCGATCATGTGATTCCGGAGAAGAATACCAGTCAGCTCCTCTATTGGGGGCTGGTTATGCTGGTCTGTTCCTTTCTGGCATTGGCAGGAAATGTGATCGCCAACCGGATGGCAGCCAAGGTGGCAGGGGAGATCGTGGAATGGCTGCGCCATGATTTGTTTGAAAAGGTGATGTATCTCCCAAGCGCAGGAGTGGATGGCTGGACGAAGCCGGCTCTGATCTCCCGCCTTACCAGCGATTCCTACAATGTGCATAACATGCTGAGCCGGATCCAGCGGCTGGGAGTCCGCGCTCCTATCCTGCTGTTAGGGGGGATCATCATGACCTTAAATCTGGATGTGGCTCTGGCGTCAGTGCTTCTGTGCCTGATGCCGGTTTTGGCCGTGATCATGTGGCAGGTGACTGCCAGAAGTGTGCCCATGTATACCAGGACCCAGGAGGCGGTAGACGGATTTGTCCGTCTGGTGAGGGAGGATATCGCCGGAATCCGGGTGATCAAGGCGCTTTCTAAGACAGAATACGAGAAGGAGCGGTTTGATGTGTGGAACCGGCAGGTAGTAGAGCGGGAGCGCCGTGCCGGCATGACCACTGCGATCTTAAATCCATCCATGAACCTGATCCTGAATCTGGGACTGGTGCTGGTTATCCTGGCTGGCGCTTACCGGGTGCAGGCAGGAACCAGCGAGGTAGGAACGATCCTGGCATTTCTTACATATTTTACCATTATTTTAAATGCCATGCTTTCGATCTCAAAGATGTTCACCATCCTGTCCAAGGGGCAGGCCTCCGCCGACCGGATCTCCCAGGTGTTGGAGTCAGAGGATGAACGGCAGCTGGAGCTGCAGATCCGAAATTGGATGGAGGAGCAGACGGAAGCTTCCGAGAAATCGCTGCCTCAAACGAAGAGATATCAGACAGAAGAAGCTCCATTTGTAGCCTTCCGGGATGTGAGCTTTTCCTATCATCCAGGGAAACCGGTGCTGCAGCATATTTCCTTTTCACTGAAACAGGGGGAAACGCTGGGAATTATCGGGGAGACCGGTTCCGGAAAGACTACCATAGCAGCGCTTCTGACCGGATTATACCAGGCGGATTCCGGTCAGATCCTGGTGGGAGGAAAGGATATCCGAAAGCAGAAATTCGGTGAGCTGAGAGAGCAGATCGGCATTGTGTTTCAGAATGATACCTTATTTGAGGATACCATCTATGAAAATGTAAGACTGGGAAGAGAACTAGAAGAGTCCCAGGTGATGAAGGCGATCCGGGCAGCCCAGGCGGATGAGTTCGTCCGGGAGAAAAGCGGACAGAGTCAGGAGCAGTTAAACATCCGGGGAGCCAATTTAAGCGGCGGGCAGAAGCAGAGGATCCTGATTGCCAGAGCCCTGGCCGGGGAGCCGAAGGTTCTGATACTGGACGATTCCTCCAGTGCCCTGGACTACCGGACTGATATGGAGCTTCGGAAGGCCATCCGTCAGGAGTACAGCAGTGTGACAGGGATCCTGATCGCCCAGCGCATCAGTTCCATCCGCCATGCAGACCATATCCTGGTGCTGGAGGATGGACGAATGCTGGGATACGGAACCCATGAGAAACTGATGGAAAGCTGCAGGCTCTATCAGGAGCTGTACCGGATGCAGACGGGAGAAGGGAGGATGCCATGAAACCAGGAAATAAGCTGGAAAAGCCAAAAGACCGGAAGGGCACTTTGCTGCGCTTGGGGCAGTATCTTCTGCAGCACCAGTTCAGCCTGCTTCTGGCCATTGGAATGAATCTGGCCGGAAATCTGCTTGCTCTGGCAGGCCCCATGCTGTCCGGACGGGCCGTGGATGCCATTGGGGCAGGAGCGGGTCAGGTGGATTTTCCAAAGGTCTTTTACTTTGCAGGCTGGATGGCAGCCTGTTACCTGTGCTCAGCCTTGCTGACCTATATGCTTCAGGTGCTGATGCTCACCATCAGCCGGAGAGTGGTTTATCAGATGCGGAAAGATGTATTTTCCCACTTACTCAGCCTTCCGGCAGGATACTTTGATACCAGGCAGACGGGGGATATTTTAAGCCGGATCTCCTATGACATTGATACCATCAATACCTCTCTGTCCGACGATGTGATCCAGCTGATGACTACCATCATCACCGTGTCCGGCTCCTTTATCATGATGATTCTGGTGTCCAGGAGCCTGGTTCTGGTGTTTTTTGTTACAGTGCCCCTGTCTCTTTGCATTACCCGTTTTATTGTGAAGAAAACCAGGCCCCTGTTTCGGAAGCGGTCTCAGGCACTGGGAAAGCTGAACGGCTATGCAGAGGAGCAGGTGACCGGGCAGAAGACGCTGAAGGCTTACCACCAGGAGGCCAACCGGCAGAAGGAATTTGACGCCTTTAACCGGGATGCAGTGGAACAGTTTTACCGTTCCGAGTATTATTCCAGCTGCACCGGCCCGCTGGTAAACTTTGTAAATAATCTTTCCCTTACCATGATCAGCGTATTTGGAGCACTGCTGTTTTTGTACAATCGGATGACTGTAGGACAGATCTCCTCCTTCGTTCTCTACTCCAGAAAATTCTCCGGACCGATCAATGAAGCGGCCAATATCTTAAGCGAACTGCAGTCCGCACTGGCAGCTGCAGAGCGGGTGTTTGCCATCCTGGACGAGGAGCCGGAAAAGGCAGATGAGCCGGGAGCAGCCGAATTAAAGAAAGCAAAAGGTCAGGTGGAGCTGCGCCATGTAACATTTGGCTACGAGCCGGGAAACCCCATTCTTCATGATCTGTCGCTGAAAGCAGAACCAGGAAGCCTGGTAGCCATCGTGGGCCCCACAGGAGCCGGGAAGACCACGCTGATCAATCTGCTGATGCGGTTTTACGATGCAGATTCCGGCTGTGTTGCAGTAGATGGAAGACGGGTCGAGGATTGGACCAGATCCAGCTTAAGAAAGGCCTATGCCATGGTTCTTCAGGACACCTGGCTGTTTACCGGAACCGTGTATGAAAACCTGGCCTACGGACGCACCAGCGTATCCAGAGAGCAGGTGGAGGAGGCGGCAAAAGCCGCAAAGATCCACTCCTTCATCGAAAAGCTGCCACAGGGCTACGACACCATTCTGAGCGAAGAAGGCGCCAATATATCCAAAGGACAAAAGCAGCTCCTCACCATCGCCCGTGCCATGCTCTTAGACGCCAGAATGCTGATTCTGGATGAGGCCACCTCCAACGTAGACACCCGCACCGAACGCCAGATCCAGGCCGCCATGCGAAAGCTGATGGAAGCCAAAACCTGCTTCGTCATCGCCCACCGCCTCTCCACCATCCAAACCGCCGACCACATCCTGGTAATGGACCACGGAGAAGTAGTAGAACAAGGAAACCATGAACAATTGATGAGCCAGAACGGTTTCTACAAAGAAATGTATCAGGCGCAATATGAATAACACTGAGCAGTGCGAAAAAAACAGGCACTCCTCTGCGCTGTGCTCGCACAAAAGCAGAGGAGTGCCTGTTTTTTTTCATAGGGCGAAGCCCGCCAGCGAGGAGGAGCGAAGCGGATCCGAGCTGGAAGCACTGCGGAGCGGCCCGAAGCCAAAGCGAAAAAAACCAAGCATCTCTCCGCGCTGTGCTCGCACAAAAGCAGAGGAGTGCCTGGATTTTTTCATAGGGCGAAGCCCGCCAGCGAGGCAGCGTGCCCCGCTTTATCGGGCAAGGAGCGAAGCGGATCCGAGCTGAAGCACTGCGGAGCCGCCCGAAGCCAAAGAAAACCAGATAAAAATCTGCCTTTTAAATATCGGCGAAAAGTCCGCAGCGAACCAAACCACCTTTTTCTATTCCCAACATTTACTACCCCCCAAATTTTGTGTATAATAAAGAAATAATACCGCGCCCTGCCTGCCTCTGTCCCATTCCTCACACCAGGTAGAGTTCAGGGTGCTATCATAAAGGAGGCACAACAAAACATGAAAAAATTAGGCTTTGGTTTAATGAGACTCCCGCTGCTGGACAAAGATGATGTTACCACCATTGATCAGACCCAGCTCTGCCAGATGGTAGACCGTTTCATGGAGCAGGGATTTACCTATTTTGATACTGCTTACCCCTATCACAAGCAGACCAGCGAGCTGGCCGTTAAAACGGCCTTGGTAGACCGTTATCCAAGAGAACGTTTCGTTCTGGCTGACAAGATGCCCGTATTCCTGGTGGAAAAGCCAGAGGATTACCCAAGATTTTTTAACGAACAGTTAGAAAAATGCGGCGTAACCTATTTTGATTACTATTTAATGCACGCCCTGGACGCAGGAAGATACGCCAAACTCAAGGAATTCGGCGGCTTTGATTTTGGAAGAAGGATGAAAGCAGAAGGGAAGATACGAAATCTGGGATTTTCCTTCCATGACACGGCGGATGTGCTGGATCAGATTCTTACAGAACAGCCGGATCTGGATTTTGTGCAGCTTCAGATCAATTACATAGACTGGGAAAGCCAGTCTGTGCAGTCCAGAAAATGCTACGAGGTGGCCAGAAAGCATGGTAAGCCGGTTATTATCATGGAACCCATCCGCGGCGGCGCACTGGTGAATGTACCGAAGAAGGCGGAAGACATGATGAAGGCCTGTCATCCGGAGCTTTCCGTTCCATCCTGGGCGATCCGGTTTGCTGCATCCCTGGACGGCGTGATGATGGTATTAAGCGGAATGAGCGATATGGCGCAGCTTGAAGATAATACCAGTTATATGCGGGAGTTTACCCCCCTTAATGAGGAGGAGCAGGAAATCGTGGAGAAGGTGGCGGAGATCATCCGCAGCACCATCACCATTCCCTGTACTGCCTGCCGCTATTGTGTAGACGGATGTCCTCAGGGAATTCCGATCCCCAATTTCTTCTCTATGTATAATCAGATGGAGCAGACCAGAGATAAAGGTACGCAGAAGCGGGCTTATGAAGATATGGTGAAGGATGGAAGCCATGGAAAGGCATCTCAGTGTATTGGATGCAAGCAGTGCGAGGAGCATTGCCCGCAGCATATCGACATTACGGGATGGCTGGAGAAGGCGGCAGCTGCATTTGAGTAGGGCGAAAAAATGATTTTTGATTAAAAACATGTTAATATTAAAAAAACATTTTCTGAAATACAGAAATGTAACATGAAAATTTTTGGATTTGAGTTTTGCAATTGAATTCCTTCTTTTCTTTGTTATAATGGAAAAATAAACGGAGAAAAGGAGGAAAATCCATGAAAAAGTTTGCTGTATTGATCTTATCGATTGTTATGGTAATGTCATTTCAGACAGCAGCGTTTGCTGTCTCCAGTCCAGGGCACTCTTCTGGCGGCAGTGGAGGCGGAGGCGGGGGCAGCAGAAGAGATCGTGATACTACCACTTCTGTAACGGTAGTGGTAGATAATCCGGTGCTGCCATCCGAAAGTGCTGCAGAAATTGCTTCAACAGACGGAGAGCTTGTGGAAGAGGGCAATAATCCTGCAGATCCCCAGGCTGTAATGATGGGTGGCTATGGTATCTATAATATTTTGGAGGACGGAGCAGCGACAGGCGCTCGTTCACCTAAAACTGGTGAGAGTCCAATGTTTGTTTACGCATGTATTGCATCTATGATGTGCTTTGGAATGGCTTACCAGGCAAAAAAACACATTTAAAGCATGAATCCCCACATCTTTTGATGTGGGGATTTTTTCTGAAAAACTTCTGTTCAAAAACAGTCCTTAAAATCATCGCTTTCTAAAACCATAAACCTGAATTATTCATCCAGTAGTTGTTGACGGTGCTAAGCACCGCTTAGT
>JAUNGG010000063.1 GCA_030524635.1 Lachnospiraceae bacterium
GACGATCTGGGAAGAATTGTAGTTCCAAAAGAAATCCGCCGTACATTGCGCTTGAGAGAAGGAACCCCTCTCGAGATCTTTACTGATAGAGAAGGAGAGATCATATTAAAAAAATATTCTCCTATGGTGGAGCTTACCGCCTTTGCCGGCCAATACGCAGAAGCAATGGCACAGTCCACTGGCCTGATGGTCTGCATCACCGACCGGGATCAGGTGATCGCCGTAGCCGGCGGTCCCAAAAAGGACCTGCTGCAGCGAAACATCAGCCGCCAGCTGGAACAGCTGATCAATGAAAGGCAGTCCATCTGCGCTGGAAAGGATGACAAAAACTTTATTCCCCTGGTATCCGAAGATCTGGAAGGCGTTACCGCCCAGGTGGTCACCGCTATTCTATGCGAAGGCGACGCCATCGGCGCCGTAGCCATCCTAAGCCGGGAGCCAAGAGCACGGTTCGGAGACATGGAGATGAAGCTGGCCGCCACCGCAGCAGGCTTTTTAGGACGGCAGATGGAAGGATAAAAAGGACCTTCCCCTTCGAAAATTACCAAAACAACACAGCCACATAGAAAAATACACGCCACCCAGGCAGATTCTTTTTTATTGAAATGGAAGGATCTGCCTTATTACATAGTACCAATACAGCAGCCTCGGACAGGCGGGGTTCCCTGTGAATGCCTTTTCAGCCCGTCGGTACTTAGACGCGGTTTCTCACGCGTCTTATGTACCGCTACGCGCTGAAGAGAGCGAGAGCGCGCTGAACAGGGAACCCCGCCTGTCCGAGGCGGACCCTAGCGAATCCCTTAACCCCCCAACATTTAATTTCCATGGACGTAATCCCCAATATGTGCTATAATGTACCTTATTGGCAAGAAAAAGTAAGCGAGCACAGTGATAAAACTAATAGGAGAGGAATATGAAAGATAAGGTTCGGGTGAAGGGACAGTTAAGCGTCTATCTCCAGTGGCCTCTGATCCTGTCCGTCCTGCTCATCATTGCAACGATGGTGCTGGGCGCTGTGAATCTGAAGGCGGCTGCGGTTATGAGCGCGTTTACGTTCCTGTACATCCTGATCGCTCTGTGGATCTATCTGTATCAGAGAAAGAGCGTGCTGGCCGGGCTGGTGGAATTTTCTTCCGAATATGCCTGGATCCAGAAGCAGCTTTTGTATGAGATGATACAGCCCTATGCGATCGCAGATGATAAGGGAAGACTGCTGTGGATGAATCAGTCCTTTGCAGAACTGCTGGGAGTGGACCATCACAGCCGGAAGAGTCTGATTGCACTGTTTCCGGGAGTGACCAAGGAGCTGCTGGATCAGAAGGAAGAGGAGATCAGCATTCATACCGAGTATGATAACCGGAATTACCGCATGGATCTAAAATGGGTGGCATTAAAGGATGCATCTGCTCTGGCCATCAGTTTGGGCAAGGAGTTTACCGAGGAACGTCTGCTGTCTATTTATCTGGCGGATGAGACGGAGGTCCTTCACTACAAGAAGGAGATCAATAACCAGAAGATGGTTGCCGGACTTATTTACCTGGATAATTATGATGAGGCGTTGGAGAGCGTGGAGGAAGTGCGCCGCTCTCTGCTTACGGCGCTGATTGACCGTAAGATCAATAAATACATCTCTGCCATGAGCGGAATCGTAAAGAAGTTAGAGAAGGATAAGTACTTTTTTGCCATTAAGCAGCAGTATGTGGAGCGGATCCAGGAAGACCGCTTTGCAATTCTGGAGGATGTAAAGACAGTCAATATTGGAAATGATATGGCAGTTACCTTAAGCATCGGCTTGGGTATGAATGGTGAGAGCTACAGCCAGAATTATGATTTTGCCAGAGTTTCTATTGACATGGCATTAGGCCGGGGCGGTGACCAGGCGGTAATCAAGGATGGAGAGAAGATCCAGTACTTCGGCGGCAAAGCGCAGCAGATGGAGAAGTCCACCCGTGTGAAGGCCCGTGTGAAGGCTCATGCCCTGCGGGAGCTGATGGAGAGCAAGGACAGGCTGCTGATCATGGGCCACAAGCTGGCGGATATCGATTCCTTCGGTGCAGCTCTTGGTATCTATCGGATCGCCACTGCACTGAATAAGAAGGCTCATATCGTGATCAATGATGTGACCACTTCCGTGAAACCGATGATGGATCGATTTCTGGGAAATCCGGATTATCCGGAGGATCTGTTCTTAAATGGTTCCAAGGCTGCCGAGCTGGTGGATGCCAATACCATTCTGGTGGTAGTGGATGTAAACCGGCCCAGCATCACGGATTCGCCGGCGCTGCTTAAGATGGTAAAGTCCATTGTGGTTTTGGATCATCACCGCCAGAGCAGCGAGATTATTGATAATGCAGTGCTTTCCTACGTGGAGCCTTACGCTTCCTCTGCATGTGAGATGGTGGCGGAGGTGCTGCAGTACATCGCGGATGGAATCCGCATCAAGCCGGCGGAGGCCGATGCCATGTATGCCGGAATTGTGATTGATACCCATAATTTTACCAATCAGACGGGGGTCCGTACCTTTGAGGCGGCAGCCTTTCTGCGGAGAAACGGCGCGGATGTGACCAGAGTCCGCAAGCTGTTCCGTGACAACATGGCGGAATACCGGGCGAAGGCGGAGGCTGTGCGGCTGGCGGAGGTTTACCGGAATGAATTTGCCATCAGTACATGTCCGGCAGAGGGACTTGCCAGCCCTACCATTGTAGGTGCCCAGGCGGCGAATGATCTGCTGGAGATTAATGGAATTAAGGCGTCTGTGGTCCTGACAGAATATAATCATGTGATCTATGCAAGTGCACGTTCCATCGATGAGGTGAATGTTCAGGTTATGATGGAACACTTAGGCGGCGGCGGTCACCGGGCGGTAGCCGGGGCCCAGCTTGAGGGTGTGACGATCGATCAGGCGAAAGCCATGGTCAAGAAAGTAATTGATGAAATGCTTGAGAAGGGAGACGTATCATAATGGATATTGTATTATTAGAGGATGTTAAGGCATTAGGAAAAAAGGGACAGATCGTGAAGGTGAATGACGGCTACGCCAGAAACTTCATTCTGCCGAAGAAGCTTGGCGTGGAGGCAACTGCCAAGAATTTAAATGATTTAAAGCTTCAGAAGGCCAACGCGGAAAAAATTGCAGCCCAGCAGTTAGCAGATGCGAAGGCATTGGCAGAGAAGCTGTCAGGACTTTCCGTTACCATCTCCATGAAGGCCGGCGAGGGCGGAAGAGCTTTCGGCTCCGTATCCGGCAAGGAGATCAGCAAGGCGATTACCGATCAGCTTAAAATGGATATCGATAAGAAAAAATTCCAGCTGGCTGATCCGATCAAAACCTTCGGCACCCATGAGGTGCCCATCAAGCTTCATAAGGATGTGACGGCGAAGCTGGCTGTGAAGGTAGTTGAGGCATAGGAAAAGCTGCCGGAGCGTGATCAATGGTAATGGAACCGTTACCTGGAAGGCACAAAACAGCTGGAATAAAGGATCATTATGAACTGCAACCAGGGAGGAGAATATCTTCCCTGGTTGCTTTGGAAATGTCGTATCTGTGAGGGTACAAAACAGATACGATGCAGCAGAATTTGGAGGAGTACAGTATGGATGAAGCGCTGTTGAAACGGGTGCTTCCCCACAGTGTTGAGGCGGAGCAGTCGGTGATCGGTTCTATGCTGATGGACCGGGAGGCGATTATCGCAGCATCGGAGATCGTGACAGCAGATGATTTTTATCAGCATCAGTATGGTGTGATGTTTGAGTCCATGGTGGAGCTGTTTAATGAGGGAAAGCCGGTAGATCTGGTGACTCTGCAGAACCGCCTGAAGGAAAAGGATGTTCCGCCGGAGGTCAGCAGTCTGGAATTCGTCCGGGACATCATCACCACAGTTCCCACATCCGCGAACGTGAAATCCTATGCCAATATCGTGCGGGAGAAAGCCGTTCTGCGCCGTCTGATCCGGGTGAATGAGGAGATCGCCAACACCTGCTATGTGGGAAAGGACAAGCTGGAGGATATTTTGGCCCATACGGAGAAGGCTATCTTCGACCTGCTCCAGAGCCGGAATTCCGGTGAGTTCGTGCCCATCAAGCAGGTGGCATTAAACGTGCTGGAAAAGATTGAGACAGCATCGAAATCCGGAGGAACCGTCACAGGAATTCCCACCGGATTTATTGATCTGGATTATAAGACCTCGGGAATGCAGCCGTCGGATTTTATCTTGATTGCGGCCCGCCCTTCTATGGGAAAGACAGCCTTTGTGCTGAATCTGGTGGATTATGTGGCAGTCCGGAAGGGACTTCCCTGTATGGTATTCAGCCTGGAGATGTCCAAGGAGCAGCTGGTAAACCGTATGCTTTCCATGGAGTCCAATGTAGATTCCCAGAAGCTCCGCACCGGAAGCCTGACGGATGCAGACTGGGATGCAGTGGTGGAAGGAATCGGCATTATCGGAAACTCCAAGCTGATCATCGATGACACACCGGGTATTTCCATCACAGAACTCCGCAGCAAATGCAGGAAGATGAAGCTGGAATACGGGCTGAGTATGGTGATCATCGATTACCTGCAGCTGATGAGCGGAAGCGGCAGGACCGGGGATAACCGCCAGCAGGAGATCTCGGAGATCTCCAGATCCTTAAAAGCGCTGGCCAGGGAGATGAATGCGCCGGTGATTGCGCTGTCCCAGCTAAGCCGTGCCTGCGAGACCCGGCAGGATCACCGGCCGATGCTTTCTGACCTTCGTGAGTCCGGAGCCATCGAGCAGGATGCGGATGTGGTTATGTTTCTGTACCGTGATGATTATTATAACAAAGATACGGAGCGGCCTAATGTGGCGGAGGTTATCATTGCCAAGCAGAGAAACGGCCCCATCGGAACGGTGGAGCTTTTATGGCGGCCGGAGTTTACCAAGTTTGTGAATATGGCAAAGCAGTAGGAAGCCAATATAGCTGATAGAAGGAATGAACGATGGATACCAAGAGAATTGTGATCAAAGATAAAGAAAATCCGGAGGATCAGGAGCTTTTCGAGGCGGCCCGGATCCTGCGGGAAGGCGGGCTGGTGGCATTTCCTACAGAAACGGTTTACGGTCTGGGGGGCAATGCACTGGATGCAGATGCAGCAAGAAAGATCTATGCTGCCAAGGGCAGGCCATCGGATAATCCGCTGATTGCCCATATCTCCTGTATGGAGGAGCTGGAGCCTTTAGTGCGGGAAATCCCGGAGGCAGGAAGGGTGCTGGCAGAGAAATACTGGCCCGGTCCCCTTACCATGATCTTTCCTAAAAGCGACCTGGTGCCTTACAGCACCACCGGCGGTCTGGACACGGTGGCGGTGCGGATGCCAAGCGACCCTACCGCCAACCGGCTGATCCGGCTGGCAGGCGTCCCGGTGGCAGCGCCCAGCGCCAATACCTCAGGGCGGCCCAGCCCTACCACAGCAGATCATGTGTGGCAGGATATGAATGGGAAGATCGAGATGATCGTGGACGGCGGCCCGGTTGGGATCGGAGTGGAATCGACTATTGTGGATGTGTCGGGGCCAGTCCCCACGATCTTAAGGCCAGGAGCCATCACTCAGGAGATGCTGGATGAGCTTTTTGGCCATGTGATGGTGGACCCTGCAATATTAGGGCCGATGAAGGAAGGCGTCCGCCCCAAGGCTCCAGGCATGAAGTATAAGCATTATGCACCCAAAGGCGAGCTGACCCTGATCGAGCTGAAGGATGAAACGATTAAAGCGTTATATACACCAGGCAGCCGCCTTTACAGCCAGGTTTCCAGAATGATGGCAGACAGCGGGAAGAACTGGAAGCTGGATATGGAAAGCTTTTACATGGCATGGAAGGTCAATGAGGCGGCAGTCCAGCGGGAACAGACCGGAGCCAAGGTAGGGGTGATCTGCACCGATGAGACCATGGATGAGTACACTGTGGCAGTAAAACGCAGCATCGGCAGGCGCTCCAGTCAGGATTCGGTGGCACATAATCTGTATGCAGTGCTGCGTGATTTTGATGATTTAGGAGTGGACTATATTTATTCGGAAAGCTTTGCGGATACTCATTTAGGAAGCGCGATCATGAACCGTCTGAATAAGGCGGCGGGATACCATATTTTAATGGTTTAACCAATGGAGGAAATTATGTCACATAAAAGAGAAGATTATATTACCTGGGATGAATATTTTATGGGAGTCGCGGAGTTGTCGGCCAAGCGGTCCAAGGACCCCAGCACACAGGTGGGCGCCTGCATCGTAAGCCAGGACAACAAGATCCTGTCTATGGGCTACAATGGATTTCCCAAGGGATGCTCGGATGATGAATTTCCATGGGATAAGGAGCATGAGCTGGATGATCCCTACAATGCAAAGTATTTTTACTCCACTCACAGCGAGCTGAACGCCATTTTAAATTATCGGGGCGGCAGTCTGGAAGGCAGTAAGCTGTATGTTACCCTGTTCCCCTGCAATGAGTGTGCCAAGGCGATTATCCAGGCAGGGATCAAGACGCTGATCTACGGCAGCGACAAGTACGGAGATACTCCTGCAGTCCGTGCATCCAAGCGGATGCTGAACGCAGCCGGTGTGCGCTACTATCAGTATGACCCTACCGGAAGGACGATCAAGATTCAGGTGTAGAGACCATTTGGCCAAGCGGTTAAGCTTCAGGAGATTTTGCATGAATTATCTGTTAGTGGCGATCAACGCCAAATACATTCATTCCAATCTGGGGGTGTACAGTCTGAAAGCGTATGCGGACCAGCAGTGCAGTGCCGATTATCCCAATGGGAATATCCAGATTGGAGAATACACCATTAATCATTCCCTGGAAATGATCCTGGGGGATCTTTACCGAAAACACCCGGATGTGGTGGGATTTTCCTGCTATATCTGGAACATTGAATATGTGAAACATCTCCTCCGGGACCTTCCGAAGATTCTGCCTGACCTCAGGATCTGGCTGGGAGGTCCTGAGGTTTCTTATAATGGGCCGGAGCTGTTGGCAGAATTCCCCCAGGTCACCGGCGTGATGACTGGAGAAGGGGAAGGAACCTTTGCTGAACTGGTCCGCTGTTATGAGCTGCCTGATTCTGACAGCGGGAAGGAGCGGGGGCTGGAAGGGATTCCAGGCATTGTATACCGCGATCCTTACACGGGAAGGGTCTGTCAGAATCCGCCGGCGCCGCTGCTTGACCTGAGTGCGATCCCCTTTCCCTATCATGTCTTAAAGGATTTTCAGCACCGGATCATTTATTATGAAAGCAGCCGGGGCTGTCCCTTTTCCTGCAGCTACTGCCTTTCTTCCATCGATAAATCCGTACGGTTCCGGGATCTTGCATTAGTAAAAAAAGAACTTCAGTTTTTCCTGGATCAAAAGGTACCCCAGGTAAAGTTTGTGGATCGTACCTTTAACTGCCGGAAAAGCCATGCAATGGAAATTTGGACCTATCTTACAGAGCATGATAATGGCATCACCAATTTCCATTTTGAAATCGCAGCAGACCTGCTGGACGAGGAGGAACTGGAGCTGTTTCGCCGCATGCGTCCTGGTTTGATCCAGCTGGAGATTGGAGTACAGTCCACCAATCTCAGGACCATAAAAGCCATCCGCCGCAGTATGAATTTAGACAAGGTGCGGGATATGACTGCCAGAGTGCGGGCGGGTCGGAATATCCATCAGCATCTGGATCTGATCGCCGGCCTTCCATTTGAAGATTTGGAAAGCTTCCGAACCTCTTTTGATCAGGTGTATGATATGAGGCCGGATCAGCTTCAGCTTGGCTTTTTAAAGGTGCTGAAGGGCTCCTTTATGGAGGAAGAAAAAGATCAGTATCATTTGTCCTTTACCGGGCGGCCGCCTTATGAGGTGCTGTCTACCAGGTGGCTCAGCTATGGGGATGTGCTGCAGCTGAAACAGGTGGAGGAGATGGTGGAGGTCTACTACAACAGCGGACAGTTCGGGCAGACCATCAGCCGGTTGGAGAAGCTGTTTTCCAGACCGGTGGAATTGTTTGAGGCGCTGGCCGGCTGGTATGAGAGCCGGAGGCTGACGGATATTGGACACAGCAGGCAGGCCAGATATGAGATCCTGTTTGACTTTATTAAAACATATTTTCCCCAAGAACTGGAGACGTTCCGGGATACACTTACGGTGGATATCTATCTTCGGGAAAATGCAAAGACACGGCCGGCGTTTGCCAGAGATTTAAGCAGCAATCGGGACGCCTTCCGGCAGTTTTATCAGGCGGAGGAGAGAAAACGGCAGTACCTGAAGGGATATGATGACTATGATGCCAGACAGCTGGCAAAGATGACCCATATAGAAGTACTGCAGGATGGCCGCATGCTGCTCTTCGATTACCGGAACCGGGAACCATTATCTCATAATGCATCGGTTTTTAAGATATTTTTATAGAAAGAAGAAGTTATGATAAACTCCTACATTGCAATTGACATTGAAACCACAGGGTTAGACCCAAAGAAGGAAAAAATCACAGAAATCGGAGCCTTACGGGTTCAGGACGGGAAAGCAGAGGCTGAATTTCACACTCTGGTGAATCCCAGGCGTCCCATAAGCGAAAGGATCGTTGAATTGACCGGGATCACGGATGAGATGGTGACCGACTGCCCAGGTGTGGAGTCAGTTATAGAAGAATTGGTGGATTTTTGTCAGGATCTTCCCCTCTTAGGGCACCGGATCCTTTTTGACTACAGCTTTTTAAAAAAGGCAGCGGTCAATCAGGGAATTCAGTGGGAACGGGACGGGGTTGATACCTTGACCTTGTGCCGTGCCTTTATGCCAGGGGAAGAAAGCAAGACGCTGCCCAGCGCCTGCCGGTTTTATCATGTGGATGCAGGAACCAGCCATCGGGCACTGTCAGATGCATATGCAGCTCATTTTTTGTATCAGGAGCTCAAAAAATGTTACGGGGCGGCGGAGCCGGAGCGGTTTGCGGCGAAAAAGCTGATCTATCAGGTAAAAAGGGAGCAGCCCGCCTCAAAAAGGCAAAAAGAACGCTTGCAGGAATTACTAAAATATCATAAAATAAAAGCACCTGTGCAAATTGACCATTTAACCAGGAATGAAGCATCCAGACTTACGGATGAGATCCTATCAAAGTATGGACGAATATAAGTCTGGACGAGTATAAAAGAGGTGAGAAACCATGATGAACTTAAATGATAAGAAAACCAAGAAAATCGTGTCTACGGTTATCGTAGTTGTGCTGGTAGTTGCCATGGTAGTTCCTATGATGGCTCAGCTGTTTATTCGCTAGAGCTTGTGGAAAGACAGAAGCAGGATGAGGAGTGTTTATGAAAAAGTATCGGTATTGCGGGCTGCCGCTCATCTGTGCAGCAGCTATGAGTGTGCTGACGGCTGTGCCTGCATGGGCAGCGTCAGTTAAGCTTCCGGAAGGCTTATCGGTGGAGGGACAGAATCTGGCAGGCCTGACATTGGAGGAAGCAAAAAAGACCATTGAGGACTATGTGGCCTCTATGGCGGGACATCGGGTGGTCCTGGATGTTCAGGGAGAACGGGTCACCACAACTGCCAGGGAGCTGGGATTCCACTGGAGCAATGAAGAAACGGTGGAGGAAGCTTTGGGGCAGTATGAGAACAGCAACCTGGTAAGACGGTATCTGCTGGCAGAGGATTTATCGAAAGAGCCGGTGGAGATCCCGGTGGAAACCTCGGTTCAGGAGGAAGCCATCAGCTCCTTTGTGGCGGAGAACTGCACAGAGCTGGGAGAGCCGGGACAGGATGCATCCATTACCAGGGAGAACGGAGAATTTATTATCACTCCGGAGACCGCAGGTGTGGCAGTGAATCTGGAGGCTACATCGGCAGCATTAAACGAGGCGTTAAAGGATGGGCTGGAGCAGACGGTTACCGTGGCGGCAGTGGTGGAGGAGAGTAATCCAAGAGTGACGGCAGCGGACCTGGAGACGATCCAGGATGTGCTGGGCACCTTCTCTACTGATTTTTCCAGCAGCGGCGCTGCACGTTCCACCAATCTTTCAGTAGGCGCGGCAAAAATCAACGGCCATCTGCTGATGCCGGGGGAAACCTTATCCGGTTATGATTGCCTGCAGCCCTTCACCACAGAAAATGGATATAAGACAGCGGCGGCCTATGAGAATGGACAGGTAGTTGACAGCATCGGCGGCGGAGTCTGCCAGATCGCTACGACTCTGTACAATGCTTCTCTGCGTGCAGAGCTGGAGATCACCCAGAGACAGAACCATTCCATGATCGTTACTTATGTAAAGCCTTCCCAGGATGCGGCGATTGCCGGAACCTATAAGGATATCAAGGTGACCAACCCTTATGATACCCCGATCTATGTGGAAGGTTACACGGAAGGGCGGACGCTGGTATTTACCATATATGGAAAGGAGACCCGGCCGGATAACCGGGAGATCCGTTTTGAATCCGAAACATTAAGCGTTACCGATCCGGGAGCGCCGAAGGAGGTTCCCAACGCAGCTCTGGCGCCAGGTGCCAGAGTGCAGGTGCAGTCAGCCCACAGAGGTCTGCGGTCACGGCTTTGGAAGGTAGTGACTGTGGATGGTGTGGAAACGGAGCGGACGATCTTAAGTACCGATACCTATAATGCATCTCCGGCTATCGTCCAGGTGGGGCCGGCAGTTCCGGCATCTGTACCGGAGGTTCCGGCAGTTCCGGAAACCAATGCCTTTGATGGAACAGACGGCAGCCAGGGAGCTGTGATTTTAGATGGAAGCGCTCCGGCAGAAGTCCAGGGCGGCGATGGTTCGGCACCAGCAGAGGAACCTTACGCATTACCAAATGAAACGCTGCCGCCAGCCCCGGCTGAGTCAGGGCAGGAAGCAGCACCAGAATCACAGGCAGCTCCGGAGGCACAGGCGGCACCAGAGCCACAGCCGGCTTCGGAGCCCCAGACAGCAGCACCGGAAGCGGCTCCGCCTGCGGAAGCAGCACCGGCAGAGCCGGAGCCAGCTGCCATGCCTGCCCAGGAGCCGGCCCTGTGATCCTGATCGGATTGAGATCCGATATAGGAAACGGACATGATTCGCCCTTCGGTCGAATCACGATCATAAAGGAAAGTCAGGAGCTGAGAAGATGGTAAGACCACCAGAACGGGAATGTACCGGGCGGATGGAGCCGGGGGAGGATTTAGTTGTAGTGGGCTGTATCGGCCAACAGGGAACAAAGGCTTTGGTCCGGGCCTGCCGGGATCAGCTGACCCCATGGTTTTCCGGAAGCTATATTCAGGAGATCGCAGACAGCAGAGAGCCGGATGTGCAGGCATACCGAGAGCTTTTTACTGCCCTTGGAGCTACAGAAGCAGAGGCGGCAGGAGAAGGCGGGATCCTGAAGGCGATCTGGGACCTTTCCAGCGCCTACCGTGTCGGCGTAACCTTTCAGCTGCGGAGGATTCCGGTCCGTCAGCAGACCATCGAGGTTTGTGAGCGCTGCGGCTGCAATCCCTACCGGCTCTGGTGCGGAAACTGCCTGGTTTTGGTAGCAGAAAACGGAGGACGCATCGTGGAAGCCTGTCAGGAGAGAGGGATTTTAGCGGCTGTCATAGGCAGTGTGAAGGAAGGCATCGCCAAGGAGATCCACCATGGCGAGGAGGTGGGGTATCTGGAGCGCCCCAGGGAGGATGAGCTGTGCCGGCTTTTGGGCAGAGCGGCTTTGAATGATTTTTGATTTAGAAGCAGGGTAACTGTGAGGGTACCGAACTGTTACGAAACAGGAAGAAAACAGAATGCAGAACATGGTCCCGCATCCATAAGACACAGATAGGAAGATGCGGAACCATTACATAAGATGTGATATTGAGTGAAAACAGGAGGAGCAGATATGAGAGAGAAGATTTTGGCAGTCATTGAGAAGAACAGCCGGATTGACCTTAAGGATTTGGCGATTCTTTTAGGGGAAAGTGAAGTGGATGTTGCCAACGAGATCGCGGCGATGGAGAAGGAGCATATTATCTGCGGTTACCATACACTGATCAACTGGGATAATACCAGCGACGAGAAGGTGGTCGCACTGATCGAGGTAAAGGTTACCCCTCAGCGAGGCATGGGATTTGATAAGATCGCAGAGCGGATCTACCACTACAGCGAAGTCAATGCGGTATATCTGATGTCAGGATCTTACGACTTCACCGTATTTATTGAAGGAAAAACCATGCGCCAGGTAGCACAATTCGTTTCTGAGAAATTATCTCCAATGGAGTCCGTATTAAGCACGGCAACCCACTTTGTGCTGAAAAAATATAAGGACCACGGGACGATTATTTCGAATCCGGTTCAAGACGAAAGGATGTTAGTTACACCATGAGAAATCCATTATCCGAAAAAATCGTAGCTATTCCGCCTTCTGGAATCCGCAAGTTTTTTGATATTGTCAGCGAGATGAAGGATGCTGTTTCCCTGGGTGTAGGCGAGCCGGATTTCGATACGCCGTGGCATATCCGGGAAGAGGGCATCTATTCCCTGGAAAAGGGGCGGACGTTTTATACCTCCAACTCCGGCTTAAAGGAGCTGAAGGAGGAAATCAGCAAGTACTTAGACCGCCGGATGGGAGTTAATTATGATCCGAATCATGAGGTGCTGGTAACCGTAGGCGGCAGTGAGGCCATTGATATTGCACTGCGGGCCATGCTGGATCCAGGGGACGAGGTGCTGATCCCCCAGCCCAGCTTTGTGTGCTATGAGCCATGCACCATCCTGGCAGGAGGAACCCCGGTAATCATCGAGCTGGAGGAGAAGGACCAGTTTAAGCTGACGAAGGAAAAGCTTCTGGAGAAGATCACACCGAAGACCAAGATCCTGATCCTGCCCTTCCCCAACAACCCCACAGGAGCGATCCTGGAGCGCCATGAGCTGGAGGAGATCGCTAAAATTGTAATCGAAAAGGATCTGTTTGTCATATCCGATGAGATTTATTCGGAGCTGTCTTTTAAGCAGAAGCATGTAACCATTGCATCCTTTCCTGGAATGAAGGAGCGTACCGTCCTGATCAATGGCTTCTCAAAAGCGTATGCCATGACCGGATGGCGTTTGGGCTATGCCTGTGCGCCGGCCAATATTCTGGCGCAGATGCTGAAGGTTCATCAGTTTGCTATTATGTGTGCGCCGACCACCAGCCAGTATGCGGCTATCTCCGCTATGCGCAATGGAGATGCCGATGTGGAGATGATGCGGGAATCCTATAACCAGAGGCGGCGTTACCTGATGCACCGCTTCAAAGAGATGGGGCTGGAGTGCTTTGAGCCATTTGGCGCCTTCTACGCATTTCCCAGCATTAAGCGCTTCGGCATGACCTCAGATGAGTTTGCTACCAGGCTGCTGATGGAGGAAAAGGTTGCAGTGGTTCCAGGCACTGCCTTTGGTGCCTGCGGAGAAGGGTATCTTCGAATTTCCTATGCATATTCCCTGGAAAGCCTGAAGGAGGCGCTGAATCGTATGCAGCGCTTTGTAGACCGTCTGGATGGTAAGGCATAGAAGCAGCGAGGGCTTTGAAGCCGTGCAGCTGTGGGGAACAGAACCGTTGCGAAGGAAGAGAGCATTGTCATGAATATCGTACTTTATGAGCCGGAGATACCGGCAAATACAGGAAATATCGGGAGGACCTGCGTGGCCACAGGTACCAGGCTCCATCTGATCGAGCCTCTGGGATTTCAGATCAATGAGAAGTCCTTAAAGCGGGCCGGACTGGATTACTGGGATAAGCTGGATGTGACAGTCTACCATGATTTTCAGGATTTTCTGGACCGGAATCCAGGAGCCAAAATCTATATGGCCACTACGAAGGCACAGCATGTATATACAGATGCGGCTTACGAGCCGGATTGCTACCTGATGTTCGGGCCGGAGAGCCGGGGAATTCCGGAAGAGCTTTTAGTGAAGCATCCGGACACCTGCGTGCGGATCCCCATGTGGGGCGACATCCGTTCCCTGAATCTGTCCAATTCCGTGGCGATCCTGCTTTATGAAGCACTGCGCCAGAACGGATTTGAGAAGATGACCCTGGAGGGACAGCTTCATCGTCTGAGCTGGTAACTGCAGTCTGCGATTATTTTGGAAAGTTATGAATAAAAAACCTGCCGGGTACCTATAATAGAGAAAAATGGGTACAGGCAGGTTTTTTAATGGGATTATTGGAATGCTTTGGAGTCCGGTCAAAGCCGGAGATCTATTATTATAATACACGATTTGAATTTCATCCTCAGGTTCTGGCAGGAAAGCTGGAGGAGCTGATTAAAAAGGAGCTGGAGAAGGGAAAGAAGGGAGTGGTGTTCCTGTGTATCGGCACAGACCGGTCTACCGGGGACAGCCTGGGGCCGCTGATCGGACATAAGCTTCAGGAGCGGGAAAAGCGCCGGGGAAGCCGGAGAAGGGCGGCAATATTCGGCACCCTGGAGCGCCCGGTCCATGCCATGAATCTGGAACAATATCAGGAGTTTGTTGCCCGGAATTTTCCGGACCGGGTGCTGATTGCAGTGGATGCATCCATTGGAAGCTCAGAGCATGTGGGGTATGTGACGGTGGGAAAGGGGGCGCTGAAGCCGGGACTTGGGGTCAGCAAGGATTTATGTGAAGTGGGGGATATTTTTATCACAGGAATCGTAGGAGGCAGCGGAAACTTTGATCCGGTGATGCTCCAGAGTGTCCGGCTGTCGGTGGTAATGCGGATGGCAGACTGTATCTGCGAGAGCATTTCCCTTGTCGAAAACTTATGGGATTTTTCATCTGCGGTTTGACATTTTTCTTAAATACCCTGTGCTATGCTTATCCGGATAATAGAGTGCGGAGGAAAGCTGTTTTTGTTTCTGGCTGGAGTACAGCGGCAGAGAAGCTGCCGAAACACTCGGGAAAGCAGGGTGATGATATGGGTGAATTGTATGAGCCGTATCCAAAGCTGCCGAAAAATATCCGGCAGATAGGGGAACGGGATGATATTGTCAGAGTATACTTAGAGGATTATGTGAACACGTATTTGAAGCGGCTGTTTCCCGCTGGGGGACAAGACCTTCGTGCCGGACTTCTGCTGGGCAATGTGGAGGACCACGGCGGGGTTCCTTATGTGTTTATCGATGGCGCACTGGAGATGGAGCAGGTGACAGAGGAGGGGGAGAAAGTCAGCTTTACGGAGGAGGCCTGGAAAAAGGCTTACCAGACTATGGAGGAAATGTTCCCGAAGCGGACGGTCCAGGGCTGGTTTCTGTGCGGCGCCCCAGGATGCATGCTCAGTCCGCTGAATTACTGGAAGCAGCATAGCCAGTATTTTTCCGGGAAGCATAAGCTGATGTATTTAAACAGCGGCCTGGAAGGGGAGGAGGCTCTTTACATAACCTCAAGTGATGGCTTTTACAAGCTGCGTGGCCATTGCATTTACTATGAGCGGAATCAGATGATGCAGGATTATATGGTATTGCGGAAGGACAACCGCCGGGTGGAGGCCGGAGGAAGTGATCCGGTGATCCGGGACTTCAGAAGAAAAATGGAGCAGAAAAAGGAACTGGCCAACAGTCAGAGCCATACCATTGGATTTTTAAAAAGCATGTGCGGGTGTCTTGCCATTCTGGCCATGGCCGGAGGCGTGGCGGCGTTTAACAGTGCGGAAAAGATGAAGGATATGGAAGCGGTGATGGCATCTGTTCTGCCGGATGCAGATGCAGTTTCTATGGCAGGCACAGCAGAAAATGGAGCTGTTATTATTGAAGAGGCTTCCGGCGGAGTATTTCCAACGATTGCACCGGAAGACGAGGATAATGCTGCGCCAGGGCCTTCTGCTTCATCTGGCGCAGCTGCAGCGGGACAGGCTCCGGCCGTTCAGGCAGGAGTATCTCCGGGAACTGGCGGAAACCGTATGGAGAACCGAACCGGAGGAGAAGGCAGCGTGGAGCCTGCAGGGACAGGAAATGCGGCCGGGGCAGAGGTACCCACAAGTACAGGAAATACAGCCGGGGTGGAGGTACCCGCAAGTACAGGAAATACGACCGTGGCAGGAGCACCGGCAGGGACAGGAAATTCATCTGGAACACAAAATCCCGCAGAGTCAGCCGCGGTTCCTGCCTCGGCAGCGGTACAAAAATCTTCTGCCTCTGCCCGCCAGCTGGAGCCGGCTCCCGGTCAGAGCGTATATGTGGTGCAGGAAGGAGAAACCTTATACGGAATCTGCTTTAAATTTTACCAGAATCTCAGTAAGGTGGATGAGATCTGCCGAATCAACGGATTGGAGGATGTGAATCTGGTAGAGGCGGGGCGGCGCCTGATCATGCCCTGATGGCTGCCCCAATTTCTGCTGCCGTTCCGATATCTTCCTTGTTACGTGTAATTCTGCTGTAATTGTGAAAAATATAATGCGAATCTTTCTAAAATGTTGTATACTAAATGGTGAATTCTGCCTGTTGCCGCAGGGCAGCAGAGACAAGTTGTTACAGTTCACAGGTTACGGGTCTGTGAAGCGTTACAACAAGTTAGGAGAACGCGCATGGATGACATGAATTCTATGAACCGGGAGCAGAAAAAGCAGCAGCTTCGGAGACAGATCGTCCCGAATCCCGAGGAGCAGCGTCCTGTCCCTCCTGTGCTTGAAGATGGAGCTGAGGAGGAAGCGATCCGGAAGGCCCACCACAAGGTACTGCGCCGCCGGATCATGATCGGCGTCTTTATTTTCCTGGTGCTTGCAGCGATCGCCGGAGGTGTCATGTACTGGCAGCGGTATCACCAGTACACAGAGTATTCCACTTCCTGGGAGGTCAATCTGCTGGCAGGAGACGGGGAAGCCAAAACGGAAAGCAGCTTTACCGGATATGTGGATTTTGGAGAAAATATTGTGAAATATACCAAGGACGGTGCGTCCTATATCGATGCCAGGGGAAAGACCATCTGGGTGCAGACTTACGAGATGAAGTCACCGGTGGCAGTGGTAAATGGCGATTTCCTTGCAATTGCAGACCAGCAGGGAAACAGCATCTATATCTGTGATAAGAATGGATGCCAGGGCATTGCCACAACACTTCTTCCCATTTTAAAGGTAAGTGTTTCCGCCAAGGGCGTTGCCGGCGCTATTCTGGAGGATGCCAAATCGAATTACATAACCTTATTCCGGAAGGATGGAACCCCGCTGGATATCACCATCAAAGCGCGGCTGTCAGGAGACGGATACCCGCTGGATTTTTCACTTTCGCCGGATGGAACCCAGATCATCTGCTCCTATATTTACATGAATAATGGCATGATGGACTGCCGGGTGGTATTTTATAACTTTTCTGAGATTGGAAAAAACGCTTCCCCCACCAGACTGGTAGGAGGCTTTGACGAGGCATTCAGCGGAAGCATGGTGCCGAGAGTCCGTTTCCTGACAGATGTGTATTCCTTTGCCTGTTCCGATAAGGGATTATCCTTCTTCAGCTCTAAGAACCTGGCATCGCCGGAGCTTTTAACACAGGTAGTCCTGGAAAGCGACATTCACAGCCTGTTTTATTCAGAGGAATATGTGGGTGTGGTGGTGACCAATGGAGAGGGCGAACATCCGTATCGAATGGAAATTTACCGGCCTACCGGTGAGTTGGTTTTAAAGAAGGAATTTGATTTCCAGTATCAGCATGTTTCCATTGATGAGGACCGGATCCTGCTGTGGAATGAAAACAGCTTCCTGGCCTATAATCTGTCTGGAACGGAGAAATTTAACGGCACCTTTGATTTTACGATCTCCAAGGTAACTGCAGGGCGGTTCCCAAACAGCTATATCATAACCAGCCCGCAGAAGATGAGGGAAATTACCTTGCAAAGATAAGAAAATCGTAACGGTGAAAATACAAAACCGTTACAGACGAATAAACGAAATACCCTTCAGGTATCCCTGGATGCCTGGAAAAACAGGCAAGCAGATGAAAGGAGAAAAAATATGGAGAAGAAATGTATCGGAATTGACATTGGAGGAACTACAGTAAAAATCGGCATTTTTGAAATAGACGGTTCTCTGCTGGATAAGTGGGAGGTTCCGACCAGAAAGGAAGATGGCGGAAAATATATCCTGCCGGATGTGGCCGCATCGGTCCTGGCCAAGCTTCAGGAGATGGGAATTGCCAAAGAAGATGTGGCAGGTGCCGGAATGGGAGTTCCAGGCCCGGTAATGCCGGATGGGCATGTGGAGGTATGTGTCAACCTGGGCTGGCATGATTTAAATCCTCAGGAAGAGTTAAGCGCTCTGCTGGGCGGTATCCCGGTCCGCAGCGGCAATGATGCCAATGTAGCAGCCCTCGGCGAGATGTGGCAGGGCGGCGGCAAGGGCTACCATGATATCGTGATGGTAACGCTGGGAACTGGTGTGGGCGGCGGCGTGATCATTGATGAGAAGATCATTGCCGGACGTCATGGATTAGGCGGAGAGATCGGTCACTTCCATGTTCGGGATGAGGAATGGGAGCACTGCAACTGCGGCGGCGTGGGCTGCCTGGAGCAGGTGGCTTCTGCAACCGGAATCGCCAGGGAAGCCAGAAGGACCATGGCGGCAAAGGATGCTCCTTCTGCCATGAGAGCGTTTGGTGATGGAATCACGGCGAAGGATGTGCTGGACTGTGCAAAGGCCGGAGATGAGATGGCCAATGAAGTGATGGAGACGGTAGGACGCTACCTGGGACTGGCTATGGCCCAGATTGCGCTGACTGTGGATCCGGAGGCATTTGTAATCGGCGGCGGCGTATCCAAGGCCGGTCAGTTCCTGATCGATGTGATCGAGAAGTATTATCAGAAATATACTGCAATTTCCAATAATAAGGGAATTCTGACTCTTGCCAAACTGGGCAATGACGCAGGAATTTATGGCGCAGCACGGTTGGTGCTGGACTAACGATTATAAAAGCCCGGGAAATTCATATAAGTTATGAATTTCCCGGGCTTTTGATTTCTTGCTACTTGGGAGCCCAGGCTCCGTTTTCGTCCACATAATGTCCATCCGGTGTGGTGGTATTTACCAGCATTTTTCCATTACTGCCTAAATAGTAGCGGTCTACCCACTGGTCGGTCACCATATATCCAGCTTCATTGAAATAGTACCAGGCGTCATCGATCTCCCGCCATTGATTTTTCGGAATCTCGCCGGTAGCGTATTGGTACCAGGATCCGGCTGCGTCCTGAAACCACTGCCCCTGGAGACCGCTGTCCGTGGCGGCGTGTTCCATAATGTATGCCAGCTTTTCTTCGTCAACTGTCAGGGTAGGAGAGGTGACCCAGTCGCTGCTTTTGGTCTTTTTATAAAGACCGTTGGCTCTCAGCTGGAAGGTATAATTTCCAGGCCGGGTAATCTTGGTGGAAAGATTATATACGGTATTTTTCGTGGTAGGTGAGCTGGCAGAGCCTACTGCTTCTCCGTCTCTGCGGAGCCGAATGGAATAGTTTCCGGCACCCATCACCTTATCCCATGCAGCGACTCCGGTATCTGTCCAGATCAAGCCGGTAGGGTCCTCCAGTTCGCCTTCTCCCAGGTTCTTCAGGCGGACCGATATGGTCATGGTGGAATTGCTGTTGCTTCTGGCTGCTTCCTGGAAGGCAGCGCCTTCTCCCTCCAATTCAAAGTATTTGCGCTTGATACTGGAGAAGTAATAGTCATCTTCCGCATCCAGAATTACAACAGCGTATGGATAGGAGGAGGTGGCGGTGCCGTCTGGAAATAAGTCTACAGACCGGACTTCATAGCCTTCCTCTCCGCATTCTACATTTAAATCGGACCAGGTTTCGGTATCCATGCTGAAGGACAGGGAAACCTGGGTAATCTTTTCACGGGCAAATGCTGTTGCCGGCGCCAGAGCGGTGATCAGGCCGGCGGCAAGCAGGATGGGGATAAAACGATTTGTTTGTTTCAATTTTTGGAAACCTCCTTATGGTGGATGGTGAATATAACGCGGATTCTTGGTGCTTTTTTCGCAAGGTGCGAGACCGCAGTGGAACTCGCTTGCGCATACGCTACAGCTCGTTCACGGGCTTCGCCCTATGAAAAAAGCCGATCAAACATCCGCTTATGTGCGAGCACAACGCGGATTCTTGATCGGCTTTTTTCGCACTGCTCATTGGCATATGGAGATTATACCATAACATTAAATGAAAGAAAATAGCCAGATTTTCTCATCTGGCTAAGATTTCATGACGGATTGTTTAAGATTTTCTTTAAATCAACACTTAGGAATTATGTGTATATTTTTGTGGTTTTGCCGAAATGGATTTTGTGAAGGGATCGGGTCTGTGTTATAAATTTGTGGACCGGGGCAGGCTGAAAATGAATTCGCTGCCGACTCCTTCTGTGCTGACCACATCAATATTTTCTCCATGTGCCTGAATGATTTCCTTTACAATGGAAAGTCCCAGGCCGGTTCCTTTTTTGTCTTTGCCGCGGGACAGATCGGTCTTGTAGAAGCGTTCCCAGATCTTTTTCAGGCTGTTTTTGGGGATGCCGATGCCGGTATCCTTGACGGAGATGAAGATCTTCTCGTATTTGGGCGAGGCCTGGATGTAGATGGTGGAGTTTGAATGACTGAATTTGATGGCATTGTCAATCAGATTATACAGCACCTGCTGAATCTTGCCCATGTCTGCGTAGACCATCTGGATATTATCTGCAAAGGTCAGATCAAAGGAGAGATTCTTCTGATTGCAGATGACCTCAAAGGAGGCTGCCGTGTCCTTGATCACCCGGTTAATGTCGAAGTTGGTTCGGGAGAGAAGGCCCTTGCTGTCCAGGGTATTCAGCGTCAGCATTCCCTGGGTCAGCTTATTCAGACGCTCCGTTTCAGTAATGACTCTGGTTAAGTATTTCTCCTGCATCTCCGGCGGGATGGTGCCGTCGATGATGGCTTCCAGATAGCCCTTGATGGAGGTCAGGGGGGAGCGGAAGTCGTGGGAGATATTGGCAATAAAGGTTTTCTGGTACTCCTCCATCTCGTTCAGCTTGTCGGACATGTAATTTAAGGTTTCTGCCAGGTATCCCATCTCATCGTGGGAGGCCAGCTTGATCCGGTATTCCAGATTTCCTGACGCATATTCATCTACACCCCTGGAAATCTTTTTCAGCGGGAAGAAAACGGTCTGGGTAAAGATCAGCAGGATGATCAGGGAAAGCAGGAACAGGATGGCGGAGGTGATGTAAACTACATTTAAGATCCAGTCCCGCGATGCCTGGATCTGACTGATCGGCATATGGATCAAAATATAGCCGTAGGTAGTGTAATTGCCGGTAATAGGGGCAGATACACTGAGTACATCATAAGGGAAGGCTCCGTAAAAATTTCCGATGCCGTAGTTCTGGTTTCCGATGGCGGTGGGGTCGAAATCAACCAAAAGCCCCCGCCGTGCGCCGTCATTGGAATCCGCAACGATGGTGCCGTTGCGGTTCACCACCCAGATCTCTGACTGCAGAGAGGGCGAGATAACACAAAGCTGCTGAGCCACCGTTTCCAGGCTGGTGGTTTCGCCGTTGTAAACTGCGCTGCAGTCAGAGGCCAGCTGGTTTGCCTCATCATAGAGCAGCCCTGCCTTTTCCTGCAGCAGGTAATCAAATGCCATTTTAGAGGAAAAGGTGCTGATCAGGAGGAAGCCAAGCAGGCCAAACACCACGTATCCAAGGATAAACTTATAGTAAAGAGATCGTTTCATCGCTTGACCTCAAATTTATAGCCGATGCCCCAAACAGTGGACAGGGACCAGTTTTTGTGATCCTTGATCTTCTCGCGAAGGCGCTTGATGTGGACGTCCACCGTTCTGGTATCGCCAATGTACTCGTAACCCCAGATATGATCTAAGAGCTGCTCACGGGTAAATACCTGGTTCGGTGAGGAAGCCAGGAAATATAAAAGCTCCAGCTCCTTAGGCGGCATCTCGATAGAATGCCCCATATAGATCACTGAGTAGTTGGTCAGGTTCACGATCAGATCCGGATATTCTACATATTCACCCTGCTGGTCTGTAGATGGGGTGGAAATGGCAGGTGCTGCCTGGTAGCGGCGCAGCACTGCCTTGACACGGGCTACCAGCTCCTTGGAATCAAATGGCTTGATCATATAGTCATCAGCGCCTAATTCCAGCCCCAGGACCTTGTCGAAGATCTCGCCTTTAGCGGACAGCATGATAATCGGGACCTGGGAGGTCATGCGAAGCTCCCGGCAGACCTGATAGCCGTCAATGCCGGGCAGCATTAAATCTAAAAGAACCAGATGAGGCTTAAAGGCAGGATAAACCCGCAGGGCTTCCTCGCCGTCACCTACGATCCGAGTTTCGTAGCATTCTTTCATAAGGTAGAGAGAAATTAATTCTGCAATGTTGGCATCATCGTCAACGATCAGAATTCTTTGTTTTTCTGCCAATGGGAGGCCTCCTTTTTTACTATGAAAGTCCCGGACGGCAGCCGTGAATGAGCCATGCTTGCATGAGTGAATTCACGGATATCGGACGGGCAAGCCGGTATGAGTAAGTAGGGCGATAGCCCG
>JAUNGG010000064.1 GCA_030524635.1 Lachnospiraceae bacterium
ACGACTTGATAAGCCAGTAATATTTAACTATTTATCAATGATACGGCACACTAGTCTGGGATATTTATTCGGCAGTGAAAGCTATTCCAAAAAGATGAATAGTAAAAGCGTGGACGGATTGTTCCAGTACGATGAAGCAACCGGCGCATATTCTTTTAACAGCCGGACCAACTTCGCTCAGTTTGACAGCAGGGATGATACCTTTACCTTGTACGATGAGATCTTTACTCCCAACTTCATCATGTACCCCTTTGGAAATTTCATGCCCTTTAACGATATCGTCCATGATTCCAAGCAGGTGAGCCAGATCAATGAAGCATATTTTAAGGAACTGATGCTCCAGGCAAATTACCTGTATCAGCAAGGGGGAAACGATGAATACACGCAGCTTGCATACGCGCAGCTTGCCAAGGTACTGGGACAGTTTATGGATTATGCGAAGCAGGATAACTGGGGAGATAACTGGACAGCAGAGCGGGCATTGCAGCATTACTTTTACTGGGGAAGTGAGCTGCCCAGCCCGGATGATAACGAGAATAACTTCCATCAGATCTCCTTGGACCGCCTGTACTCTCTGGACTATGATGTGGCTTCCGACTTTTACTTTGGCATGGAAATGAAGATGAACTTCATGCAGCCAAAGGGCGGTCTGACTGGTAAGGATGGGCAGCAGCCTATGGAGTTTTACTTTACCGGTGATGATGACGTCTGGGTGTATCTGGACGGCAGGCTGTTTTTGGATCTGTCCGGCATTCACCGTCATGTAGGCGGAGAAATTGATTTTGTAAACGGAGAGGTAAAATATTACAGCCTGAATACCAAAACGGGAGATGTCAGTACGGAACCATATAAGACGGTTTCCTTCAGAAAGCTTGTAAGTGATCCAAGCATCCTCAACGAAAAGGGAACTTTTCAGGATTACACCTCCCACAGCTTCAATTTTTACTACATGGAGCGAGGCTCTGGTTCCAGCGTATGCCGTCTGAACTTCAACTTCCCGCTGCTGCGCCAGAATTCCATATCGGTAAAAAAGGATTTGTCTGTGGATGAAGCAGATAAGCTGAGCCTGCTGGGCAATCCGGACTTTCGATTCCAGGTGCTGAAGGAAAACGGAGAGGAGCTGTTCATCGGCGGAAATACCGATTACCACATTTACAACGAAAACAATGAAAATATCGGAACCGGAACAACGGATGCAAATGGTGTCTTTACCATCAAGGCAAACCAGATGGCAGTGTTTGGCGATATCCATGAGAACAGCGGACGTTATTTTGTGCGTGAGCTGCTGAATCCGGAAGAATTTTCACAATACGGAACGATCACTGTGGACGGCAGCAGCACTACAACAAAGTACGATGTGACCGTGGGTGAGGATTCCTTTAAGGGCGTTAATAGTCCGGTAAAGGATGCATCGGACGGCAGTACGATCTTCAGCTTTAATAACCAGATTACCTTCAAAAAGCTGGGAAGCCTGGAGATCAGCAAAAAGCTGAATGCCTATGAAGCAATCTCACCAGAACCTGAATTCCGGTTCCAGGTCCGGCTGGATGACAAGCGATTGCCGGTTGGCACTGCTTATACCGTGCAGAAGGCTTCCGGAGCAGAGGCTGTGCTGGAGGGAGCGCCTGTGAGTCAGGCAGCCGAAACCAGAACCGTCAGTGAGGAAGGTATCATTATTTTAAAGGCAGGTGAAACGGCAAGAATATCCAATATCATTGCCGGAAGCCGGTTTACTGTAACGGAAGAGGCGATCTCTTCGGAGGGATATCATGTGACCTATCAGGTTGATGATGGAGAACCCAGCGGGCAGCCCGCATCTGGAGTGATCAAGACAGAAGCCAGAGTTTCTGTTTTGGTTACCAATACACAGAAGGGCGGTACATCGGTTGACATTCCGATTACAAAGCTTCTGGAGCAGGCAGATGGAGCAGAGCATACCTACAGCTTTACTCTGGTGCAGGTAAAAGGGGCAGAGAATGAGGATCTTGTAGAAAATGGAACGCAGCAAACCATCACGGTGACCATTCCGCCTGCTGTTTCCGGTGATGGGGCAGGTACAGAAAGCAGCATCAGTACGAATACGGGGAAGTTTTCTCTGACCTACCTGGAACGGGAAATGACCAGCAGTCAGGAAACCTATTATTATCTGATTGCGGAGAAGGCGGATCCGGATCCTGGTGTGCTGACAAAATTTGATGATGCAGTTTACTTAGCGGAGATTACGGTTGTAAAGACTGACGACGGGATTCAGGCATCGGCAAAGAAGTATAAGAAGAGCAAAGAGGACGGGAAGCTTTGGGAGGAGGTAAATGACTCCGTAAGCTTTACCAACCGGCTGCTGCAGGGCTATGAGCTTCCAGAAACGGGAGGCATGGGTACAAGGAGGTATACGTTCAGCGGCATTGCCTGGATGGCAATTGTCCTGATGTATGATATGCTTCGGCGGAGAAGAAAGCTTTGATGAATGATTCAGCGACTTTCTCAGCTTCGCAGAGGAAAAACTACTTTAAAAGGAAAGGAAAAAAGAGTATGAAACAAATTAAAAAACTTGCCAGCTTACTGCTGGCGCTGGTCATGGTTTTGAGCATGACGGTGACTGGGTTTGCAGAAACAACCACAACAGAAAAAGGTAAAGGCGAATTTACTATTACACTGGAAAACGATAAATCAGGGCATGAATATAAGGCATATCAGATATTCAAAGGCGATCTGGTGGTAAAGCAGGAGGGAACGACAGAGACAAAAGTGCTGTCCAATATTGAATGGGGCGATGGGATTGATTCAAATGGCTTAGTTGCAGCTTTAAAGGCAGATGAGACATTGAATAAGGATTCTGCTATCAGCAAGCTGCCAGATGATGCATCAGCAGCAATGGTTGCAGAAGCGCTGACGGAAAAAGGCAATGACAGTGAGATCATTCGGGCTTTTGCCGATCTGGTTGCAGGCAGAGTTACAAGTGCTGCTGGTACGAGCACAGAACAAAAAGGTGATAATGGAAAAACAACCGGATATAAAATATCCTCGTTACCAGCAGGATATTACCTGGTGAAAGAAACAACGGAAACGGTTGGCGATGGTGATGCGTACAGTCGCTATATGTTGGAAGTAGTTGCTGATGTAAGTGCAAAGGTAAAGGCTGAAACGCCGACGGTTGAAAAGAAGATCGTAGAGGGAAATGAAAAAGTTGATGCGAATCATGCAGGTATCGGACAGGTAGTATCTTACGAAATTACAGGAAAGGTGCCGGATTCTACAGGTTATGACAAATACTTCTATGTTATTAACGATATGTTGTCAGAGGGATTAACATTTAACGATGATATTACGGTTACAATTGCTGGTAAAACATTGGATTTGATTAATGGAGAATCAGAAAATCCAGATGGAGATTACTATGTATACAAAGGTAACAAGGCAGATGGTCATACGTTCCAGATCGCATTTAAAAATATCAAGGATTATGATGCAAAAGCTGAGATTATAGTAACGTATTCTGCTACGGTGAATGCAAATGCAGTTATTGGTGGAACCGGCAATCCGAATAAGGTTACATTAACCTATTCCAATAATCCAAATTCTCAGGAAAAGGGAGAGAAGGAGGATCAGCCAGGTAAACCAGATGATAAGGTGCCTACCGGAAAGTCGCCGCAAGATGTAACGGTTACATATGCAGCAAAGATTGAGATCACCAAGACCAAAGAAGGGGGAGAGGTATTACCTGGAGCAGAGTTTACCTTAACCGGAACATCAACGCAGACAGTATTAACGAACAAAACTTATTATGAAATTTCGGAAGAAGGTACGTATTACCTTTTGAAGGATGGAACTTATACAGAAGAGAAGCCACAGAAAGAAATAAAAGATGATCAGGGTAATATTACAACAAACAGCAATGAAGATAGCTATGTGAATCCTACAGTAACTTATGTACAGAAGAATGTGACGGAAACACAAGAAATAGAAGTTCCGGTTAAACTGGTTGCTGTTTCCGGAAATGATGGCAAGCTGACTTTCGGCGGATTAGGGGCAGGTGTTTATACGATCGAAGAAACTGGCGTTCCTGCCGGATATAATAAAGCAGAAAATATTACAGTTGAGATTGCATGTACAGTACCAGAAACGATTGCAGATGGAACTGAGGAAGCAGAATGGTCAGTAGGAGATCAGACAACGGAAGTAATGATTGATGGGACAGAGAAGCCAGTCGCAGAATTAATAGGTAGTAAATATAGTGCCGTTTATGGAACGACGATTGTGAACAAGACCGGCGCTCAGCTTCCTTCCACCGGCGGCATCGGTACCACCATCTTCTATGCGGCAGGCATTATCCTGATGGCAGGTGCAGTATTCTTTGTGATCAGAAGAAAGCGTGCATAAGAGCAGCGCGGTCAGAAGAAAGCGTATTAGAAAACGAAATGCACGAACATGCAGCTTATCTGTATGGGAAAGGATCGAAGGGCCCCATGAAACGAAAACTTGTCAATTTATTCATCCTCTTGCTGTTCCTGGGAGGCCTTTCGATTTTCCTTTACCCGTCAGTCAGCAATTATGTCAATGAAAAGAATGCCTCCAGGGTTATTTCAAGCTATAACCATGTGATTGACCAGATGGCGGAGGAGGATTATTCTAAGGAATTGTCAGAAGCCAAAGCCTATAATGCTTATCTGGCAGGCTTCCCCAATCTGATGGAAGCGGCGTTTGCGGAACGGGAACGGGAGGACAGTCCATATGAATCTCTGCTGAATGTAGGCGGAAATGGAATCCTGGCAGCGATCCGGATTCCTGGGATTCAGGTAAATCTTCCGATTTATCACGGAACGGATGAAAGTGTTCTCCAGGTTGCGGCAGGCCATTACCTTGGTTCCTCCCTTCCGGTAGGCGGGCCTGGGACCCATGCCATTCTGACCGGCCACAGGGGCCTTCCTTCTGCCAGACTTTTTACCGACTTAGACCGGCTGGAGGAGGGAGATATCTTTTATGTGAAGGTCTTAGGAGAGATCCTGGAGTATCAAATCGATCAGATTCAGGTGGTTCTGCCCCAGGAGCTTGACAGTCTGTCCATCGTAGAGGGAGAGGATTATGTTACACTGGTTACCTGTACACCATATGGGATCAACAGTCACCGCATGCTGATCCGGGGCACACGGGTTCCCTACGATGGCAATTATGAGGAAAAGGTAGCGATGAAGCCTGCTCCTGCCAATTCGGATGTTCCGAAGGAGGAGCAGGGAAATGGATTTACCATGAAGCAGTGGATCCTGTTTGGAGCAGCGGCATTGATAGCAGCCATACTGGCAGGTCTTCTGCTTCCAGGTAAGAAGGCGGGAGAAAAGCAAATTTCTGAAGAATCCGGCGGAAGTTCTTCTGACAGCAGGGAAAGGGAGAAGAGGGAAGGAAGCCATGAAAAGAACAAATAAAAGAAAGCGGATGTCAGCTTTTCTTGCGGCAATGCTGCTGGCAGTCCTTTGTTTCTGCCGGACTGCGGCTGCTGCGGAAGCTGACGGGAGAGCCGGCATGGATCCGGAAAGGCTGGTAACGCTGACGGTTGATCTGGAGGAACGGAAGAATTGCGCGACGATTTATCTCTACCGGGTAGGCCAGTGGGATGGAAGTGCAGGAGCTTATCGATTGACAAAAGAATTTTCCCAGTCAGGTGCAGAGCTTGGAGCGTTTACAACGGCGGAGATGCTGAAGGCTTCCCAAATACTGGAACAGTATGCGCGGGAGCATGAGAAAGAAGCAATCAGCCATCAGACAACAACAGACGGCATTGCCAGCTTTCCGGATTTGGCTCACGGTCTGTATCTGATCTGCCAGGAGCGGGAAGCATCTGATAATGTGACGATCACACCGTTTTTAACGGCTCTTCCTGTTATGGATACAGTGACTCATGTGTGGAATTATGAAGTCAGAGCTTATCCGAAGCATGAGCCGGATCAGCCGAAGCCAACTGATCCGGATGAGCCCACGAAGCCAGATCCAACCGATCCAGATAAGCCCACAAAGCCGGAACCATCAGAGCCGGATAAACCAACGAAGCCAAATCCCACAGATCCGGATAGACCGGACCGGCCGGACAAGCCAGATCCCACAGATCCGGCACCGTCAGAACCGGGACAGCCTACGCCGGGGGATGGAGGAAATCCACCGGATGAGCCGGTTCCCTTGAATGAACTGGTGAATTCTATCATACCCTTGTCTGGTTTGGAGCGGATGCTGGATCAGATTGAGGATATGCTGACGCCGTTAGCCGTTCTTCCAAGGACAGGGGATGGTTCGGTTTCCTGCGGATCGCTGATTGTGATATTGGCGGTGAGCGGAGGGGTGATCCTTTGTCTGGTTTACAGACGCAGAAAAAAGAAGCAGAATTGATGGATTTGAAAAGTCCGCTGCCGGGAAGCAGCGGGCTTTTTCGGTGCCAGAACCGTGTAAATGTAATTCAAGTCAGCAGGTTAAATCGTAAGAAATATCTGATAGAATTTATCCGGCTCTTATAGTATACTGAAAAAGTAAAACAGAAGAACACAGGAGGGACTATGAAAAAATTATTATCAATTGTGCTGACCATGGCGCTGGTGCTGTCTCTGGCCGGATGCAGCAAGCCGGATCCTAAGGAGATCTATGATGCGGCTTCGAAGAAAAGCGGAGAGCTGACTGACATGGACATGACCTATGAGGCAGATATGAAGATGGCCCAGGGTGAGGATACGCTGGATATGACCATGTCCATGGACATGAAGATGGTGGGAATCAATACGGACAGCATGCGCTATTTCGCAGAAGGCACAACCAGCGTTATGGGCCAGGAGGTGCCTATGAGCATGTACTACCAGGACGGCTACTATTACATGGATTCCATGGGGCAGAAAATGAAATACGCTATGGATATCGAGACCATGATGGAGCAGATCGAGCAGAGTATGGGAAGCGCCAATATGAGTTCGGAGTATTTGACCGATATTACGGCGGAAAAGGACGGCGATAACCAGATCCTGACTTTCACAGCAGATGCGTCTAAGCTGGATTCCTATGTTCAGGATGTAATGGGAATGATGGGAACCGGCATGGAAGGGGTTTCCTATACGATCAATGAGATGAGCGGGGAATCTGTGGTAAATAAAGAGGGATATTTTTCCAGCTCCAAGGTGCTGATGAAGATGGAAATGACGATGGAAGGTGAAACCATTACCATGGAGATGGATATGGACGTTGTCTATCATAATCCAGGACAGTCTGTGACCATCGATACACCAGATCTGGAAGGGTATACGGAGATCGATCCAGGCCTGCTGGGACAGTAGATGTTCACCGGATCAGAAGGAAAGAAGTAAAAAGAAGCAAATGACAAACAATCAAACAGCCCCTGTATGCATGCTGCTGTTGGAACATAGTTCTTTTCAGCGTATGCATACAGGGGCTGTTGATTTCCTAAAACCGCTTGATCTTCCGTGCCGCAGTCTTCTCAAACTCAGATTCTCTGACGATCAGCCGGGCAATTCTCTTATAGACCGGCATAGCCTGGTTAAAGTCATCGATCAGCTTCTGGAGCTGTCCCTGAATATCAGAAATCTCAGCCGTCTTGATCAGCTCGTAATCCGGGAAGATTTCTGCTTCGATCACATTGTCCTTCTCGCGGACCAGGACCTCCTTTACCAGCTGGTCGCGGCTTAACTGATTTTCCAGCTCTTCAGGAGAGACATTTTCGCCGTTTGCCAGAATGATCAGATTCTTTTTGCGGCCTGTGATATACACGTAATTGTCCTCGTCTACATAGCCTAAATCGCCGGTTTTCAGCCAGCCGTCCTCCACCAATGCCTCCTTTGTTTCTTCCGGCATTTTATAATAGCCCAGCATAACGCTGGAGCCCTTTACCCAGATTTCCTCGTCTACGATCTTAGCCTGGCAGTTGGGCAGCAGCTTTCCCACAGAGCCGATCTTGTTGGCCCACTCCAGGTTGGTGCTGATTACAGGGGAGCACTCGGTCATGCCGTAGCCCTGAAGGATGGTGATGCCGAATTCACGGAACCGTTCCACGTAATCCGGGTCCAAGTATGCGCCGCCGCTGCATATCATCCGCAGCCGTCCGCCGAATGCAGCCTGGGCGATCAGAGTCTTCGGTGTTCCTGGAGGCGCCTGCCTGGAAGCTTCCTTCAGCTTGCTGTAGATGGATTCGATGATCATGGGAACCATCAGAACCAGCTCCGGCTTAAACAGATTTAAGTTTTTCTGTACCCGCATGATGGAATCATTGATACAGATGGTGGTGCCGATATACAGTCCCTTGATGATATCCATGGTAAGACAGTATACGTGATTAATAGGAAGGAGGGTCATAGAAACGGTTCCTGCCGGAATCTTCATGTCCAGGCAGACCGCATTGTCCGTCAGGTTCTGGTGGCTCAGCATAACGCCCTTGCTCTTTCCGGTGGTGCCGGAGGTAAAGAGAATGGTGCACAGCTGCTTTGGGTCCAGACAAGGCTCTTCTTCAGGACCGCCTTCTCCGCCGGATGCGGCACTGCTGACGTTAGAAGGAGTTTCCTCTGCCGGATCAGCTGCATATTCCGCTGTATATTCCGCCAGAAGGCGGGAAAGTGACCGTGCTGTTTCTGTAGATTCCCCAGCCTGCATAGAGATCACATGGGAGATCTGAGGACAATGCTCTTTAGCGCCGGCAGCCACATCTGCCCGGATCTGGTCATAGATCAGCATCTCCACATCGGCCCGGTTTAACAGCTCCCAGATGGCATCTGCCGGAAGCTGGGCATCAATGGGAACTGCCACGCTGCCGCAGCCTGTAATGCCGAAATAGCTGATGATCCAGGAATAGGAGGTAGCGCCGATCAGGGCAATATGCTTTCCTTTCATTCCCAGTCCCGCTACCATCCGGCTTACTGCCAGAGAATCCTGATTTACATCCAGGTAGGTTTTCTCTTCGATTTCTTTTTTTACTTTATATCGGAATGCAGCCTGATTACTGTAAGCAGCCGCTCCGTGGCGGATCACATCCCGCAGAGTTCTTACTTCCATGATTTCCTCCATTTTCCGCTGCTTCCTATGCGTTCTGCAGGGACTTGATATAGGTGATGGCATCACCCACGGTTTTTACCTGGATTACGCTCCGCTCATCTACTTCGATGTCATACCGGTCCTCCAGTTCCCCTACCATGCTCATAAAGTCATAGGAATTGAATCCTAAATCCTCTACAAACCGGGAATCCTCCGTAATGTTTTCTGGTTCAACCTCTACATATTCACAGATAACTTCTTTTAACTCATTTAACATGACAATATATTCCTCCTGGTATTTGGTGATTTTATACAGTTTTGTAACGCTGTTCCTTATATCCACTCCATGATCTCGCCAACCGTCCGGCTGCAGTCTTCTACGCCGTGGAACAGGATCCGGCACAGATAATAGTAGATATCCTGAAGCTTCTCTGGTGTTACCACACCGGTCTGATATTCAAAGCAGAAGTCCATGCCGTTATCCGACGCATTTTCACTTACGGTCAGATACAGAGTATGTGCGGCCACACCGTTGGAATAGCGGGCAGTCCGGTACTGGATTCCCTCCAGCTGATCCAGTCCAGGGCCATCGTAGCGCATGGATAATGGCTGGTAGGTCAGGGACAGGGGCTCATAGGTCTGGCCGTCCTCCAGGTGATAGTACTGCTTCCGGTAGTAGTAGTACTCGCTTGGGCTGTAGTTGGCATGGCGGAAATACTGGTTCTGCATATCTCGGATCTTGTAGATGCCTTCGATAAAGCTGTCTTCCTTCGGCACGATGGTGCGGAATGGGAAACAGTGGATCCGGCTTCCGCCGCAGCGCTTCTCGGAAAGAGTGGCTCTTCTGGCAATGGTGGTGGTGACAGAGATATCATCCAGATCATTTTCCTTCTGCAGATAGGTCCGCAGGCCCATTAACAGCAGGCAGACCATGGAAATGCGCTGCTCCTGGCAGAACTTATGAAGCCGCGCAGCAGGCTCTGTTTCCAGATGGAAGGTGGTGATATTGGCTTCCACGTTATTGGAGGTGTTAGTTGCGGCACGCAGGTTTGGATTGCCGGTTGCCTTCCGCTCTGCCTCCAGCTTTCCTGGTCCGTAAATATCGGCGAAGATGGGCTCGGAGGAGGCGATCAGCTTCTGAAAGAATTCACAGTCCTTCTGGCTGGCAGCAGAGCCTGCTTCGTATTCCAGATCCTTTTTCAGCTGCTTAATATAAGAAGCCATTTCCTTTGGATGCTTGATATTGTCGTACAGACGGGAGCAGTACAGCTCGATCACATCCCGGTAGAAAACAATCAGTGACTGGGCATCCATGGTCATGTGATCCACTGCAATGTAGATTCCCTGGAAGCCATCCGGCAGCTTGATCATGACGATGTGGTGCATGGGGGAGTCAAACCGCGCAAATGGAGTCTCTGTCCATTCCCGCATTTTCTGCTCTGCAGCCTCCATGGTCCAGCCGGTGAAGTCAAAGTGCTCGATGACAGAATCATCTTTTTTCACCACATACTGCCAGGTTTTTCCTTCCTTATCCTCTGCAAAGCGGATCCGCATGGATTCACAGCGGTCGATGGCCTCCTCGATGCTCTCCCGCAGCAGCTTCCAGTCTAAGTCTACCTGGATGGTCAGGCTGGCGCCGATATTTAATACCTGCTTTTTCGGACAGTATTTTAAGCAGTAAAAATGCAGGTTCTGTGCATTGGTCAACGGGTAAACTTTATATCCTTTTCTGGTTTTCATAAGATTATTTCTCCTTTATCGGAAATACTGGTGGATCATCTGGTTTACAGCGCTTTCATAGGCAGCCGGATCCTTATAGTAGGCTTCGGCATGGCTGGCGCCGGGAATGACTAAAAGTTTCTTTTCGGAATGGCAGGCTCCGTAAAGCTGATATACCATGGAGCAGGGCACGAAGGTATCCTGGTCGCCATGAATAAACAGGGTAGGTGTCTGGGATTTTGCCACTTCCTTTTTGGCGTTGCATTCATTCAGGCCATATCCGGCTTCCCGTTTTGCCATCCAGTCTGCCAGGTTCATCAAAGGGAAGGAGGGGAGATGATACATGGTTTTCAGCACAGACTGGAACACCTCATAGGCGGAGGTGAAGGCACAGTCAGATACTGCAGCCTTTACCTGCTGGGGCAGCGAAAGCCCGGTGGCCATAAGGACGGTGGCGCCGCCCATGGAAATGCCGTGAAGCATGATCTGGCAGTTTTCACCCAGACGGGAGATTACATATTCAATCCAGCTCTTGGCATCCCTGCGGTCCAGACAGCCGAAGCCGATGTAGGTGCCTTCACTTTTTCCGTGAGAGCGTTCGTCCACGATCATCAGGTGAAAGCCCTGCTCCAGATAGAATTTTGCCAGGGAGGAGTAATCGTTTAAGCCCTCGCTGGTGTAGCCGTGAAAGCAGATGACAGCTTTATCGGAGCCTTCACATGGAAAATAGGTGCCGTGCAGCTTTAAGCCGTCATAGGCGGTAATGAAAATATCCTCCTGAGGCTGGCTGCGGAGCCATTCCTTGCTGGCGCGAATGCCTGGTATGTAGATTTCCCAGTTGGTTCCCGACATGTTCATGGTGCGGCTTTGCTTTGCGTTGCCCCGGATGACCGTGCGGCGGAAGAAATAACGGGCCAGAGCGTATTCTCCGGCAGCGCCCAGTGCCGCAGTGCCGAACACCAGCTTTCCGGTCCGTCCCTTGGCAAGCCATTTTTTTATTGGATTAATGGGAAGATGATTCGGTAAGAATTTTTTCAATGCCAAAACTCCTTTCAAGTAATGTCAGCTTGCCGATGGCAAAGGCTGGAATTTCGACCAGCGGTCGATTTTGCATTACGCATACCTTATCATGTTTTCGACCGGCAGTCAAGTATGGATTTTTTATTTTGATTCTGGTATACTAAGGAAAATAAAACGGGAAAAGTTGAGGATTTTTATGAAAAATCGTAATAAACGAGATTTGATTCTGGATGCTATGCAGGAATTGATGTCCACTTCCAGCGTCCAGACCATTTCTGTTAGTGACATTGCCCAAAAAGCAGGCATTGGGAAGGGAAGTATCTATTACTATTTTAATTCAAAAAATGATATGATCGAAGCTGTGATCGAGCGTTCCTATTCCAGAGTTCTGGATGAAGGACAGGCGTTGGTGGATTCCCAGGATATGGGGGCTTTTGAAAAAATGGAGATCATCTACCGGGCGTGCCTGGATTCTTCCCTGGAATTAAAGCGCCAGGAGGCACTGAATACATTTAATGAGCAGCAGCAGAGTGCCTTGATCCATCAGAAGTTTGTGGGAATCATTATTACCAGGTTGGAGCCGATTCTGACGGATATTATCCGCCAGGGAATTGCAGAGGGGAAAATCCGATGTGAATTTCCGGAGGAGACCGCCAGAATCATCCTGACGATCCTGACAGTCACATTAGATAACAGTCTGGCTCCCATCAGCCAGGAGAAGATCACAAAGGTACTGGCCGGATTTGCCTGGATGCTGGAAGAGAGCCAGGATATCCCGGAGAATACACTTCAGTTTTTGCTGGGGAAGAAGTTGGATCGATCGTAATGAAATAGGTATTAAACTTTTATATGTCTGTATTGGCTTGTGATAATCTTTGGTTTTAAAATACAGTATTTTCCGATAAAATTATATTGAAGAAACAATGGAAGGCTTTGGCTGCTGTGCTACGATACTACTATCAAAGAAAAGTTCCAGGAGGAGTACGATGAGCAAAATGAGACTTATTTTAAGGTGGCACGGAGAAAAGGATCCCGTTTCCTTAAAGCAGTATGCGCAGGTTCCCAATATCTATGGAATCGTGACTTCCCTTTATCATCTGCCGTTAGGTGTAGAGTGGGATGAGGAGGTGATCAGAGGGCTGGTAAAGAAGGTAGAGGCCTATGGATTAAAGCTGGAAATCGTGGACAGCTTTCGAATCCATGAGGACATTAAGCGTGGTTATGATACCAGAGATGCCCTGATTGAAAATTACAAGAAAAATATCCGCATGCTGGCCAGATGCGGAATCAAGATCATCTGTTATAATTTCATGCCGGTTTTTGACTGGACCAGAACGGATTTAGCCCATGTGCTTCCAGATGGTTCCGATTGTCTGTCCTTTGACGCAGAGCAGATCAAGAAAATTCAGGCAGATCAGGGAATTGATCTCCCAGGCTGGGGAACCAATTACAGCCAGGAAAAGCTGCGGGAATTAATGAAATCCTATGAGGGCATCGGAGAAGAGGAGCTGTGGAATAACTGTAAGTACTTCCTGGACGCATGTGTCCCGGTAGCTGAGGAGTGCGGAGTGAAGCTGGCACTTCATCCAGATGATCCGCCAAGACCAATTTTCGGCCTTCCCAGAATCGCGAAGAATGTAGAAGATTACCGTCGGATCCTGCATTACATTGAGAGTCCGTCCAATGCGATCACCTTCTGCTGCGGTTCCTTCGGCTCTGCGGCAAATAATGATATGCCGGCTATGATCCGTGAGTTTGGCAAGGATAAGATTCCATTCGTCCATTTCCGCAACATCAAGCTGTCGGAGGATGGCAGCTTCTATGAGAGTGGCCATGTGACTGAAAGCGGTTCTTCCGATATGGGTGAGGTGATGAGAGCCCTTCATGATATTGATTTTGACGGCTATCTCCGTCCAGATCACGGCAGAAGAATCTGGGATGAGGCATGGACTGTGAAGAAGGTAACGCTTCCAGATGGCACAGAGGTGGAAGAGCACCGGCCTGACGGCTTCAATGGAGTAAAGCCGGTGGCTGGCTATGGCCTGTTTGACCGGGCGCTGGGAGCAGCTTATGCAGTCGGATTATGGGAAGGCATCTCGAAGCAGAAGGAAGCAGACAAAAAAAGAGAAAAATAAGAGTTAAATATGCTTAAAAGCATGAAAATGACGGCAGGCTGCCGGGATTTATAACGTCCCGGCAGCCTGCTTTTTCTGTGCCTGAGGAAGGGATGTCTTGTATCTTTCAGGACGGGAATTGCACATGATACAGGCGGCAAAAACCAGAAAAATATGGTTTTATAACACAAAAATTAAAGGTAAAACTGTGTTATTACAATAATGGATGGCTCTGCTGATTATGTTACGATAATGATGTCAAGAAGAAAACTTCTAAAAAACGTGAAATCAAGTTAACCTCTTTCAATTGGAAATGAGAATAGTAACTGTGAAAATATGAAGCAGTTATTGAGATAAATAAAAACAGGTGTCTATGAAACACCGGAAAAGAAAAGGAGAGAATACTATGAGAAAAAGAATGTTGGCAACCGTTTTAGCAGGAGCAATGGCTCTGAGCCTGGCAGGATGCGGCGGCTCGTCGGATTCTGCAGCAACCACCGCAGCACCAACCACTGCAGCGCAGGCAGCAGAGACCAAGGCAGAGGCGACAGAAAGCGAAAAAGCAGAGGCCTCTGAGGAAGCAAAGGAACCGGAATTAAAGGAGACCAGCTGGGCTCCGTCAACCACAGTTTCCATTGTAGTGCCCGCAGGAGCAGGCGGCGGAACGGATATCTCCGCCCGTGTATTTGCGGAGTATGCAAAGAAACTGACCGGTGCTGATTTTATTGTGGTAAATGCAAATGGAGCAGCTGGTTCGGTTGCAGCAAACCAGGTATTAAGTTCCGCTCCAGACGGACATACCTTCCTGTATGGACACTGCCTGGTAAATGTGGCAAATATTGCAGGCGTTACGGATTACAATTACACAGCCTTTACCTTAGGACCGACTTTTGCAAAATCCCCGGCTCAGCAGCTGTACATGAACCCGGATAAATATAAGGATTTAAATGCGTTTATCGAAGCTGCAAAGGCGGCACCTGGTCAGATGAAGGTTTGTACCGAGGTGGGCGCATATACCTACTACGAAATTTTAGCGTTTGAGAAGGCTGCAGGAATCGATCTGGATCTGGTAGATGTTGGTTCTAACTCAGACAAGATCGCAGCGATGCTGTCCGGTCAGGTAGATATGATGCCAGGTGATTATGTGAACTGTAAGGATTATCTGGCTGCTGGTCAGTTCGTTTGTGCCGGAGCACCTCTGGAAGAGCGATATGATATGATCGCAGATATCCCAACTTTAAAGGAGCAGGGGGTTGATCTGGTATATCCGGATCTGGATTACTCCTTCTATTTCCCGGCAGAAACTCCGGATGAGGTGATCGTATGGTATGAGAACCTGGTTCAGCAGGTTCTGGCTGATCCGGATGCCCAGGAAGCAGTCAAAAATGTAGATCTGGAGCCATATTATCTTAGTGCAGCGGATTCTGAAAAGAACGAGGAAAATATCTACAGTACCATTAAGGGAATTGCAGATGAGCTGGCACAGTAGAAAGTAGCGATTCAAAAAGCCCAGGCAGGTATCAGTTACAGCCAGATATCTGCCTGGGCTTTTTATGGATTTCATTCTATTTTATAGTATTTACCGTGCCAGCATCTCCAGGTCTTCATAGAAATTCGGATAGGAGATCTTCACACATTCGGCGCCTAAAATTTCCGTCTCTCCCTCTGCACATAATCCGGCAACAGCAAAGGTCATGGCGATCCGGTGATCCAGCTTGCTGTCGATGACAGCTCCGTGAAGGGGCTTTCCGCCCCGGATGATCATGCCGTCCTCTGTTTCCGTCACATCAGCCCCCATGGCGGATAAATTCCGCACCATCACCTCGATGCGGTTGGATTCTTTCACCTTAAGCTCGGCAGCATCCTTAATGATGGTCTCACCTTCTGCAAAGCAGGCCATAGCTGCCAGCATGGGAAGCTCATCAATCAGGGTGGGAATGATTGCTCCGCCGATTTCTGTTCCGTGGAGGCTGCTGTGGCGCACCAGGAGATCGGCAGTAGGCTCGCCGGAATCATTTCGCTGATTCAGCAGGGTCACATCGCCGCCCATGGCCTGGCATACCTTGATAACACCGTCACGGGTGGGATTGATGCCTACATGCCGGATCAGGATCTCAGAACCTGGAACCATCAGTCCGGCAGCCAGGAAAAAGGCGGCAGAAGAGATGTCGCCGGGAACGGATACCGGGCAGCCATACAGCTCCCTGGCAGGCTGGATGATGGCAGTGGTGCCTTCCGTCCGTACATCTGCACCGAAGTGGTTCAGCATCAGTTCGGAATGATTTCTGGATACATAGGGTTCTGTTACCTTTGTTTCTCCCTCTGCATACAGACCGGCCAGCAGGATTGCTGATTTCACCTGAGCGGAAGCTACAGGGGAATTGTAGTGGATGCCGTGGAGCGGCCGGCCATGGATGGCTAAGGGGGCACAGCCATTGTCACGAATGCTTCGGATATCAGCTCCCATCTGGGAGAGCGGGGTCATGATCCGCTTCATGGGGCGCTTCTGGATGGATTCGTCTCCGGTCAGGGTTACATCAAAATCCTGTGCGGACAGGATGCCGGAGATCAGCCGTGTGGTGGTTCCGCTGTTGCCGCAGTCCAGCACTTGGGATGGAGCCTTTAACCCGTGCAGGCCGTTTCCATGTACCAGGACCCGGCTGCCCAGATTTTCAATTTCAACCCCCATTTTCTGGAAACAGGAGATGGTAGACAGGCAGTCTGCCCCCTGGAGAAAGCCGGTGATCTCGGTGGTTCCCTTGGCGATGGAACCGAACATAACGCTGCGGTGGGAGATGGATTTATCTCCCGGAATGGTGATCTCCCCTTTTAAATGGGGAACCTTGGAAAATTTCATGGTAATTCCTACTTTCCTGTATGTAATAGTATGCGTAAGCGCAGGCAATAAAGGGAGGCAGATTGCCAGGCCTACGGACAAAGCTCATAGTGATACTTTAAAAGCTGTTTCTTCGCAGATTCCATAGCCTCCTTCTCATAAAAGGTAATGCGGAGGGCGCCTTCTCCCTGTTCCCGGTTATTGTTGATCCCGATATTTTTAATGCTGATGCCCTTTGCTGCCAGGATAACCGACAGGGTGGAGATGGCGCCAGGCTCATCTACGATGTCAACGGAGAAGGTATAATCGGGAATAATTGGGCCCTTGGCCCGGTCCGTGATGGAATTCCGGTAATCCCTGGAGGTTTCAAAAAACTGATGAAGAGCCGGCTGGCTGGAGCTTTTGATCTGCTCCAGAACCTGGAACAGAGATGCAATATACTGTTCCAGAATCTGGATGATCGGTTCCCGGTTGGTCATACAGATCTGTTCCCACATCTCAGGAGAAGAAGAAGCGATCCTGGTGATATCCTTAAAGCCTCCGGCTGCTACCTGCTTCATGGTTCCGGCGGCATTATCAGAATCCTTAACCAGATTAACCAGACTGGAAGCAACGATATGGGGCAGATGGCTGATGGCTGCCACCACCTTGTCATGCTCTTTATAGTCTAAAACCATGGGAATCGCGCCGATGGCATTGGCGATATCCCTTAGGCGTTGGGATAATTCCTGCGTCCGTTCTGAGGAGGAACTTAAGGTAGTTGGAGTGATGATGTAAAATGCGTTTTCCAGCAGATGGTCGGTGGAATTCTCATAGCCGGTCTTCTCTGAGCCGGCCATAGGATGACCGCCTACAAAGCAGTCCTCCAGCCCCTGACGGATCACCTCCTGGTGGATGCTGGTCTTGGTGCTTCCCACGTCGGTGATAAACGCCCCTTCCTTCAGGTATGGCCGGATGGCAGAAAGGTACTGGGCATTGTACTCTACAGGGGTGCAGAGAAAGATGACATCACAGTCCCGCAGCGGCTCTCCGATTCCGTCCAGGATCACATCTACAATGCCGTCCTTCTGCGCCTGCTCCAGCTTAGAGCGGGTACGCATGTATGCCATGATCGTAATATCCGGATTGAAACGCTTGAGCCCCCTGGCGATAGAGCCGCCGATCAGCCCAAGCCCGATAAAGGCAATGGTCTGCTCCTTCATAAGTCGATTCTCCTTCCTTCCAGTTCTGCATATGGCTTTAAGTCGGTCATCAACTGATGGAACTGCTCAAAGGTAAGGGACTGAGGGCCGTCGGACAATGCACAGGAGGGGCAGGGATGAACCTCGATCATCAGGCCGTCGGCACCGACAGCAACAGCAGCCTTGGACAGCGGCTCCACATAAGCCCGGACACCGGTGGCGTGGCTTGGATCTACGATGATGGGGAGATGGCTCTTGGCGCGGATTACCGGAACTGCGCTTAAATCCAGGGTATTTCTGGTAGCAGTTTCATAGGTGCGGATCCCGCGCTCGCAGAGAACGATATTCGGATTGCCTTCCGAGATGATATATTCGGCTGCATTTAACCATTCATCCACGGTGGCAGCCAGTCCACGCTTCAGCATAACCGGAAGTCCGGAGCGGCCTACCTCTTTTAACAGCTCGAAATTCTGCATATTCCGGGCGCCGATCTGAAGCATGTCCACATATTTTACCGCCATGGAAAGGGCACGAAGGCTGGTGACCTCACAGATGGTGGCAAGGCCGGTGGTGCGCCCCGCCTCCTCCATGTACTGCAGCCCTTCTTCCTCCAGTCCCTGGAAGGAGTAAGGGGAGGTTCTGGGCTTAAATGCACCGCCACGGAGGATGGTTGCACCTGCCTTTTTCACCGCCTCGGCGCAGGATAAAAGCTGGTCATGGCTTTCGATGGCGCATGGACCTGCCATTACCGTAAGAGTGCCAGGCCCGATGGAGGTATTTTTTACCGGGATCACGGAGTCCTCTGGGTGGAACTTTTTATTCACCAGCTTGTAGGATTCGGTAACCTGGACGATCTTGTCAACACCGTCGGAGATCTCAATATTGCTTCCCCGCAGCTTGGACTTATCACCTACCACACCTACGATGGTGACCTCATCACCCTTGGATAAATGGACCTGAAGCCCTTTTGACTGGATCAGATCCGTAACACGCTGGATAGCTTCATTCGAAGCGTTTGGTTTCATAATAATAATCATTGCAGTGATTCCTCAACTTTCTTCTCTCTTTTTCTGGTATATCTTTTTCTGGTATATCCTTTTATGAAAGGATTGTTTATGATATGCTTTCTTCATTGTATGTCAGAAGAAGGAAAATGTCAACGCTTTTACACGTTGAATTATGACACTTTAAAGTGAGAAAACGCTGGAAAATCAAGGAATTTGCATATTTCGCTGTATTTTATTTGGAAAATCCATGGAGACATTAGTGAAGTGTTTGGAAAATATAAAAATAAATTTGAAATAATTTGTATAATTCATTCAATTTCACTTGTAAAATCTGTAGTTTTTTAGTACAATATCCTCATGGACTAAATTTGATGTACAGGAGGAATGTTTATGAACGTTTATGGGACAAGTCAAATCCGTAACGTTGTATTACTCGGACACGGCGGTGCTGGTAAGACAACCGTTGCAGAAGCTATGGCATTACTGACCGGAGTTACCAAGAGAATGGGAAAGGTAACCGATGGAAACACCATCAGCGATTACGATAAGGAAGAGATTAAAAGACAGTTTTCCATCTCCACTTCATTGATTCCATTAGAATATGAAGGCGAGAATGGACCGATTAAGATTAATTTATTAGATACTCCTGGTTTCTTTGATTTCGTAGGTGAGGTAGAGGAAGCAGTCAGCGTGGCTGACGCCGCTATTATCGTTGTAAACTGTAAGGCAGGAATTGAAGTAGGAACGGAAAAAGCATGGGAGCTGTGCGAGAAGTATGACCTGCCGAGACTGATTTTCGTGACAAACATGGATGATGACCATGCAAGCTATCGTGAGCTGGTATTAAAGCTGGAGACCCGTTTCGGACGTAAGATCGCTCCGTTCCAGCTTCCGATTCGTGAAAATGAAAAATTCGTTGGTTTCGTAAACGTAGTAAAGATGGCAGGACGCCGCTTTACCAACTTAAGCGACTATGAGGAGTGCGAGATCCCAGAGTACGTTCAGAAGAACCTTGGAATCGCAAGAGAAGCCCTTATGGAAGCGGTTGCGGAAACAAGTGAGGAATATATGGAGCGCTACTTCTCCGGTGACGAGTTCACTCAGGAGGAGATCTCACAGGCACTGCGTACCTTCGTAATCGATGGTACCATCGTTCCGGTTATGATGGGTTCCGGCATCAACTGCCAGGGCTTCCGTGTCCTTCTGCAGGCTATTGACAAATACTTCCCATCACCAGATAAGTACGAGTGCGTAGGCGTGGATGTATCCACCGGTGAGCGTTTTACTGCTAAGTACAATGACGACGTATCTCTGTCTGCCAGAGTATTTAAGACCATCGCAGATCCATTTATCGGAAAATATTCCCTGATGAAGATCTGTACCGGTACCTTAAAGCCGGATTCCGTTATTTACAATGTAAATAAGGATGCAGAGGAGAAGGTAGGTAAGGTTTACCTGTTAAGAGGCAAGGATCAGATCGAGGTTCCAGAGCTGAAGGCCGGCGATATCGGCGCCGTTGCCAAGCTGACTGTGACCCAGACCGGCGATACCATCGCAGTCCGCACCGCACCGATCGTATACCATAAGCCGCAGATTTCCACTCCTTATACATACATGGCTTACAAGGCTGTGAATAAGGGTGAGGACGATAAGGTTTCCTCCGCATTGGCAAAGCTGATGGAAGAGGACCTGACCTTAAAGGTAGTAAACGATGCAGAGAACCGTCAGGCGCTTCTGTACGCCATCGGTGATCAGCAGTTAGACGTAGTGGTAAGCAAGCTGCAGACCCGCTACAAAGTAGATATTGCACTGTCCAAGCCGAAATTCGCATTCCGCGAGACCCTGCGCAAGAAGGTTAAGGTACAGGGCAAGCATAAGAAGCAGTCCGGCGGACACGGCCAGTACGGCGATGTTATCATGGAATTTGAGCCATCCGGCGATCTGGATACCCCATATATCTTCGAGGAGAAGGTATTCGGCGGCTCCGTTCCGAAGAACTACTTCCCGGCAGTGGAGAAGGGACTTCAGGAATGCGTTCAGAAAGGACCATTGGCCGGATATCCGGTAGTTGGTTTGAAGGCAACCCTGCTTGACGGCTCCTACCATCCGGTAGACTCTTCTGAAATGGCATTTAAGATGGCTACTATCCTGGCATTTAAGAAGGGCTTTATGGATGCAGGCCCGGTTCTCTTAGAGCCCATCGCTTCCTTAAAGGTAACGGTTCCGGATAAGTTCACCGGCGATGTTATGGGTGACTTAAACCGCAGAAGAGGCCGTGTTCTGGGCATGAACTCTGACCATCACGGCAAGCAGATCATCGAGGCAGATATCCCGATGTCTGAGCTGTTTGGATATAATACCGACCTTCGTTCCATGACCGGCGGTATCGGCGTTTATGAGTATGAATTCGCACGGTATGAGCAGGCTCCTGGCGATGTTCAGAAGAAGGAAGTTGAGGCCAGAGCAGCTAAGGATGATGAGTAATTTTTGATTGAGATTCATTGATGATAAAAGATGAGAGACGCTGCAGCTTTTTGGAGGCTGCAGCGTTTTTTGGGGTTAGTGGGGTAGCTTGAAGCTGGAAATCACTATTTTCTCTTTCATATGAAATCAATTGATCAAGGGGGCTTCATTGACTAAAATGGGGTTTTATGGTAATATGAGACTGTAGCAAAGAGATTGTATCCGATTATGGATTGGAGGTGGTGCAATGATAAGACAGACTGACCTGGCGAAAACGATTGAGCTGGCAGCTGATAAAGCAAAATATGATGAATATGCAAAAAAGCTTTTGACCTATGAGTCGGTTGTCGCATGGATTTTAAAATCTTGTACAAGAGAATTTTCACAGTACAGCGTTAAATTTATTGCAGACAACTGCCTTAAGGATAAACCAGAGATTTCTAAAAAAGCGGTACATCAGGATCAATTAGACAAAGAGAACAAGCTGGATGGTGATAAAAGAATAGATGTGCTTAACACAGAAGCTAATTCCATCAAAGATCAGACTGTATATTACGATATCCGTTTTAAAGCCGGCATTCCAGATAAGGAGAAACCGCTGCAGCTTATGATTAATCTGGAAATTCAGATGAATGACACTCCAGGTTATCCGTTGGTGACAAGAGGCTTTTACTATTGTGCCAGAATGATCTCAGAGCAGTATGGTACCGTATTTTCTGATGAGCATTATGAAAAGCTGCAGAAGGTTTATTCCATTTGGATCTGTCCTGATCCTGCAAAGAAACGAAGGAATGGACTTTTTAAATATCGTACAGTTGAGGAAAACGTATTTGGAAGATCCTATATGAAGCCGGATAGTTATGATTTAATGGAGGTTGTTATTCTCAATCTTGGTGATGCAGAACAGGAAACGAATAAGGAAATTTTGAATTTACTGAATGTATTGTTCTCAGCCACTACGTCACCAGAAGAGAAAAAGAAAAGATTGAATGATGATTTTAACATCGCAATGACTGCAGAATTTGAAAGTGAGGTGCGAGAAATGTGTAACTTAAGTGAAGCGCTTGTCAATCAGGGGGTGCAGCAGGGAATCCAGCAGGGAATC
>JAUNGG010000008.1 GCA_030524635.1 Lachnospiraceae bacterium
GTTGTTCTGAGAGTTATTTCTGGAGTTGTTCTGAGAACGGTTCTCCGTTTCATTTCTGCTGCTGTTGCGGCTGGTATTGTTGTCCATATCATTGTAATTGTTCTTTGCCATTTTTCTATACCTCCTGAATCTTGTCCGGTTATTCCGGCGCTTTATTTGGTTACGGGAATAGTATGGAGCAAATTTTTTTTATTATTCATAACTTGTTGATTTTTCGATAGTACTATATTATAATTAGTATGCGGAAGAATCGTTTCCCTTAAAATGATTTTTCCTACCCTTATTAATTATTTATACTCCCCTCAAAAAGACCCGGGCAGCTCCCCTGCCCGGGTCTTTTCCTTTTATCCTTTATTTTTATTCCTTGAATTATTATCCTTTGAATGCAGCACACTAACCCAGCACATTCACGATGCGGACCGGATTGCGGTAATTCCAGTCAGAGATCTTGATCCCTGTCTTATATGTAGAAGCATGTACGATCTTTCCTGCACCGATGTACATCGCCACATGATTAATGCTGCCCTTCTGGCTGCCGTAAAACAGCAGATCGCCTGGCTGCATCTGATCCGCACTGACTGCTACGCCCTGAGATGCCTGAGAACCGGAGGACCGTGCCATCTGGATCCCTGCCGCATTGCTCAGCACAAACCGGGTAAAACCAGAGCAGTCCACACCGGTCCTTGGATCATTGCCGCCATAACGGTATGGTCCGCCTAAAAAGGACAACGCATAGTTTACAACCTGCTGACGGATATCGGATGTTCCCTGGATGGAAGCTGCCTCTGCTCCTAACTGAGAACCGGACTCTGAAGCGGCTGCTGCCTCTTCCTCGTCCTGCCCATCAGCTTCTTCAGCCTGTCCATCAAGCTGATTTCTGGCGGATGCCTGCCCCGCTGCCCCATAGCTCAGTGCAGATTGATTGGCTTCGGCTGTGGATACTACGGCTGATGCTACTGCTGACACCGCTGCTGCATCCACATCGATATAATTCGCTCCTGCTGACTCCTTTGCCTCCACCATCTGGATCCCTTCAAAATTATCAGCATATGCAGTAAGAGGCATGCTGCCCATAACACCACAGAAACAAAGAACTCCGATCATTCTCTTCCAGGATTTATTCATGTACGATCTCCCTTACATTTTTATTGTGCTCGTTTCCCGCTCCATCCAGTCTGGCAGGATGGGTACTTGTCCCTCACCGCTGCTAATTGGGAAACAAATCGAACTCTTTACGATTCAAACTTAATTATTTCAAAACTGTTACAAATCTGTTACTTGGCCACGCTCCTATTGTAACTAACTTTTTAATATTTGTCAAGTTTTTGAAAAAAAGCTTAAAAAAATACTGTGCAGTGTTCATTCTGCACAGTATTTTCGTAATAGAATTCTTAGAATCGCCTGGGCCCCTGGAACATGTGGTAGACCAGAAGGATAATCAGCAGAGGAAGCAGGATCGGGCGGATCAGCAGAAAGATCCCTCCGATCACAGTTCCTACCACCATAAAAATGCAGCATGCGATCACGATCAGGAGGAACAGCCCCCAGAAGCCGCTGAAATGAAAACTTCTAAACTTTCCAGACTGCTGCCCAAAGGGATCCTCCTGCTCCGGCTCCTGTTCGGAACGGTATCCGCTCCGGCCGCTGTCGCCGTCCTCATAAAAGCCGGCCATGTCGTTTCCTCCGCCATTGGCATCAATGATGGACTTTGCAATCAGCCTGGGATCCCCCAAATCCTCCAGCACCTGCTGCAGCGGAGTTCCCTTCTGAACCTCTCCGGAGATATAGCTGCTGTAATAATTGATATTCTCCTCAACCACAGATGCCGGCACCTGCCCTGCCAGCGCCTTCGCCAGTTTCTCTAAAAATTCATTTTTATCCATGTATTAACGTATCCTTTCCTTTAGGGTGCCCTTCCGGTAAGCCTCTACCAGCTCCTTCAGATCATCGATCTGAGATGCAAGCTCCGCACCCTTATCCGTGTCAGCCACCATCACTCGCTTTTTCATCTTCTCCACGATTGCAACCCGAGGTGTGCTCTCCTGGTTCGGATCAAATGGCTTATGCTCAGCCAAAGCAAGATGGTGAGAGTTATAGATCAAGGTATATCCGGCGATTCCGGTCTTGGACTGGTAAGCCTTGGACAAGCCGCCGTCAATTACATACAGCTTGCCCTCCGCCTTTACCGGAGTCTCCCCATCCTTCAGCTTCACCGGTACATGGCCGTTGATAATGTGGGAACCCTCCGTAGGAAGTCCGAATTCCTTCAGAATCTTATCACAGTATTCCACCTGCTGGCTCAGCTTATAATAAGGATTAAAATTCTCCTTGTGGGTGGATTTATCTTCTACAAAATAATGTTCAAATGTAGTCATCCGGTCCTTACCGAATACCGGAGACTTGGCGCCGCACCACAGATACCACATAAAGTCCCGGCATTTCTCCTTCTCCGGATCAAACTCCGGCAGGAAATAAGCCTTCTTTACTCTCTGGTCAATGAAATCCAGCAGAGCCTTGCCGGAATAGGAAACACCGTCGATCACCATATCGTCAAAGCTGCCGTCCTTCCGCATAGGAATACATCCGTGATACAGCAGATTGGAATTATAGCACTTGTACATGCTTCCATGGCTGTAGATAAACTTAATATGGCGGTGCAGCAGCTCACTGTGACGGAAGGAAAGAGCCAGTGTATATAAAAGCTCCTCCTCCTCTGAAGTCAGGCGCAGCGGATCCTTGGGGTCGATGGTGGGGAAGTTCATATCCATCATAGGGTATTCCTTGCCGCTGATATTCACCGTTCCCTTGGCGTAATCAATATGCTCCAGAAGGATCCGGTCCTCCATCTTATAGTCCGGATGACGCTTGATGATCTGTCCCTCCAGCTTAAACTGCATAACAGCAATGGCCTTGTGCATCTTCGCTGCCAGTCCCGGGTCTACCGCATCGTAGATATTCTGATCCAGGATCTTGGGCTGGAACCGGTCGCAGGGGTCATCCTTGTAAACGCTGGCTGCAAACATGGACAGAGGCCGCAGGTTAATGCCGTATCCGTCCTCCAGCACATCGAAGCTGTTGTAGCTGATGGCGATGCGCAGCACCACGCAGATGCTGGCCAGGTTGCCGGTGGCAGCGCCCATCCAGGAGATGTCGTGATTGCCCCACTGGATATCCACATCGTGGAACTGCATCAGCTCATTCATAATAATGTCCGCTCTGGGCCCCCGGTCGAAGATGTCCCCGATAATGTGAAGGTTGTCAATGGTCAGGTTCTGGATCAGACGGCTTAAGGCGATAATAAACTTGTCTGCGATCTGAACATCCAGAATGGTCTGAATGATCTCGCTGTAATATACCTTTTTATTCTCGTCATTATAATCGACATGAAGCATCTCGTCAATGGCATATGCAAATTCCTGCGGCATTTTCTTTCTCACTTTGGAGCGGGTATACTTGGAAGATACCTCCTTGCAGATGCGGACCAGACGATAGATGGTAACCTTCTGCCAGTCCTCTGTATTCTTTCCTGCTGCCGTCATCTTATTGATCACCCGGTCCGGATAGTAGATCAGATTGGCCAGAGCGATCTGCTCCTCCTCCGGGATAATATAGCCAAAGGTCTGCTTGATCTTCTCACGGATGATACCAGAAGAGCTTTTCAGCAAATGCACAAACGCCTCATACTCGCCATGCAGATCACTGAAGAAATATTCGGTTCCCTTCGGCAGTCCCATGATCGCTCGTAAATTGATGATCTCGCTGCAGGCTGACCGGACAGTCGGATATTCCTTGGACAGTAGTTTCAAATAATCTAAATCTCGCATTGTTCCCCTCCACCATTGAAATTTTTAATTTTTTATAGTACCATGATAGTTGCATGGCGCTTTGGACATTTCTTCTCGGACAAAATGCCCACTATATATCAACAATTATACCATCGGTTATCCAAAAAGAAAAGTAACCGGCCTTTGATTTACCGCTTGTACGAAAACAAAAAATAAAGAAATGGAGAGTTTAACATGGAACAGCTTTACGTATTCGGCACTGGTAATGCTGCAGTTTCCCGCTGCTACAACACCTGCTTTGCGATCCGCCAGGGGGATGAATTTTTCATGGTGGATGCCGGCGGCGGCAATGGGATCCTGCGGATCTTAGAGGATATGGAGGTGCCGCTCACCAGGATCCATCACCTTTTTGTCACCCATGAGCACACAGACCATATTCTGGGCGTTGTGTGGATGATCCGCATGATCGGCCAGCAGATCAATAAAGGAAATTACCAGGGACAGCTGAATATCTACTGCCATCCCGGCCTGGTGGATACCATCCTCACCCTCTGCCGCCTGACCACCCAGAAAAAGATCCAGAAGCTGATCGGCGGACCGATCCAGCTGATCGCCGTGGAAGACGGCGAGACCCGCACGATCCTGGAGCATCCGGTAACCTTCTTTGATATCCACTCCACCAAAGCGCCACAGTTTGGCTTTACCATGATCCTGTCAGACGGCACGAAGCTGGCCTGTGCCGGAGATGAACCCTACAATCCTCTGTGTGAACGCTATGTAACCGGCAGCCGCTGGCTCCTCCACGAGGCATTCTGTCTCTATGAAAACCGTGAGCGGTTCCAGCCCTATGAGAAGCATCACAGCACAGTGAAGGACGCTGCAGAACTGGCTGAGTCCCTGCGTATTCCCAACCTGATTCTGTGGCATACTGAGGACAAGAACCTGGCAGAGCGGAAGGAGAAGTATACGGCAGAAGGCAAGCAGTATTACTCCGGGAACCTGCTGGTTCCTGATGATGGGGAGATTATTACCCTGTAAAGGAGTATCCATTTATGAAGCAAACCACTATCCCCTCAAAAAGACGGGATCTAATATTAGTTATCATCCTCCTGGCACTGGCTGCCGTACTGGGCGGCGGATATTATCTGACCCGCCGCACCCCGGCGCTCCGGGCCGAGGTGACAATCGACGGAGATCTGGCGGAGGTTTTGGATCTGTCTAAGGATCAGGAAGTGACCATCCACAGCCCAAATGGCGGAACCAATGTTTTAGTGGTTCAGAATGGTGAGATCTGGTGCTCCGAAGCCTCCTGCCCGGACAAGGTATGCATCCACCAGGGAAAGCAGTCCATGGATGGAGGAATTATTGTCTGCCTCCCGAATTACATGATCGTCCAGGTCATCGGGCAGGAATAATCCTCACAGGCTGCTGAATAGTTCATCTGGCTCCTTCATATATATTTAGAGTGACATTCTTCACTCTGATTATGGAAAGGAGCCATTTTTATGTCCCGCCGTCCACGCTTTCCCATCCCCCGCCTCCGCACTGCCCCGCCTGGCTCCTCCAGGCTTTTTCTTTATGCAGAAGCAGCCTTTCTTCTGATCCTGGGAATTTCCCTGCTTTCCTCCTACCTGAAACAATACCCGCCCTCCAGCCAGACCGGAGGCAGCTTTTATCAGATTGTGGATACGAACCAGGCAGACAGCACCAGGCAGGCCGAGAACGAATCCCAGCCCTCGCAGCCGAAGAAATTCATCAAGTGGGTGGATTTTACTGTCACCTGTGAGGCGATGACTAAAGCCTTCCGGCTGGATGTGGATACCGTTGAACAAGAACCACATTTAAACTGGATTGAACTGCTGGCTTATTTAGGCGCCAGATACGGCGGAGATTTTTCCCGGTATAAAGCTTCTGACATGGATGCTCTGGCGCAGAAACTGAAAAGCGGCCAGACGATGGCAGAATTGACGGAAGGGATGAAATATTACGATTATTATCTGGAAGCCTATTCCGCGGTTCTGGGCGGAATGGTAGGAACCTTTGAAGCAGAGATTCCCATGGACCAGGTGCCGGAAGGCGTTTCCTGCCGCCCTGCCGAGCCTGCAGAAGGCAGCGATCAGCCTCAAACTGCCTGGGTCACCCGCTACGGTCTGAAGGCCTTCTCCCCTATCGCCAAGGGATTTCCCTACTCCGAGTTCGATGACTTCGGCACCGCCAGAAGCTACGGCTTTAAGCGGCAGCACCTGGGGCATGATATGATGGGACAGGTGGGCAGTCCCATTATCGCCGTAGAGTCCGGCATCGTGGAGGCCCTTGGCTGGAACCAGTACGGCGGCTGGCGCATCGGCATCCGCTCCTTTGACAAAAAGCGGTATTACTACTACGCCCATCTGCGGAAGAATTACCCCTACCAATCCAACCTTACAGAGGGCTGCACCGTCCAGGCCGGCGATGTGATCGGCTACATGGGGCGCACCGGGTACAGCCGTACCGAAAACACCAACAACATTGATGAACCTCACCTGCATTTCGGCCTGCAGCTGATTTTTGATGAATCCCAGAAGGAGGGAAATAATGAAATCTGGATCAGCTGCTATGAGCTGGTTAAATTTCTCCATCAGAACCAGTCCCTGACTGAAAAAACACCCGATACCAAGGAATGGCATCGGGTGTACCGGACAAAAGATTTTTGATTTACCCCTTTACAGCACCCATGGTAATACCCTGGGTAAAGTAATTCTGGAATAACAGGAACACGGTTACGATGGGAACGGCTGCCAGCGCCGCGCCGGCCATGATCACACCGTAGTTGGTGGAGAACTCCTGCTGCAGGGTTGCAACACCTAAGGAGATGGTTAAGTTGGTACGGCTGTTTAACATAACCAACTGCATGAAGTAATCATTCCAGGTATTGATGAAGGTGAAGATAGCCAAAGCGCCCAGGCCAGGCTTTACGATGGGCATTACAATGCTGGTAAAGGTGCGGATCTCGCCGCTTCCGTCGATTTTAGCCGCCTCCAGAAGCTCTGTGGGAACATTCTCGCTGAACTGCTTCATCAGGAAGATACCGAATGGCCAGCCGCACAGCGGAAGGATGATCGCCCAGGAGGAATCGTGGATTCCCATAAAGGAAACCAGCTTCATCAGAGGCACCAGGATAACCTGCTTGGGCAGCGCCATAGCAAATACGAAGATACTGAATAACAGCTTATCGCCGTAAAACCGTTTCTTTGCCAGAACATAGCCTGCCATGGAGGCGGTAACGCAGATGATGATCAGCGTCAGGCCGGAGATAAATACACTGTTCCACAGCCACTGCAGCGCCGGATTCTGAAACAGCTTGTTGAAGTTTTCCAGAGTCGGGTTCATGGGCCACCATTCCGGAGGAAGCTTTACTGTTACCTTCTGAGACTTGAATGCGCCTGTTAAGATCCAGTAAAACGGGAAGATAAAGATGATACTGAGTACCAGAAGGAAAATCATGCATACAATATCGAGCGGTTTTGTTTTATTCTTCATAATGGTTCCTCCCTTCTAATATTCTACATCGCTGCCCAAAGCCTTAAACTGGATAAAGCTGATGGCGCCGATCATCAGAGCCAGGATCACACCCATGGCGTTGGCATAACCGTATTCAAATCGTTTAAATGCAGTTTCATACAGGTAGTACATAATGGTGGTGGTTCGGTAGTTGGGTCCGCCGGAAGTCAGCAGCTGGATCAGTGAGAAGCACTGGAAGGAATTGATAGTGGTGATTACCACGATGTAAAGGGTAGTGGGCAGAAGGCTGGGCCATTTGATCTTCCAGAATACCTGCAGGTCATTGGCGCCGTCCACCTGTGCCGCCTCCACATAGTCCTTCGGAACATTTCCCAGAGATGCGATATAGAGGATAATGGGCTGACCTACGCTGGTGGTGATCAGGATGATCAGGATCGCCCACAGTGCATATTTCTTATCCCCGGTCCACATGATGTTCCGCTCGATCAGGTGAAGGGATTTTAACATCCAGTTTAAGATGCCATTTAACGGGTCATAGATCCATTTCCAAACAACGGTTACTGCTACCGTACCAGTAACGACCGGAAGGAAGAATACACAGCGGAAGAAGGAACGTGTCACTGGATTCTTCTCATAGGTCAGGGCTGCCACAAACAGGGCAAAGAACACGGTCAGCGGCACGGAACCAATTACCAGGAACAGGGTATTGACCAGAGATTTCTGCCACACCGGATCCTGGAACATGGTCACATAGTTGGATAATCCGGTAAAGGTCATGCCCTTCATATTATAGCGGAACAGACTGGTAACAACTCCCATTCCCATGGGAAGCAACACAAACACCACGAAGAAAATCAGTGCCGGTGCAAGGAACGCATAAGCGACCATGGTCTCTCTCATGCGGATCTTATTAATCTTTTTTGACTTCATAGCCAGACCTCCTTAAAAACCGTCTCCCCATATTACGTCGTCTGTAATATGGGGAGAAATCTGTCTGCATGTTTCAGTAATATGTCATACCATCGCTGTCATTTTAAAAAAACTATTTTGCGTTCTCGATGGACTGATTTGCCTTTGCCACGAAATCATCCAGTGCGGCCTGAGGCTCGGAGTCACCATTGATCACTGCCTGCAGCATCGGGAACCAGTAGGTTCTCATCTCAGCAAAGCCAGGAATGGTATTGTAGTATGGAGAGTAGTACTTGGTCAGGGATGCGTAGAAGCTCATCTCAGCATCGCCGGGATATAAGTCGCCCATAGACTGACGAACCGGGAATACGCTGGTCTTTATTACGTTCTTTGGACCCCACTCTTCATCGTTGCAGATAAAGTCGATAAATTTCTTGGAAGCTTCTGCTCTTGCAGCATCGCCGTTATCAAATACACAGAAACCATTTACCAGATACTCTAATGCTGGTACGCCGTCCTCAGACGGGAATGGAAGGGCGATCGCCTCGATGCCGTTCTCCGCCAGAGTGTCTGCACGCTGACTGGCCAGACCTGGGGACCACAGGGTGGTGAATGCGGTGTTGCCAGCTACGAACTGGTCTACGTCCTCGCCGCCGTTGTATGCGGAACCATTTAACATCAGGCCATTATCAACCCACTCTTTGATCTTGGTCATAGCCTTTACGCCGCCCTCATCATTGATGGTGTAGGTAGTAACGGCGTCATCGGTTACGGAGCTGTCATACAGATTGGTCACAAATGCGCGGATACCCTGATCGCCGCCCTGGCCGGAGCAGTATACGGTAGCGCCCATATAGCCTGCATCGTACAGCTTCTGCATCATCTGCTCAAACTGCTCGGTGGTCCAGGTTCTGTCGCCCTCTAAGTTGATGCAGTCCATAGCTCCTGCATCCTCTAATGCGTTCTTGCTCACTGCCATGCAGAATGCTGCGGTACTGATGGGATACATATAGTAGCTGTCGCCGGACTTACAGGAATTTAACAGTGCCTCATTATCTACATCCTTAACATAATCTTCGGTAAACATGTCATCTAATGCTACCAGCTTTCCGTTCTGTGCATAGGAGATGATACGTCCAGGTGCATCGAAGAGTACATCGCAGACGGTTCCTGCCTCAATGGCTGCGGTGATCTTCTCCGGGCCGGAGGTAAAGTCGATGGTCTCCAGCTTTACGGTAATGTCAGGATTCTTTGCCTGGAAGGCATCAATAATCTCCTGCTCGTAGGTTCCTGCCGGATTATCGCCGTCCTGGGCAAAGGTTGGGAATGCCCACCAGGTGATCTCTGTAGTACCGCTGGCTGATGCTTCTGCCGGTGCCGCTGCGGAATCAGCAGTCTTCTCTGCTGTGGTTGCTGCCGGAGCTGCTGTCGTACTGGAAGCGCCGCCTCCGCCGCATCCTGCCAGAGCAGATACCGTCATCGCCATGACCAGACCTAAGGATAATGCTTTTTTCATAAGAAACTCCTCCTTCTTTGATATGTTTTCTCTCTGGAAGCTTTTAAAAGCCTCTTTTCCAGGTGCCGATCCCAGATCCTGCATCCCGGATTTGCCTGTTAAGGATACTATAGCAAACTTTTTCCTTTTTGTCAATTTGTTGTGAAAAAAATTTTTATTTTATTTTTCTTCGTCATTTTTATTACATTTTTATGCAAAATTAAGTTTTCACTTTACTTTTTCACAGTGTCAATGTGCCAAGTATTTTTTCGCCTTATGCAATTTGCTTAAAACGCAAAAATCAGGGACCTGGCTGGCAGATCCCTGATTTCATATAGTTTCATCCATCAAAACGTTTGAAAATTAACAGAATTTAGCAATTGCTTCATCGATCATAGCGGCACACTTCTTCACCTGGTCCATATCCTCCGGCACTAAGGCAGGCATTGGCTTTCTGACAGAACCAATATCAAGACCTTCCCGGATCTTGATAATCTCCTTCATTACGGCATACAGGTTGCCCTTGCAGGAGCACATTCCATAGATGATGGCATCTGCTGCAAACTGGATCTCTCTTGCAGCTGCAAAATCACCAGCCTTGCACAGGTTAAACATCTTGATATACAGCTCCGGCATTACCCCATAGGTTCCGCCGATACCGCCGTCTGCACCCATAGCCAGACCGGAAACCAGCTGCTCGTCCGGACCATTGAATACTACAAAGCCCTCACCGCCGTCCATCTTAAACATCTGAATATCCTGAACCGGCATGGAGCTGTTCTTAACAGCAGCAACTCTCGGGTTCTTTAACATCTCATGGAACAGAGGCATGGTCAGCGCTACCCCTGCAAGCTGCGGAATATTATAGATCACAAAATCGGTATTTGGAGCAGCAGCGGAAATATCATTCCAGTACTGTGCAATGGCATGCTCCGGCAGGTGGAAATAGATCGGCGGGATCGAAGCAACTGCATCAACGCCCAGGCTCTCTGCATGAGCTGCCAGTTCGCAGCTGTCTGCGGTATTATTGCAGGCTACATGTGCGATCACGGTCATCTTTCCCTTGGCCACTTCCATAACCGCCTCCAGGATCTCTTTTCTCTCTTCCTTGCTCTGATAGATACACTCGCCGGAAGAACCGCCTACGTAAACGCCCTTCACGCCCTTCTTTAACAGATGCTCCGCCAGTGCGATGGTGCGCTCACGGCTTACTTTGCCATCCTCATCATAGCATGCGTAAAATGCCGGAATAATTCCCTGGTACTTCGTAATATCTCTCATAATAAACCACCCTTCTCCGCCTTTTGCGGTCTTAATTCTTGTGGTATGCAGCAATTCAGACTCCTTCGCTGCTGCAGGCCAAAATCCAACTATAACTGTAGTATACCACTTCGGTAATTTTTTTCAATATAATTCACAATCCAAAAAAAATTTCTTTTATGCCGGCACTGCTACAGCCGAACCTTCACCACTGCCTTCTCTACCAGACAGCTTCCATCCAGCTCCACCTTCACCATATGGGCATCCTCTGGAAATGCGATCAGCACATCCCCCGGAGCCATACGGATGATCTGCTCCACTTCGCCGGTGCAGTCAATCCCGTCATTGATCTCATCTCTTCCGGTCTCCTGCATATGCGCCATATCACTGATTCCGATGCGCTCCCTGCCGGACAGGAGAAGATGGATATCCAGATGCTTCTCATGAGCTTCAAAGGCGGCCTGCTCCAAAGGCATCGTGTTATAGTGAAACCGGTTGATAAACACCTGATCGCCGTCCACCTCATTCCGTCCCATGGACAGAGTCCGAAGATCACAGCCTTTTAAAAATGTGATTGCCTTATCAAGATTTGTATGGATTCCCAGGTAGGAATCCAGATATTCCATTTTTGTGTAAATCATCTTGTCTGCTATGCCTCCTTATCCTCATTCTGCTGCATTGCCGCAGAATGGCACAAAACTGCCTGCTGTTTTTACAGCCTACTTTCAGTCATCTGCACAGGTCTCCTTCCAGGCATACTGCCAATCCCTCCTGGGTTTCCCGCACCAGGATCACACGGTCAAAATCATGATCCAGACTGGGGAAATCAGCACGGTAGTGGGAGCCTCGGCTCTCCTTCCGCATCAGGGCTGCACGGAGCATGGCCTGGGAAAGACGCAGCGTTCCTTCCAGCTCCCTGGTCATCCGGTATCGTCCGGCCAGGTCAAGACCGTCCGGCTGTTCTGGCCGGCTGCCATCCGGCTGCTCTTCCTCCTTGTCAGAGAGCGGCCTTCGTCTCCGCTCACTCTCCGCCCGGATAGACGCAAGCTGCTCCAGTGCCCAAACAAGCTCTTCCTCCCGGCGCACCACCATGGCACACCGGAAATTGATCTGGCGAATCTGCTGAATCAACTCTCCAGTTCCGGGAATCCACCCGGCCTCCGCTGCTTCTGCACACGCCTGCACCCTGTAGCGTTTTTCATTTTCTGAATTCTCTGCCTTCTTCCAGACTTCCGTTTCTAAGCCCTGGCCGGTGCTTCTCTTTTGCTCCTTCTGGGCCTCCTGGTGCTCCAGGCTCCACTTCGCCGCCTGGATCCCGGCCCGTTTACCAAATACCAGCCCATTGGCTGTGGACAAGCCGCCCAGACGGTCTGCACCGTGCATGCCTCCGGTGGCCTCACCGCAGGCATAAAGCCCCTTTACCCCGCAGCCTCCATGGCTGTCAATGCGGATGCCCCCATTGGATGCATGGGCAAAGATCCCGATCTGCACCGGATCATCTATGGTCAGTCCCTTCTCCTCCTTCAGCCACTGGAAGTAGGTCTGGACAAACTCCGGCTGATGCTCTTTCAGCTCTTTTCTGTAGGTCAGCCGGACTCCCTCCGGATTTTCCAGGCAGGCCTCAAACAAGCGGACATCCACCTCCCCGGAGCCTAACCGGCAGGTGAAAGGGCCATGGGTGGAACGGATCTTAAGCCGCTCCTTCAGTTCCTCCTGGCTCCAGTCTGAAAAGACGGACTGGCCGGTCCTGGGATCTGAAAATTCACTGTACCGGAATACCTTTTCATTGTAAATGGTTTTCGGTGCCGGGTGGAGATAGCCGGGCATCATCTGCATAAACTCCAGATTTACCAGGGAAGCCCCTGCCCCCAGAGCCAGGAATTGTCCCATTCCCGTCACATCCGATGTGTTCAGGCGTCGGGAAAACAGACCGCCCATTCCTCCGCTTGCGATTACCACGCTGGAACATTGGATCGTAAGAAATTTCCAGCCGTCTGCTCCCTTCTCCACAGCGCCGACACCGGATACCTGTCCATGATCCATAAAAAGGTCGGTGACGCAGGTATCCGGAAGCTGGGTCACCTTCAGCCGCTGCAGTTCAGTCTTTAAGGCTGCCCCTGCATTTTCCTTTACGATCCCATGCCAGTCCCGGTTTTTGTGATCAAAGCAGGGGATAAATTCCTTCTCTCCTTTATGCACCGCTTCCTTCAAGCTGACTCCCAGAGCCTGAAGCTCCTTTACCCCATCCTGGATCCCGGCAGTAAGGCAGTTTACCAGCCTGGGATCTGCCATCCCTTCCCCGATCCGAAGGATGGTCTGGGCCAGATCCCCTTCATCTTCCTGACTCTCCGGCCCTACCAGCCCCAGTCCCCAGGTTCCAGGATAAAAGCTGGAACCGGAGCAGATGGCGCTGCTGCTTGCAATAGCGGTCCTGGCGCCGGTTCTGGCTGCCCAGATCGCTGCCATGATCCCGGCCAGCCCGGCTCCCATGACCAGCACATCTGTGGTCAGGGAGTCCGCATTTCTCCATATGGAAGACTCCGGTCCACTCCCGCCGATCTTTGGGATCTGCTTATTATTTTGCATCCTTCTGACACGCCTTCTTAATGTTCTCTTCTGCAAAATGGCAGGCTACATAATGATCCCGGCCGTTGATCTCATACTTCTTTAACTCCGGCTTCTGGGTCTTGCAGATCTCCTGGCACTGCTTGCAGCGTCCGTGGAAATGGCAGCCGCTTGGCGGATTCATTGGAGACGGCACATCGCCCTCCAGCAGGATCCGGTTCTTCTGATGATGAATGTCCGCAACCGGGATTGCCGACAGAAGCGCCTGGGTATATGGATGAATGGTGTGATGATACAGCTCATCTGCATCCGACAGCTCCACGATCCGTCCCAGATACATAACTGCAATCCGGTCACTGATATATTCTACCACGCTTAAGTCATGGGTGATAAAGATATAGGTCAGGTTGCGCTCTTCCTTTAACTTCTTTAACAGATTTAATACCTGGGCCTGGATGGATACGTCCAGTGCACTTACCGCCTCATCGCAGATCACCAGCTCCGGATTAATGCAGAGGGCTCTTGCAATACCGATTCTCTGACGCTGGCCGCCGGAGAACTCGTGAGGATACCGGTCCATATATTCCCGTCTCATATTAACGGCTTCCAGTAAGTCGCCAATCAGCTTCCGGCGCTCTTCCTTGGTCTTTACGCCGAACTTCTTTAACGGATCGGACAGGGACTGGTAAATAGTAAAGGAGGGATTCAGGGAAGACTGAGGGTCCTGGAATACGATCTGGATCTTCTTTCTTGCTTCGTCCATCTCCTTATTATCCAGCTTTGCCAGATTCTTCGGGCCGTCTGCAAACTCATAGATCATCTCGCCTTCCGTAGGCTTGTAGAGCTGAAGGATCGTCTTGCCAAGGGTGGTCTTGCCGCAGCCGGACTCGCCTACTAATCCTAAGGTTTCGCCCTTATAGATGGTCAGATTAATGTCATTTACTGCCTGAACATAGCTCTTTGTTTTTCCTAGGAAACCACTTTTCACAGGGAAAAAGGTTTTCAGCCCTTTTATGGTCAATAACGGTTCTTTCTCCTTATTTGCCATCCTTCATCACCTCCTGATATCTTGCACAGCGCACCATGTGGGTTCCGCCTAACATAACCTCTGCCGGCATCGCCTTGCGGCACTCCTCACATGCGTAATCACATCTGGGCTCAAACTGGCAGCCGGACGGACGGTTGTACGGGTCCGGAGTGGAGCCCTTGATGGGGTTGATATCCTGATTTGCGCCCTTTCCAAGGATCGGAATGGACTTTAACAGTGCCTTTGTATATGGATGGGTTGGGTGATCCAGCACTTCCTCAGCGCTGCCGCTCTCGATGATGTTGCCCATGTACATAACTGCCACATCATCCGCCAGCTCACACACTACACCCATGTCATGGGTGATCATCATGATCGCCGTATTGTAATCCTTCTTTAAGTGATCCATCAGCTCAAAGATCTGAGCCTGGATGGTAACGTCCAGTGCGGTGGTGGGCTCATCTGCGATCAGCACCTTGGGATTACAGCTCATAGCCATAGCGATCATGGCACGCTGTCTCATACCGCCGGAGAACTCGTGGGGATACTGGTCGATTCGTTTCTGGGGATTGGGAATTCCCATATCAGTCAGAAGCTTTAAGGCACGCTCTCTTGCTGCCGCCTTGGAGATGGACTTATCATGGGAGCGGATCATCTCGCTGATCTGCCAGCCGATGGTGTACACCGGATTCAGAGCCGTCATTGGATCCTGGAAGATCATGGCAATATCCTTGCCCCGCAGTGCACGCATCTCCTTGCTGTTGCGCTCTAACTCGTGGATCTTGATATCTCCCCGCTCATCGCCGCTGTGATAGATGATCTCGCCTTCCTCGATCCGGGAAAGCTTGGGAAGGAGCTGCATGATCGAGGTGGCCGTCACACTCTTGCCGCAGCCGGACTCGCCTACGATACACAGCGTCTTGCCGCTTTTAATATCCATGGATACACCATTGATGGCACGGTTGCAGCGTTCATTGGTATAAAAATATGTTTTCAGATTTTTTACGGAAATTACAACATTATCGCTCATTTTCATCCTCCTAACCCTGCTGAGTCGGATCTGTGGTATCCCGGATTCCGTCGCCCATGAAGTTAATACTCATAACAAACAGGGAAACCACGATACCGGTAGGAAGCCACATCCACCAGTTGTTCTGCAGTGTATACATGTCCTGTGCCGCATTCAGGATATTGCCCCAGGTAGGTACCTCCAGCGGAACGCCAAGTCCTAAGAAGCTTAATGCTGCCTCCTCCAGAATGAACATAGCCGTACTTAAGGTAATGTTAACGATGATCGGGCTTAATGCGTTAGGAAGGATATGCTTATAGCAGATGACGAAAGGATTCAGGCCGAATACCTTTAAGGACTGCACATACTCCTCCTCACGGATGGAGAGCACCTGGGAGCGGGCCATACGGAAGCAGGAGCCCCAGCCGCAGATGATGAAGATGATCACGATATTCTTCGCACTCTGTCCCAGAATGGCTACCAGCATCATAACCAGGATCAGCTGTGGAATGGACATAAATACTTCCGACACACGAACCATCAGACTGTCAAACCAGCCGCCCCGGTATGCGCTGTAGCATCCGAAGAGAACGCCGATGGCAGCACAGCCCAGTGCGCTTCCGAAGCCGATGGCGATAGACATCCGGCCTCCGTAGAGAACACGGGCAAACACATCACGGCCGATCTTATCCGTTCCGAATAAATGCTCCGATGATGGTGCCTTTAAAATGGACTTCATGTCAACCGCTTTCGGTGAATAGGAGGTCAGAAGAGGCGCACAGATACAGGCCAGCAGGATGATCAAAAAGATCACGCCGCCGATAATGGCCAGACGGTTATGTAACAGCTTCCGCAGCGCGCGGTTGCCGGCTTTTTTATTTTTCAGCTCACCGGATTCCTCCATCTGGCGAATCTTGTCAAACTTCCGGTTCAGCCTTGCATGTTTTGAACTTGCACTCATTTCCATTCCCTCCTTAACCGTTCAGCTTGACACGCGGATCAAGGGCCGCAGTCAGGATATCCACCAGGGTACTTGCAAACAGAGTCATAAATACAAACAGAAGCGCCAGCATCATAACCAGATTGTAGTTCTGGGAACGCACTGCAGTGTTAAATGCACTTCCGATTCCAGGCCACTGAAATACGGTTTCGATTACAACAGAGCCTGCGATCAGGGTTGGAAGACGGAAGCCTACCAGCACGATAACAGGGGTTAAGGATACACGGAAGCCATGGATCAGATTGACTCTCCACTCCGGAAGACCCTTGCTTCTGGCTGTTTTGATGTAATCCTTATTCATGGTATCCAGCATACTGCTTCTGGCATAACGCATCACACCTGCCGTCATGGAGATTCCAAGTACCAACGCCGGCATTACCATATATTTGATACGGCCAACGAAGTTGACTACCGTGGGATCCGTACGTCCTCCTACCGGAAGCCAGCCTAAGGTTAAAGAGAAGATTAAGATAGCACAAACACCAAAGAAAAACTGAGGAATCGATACACCGATCATACCGGCTACGGTCAGCACGTTATCACCGATGCTGCCCTTATTGATGGCGCCGAGAACACCGAGAACACTTCCTAAGATCGTGGAGATGCACAGAGCTGCAACTGCCAGTTCCAGGGTAGCCGGAAGACGCTCTGCCATAATCTGAATAACGGGAACACCGCTGGAGGAGCTATAACCAAAATCGCCCTGAAGAAGACGTCCCAGCCACTTTAAGTAGCGGATAAAGAATGGATCATCCAGACCGTACTGTGCCCGAAGCGCTGCAATCTGAGATTCGCTTAACCGTGCCAAAGCCTCAGGATCCATCAGATAGGAGATGGGATCACCTGGGGTCAGATCCAGAAGCCAGTAAATGATAAATGTGATCAGCAAAAGCATGGGGATCATGCCCAATAATTTTTTCACTGTATATTTTGCCATTTTTTCACCTCTTAAAACAAAAGGGGCGCGCAAAACTCTCGTTTACCAACTATTTCCGCTGATTTTCTGAGTTTTGCGGCGCCTCCTGCCTGCCGCCCTGAGTCTGTCCTCCGTGCTCTGCCGTCAGAGCATGGACGGATCAGATCCCAGGAGCGGCATGATTATCTTGCTTCTCTCTCTTATTTGATCTTCCAGTTCTGGATATCCCAGTTGTAGTTAAACTGCGGATTTCCGATCTTATCCAAACCAGACTCGATCTTATCGCTGTGAAGCAGGAAGATCGGCTGATAGTACAGTGGCAGTTCAAATAAGGTCTCATTCTCATATTTCTGAAGCTCGAAGAATGCCTTCTTCTGAACTTCTGCATCTACTGATGCATTGGTTGCTGCAATCAGCTCATCCAGCTTCGGATCGCTTGGAGTATGAGAGTTGATGGAGTAACCGGTTGCATATCTGTCATAGTACTCATGTAAGGATAATGCTGCATTTGCTGCGTAGCACATATCCCAGTCAACTGCACTTGGTCCGTTAACCGGATCATCCGGAGCCTTCCACAGGATGGTTGCCAGATCGCCCTCTACCAGACGTGCGTTCATCTTAATGCCAACCTCTGCCAGGTACTGCTGAAGGATTGCCATCAGGTCCTGCGTCATCTGATCGGTGTAGTAGTAAACCACATCCAGTTCGGTGTTCGGATCCCAGTTTGCTTCTGCTAAGAGAGCCTTAGCCTTCTCCGGGTCATAATCGTAATTGTTCAGACCGTCTACCTTATCAGCGCCGTCCGGGGTCAGGCTGTTAGCCGGAAGAGCTGCGCCCTCAAAGATACCATCCAGGATGGACTGCATATCCAGAGCATATGCGATGGCCTGACGTACTCTCTGATCTGCTAAAGGAGCTGCGGAGCCGTCCTTCTTGTTGAACTTGTTTAAGTACAGAAGACGGGTGTAACGAACATTTACGGTGTCGATGGTCAGACCAGGAGTTCCCTCCAGCGCCTTAACATCTGCAATGTTCTTGGTGTAAGCGTAATCCAGCTTTCCTGCCTTTGCATTGGTCACAAAGTTTGCATCGCTGTCGCCTGCACTTGGATTTAAGTGGATGGTGAAGGTAGCTGCACCGCCGTAGTAATTCTCAAATGGCTTTAAGATGGTGTAGTTGTTCATCTGAACCTCGTCTACCATGAATGGGCCGGAGCCGATCGGGCTCTGGAAGAACTTTGCCTGCTGTAAGGAGATGGGGTCCGTGTCCTTTAAGTGCTTCATCGGAAGAGGTGCAAACTGGGTAAAGGTAAGCAGTGCATCCGGAGCAACCTTCTCAAAGGTTAAGGTGATCTTATTTCCGTCGATGGCGATACCGGAGATGTGCTCTGCGCTTCCATCCAGGTAAGCAGCAGCACCTTCCAGCGCCTCAAAGGTGGAACGGAATACGGAGTTTAATACGGTAGACTTCAGTGCATACTCAATGTTCCACTGGATCTCTTCTGCTGTGATCGGCTCGCCGTCATGCCAGGTAATGCCGTCCCGCAGCTCAAAGGTTAATGTGGTTCCATCCTCGCTCATCTCGTAGGACTTTGCTAAATCGCCCTCTCCGCTGACCGGTGCCAGGTTCTCATCTGCAAATAACAGATGTCCGTACAGAACCTTATTGTAGGTGTAGCTTCCCGGGTTCAGCCATGGGGTCTCGAAGAATTCGGTTGGACCGCCATTACTGTAAAGCACACCAGATTCTCCGCCGGCGGTTTCGGCTGGTGCTGCTTCTCCTGCTGCCTGAGTGCCGGCAGCTTCGCTTCCGGTATTAGCAGGTGCTGGATTTCCCGATCCGCATGCTGCCAGTGATACTGTCATTGCCAGCGCCAAGCCGAGTGATAAAACTTTTTTCAATTTCATTCCCTTGTCCTCCTTCTTATTTTAAAAAGACGCAATCAGAATTTTCTCCAAGTCTGCCGCGTCATTGATGATAGTCTTACTATAGCAAGAAAAATTATTTTTGTCAATAATGTTTAGAAAAGAAATTTTTTCTTTTTAGTATTTAGTTCTTTTTCTTTTCTTTTTTCATTCTTCCTTTTTCTTTCCTGGCCATTTTAGCGACTTTTCTGAATTTTTCCGGATTCCTTTTTACAGATTTACAGCCCTTCCTCCTCTCCTTCTTCCTTTTTGCCTTCTCCTCCCTTCCATAAAGATTTTCCCGATTATAGCATATAGAGAAAATATTTTCTTCCTTTTTTTGCAAAACAAAATTTATTTTCAATTTCATTGATTTCCCGGCAGGAAAATGCTATGATAAACGAAGAATGTTATGCTAATCATGAAGAATATAAATTTTACCTAAGGAGGCTCCTTTGCAATGAAAAAACATATTGTATGCTTCGGCGATTCCAACACCCACGGTTACTCTGCTTATACAGACGGACGCTTCGACGAAAATGAGCGCTGGACCTGCCTGCTGGGCCGGAAGCTGGGAGAGGATTACCTGGTTTTAGAGGAAGGTCTGTCCGGCCGCACTACCTGCTACGACGATCCGATCCATGAGGGTTTGTCCGGCTTAAGCTACATCTATCCCTGTCTGATGAGCCATGAACCAGTGGATCTTCTGGTGATCATGCTGGGTACCAATGACACCAAGGAGCGCTTCGGCTCCTCCGCTGCCTGCATCGCCCTGGGTCTGAAGCGCCTGGTTGCCAAAGCCATTGCAACTACCGACTGCTGGAGGGATCATAAGCCTAATATCCTGATCGTAACTCCGAAGAATATTGATAAGGAATATGAAGAAACTGCAGTGGGCGCCACCATGGGACGAGGCTGTGCAGAGAAATCCCAGGGCTTAGCCGCTGAATATGCAAAGATCGCCCAGCTGATGGGCTGCCATTACTTCGATGCCAATACTGTGGTAAAGGAAAACAATCCCATCGATTACATGCACCTGACCCCAGAAGGCCATGAAGCCCTGGCTTCCGCCCTGGCAGAGCTGATCCCCGCGCTGTTCTGATCCCTGTATAACAAAACAGGTGCACCAGAGGGCTTCCTTTATAAGGAAGCCCTCTGGCACACCTGTTTTCTTTCTGTTTTTGTCTTCTAACAAAGCTTTTCTAACACAGAAGCGCTGGTCTTCTCATTATTCCTGCTGCATCGGTCAAAATACCGCCGGTAATATTCCATGTACAGTAAGTCTACCAAAAACAGCTGGCTGATCTCTGCCGATGTGGAGCCGCCCTGAAGCGGCCCTTCATTCGCCCCGGAAAGAAGCACGATGTCCGCATAGGCCCGGAGAGGTGACTTGACGAACCGGGTCACACAGATGATCCTGGCTCCCGCCTTCTTCGCCACCTGCGCCACATGGATCGTATCCTTAGTCGCTCCGGAATAAGAGAACAGCACGGCCACGTCCTCACCTGACATGGTAGCTGCAGCCATAGCCTGCATATGGGTATCCTGGATTCCGAATACCTTATTTTCAATCCTCAGGAACTTATTCATGGCCTTCATCGCCGTCAGCATGCTGGCACCTACACCGAAAAAGAAGATCCTTCTGGCCTGATGGAGCATGTCGATGGCCTGGCTGAAATCTTCTTCCCGGATCAGCGAGTAGGTTTCCGTCAGCGCATTAATATTAGTATTTAAAACCTTTTTTGCAAGTTCCCCGAAGGAATCATCCAGAGATATATTATTTCCTGTAAACTGATCCAATTCCTCCTGGCCCTCGCTGATGCTTAAGGAAAGCATCATCTTAAACTCCTGATAACCCTTCAGCTCCATGGTCTTGCAGAATCGGAATACGCTGGTGTCTCCCACGTCGCAGGCTTCTGCCAGATCCGTGATTGACATAAACAGTACATCCTTTGGATTGGCAAGGATATAATCTGCCACCTTCTTCTCTGCCTTGGTCAACTGGTTATATGAGGAACGAATTCTTGTAATAAAATCCCCCTGCATGAAGAACCCCCTTTATGTAATGATCTCGTAATTGCTTACCTTGTCAATAATCTTGCCCCCAGACTGGCAGCTCCTAAAAGTCCTGCTTGATTTCCAAGCTCTGCCTGCTTGATGTCAACATCCCGAAAGCTGGACATGATCCGTTTTTCGGCTTTCTGTCGTACCTGCTCCAAAATAAACGGCTGTGCCATCACACCTCCGCCCAGCACCACACAGGATGGGTTGAAAATGTGAATCAATGACACAAGCCCATGAACGATCTCATCGGTCCATCCATCCACAACTGCCAGAACTTCCGGCTCCCCGATCCGTTCAAATATCTTTCTTCCATTTACCAGGCTTTCGTCCAACTTTCTTGCACGTGCTACCAGTGCTGTGGTAGATGCATACTTCTCATAGCAGCCGCTGAATGGGTCTCCCTCGATCCGGTCCTCCGGATGAATCAGGATCCCGCCGAATTCACCAGCTGAAAAACTGCAGCCGCGGTAGATCTCCTTTCCGATTACCACTGCACCGCCTACACCCGTTCCGTAGGTAATGCATAAAAAGTCATCGTGGCCCTTGCCCGCACCAAACTGCCCTTCACCGATCGCTGCGGCATTTACATCGTTTTCCACCGCCACCGGGACTGAAAATTCCTGTTCCAGAATATCCTTGATCCGCATGCCGGTATAACCCGGGATGTTCTCATTGGCATAACGGATAAAGCCCTCTTCTGAATTCACCTGACCGGCTGTACTGACTCCGATCGCATCAAAGCTGCCGTAACTGCGCAGGATCTCCTTGGCACGCTCTACTACATAAGCGCCGCCGTTTTTTGCATTGGTATCCTGCTCCCTCACATCCTCAGCGGGTCCTCCGGTCCAGATTCCCGACTTAATGGAAGTCCCTCCTATATCTAATGCCGCAATTCTCACTGTAATCCTCCTGACCAGACGGCCCACAGCCGTCCAGATACCTTCCCTGCAGGAAACTGTTTAACGCATTCTTACTGCATTCATAAACCGATTGGCAATCTCTAACGGTCTGGTGATGGCGCCGCCTACTACGATGGCATGAGCGCCGGCCTCCAGCACCTTTACGGCCTGATCCGGATAATGGATCTTTCCTTCTCCGATCACCGGTACATCGATGGTTTCTGACAAACGGCGAACCAATTCATAATCTGGCTCATCCAGCTTTGGAGAATATGGAGTATAACCACTCATGGTAGTTCCTACGATATCCATTCCTAACTTCCAGGCATTTACACCCTCCTCATAAGTGGAAATATCTGCCATCAGGATCGCATCTGGATATTTTTCACGAACCTCAGTGATAAACTCATTTACTGTCTTGCCGTCGCCTCTCTGACGCAGCGTACAATCCAGAGCGATCACATCACTTCCTGCTGCCACCAGATCATCTACTTCCTTCATGGTCGGTGTGATATAGCTTTCAAAGCCAGGATACTGGATCTTTACCAGACCGATTACCGGAAGCCCTGTTTCCTCCTTAATCGCAATCACGTCCCGGATGCTGCTGGTACGGATAGCCGGAGTACCTGCCATCTTACCTGCCCGAGCCATCAGATACATGATGGATTTCTCCTCCACATATAATGGCTCCCCAGGCAGTGCCTGGCACGAAACGATGATCTGCCCTTTGATTTGCTCGAAAAATTCCTGCTTGTTCACTGCAAGTCCCTCCTTAATACAATTTGCACAAAAATGATTTCAGGCTACGCTTGTTATCTCTAATATAGCATAAAGAAAATATTTTTTCAACTTTAAAATCGACGAAAAAAGTTTTTTTGTTTGACAATATTGCCCTAATATGGGCGAAATGCCTGTCATTTTAAAAAATTGCCGCAACTGTTCAGTCCCTTCTTCTTTACAGATTTTCCAATGGAAACCGTCTTTTTTCATCCGATCTTTGCCATGGTTTCGGCTTTGTAAGAAATTCTTCACACAATTTTCAAATATAGCCGCCCAGGCTGTGCTATAATGAGTAACATGTAATGGTCTCATTACAATGATCTGTATTGATAGGAGTTTATTTTGTTTATGAAAAAATACCATTTTTTTGGGGGGAGTATGGTTTCTGCCTGTCTTTTGGCGGCTGTTCTGCCATTATCCGTGTCAGCTGCTGAGGCTCAGGCGAATTGTTTTGAGGGAAATACTAAGACCGCTCTTTGTTCTGCTTCTGACCTGTCTGCCCTGGCCATCGGTCCTGGTATGCCCAATCTTTCTATCAATGACCGGTATGCGGACTATCAGTGGGGATTGAAAAATGACGGGGAGTTTCAGCTGGTTCAGATGACTGCTTCCTTCCGTTCCCTGGATTCCATCTACGGGCAGCGGAAAGGGCGCTCTTCTTCCATCTCCCTTCCGGACCTGGAGCCAGGGATGCTGGAGTATCAGTCAAAGGTGATCCAGGCGGTATCCGGAATCGACATCAATATTCTTCCTGCCTGGGACCAGTATGATGAAAAAGCACCTGAGGAAAAGCGGCAGGTGGTGGTGGCAGTGATCGACACCGGCATTGACTACAGCCATCCGGAGCTTCAGAATGCCATGTGGACCAATCCCGGGGAGATTCCAGGAGACGGCATTGACAATGATGGGAATGGGTATATTGATGATATCCATGGCTGGAATTTCTATACCAACAGTCCCACCCTTTACAGCGGCACCGAGGACAGCCACGGCACCCATACCGCCGGCACTATCGCAGCAGCCAGAGGAACTGGCGGGGTAGCCGGAATCACAGATAATCAGTATGTGAAGCTGATGTGCCTGAAGGCGCTGGGCGGTCCTTTAGGAATCGGTTCCTCTGACTCTGTGATCCGGGCCATCCAGTATGCGGAGGCCAACGGCGCTTCCATCTGCAATTTAAGCCTGGGCACCTCTGCCTACAGTGAGGAACTGGCAGAAACCATTAAAAATTCCAGGATGCTCTTCGTCATTGCCAGCGGCAACGGGGATTCCAAGGGACAGGGCTACGATACGGATGTAAGTCCGATCTATCCCGCATCTCTTCCTTATGATAATGTGATCTCCGTAGCCAGTCTTCTTTTCGACGGAAATCTGGCTGCCAGCTCCAACTTCGGCGCCGTTTCCGTGGATATCGCCGCGCCTGGCTCTTATATCTTAAGCACGGCTCCCGGCGGCAGCTATGCCTTTATGAGCGGCACCTCCATGGCGGCTCCCATGGTGACCGGGACGGCTGCCATGGTCTATTCCTACCGGACAGACCTGGCTCTAGGAGATGTAAAAACGGCGCTTCTTGCATCTGCAAAGCCTTTGGAATCTCTGAGCGGCAAGGTGGTATCCGGCGGTATGCTGGATGCGTATGGGGCATTAAACTATGGATTCAATCCGGAATGACAAGGGGAATGATGAGATGAAACAAAAAGCTGACACAAGCACAAAATATGCTGTGATCCGGGCACTTGCTGCGTTATTAACGCTTGCCGTGATGACGGCATGGACCTCTGTTATCGCATTTGCAGATGAAAAAATCGACAAAGTATCCATCACGGTCACCGATGCAGGCAGCCTGACTGCCGGCGCTTCCATCGGTGAGGTGACGGTCACCAGCTCAGACAGCCGTTACTATGTGGACTCGGCCCGATTTCTCAATGATCACTCGATCTGGCAGCGGAATGAACGGCCGAAGGTACGGATCGAGCTTTACGCTGAAGACTCCTACCGCTTCTCCTACACTGCCAAAAGCCATTTTTCCGTAAATGGCTATGGAGCGTCCTTCTCCTTTGCCAGCATTATGGACAGCGGCTCCTACATGGAGCTGGACATTTATCTGGACCGGATATCCGGGGAAGGCAGCTCCTCCCAATTGGACTTTAACCTGTCCTGGAGCGGCAATACCGCTGCCTGGGATAACCGCTACGAAACAGAAAGCTGCCAGGTCCGCCTGTACCGCTGGAACAGCAGCGGCTCCAGCAGTTCTGTCATCACCACCAAGAAAACCGATGAAGGCGAATATGACTTTACCAGCTATCTGACGAAAAGCGGCTACTACACCTTCCGGGTGCGGCCCTATGATGCCGGTTATGACACCGACCAGCTGTGGTCCGTCCATTCCCCTAAGCTATATGTCAGCAGCGATGATGCTTCCGATAACCGGGAGGATGACTTTGATTCCGATTACGGGTACCATGATTACAGCGGCGGGCCTGGCGGAGGCTCCAGCTACAGCTCCGGCGCTTACGGCTACAGCACCGGCGGGCCTGGCTATGATGGGTCCGGCAGCTCCTATGGCGGCGGGCCCGGTTATAATGGCTCCGGCACTTCCTCAGACGGCAATCCCATAAGCGGCTCCAGCAGCAGATGGATCTCCGATTCCAACGGCTGGTGGTATCAGTATGCAAACGGCGGCTGGCCCTTTTGCTCCTGGCAGATGATCAACGGCCGGTGGTACTATTTTAATGAACAGGGATATCTGCAGACCGGATGGATCGCTCTTAACAACACCTGGTATTACAGCTTCTCCGATGGCTCCATGGCGACCGGATGGCAGAAGATCGGCCCCTACTGGTATTATCTGGATAACAGCGGCGTGCTGCAGACGGGATGGACCCTGATCAACAGCGCCTGGTACTACTTAGATCCTGGCTCCGGCGCCATGTGGGCCGGATGCTTTACACCGGATGGGCATTATGTCAATGCCAATGGGGTAAGGCTTTACTGATCGGTCGCCTATGACAGCCCGATCATAACGGCCAGCACCACTGCGATGGATGCAAACGCCACCAGCACGCCCTGGAACTTGATCTGGAACTTGGCCCACTGTCCCCATTCCAGCTTTGCTGCCGCCAGTGCACCTAACAGACAGCCGGAGGTGGGAACGATAAAGTTGGTGAAGGCATCGCCTAACTGGAAGGCAAGCACGGCAACCTGCCGCTCTACCCCCACTAAGTCTGCCAGAGGCGCCATAACCGGCATGGTCAGCGCGGCCTGTCCGGAACCGGACACCACGAAGAAGTTAAATACCGACTGGAACACATACATCAGCCATGCGGAGATCACCGGCGGGAAGCCCTGCATGCCCTCGCTGATGCTGTGCAGGATCGTATTCAGCACCGTTCCGTCAGTGGCGCTGGTGCCGCCCAGGATAATGATAATTCCCTGCGCCATACCCACGCACATAGCGGCTCCCAGAAGGTCGGCTGCACCGCGGTCAAAGGATTTGGCGATATCATTGACCCTCATATCATTTAAGTGGAACACAACACCGATAATGCCGGCAACCAGACCCATTACAAAAAACTGGGATGCAATCTCCGGGATATAGTAGCCCTGGGTCACCACGCCCCAGATGGTCCACACCATGCAGGCGGCAACTGTCAGGATCACCAGCTTATGGCCCAGGGTAAAGGGCAGCTCCTCCCTTCCCTTCTGGGAAAACTCATTCCGGTAGGCTTCGTCCGACTCATAGGCTACGGACAGTTTTGGATTTTTCTTGATCTTCATGGCATAGCGCATGGTAAATACGATGGTCAGGCCGGTAAAGAAGATCCACAGCGGGATCCGAAACCAGGCGCCGGACATTACGGGAACTCCTGCGATTCCCTGGGCAACTGCCAGGCCGAAGGGATTCTGCCAGGAGGAGCCAAAACCGATCTGAGTGGATACATAGGAACACATGATTCCCACTACCGCGTCATATCCCATGGCAATGAACATAGGCACAAGGATCATAACAAAGGGGATGGCCTCCTCACCCATACCGAACACTGCGCCTCCTAAGGAGAACAGCACCACCAAAATGGGAATCAGCAGGATCTCCTTTCCGTTGGTCAGCGCAATCACCCGCATGATGCCGCTCTCAATGGCTCCGGTCCGCAGCACCACACCGAAGGCTCCGCCTACTACCAGGATAAAGGCAATAATGCCCACCGCTGTGCCGTACTTATCTCCAACTGTCATACCTTCAAACACATAATTCAAGATACCCTGGCCGCCGAAATCCTCGGTGCCAAATAAGGGAGCTACCTTGGTGATCTTATTTCCATTTTCATCCAGAACATATGCAAAGCTGTCTGGATCCAGAACGGTTCTGGTCTTCTCTTCCCCATTCTGCATATAGGTGATCTCTTTTGTTTCATACCGTCCCAATGGGATGAACATAGTCAATACCGCAGCGAATAAGATCACTAAGAAAATGATGATATACGTATGCGGCATCTGAATCTGTCGTTTCTTCTTTTCCATCTGTCTGCCCTCTCAATTCCATGTCCTGCTGCGCTACTTTTTGCATTCTGCAGCCTTAGCTTTGTTTTATTTTTTAATTTTGGGGTTTTATTTTTGCGGTCTGCGCTGCTTTGTTTTTACTCTGCTCTGCTACCGCTCAAAGGTCCCCCTCACCACAGCCCTTCCGCCGGAGACCATCACCTGGCCCTTTGCGATCACGGTGTGGATCCTTAAAGTTCCTTCCTCTGCCAGCACAAGATCTGCATCTGCCTTCCGGGCGATCCTGCCCTTCCTCTCCAGCTTCAAAAGCTTTGCCGGGTTGGATGTTACTGCCTTTAATGCATCGGTCAGCAAAACGCCTTCCGTCAGCACTGCATCCCGCATCTCCTGGTACAGAGAAGTCACCTTTCCTACTCCCAGTCCGGCGAAGCTGCCGTCCGGCCCAAAGATAGGAAGGCTTCCCTGCCCGTCTGAGGAGAAGGTCACATGCTCCGGGCTGACTCCGGCATCCAGCGCCATCTTAAGCCCTGTGCTGGCCTTTACCTCATCCGGCTCCAGATGCTCTGCATCAAAGCTGGTGGTCAGATCAATATAGCCTCCCAGCTCTTTCGCATAATCGATTCCATCCTGCATCAGAGAAATTTTCCGGTTGATATGGGTGGGAAGCATATTGGACGGCGAGATCTGTGTCTCCTCCAGAACATACCGCAGAAACGCCAGCTGCTCCTTCCCATCTCCCATATGGATATTCACTAGACCGGCCTTGGCGGAAAGGATGCCGCCTACCCGGGTATCCGCCACGATCTTGGCGAATTCCTCCCTGGTCGGCTGAGAAGAGCGGTGATCTGCAATGGCAATCTCCCCCGTTCCCACTACCTTTTCCAGCAGAATGATATCATCCATAATACTTCCAGTCAAAGTCCGCACCGGAACCTGGTAGGAGCCGGTGTAAACATAGGTGGTGATCCCTTCCTCCTCCAGTCCCTTTGCCTTAGCCAGCAGATTGGACATGGTTCTGGTGCAGCCGTCTGTTCCCAGACACCCTACCACAGTGGTGACACCTCCCATGGTGATATCCGTCAGCGTGATCTCCGGCGTCCGGGTCTTAGCTCCGCCCTCTCCGCCTCCGCCCAGGATATGAACATGGGCATCGATCAGTCCCGGCATCAGAACCATTCCGCTGCCGTCGATCACCTCCACATCATAGGCCGGCTCCACCGGCAGATGCTCCCCGATTTTTAAAATCTGTCCTCCGCCGATCAGTACGTCCTGGATCCCCATATCCTCCGGGCCGTACAGATGGGCATTCTGAATGATATACATGGCTTCAGCTCTCCTTCTCTGTACCAGATTCCCGCAGATACTTCAGGATATCTTCCGCATTGGTGTCCGGCTTCACCTTCTCCATGGCCTTTTCGATCATTCCGTTTTCATCGATCAGGTAGGTGCTCCGCACCACACCCATGGAAACCTTCCCGTACATCTTCTTTTCCTTCCACACATCATAGGCCTGGATCGCCTGAAGCTCCGGATCCGACAGCAGGATAAAGGGAAGCTGATTTTTAGCTGTAAAATTCTGATGGGATTTTACGCTGTCCTTGCTGATGCCGATAACCGGCACATCCAGCTTTGTAAACTCCGAATAGGCTGCTGCAAAGGCACATGCCTGGCGGGTACAGCCTGGGGTGCTGTCCTTCGGGTAAAAATAAACCACCACCTTTTTCCCTGCAAAGTCGGATAAGGCTACCTGCTTCCCCTCCTGATCGGATAAGGTAAACTCTGGTGCTTTTGTTCCTTCTGCTAACATCTTAAAATTCCTCCTTACTGCTTCTGTTTTCCTTCCATTTCCTGCTTCTCCCTTAACTTTTCCAGATAAAGTGCTTCCTCTGCCGGCAGAGAAACCTTCTTTTCCAGCCAGGAGGAAAGGTAAGCTCCATTCATGATCCTGACCGCCTTCAGTCCTTCCTGTCCATCCGCAAACAATGGGGTTCCCTGCAGGATATGATCGGCAAAGTTGGTGATCAGCTTCTGATATCCCATCTCATTCTTTTCCACCGGAATCTCACGAAGATGATGCTCCAGCCTGCCGTATACCTCCTGGTTTACTCTGGCAAATTCATCTGTGGACATCACATTCTCATCCAGATAAAGGTGCTCTGTATTTTCAATGGTAAGCCGTCCCTTCGTCCCCCACAGCTCCAGCCGGTTTACACCGGGATTTTCTCCGCTGGCGGTGATAAAGGTTCCATGGATGCCGTTTCGGTAGAAGAACTGAATATCTGCGCTGTCATCTACATCAAAGTCATTATACTTCCCATAATCCAGTGTAGCCAGAACACCGTCCGGCATTCCTACCAGCCACTGCCAGATATCCAGATAATGCTGGCTCTGATTGATCAGAAGACCGCCGCACTCCCCATTCCAGGAGCTGCGCCACGGTGCCGAATGATGATAAGCCGGGGTCCGGTACCAGGTATTGCAGATCCAGATGGCTCTGGTGACCTTTCCCAAAACTCCCTGCTCCAGCAGCTCCTTGGCCTTCTGGAATACCGGGTTCATCCGCACATTAAAGATCATGCCGAAGCTGACGCCGGCTTTTTCTGCCGCCTCCACCAGCTCCCGCACTTCCCCGGCGCACACTCCCGCAGGCTTATCCATCAGGATATGCTTCCCTGCCTTCACCATCTTCATGCCGATCTCCACATGGCTGGTGTGAGGCGTTACGATCAGCACTGCGTCAAACTCCTCCTTATGCTCCAGCATATCCTCAACATTCAGATAAATGGCCGTACCGGGATATTCCGTCCGCAGGATCTCCTGACCCCGGGCATTCCGGCAGCACACCCCAGCCAGAGTCATTCCCTTAATCTCACCGTCATAGATCATTTTTGCATATTTGCTTCCCATCCCGCCGAATCCGATCACGGCTGCTCTTACCTGCTCCATGAAAACGACCTCCTTTGTCATTGACTCCCTTATAGATCCTTTGCCGGTCACTGCTGCAATAGGTTCATCATACCATTGCTGTTACAAATCGTCAATCATACAGCCCTGGAAAGTTCCTGTTTTCTTCACCAAAAAGTGTTTGCTTTTTTTCGATTTCCTAATATAATGGACTTAAAAAATAAGGAGGACAAATAAATGCCCAAAAGAACTGATATCCATAAAGTACTTATCATCGGCTCCGGCCCGATCATTATCGGACAAGCATGCGAATTTGACTACTCCGGCACCCAGGCCTGCAAGGCGCTGCGGAAGCTGGGCTACGAGATTGTTCTGGTGAATTCCAACCCAGCTACCATCATGACTGACCCGGAAACTGCTGATGTGACTTATATCGAACCTTTAAATGTAGAACGTCTGGAGCAGATCATTGCCAAGGAGCGCCCGGACGCATTGCTGCCGAACCTGGGCGGCCAGTCCGGCTTAAACCTGTGTGCTGAGTTAAATAAGGCCGGCATCCTGGATAAATACCAGGTGAAGGTAATCGGTGTTCAGGTAGATGCCATCGAGCGGGGCGAGGACCGGATCGAGTTTAAGAAAGCTATGAATGCATTAGGCATCGAGATGGCACGCAGCGAGGTTGCCTACAGTGTAGAGGAGGCATTAACCATAGCGGATCAGTTAGGCTATCCGGTGGTGCTTCGTCCTGCCTACACCATGGGAGGTGCCGGCGGCGGCCTGGTGTACAACCGGGAAGAATTAAAGACCGTCTGCGCCAGAGGTCTTCAGGCCAGCCTGGTAGGTCAGGTGCTGGTGGAGGAATCCATTCTCGGCTGGGAAGAGCTGGAATTAGAGGTGGTGCGTGACGCAGACAACAACATGATCACCGTCTGCTTCATTGAAAATATCGACCCCTTAGGCGTGCACACCGGCGACTCCTTCTGCTCCGCTCCTATGCTGACCATCTCCCAGGAGTGCCAGAAGCGTCTTCAGGAGCAGGCATATAAGATCGTAGAGTCTGTTCAGGTAATCGGCGGAACCAACGTGCAGTTTGCCCATGACCCGGTTACAGACCGTATTATCGTAATCGAGATCAATCCCCGTACCTCCCGCTCCTCTGCACTGGCTTCCAAGGCAACCGGCTTCCCGATTGCACTGGTTTCCGCCATGCTGGCAACTGGACTTACCTTAAAGGACATCCCCTGCGGCAAGTACGGCACCCTGGACAAGTACGTTCCGGACGGCGACTACGTAGTAATCAAGTTTGCCCGCTGGGCATTTGAAAAGTTCAAGGGCGTTGAGGACAAGCTGGGCACCCAGATGCGCGCCGTAGGCGAAGTTATGAGCATCGGCAAGACCTACAAGGAAGCCTTCCAGAAGGCCATCCGCAGCCTGGAGACCGGCCGCTACGGATTAGGCCATGCAAAGAACTTTGATTCTCTCTCAAAGGAGCAGCTTCTGCAGATGCTGATCACCCCATCCAGCGAGCGGCATTTCATCATGTATGAGGCGCTCCGCAAAGGCGCTTCTGTGGAGGAGATCTATCAGATCACCAAGGTAAAGACCTGGTTCATCCAGCAGATGAAGGAGCTGGTTGAAGAGGAGGAAGCGCTGCTGGCTTCCAAGGGTTCCATGCCTTCCGATGAGCTGCTGATCCAGGCCAAGAAGGACGGCTTCTCCGATAAGTATATCAGCCAGCTTTTAGGAGTATCAGAGGAGGATATCCGCAATCACCGCATTGAGCTGGGCGTAGAGGAAGCCTGGGAGGGCGTTCATGTAAGCGGCACCGAAAACAGCGCTTACTACTACTCCACCTACAATGCACCGGACAAGAATCCTGTTTCCACTGATAAGCCAAAGATCATGATCTTAGGCGGCGGCCCCAACCGGATCGGACAGGGTATCGAATTTGACTACTGCTGCGTACACGCTTCCCTGGCATTAAAGAAGCTGGGCTTTGAAACCATTATCGTAAACTGCAATCCAGAGACGGTATCCACGGACTATGACACCTCCGATAAATTATACTTTGAGCCGCTGACGCTGGAGGATGTTCTCAGCATCTACAAGAAGGAGAAGCCTCTGGGCGTGATCGCACAGTTCGGCGGACAGACCCCTCTGAACCTGGCATCGGAGCTGGAGAAAAACGGCGTAAAGATCCTGGGAACCTCTCCTTCCGTGATCGACCTGGCAGAGGACCGGGACCTGTTCCGCGCCATGATGGAAAAGCTGGAGATCCCAATGCCGGAATCCGGCATGGCCACTACCGTAGAGGAAGCATTGGCCATCGCAGAGCGGATCGGCTACCCGGTTATGGTTCGTCCTTCCTATGTGCTGGGAGGCCGCGGCATGGAGGTGGTTTACGATGACGAGAGCATGACCGGATACATGAAGGCTGCTGTAGGCGTAACCCCTGACCGTCCGATCCTGATCGACCGCTTCTTAAATCACGCTACCGAGTGCGAGGCCGATGCCATCAGCGACGGCACCCATGCCTTCGTGCCTGCTGTTATGGAGCACATTGAGCTGGCCGGCGTTCACTCCGGTGACTCCGCCTGCATCATCCCATCCGCCCATATTTCTCCTGAAAATGTGCGGATCATCAAGGAATATACCAGAAAGATCGCAGAGGAGATGCATGTAAAGGGCCTGATGAACATGCAGTACGCCATCGAAAACGGCAAGGTATACGTGCTGGAGGCAAACCCGAGAGCATCCCGTACCGTTCCCCTGGTATCCAAGGTCTGCAACATCCGCATGGTGCCGCTGGCAACCGATATCATCACCTCCGAGCTGACCGGACGGCCATCACCAGTTCCGGAATTAAAGGAGCAGGATATCCCCAACTATGGTGTGAAGGAAGCGGTATTCCCATTCAACATGTTCCAGGAGGTAGACCCGCTCTTAGGACCGGAGATGCGCTCCACCGGCGAGGTGCTGGGATTATCCCGCTCCTACGGCGAAGCTTTCTACAAGGCCCAGGAGGCAACTCAGTCCAAGCTCCCCTTAGAGGGAACGGTGCTGATCTCCGTAAACCGCAAGGATAAGGCAGAGGTTGTTGAGGTAGCCCGCCGTTTCAGCCAGGACGGCTTTCACATTGTCGCCACCGGAGCCACCTGTGACCTTCTTTGCGAAGCCGGAATCCCGGCGGAGAAGGTGAAAAAGCTGTATGAGGGCCGCCCCAACATCCTGGATATGATCACCAACGGCAAGATCCAGCTGATCGTCAACTCCCCATCCGGCAAGGAAAGCATTCACGATGACAGCTACCTGCGGAAGGCCGCCATCAAGGCGAAGGTACCTTATATGACCACCATCGCCGCCGCCAAGGCAACTGCCAGCGGAATCCATTATGTAAAGACTCATGGACAGGGAGAGGTGAAGTCCCTGCAGCAGCTGCATAGTGAGATCCGGGATAAAGAATAAATCATAACAAAAAAACACACTCCTGAAATTTACGTGATGTAAACTTCAGGAGTGTTTTCCTTACTCCATTTTCAAGTCTCTGGCTTCCAGCCGCTTAAACAGCCGCAGCAGCACCACAAACGCCGCCGCTGCCAGCACCACCTCCGCTGTAAACTGGGCGTAAGCCAGACCGTACAGAGGGAACAGATAATTCAACAGATACAGCGCCGGGATCTCCAGTATGATCTTTCTCATGATCGCAAAGCACAGCGCTTCCCGTCCCATTCCCACAGCCTGGAATACGCCCACCGCCAGGAAATCGGCGCACAGAAAGGGCAGTCCCAGACAGAAGCCCCGCAGGAACCGGGTTCCATAGGCTATAATCGTTTCATTGTTCATAAACATCTGGATCAAACGCCCTGCGCCGATGTAATATCCCGCTGCAATCAACACCAGGAAGCTGATGCTTGCCTTTGCCGCAAAGACGATGGTTTCCTTCATCCGCTTCACATTTCCGCTGGAATAATTATAGCTGATCAGCGGCATGATTCCCTGGGACAGTCCCATTGCCACATACATGGGCACCATATTGATCTTCTGGGAAATTCCCATGGCAGCCACCGCATCTGCCCCGAAGGAGGAGGTGAAATTATTTAGGATCGTCATGCCGGTTACATTTAACAGATTCTGGATGGATGCCGGGATGCCAACGCCGCAGATTCCCAGCACGATGGCCTTCCGGAAGCCGAACCGGTTCGGATTAATACAGACATAGGTGGTTTTTCGCCGTACAAACAGCAGGATAAAAAAGTAGATGCATGCCACACAGTTTGACAGGAAGGTTGCCAGCCCCGCTCCTGCCGCACCCATATGCAGCCCCTGGGGCAGAATGAAGATCGGGTCCAAAATAATGTTCAGCAGGCACCCGCTCATGGATCCGATGCTTGCATGAAGAGATGCGCCCTCTGACCGGACCATATAGGCCAGCACTACATTTAAAATTGCCGGAACTGCGCCGCAGGTAACCGTCCATTTCATGTAAGCCGCAGTGGCGGCAGAGGTCTGGGCATCTGCTCCCAGAAGATTTAACAAGGGCTGCTTCCATACGGTGCAGAGCAGGGAAAAGATAATGCCGCAGAACAATGCACAGTAGAACCCGAAGGCAGAGCTTCTGGATACGGTATCATATTCCTTCCGCCCCAATGCCCGGCTCATCATACTGGAGCTGCCTACACCGAACAGATTATTCACTGCATTAAAGGCAAGGAGAACCGGCGCTGCCAGGGTCACCGCCGCGTTTTGGATGGGATCGTTGATCATTCCCACAAAATAGGTGTCCGCCAGATTGTAAATCACCATGACCAGCGAGCTGATGATGGTGGGAATGGCAAGCTGGGCTACTGCCCTGGGCACAGGAGTATGCTCGAAAACTTCAATCTTTTTATCCTTTCCAGCTCTGCTTCTTTCTACCTGGTTGTCTTTTGTCTGATTCGCCTTTGCCTGATTGTCTTTTCTCTTATTATCCTGCATGCTTTCCTTCTCCTCTTTCTGTAACTGCGGAATCTTTTCAGCCGCAAAGCTGTAATTGCTGTAAATTAGCTGAATTATTACAAGACCGCAGCAAACAATGCAGTTTTATTATACCGCTGTTTAATAGCAGACACCAGTGAAATAATTCTAAAATACAAAGCTTCCCGCCTGAACCGAATATTCAGTTTCTCCATCATGCCATCCTCCTTATTCTATTTATCCTTCCTCGTAGATCGATCTCTTTATTTTTAATAACTATATCATTTTATGAAAAATAGCGGCTTCCGATTCACCACCAGAAGCCGCAAGATACTTTGTTTTTGCTAATTCAATTGAATATCTTTTGCATAGGCATAAGAAATAATCTCGCCCTTCTTTGTAGAACTGTAGCCCTTTTCTTTATGGGAATAATTAGAAATATCAACAGATCCGAAATCCGCAAACTTCGCATATATTCGTTCCAGAACATCTAATTCTTCAGCAGTGAGAATCCCTTCAGGAATATCGCATTCTGGAATAACCTGATGTTTCTCATATCCATTATCATAAAATACTTCAATATGAGCTATATGATCTGCAGCCATTGTTCCAAAAAGAATATCAAAGTTTTCTGGAACCGGACCATACGGCAAATGTACATATCTTGCACCCGAAATAGAAATTCCATTTTCTTTATAGAAAATCATATCTGAATAATTCAGAAGCTTCATAAGCTTTGTTTTAAGCAATTCACTGCTTTTATGCGCAAAAAATAGAACCATGGCACAGAATTTATCATAATCGAATGCTTTAAATCCATTTTCTTCACATGGAACATTCGTGAAAAACAGATGAAAGAATCTGCGTCCGATGCGGTATTCTCTGTCCTGTTCAAGCTGATCTACCGTATCAAGAAGCTTTGCCATCTGCCGTTCATCCAGTGCAGCTTCATTTTCTGTCAGATATGTCCTCATATTCTTCGGTTCTCGCAAGAAAAGCAGCAAACTGTTATGTGCTTTATCCTGAATAGAACCATTCTCATATCTGAAAATCGTCTTATCTCCCCAGTTAAGGAGTTTTGCAAAGCTTCTCTGACTCAGGCCATACTGTACTCGGATCTTTCTAATTTCTTCTGGCAGTAAAAGCTTATGTTTTCTGCGGTATTTATTATATGCGTTGATCAATGTTGCATTATCTAATTCTTCGCAATAAAATTCCTCGCCACACTCTGCACATACAAGAATCTGTGCTTCTACTTCAATTGCCTCACCACAAACATCATAAGACTCTCTTTTTATAATTATTTTTGTTTCAACTTCTCTTCCACATTCTTCACAATATTTCTTCATTGACGCCACCTCCTATAGCCTAAGCAAAATCATCTTCATGGAATCCAAGACACTTAAGGATATCTTCTCCATTCTCTTGTACGATCTTAACTTTTACATAGAACTGAGATCCATCTACTTCCTTCTTAAATTCCCAAACATATCCAGCTCTATTAGGATCCAAATCCTGCTTAGGTCCTTTATAGTAATCGCCAACAACAAGCCCCAATATCTCAGCCTTCGCATCTGCAATTGTAAGACCATGATGAGCTAATGCCTGCATATTTTTCCTTCTCGGAACAAAATCATATTTTCCTGCAGATATCAATTTTTTCATTTTTTCAAGAAATGAAGTGATATCTGTTGTGCTAGCTTGATTACTCACTAAGTCACCTCCGTGTACTTTATATTATATTCAATTTTTATCGATTGTCAAGAAAAATGCGGTCACATGACCGCATTTTTCTGCCTGGCATTATTCATTATACTAATAAGTCACTTATATCGATTAACAAATATCATAATTATTATCGGACACAAGGAGAACCCTTTTTCTGCACAATCGATTCCAACGCATCATATCCTAAGATATCGGTTTGATAACAGGTACCCTGCTTTTCCACATCATAGCAGCCTGCCTGTGCAGAAAGGAGTCTTCTTCCATGTGCGGAATTTCCGGTTTTTATTGTCCAAAGCAAGATCTCACCTTAAAAACACCTTATTATACATCCATCTTAAATTCCATGAATCAGGTTCAGAAGCACCGCGGTCCTGATGACCAGGGCACTTATCTCTCACCTCATTTCGGGCTCTCCCATGTCCGTCTGTCCATTGTTGACCTGATAAACGGGCGCCAGCCTATGCTGAAAACAATGAATGGCCACACCTGGGGCATCGTTTATAACGGTGAGCTTTACAATACCGAAGAGCTGCGCCAGGGCTTATCTTCCCTGGGACATTCCTTTGAAACCACCAGCGATACCGAGGTGATCCTCACCGCCTACCTGGAATATGGACCGGATTTTGTAGAACTGCTGAATGGCATCTTTGCCTTTGCCATCATGGATCCGGTTCGTGACTGCCTGATGCTGTGCCGTGACCGTGCCGGTGTAAAACCCTTATTTTTCTTCCCTCAGGAGGATACCGTCGTCTTTTCCTCTGAGATCAAGGGCCTGCTCTGCTGGCCAAAGCTTCAGCCAGTCTTGGACCGCGCCGGACTTAATGAAATATTCAGCATTGGCCCCGCCAGAACAAATGGCTGCGGCGTATTCCAGGGCATTCATGAGGTACTGCCCGGCCACTATCTTCTCTGCTCTGGTAACGGCATCCGCCAGGAATGCTACTGGAAGCTGGAAAGTCATCCTCACGAGGACAGCTACCTGGATACCATTGAAAAAACAGCTTTTCTGGTAGAGGATTCCATCCGGCGGCAGATGGTATCCGATGTTCCCATCTGCACCTTCCTGTCCGGCGGAGTGGATTCCAGCCTGGTATCCTCCATCTGCGCCAAAGAATTGAAAAAGAAAAACAAGCAGCTTCAAACCTTCTCCTTTGATTTCGTGGGAAATCGGGAGAATTTCCAGGCCAACTCCTTCCAGCCCTCTCAGGACCGTCCCTATGTGGAGCAAATGGTGGAATTTCTTCATTCTGACCATCATTACCTGGAATGCAGCACCCAGTCCCAGGCAGACCTTCTGGAGGCTTCCGTTCTGGCCCACGACCTGCCTGCCATGGCAGATGTGGACTCCTCCATGCTGTACTTCTGTTCCCTGGTCCAGCCCCACTGCAAGGTGACGCTGACCGGAGAATGCGCCGACGAAATCTTCGGCGGCTATCCCTGGTTCCACCGGGAAGAATGCTTTCATGCCCATACCTTCCCCTGGACCATGGATTTAAAGGCACGCCAGGTCCTCCTGTCGGATGAGTTTCTGGCAGAGCTTCACATGGAGGATTACGTGCAGGATACCTATGAAGCTTCCCTGTCCCAGGTTCCCACCCTGCCCGGCGAATCTCCCACGGAGGTCCGGAGAAGGGAGATCTCCTACTTAAACCTTCGCTGGTTCATGCAGACCTTATTAAACCGGATGGACCGTGCCAGCATGTACAGCGGGCTGGAGGCCAGAGTTCCCTTTGCCGACCACCGGATTATCGAATACCTCTGGAATATTCCCTGGGAAATGAAAGCAAAGGACGGCGTGATAAAAAATCTGCTCCGGCAGGCCGGCCGCGGCATGCTGCCCGATGAAATCTTATTCCGCAGGAAATCCCCTTATCCGAAAACCTATGATAAAGGCTACGAAGCATTGTTAGCCGGGAAGGTGCGGCAGATCATGGAAGATTCCTCGTCTCCGGTGCTGCAGTTTCTGGATGCCCGAAAGGTGGAAAAATTTTTGTCCAGCCCCTCCGACTATGGCAAGCCCTGGTATGGGCAGCTGATGGCAGCGCCCCAGATGATGGCTTATGTGATACAGATTGATTTCTGGCTGCAAAGGTATCGGCCGGAGATTCGGATGTGATTGGAGGACGTATTTTAGAATAATTATTTTAATTTCCTCTCCGTTTCTTTTTTGCACCGCTCCCGCTCATCAGCACCGAAACTACAATGATACCAGCCGCAATTCCCAGCGCCGCTTCACAGGCGCTGCTTAAATAGGAAAATGCCAGCCGGTTATTCTTCATCACCACATTACTCATGGCATAATACAGTCCGCCTCCAGGCACCAGAGGTATCAGGCAGGGCAAAAGCAGAACTACCACCGGAGCCTTCAGTTTTCTTGCCATCAGCTCCGAATAAGCGGTGGCAAACAGAGAGGCCGCAATATTGCTCAGAAAAATATTGCCCGTTGCCATATGCATAATGCTGTACAAAAACCATCCGGCACCACCCCCTGCTGCCACAAACGGCAGCCGCCTGGCCTTTACCTTGTACACAATTCCAAAGGCCAATGATCCTAGCCCGGTGATCACCGTTTCAAATAAAAGCTTCATCCAGATCTCCATCATTTCCATCTCACATCTCCCCCAAAAGCAGCAGCGGCACTGCAAATCCTACTGCAATCGCCCCAGCCGTCAAAATCACATCCAGACAGCTGAACAGACCATTGATCTCATTGTTGCTGAGCATATCCCGCATGGAATTCATAAAGGCCATTCCCGGAATCAAAAGCATGATCGTCCCAATCATGATCTTATCCGGCCGAAAGCCAAGTCCCAGACATCCCCAGAATTCTCCGCAAAATCCCAGCACAGCGGAGACCAGCACAATATAGACCAGACGCTGAGGGCACCGCTTCGCCAGCTTCTGATCCATGATAAACAAAAGCAGGCCCAGCACGGCCCCTGCCGCTCCGTCCCGCAGCCGCCCGCCGAAAAAACAGGCAAAGGAAAAGGCGGCCAGCATATACCCCAGAAGCGTTTCCTTTCTGGTCACGCTTCTGGCCTTGCGGCACTTTTCCAGAAGATCCGCGATCTCCTCCAGATCCGGCAATTCGGCACAGATCAAACGAGATGCCTGATTGAACTCCTCCAGCTTTCCCATATGGATCCCAACCTCATAGATCCGCTTGGAATTATTGTAAAGTTTTCCCTCCCCATCCTTGACGCTCAGTATGATCAGAGAACGGATCGCGAAAATTTCGATCTCCTTCATGCCATATGCGGTGCACAGCCGGAAAATGGTGTCTTCCACCCGATAAACCTCCGCCCCTGCTTCCAGCATCGATTTTCCCATCTCAAGAAACAGATCCAGATAACGGCTCATGTCCTTTATTGCCTCAGCTGCATTTTGCTCCTCATCTCTGTTCTGATTCTTATCTGTCCTTTTATTTGTATTTCTCTTTGCATCCATAGCCATATCTGAAATACCTCTTCTCCTGTTGACTCCTGTGGAATAAACCTTCTGACTTTTTTCGGCGCACAGAAAAGAGGAATATCCTCTGATACCCCTCTTTCCTTATTGCAGTGAACAAGCCGCCTTCGGTCTATTCCATGATGTCTGAATGATTTTCTGTCTATTATCTGTTAATTATCTGCTTGCTGCTGATCCGCTGTTTTTCTGCCTTTTGGCCTACTTTACACTCTCAAGTCTCTTCTGCAGCCGGTCATAAGCTGCCTGCTTAATCTCGATTGCACGGCTGATATTCATCTTCTGGATCGTTTCTGCAAACTTATCATAGTTGTCAATGGATTCCGATCCTAAAATAAAGCGGATCACATTCTCATCTCGATAGGTAGTGATATCGCTCATGATTCCTGCCAGCTCAGAGCTTTCTTCCGGAGTCAGGCTGACGGTCGGCGGATAGCGGTAGGTGAAGTCGGTTTCATTCCAAATACGGGAAGCCTCCTCCTGTGCCGGATAGACCCACATACGGATCGCTTCTGCCCGGTGATCCTTGGCAAATGCCTCCAGCTGAGATACCATCGCATATTTTCCTAATGCTACGTCTGCAGACAGGCCGTCTGGATTATGCAGGATCTCATCTGTAAACTGGGGCAGACCATTCTCATCCAGTTCATAGCTGACGCCTTCAATTCCCCAGTTTAACAGACGATTTCCTTCCTCGCTGTAGTGATAATCCAGCCACTTGCAGGCTGCCTCCACATCCTGGCACTTGGTGCTGATGGCAGTTCCAAAGCCTACGAACGGATAATTATCCAGGGAAGTATACTTTGGCGTATCACCTTCTGCTGCTACTGGGAATTTCACGCCGGAAATCTTGCTGTCATCGCCGCCCAGAGCAGTAATGTAAACACCCATACCGGCTCCCAGTCCAAAGAACCAGGCTCCCGCCTGATTGGTGGTGATCATAGCGTCTACTTCCTTACCAGTAATGGTAGAGAACTCAGAAGCAATCAGCCCCTCCTCATACCACTGGTTCATAGTTGCCAGATAATCCTTAAATGCAGGCTCGATCGGTCCGAATTTTACCACGCCGTTATCTACATAGAAATCATAGTCCAGGCCTCCCCATGCATTTGCAAAGGTACGGACCATACTGGTCTTCTCAGACAGTTTTCTGGATACCATAGGTACGATGGGATTTCCATCCTCATTGGTTCCTTTATTCTTAAATGCAGTTAAAACCGTATGCCACTCGTCAATCGTCTCCGGTGCTTCCAGTCCCAGCTCATCCAGCCAATCCTGTCGGATCTGATATCCGCGGTTGCAGACCACCAGGGTATCATCCTCAAAATAAGGGTATACGTTGGGGAAGCAGTAAATATTTCCTTTATCCGTGGTCATAGTCGCCTTGATCTCCGGATACTTCTCCAGGAATGCCTTCAGATTCGGGCAATTCTGTTCGATCAGGTCACTCAGTTCCAGAATCACACCTTCTTCAATCGCCTTGTCCGGTCCTCCGGCCACTGCATTGCCCCAGTCATAATGAATCATATCCGGATACTCACCGCCGGCGATCAGCAGACTGAAGGAATCACTCTCCTGACCTGTGGGCGGATGGATGAACTGTACATCTACACCGGTATTTTTTGCGATCTCCTGGTAACACTGGATGGTTCCGAAATTATCAGTGGTCGGGCCGATCTTGGTGGCATCCATCTTTACCCAGCAGGTCAGTTTGGAACCGCTTCCGGCTCCGCTGCTGCCGTCAGAGTCACTGCTGTCCCCTGCCTGGCCAGAAGTGCTGCTGTTATCAGCAGGCTGACTGGCAGTACTGCTGCCATTATCCGATGTGCCGGATCCGCCGCATCCTGCCAGGCTTCCCATTGCCAGTCCAACTGCCAGAGAAAGGCTTACTGCTTTTCTTATGAAAGTCCGTTTTTTCATCTTATCTGATTCCTTTCCATTCCATTTCCATCATATCCTGCCTGCTGTTTTTTACTTATCCAGCTTTTCAGCCAGCTCTCTCATCCACTGGATATCATCCTTCTCCAGCTCTAACTCAGCGGCTCTTACATTCTCCCGGATTTCCTTCTCTGCGCAGGCACCGCTTAAGATCGTGATAGAATCCCCCTGAGCCAGAACCCATGCCAATGCCAGACTCGGAATGGTGCAGTGATACTTGTCACAAAGAGCCTTCCATGCATCCAGCATGTCGATTACCTTCTCCATATTTCCTGCCTGGAACCACTTCTTATTGCACTGTGCACCCTGAGGCTTATAAGCCTTGGTATAGGTTCCGCTTAACAGACCCTGCTCTAATGGAGAATATGCCTGAAGCACGATTCCATTCTCTTTACAGATCGGAAGCAGCTCCTCCTCCGTCTGACGATCCAGAACACTGTACTTTGCCTGAACGATATCCAGATCGCCGTACTTTAAGTACTCCTTGATGTGCTCCGGAGTTACGTTGGCTGCACCGATGGCGCGGATCTTTCCTTCCTCCTTCAGGCGATTCAGTACCTCCATGGTTTCTCCGATTGGAGTAAAGTAAGGCTCTACCGACTGCCAGTGGGTCATATATACATCTACATAGTCGGTTCCCAGGCGCTCCAGGCTTAAATCGATCTCCTCCAGGATGGATTCCTTGCTTAAGTTCTTGTAAAGCTGGGTATCGCCCACTTTGTTAAATAAGCTTCCCTGACGGGTCCACACGATACCGCACTTGGTAATAACATGGATCTTTTCACGGTCCATCTGAGAAAGGGCCTTGCCCAGAATCCGCTCACTCTGGCCGAAGTTGTATCCAGGAGCTGTATCTACCAGGTTGATTCCCAGTTCCGGGCAGCTTGCGATGGTATCGATGCACTGCTGCAGATCCTTATCTCCTCCCCATGCAGGACCGCCGCCGATGGCCCAGGTTCCTAATCCCATTCTCGTGATTTCCATTCCGGATTTTCCAAGCTTTATTTTTTTCATACTGTTTCCTTTCCCTCATATATCTTTACATATTCCTGATAACGAGCTTCTGCCTTTTCCCGGCTGGTCACACCGGTTGTGGCCCCCACATACTCTACCGATACGGAAGCTACTGCATTGGCATACCTGCCGCAGGTAACCAGATCATTTCCTTTTAAAAATGCACTGATGAATCCGGAAGCAAAGTTATCCCCAGCACCGGTGGTATCAATACAGTTTGCCTTCGGATAAGCTGGAACCACGATGGCTTCCTGATTGTTCTTGATCAGACAGCCGGATTTTCCGGTCTTTACGATCACGTTCTTTACCCCATAGGAAAGGAAGGTGTCTGCAATCTCATTGACATCCGTCTTACCGGTCATCAGGCTTGCCTCTGAATAGTTTGGGAAGAAATAGTCCACATAGGATAATGCCTCTCGAATATCCTCGATGGTCTCTCCTAATCGGGGCTTAACCATATCAGCAAAAATAGTCATCCCTGCTTCTTTTGCCCGGCGAAAGATCGAAACCAGCTTTTCACCGGTAAACAGCGGATTATTGAAAATGCTGGCAAAGGATAGTACCTTAGCCTGTTCAAACACAGCCATATCTACATCTGCATCGGAAAACTTCCACAGACTTCCCTGGCGGTTGGTGACAAATGTCCGCTCCCCATCCTCCGTTACCAATCCTACATTAATGGAAGTGGAAATGTCATCCCGCACCTTTACATAAGAGGTATCCACACCGTTGTTCTGAAAGTACTCCATAATGTACCGGCCAGGCACATCATCTCCCACACAGCCGGCCAGACATACCTTATGGCCAAGCCTGGTAATGATGGTTGCTTCATTTGCGGCATCTCCGCCGATGGTCATGCCGATCCCATCTACCGGATAGGAGTCTACATCAAACACTTCCTTGCTTACCGGGCGCAGCAAAAGATCTACGATTGCTGCGCCGATGATTACGATATCATACATGCGATCACCTGATTTTTAAGCCTTTCCATCGGTACCAAACAGCAGGATCTTCTCCATTGCACGCTGCTTAATCGCCTGTCTCACATAACGCTGCATCTCCAGGAAGGAATCATTCACATGCTCTGCAACAGCAGTCATAGCCGCCTGGCATAACTCAGTGTGAATGTTGATCTTGGTGATACCTAAAGAGATGGCCGTGCGGATATCGTCATCGCCGATACCAGATGCGCCGTGGAGTACTAACGGTACGCTTACTGCATCCCGAACCTTCTCTACCACTTCAAAGTTCAGCTTCGGCTCAGAGGTATAAACACCGTGCTGGTTTCCAATGGCAACTGCCAGAGAGTCACAGCCGGTTCTCTCTACGAATTCTGCAGCCTGGCTGGGATCCGTATACTTGTAATTTGCCAGAGCTTCCTCATAGATGGTCTCATTTCCCACATGTCCTAACTCTGCCTCAACCGGGATTCCCAGTGGATGGAAATAGTCAACCACTTCCTTCGTCAAACGGATATTCTCCTCGAAATCAAAAGCAGAAGCATCTCTCATAACAGAATTCATGCCGTGATTGTATGCATTTAACACAATCTCCATGCTTCTGCCGTGATCCCAGTGAGTGATAACCGGAACGGTAGCCTTCTTTGCCATGGAAACCATCATGTGGCTGAAATCCTCAAAGGAGGTATTTCCCACAAATCCGGTACCGAAGGAGATGATAACCGGTGCGCGAAGCTCCTCTGCCGCATCCATAACACCCATCAGCATCTCTGCATTCCATACGTTAAAATGCGGAATCGCATATTTCCCAAGTTTCGCTTTTTCTTCCCAATATTTGATATTTGCAAGCATGTTTAAACTCCTCCTATATGTTTTCTTTATTTATAACGAAACCACTCTTAATCGATCTTAATGACACCCTTGATAATCTCCGCCTTCCGGCTTAAGGATTCCTCAAATGCCCGCTGTACATCCTCATAATCATAGACATCGGTCACCATAGACTTCACATCGATCTTGCCGGATGAGATGGCATCGATGGTCATCGGATAATTATTGGCATAGCGGAATACCGTCTGGATCTTTACCTCACGGTTGATCTTTAAGAAGTTGATGGGGGTATCGCCGGAAATCGTTCCCACGATCATGATCCGTCCGCCTCTCATTACCAGATTAACTGCCTGAGATGCTGTTTTTGGTGAGCCTGCAGTCTCAAATACGATATCTGCGCCCCAGTCTCCCAGAAGTTCCTTTACCCGCGTTTCGGTATCCTCTGTCATACCATTAATCACAGCGGCAGCACCAAGCTTTTTCGCCATCTGAAGACGCTTTTCCAGCACATCCACCACCACGATCTCCGATGCTCCCATTGCACGGCACGCCTGTAAGGTCATCAAGCCGATGCAGCCGGCGCCCAGGATCACGATCTTATCCCCAGGCCGTACCTGCGCCTCAGCCGCCGCATGCATACCAACCGCAGCCGGCTCTACCAGAGCGCCCTCCATCAGATCCATGTTGTCCGGCAGACGGTAGGTCATATTCTCCGGATGAACCAGATAATTGGTCAGCGCACCTCTGTAATTTGGCTGGGTCGCCATAAAGTCTACATCTGGACAGATATTGTACTTGCCCGCTCTGCAGTAACGGCAGGTTCCGCAGGGAACCCCCGGCTCGATATTCACCCGGTCGCCGATCTTAATCTTCTTTACCTTCTCTCCTACTGCCACCACCGTTCCGGCACACTCATGTCCTAGTCCGATCTTCTGGTTGGGATCCTTAGGCGGAATAAACGGACCGCACTCAAAGCCGTGTACATCAGAGCCGCAGATTCCCACATACTCTACCTTCAATAACACCTCATCATCCTTCGGCACCGGGAAGGCTGCCTCCAGAATCTCCATCCGACCAGGATGGATCAGGATTGCTTCTGTATTCTTCATGGAAATCCTCCTTCATTAGTCCTCAAAATCATAAGTCATAATAACCTTGATGGCTTCCTTATCTGCCATAGCCTGGAAGCCCTTCTCCCACTCCGATAAGCCGATCCGGTGTGTGATCATCGGCTGTACCTTGATCTCACCCTTCTGAAGCAGACGGATCGCATTTCTCCAGGATGTGGAATCATATGCCATATGCCCGATAATGCTCTTGTTCCAAGCAGTGATATCATTAATCGAGAAATCTAATGGCTTAAAGCCCATACCAACACGAACGACCTCGCCGTTTGGACGCAGCATTTCAATCGACTGCTTTAACGCAATGTTTGCGCCGGAGCACTCAATGACTAATCCTAAATTCTCCTTGCCGCAGATCTCCTGGCAGCGCTCTACTACGTTCTCACGGCTGGCATTTACCACATGGGTAGCGCCTAATTCCTGAGCCACTGCAAAGCGTACCTTGGTATCCTCCTCCAGACCAACCATAACGATATTAACAGCACCCATGATGCGGGCGATCTGTACAGCAAATAAGCCTAATGGACCCGTACCGAACACTACTACATCCTGCCCTGGGAGGAAATGGGACTGCTGCGCCATTGCCTTGTAGGAGTTGCAGATCGGATCTAATACGGCTGCTTCCTCATATGCAACACCCTCCGGGATCTCCCACAGTGCATGCTTGTGGATCCGTAAGATCTCACCAGGCACCTTGCAGTACTTGGAGAAGCCGCCGCCCCAGGTATTATTATCCAGTCCTAAATTTACCTTCTCCAGGCAGCAGAGGAAGTCACCCATCTCACATGCCGGGCAGGTGCCGCATACATGTGCGCTGTTGTCAGAAACTACTCTCTGGCCGACCTTCCAGTCCGTTACCTTCTGACCTACCTGAACGATCTGTCCTGCAAACTCATGTCCTCTTACGGAGTTAAATTCATCGGAGCCGTTCTCTACCTTAAAGTGCTTCATATCTGCGCCGCAGATAGCTGCTGCCTTAATCTCGATGATCACATCTTCCGGTCCGCATACCGGCTCCGGTACGTCGATCAGGCGGTATCCGCCAAATGCTTTTCCATATCTTGCTAATGCTTTCATAATTGCCCTCCATTTATTTGTCCTTCATTTCCCTTACTGCGCTGCCTTTAATCTTTCCTGCAGTCTGTCATATGCTGCCTGCTTGATCTCGATCGCACGATCAATATTCATCTTCTTGATGGTTTCTGCGAACTTCTCATAATTGTCCAACGGCTCTGTTCCCAGAATGAATCGGATCACATTCTCATCACGGTAGGTGGTGATATCACTTAAAATACTTGCCAGCTCAGAGCTTTCATCAGGAGTCAGGCTGACGGTCGGCGGATAACGGAAGCTGAAGTCTGTCTCATTCCAGGTCTTAGATGCTGCTTCCTGTGCATCATAATTCCACATACGAATCGCTTCTGCACGGTCATCCTTCGCAAATGCCTCAAGCTGAGATACCATTGCATACTTTCCTAAAGCAACATCTACAGATAATCCTTCTGGATTCTTCATAATCTCATCGGTAAACTGCGGCTCGCCATTTTCATCCAGCTCGTAGCTGACACCCTCAATACCCCAGTTTAACAGGCGGCTGCCTTCCTCGCTGTAGTGGTAATCCAGCCACTTGCAGGCTGCCTTCACATCTTTACAGTTGGAGGTAATGGCAATGCCTAAACCGATAAACGGATAATTATCTGCGGAAGTATATTTGGGGGTATCACCTTTTTCCTTTACCGGGAACTTAATTCCGGTAATCTTGCTGTCATCGCCGCCTAATGCAGTGATGTAAACACCCATGCCTGCACCTAAACCGGATAACCATGCTCCAGCCTGATTGGTGGTGATCAGGGCATCATGCTCCTTGCCGCTATAGGTAGAGAAATCGGCTGCAATCAGGCCTTCTTCATACCACTGGTTCATCGTTGCCAGATACTCCTTAAATGCCGGCTCGATAGGACCGAACTTAACAACACCGTTCTCTAAATAGAAATCATAATCCATACCGTTCCATGCGTTGGCAAAGGTACGAACTAAGCTGGTCTTCTCAGACATCTTTCTGGAAACCATCGGCACGATTGGACTTCCATCTTCTGTGGTTCCCATTCCCTTAAATGCAGTCAGAACGGTGTGCCACTCATCAATCGTTTCCGGTGCTTCCAGTCCCAGCTCATCCAGCCAGTCCTGACGAATCTGAACACCGCGATTGCATTTTACTGCAGTATCTTCCTTGTAGTATGGATATACATTCGGGAAGCAGTAAATCTTTCCGCTGTCGGTAGTCATGGCTGCCTTAATCTCCGGATACTCGGCCAGGAATGCCTTCAGGTTCGGACAATTTTCTTCAATCAGATCGGTTAACTCTAAGATTACGCCTTCCTCTATGGCCTTGTCCGGACCACCGGATACAGCATTGCCCCAATCATAGTGAACCAGATCCGGATACTCGCCGCCGGAGATCATCAGGCTGAAGGAGTCGCTTTCCTGCCCTACCGGAGGATGAATAAATTCTACTTCAATGCCGGTATTCTCCATCATTTGCTTGTAGCACTGGATCGTACCATAATTATCTGTGGTAGGTGCAATCTTGGAAGAATCCATCTTTACCCAGTAAGTCAGCTTTGGAGTTCCGCTGCTTTCTGCGCTCTCTCCAGATGCAGCACCGCTTTCTGCGCTGCCTGCCGGCTCAGAAGACTTTTCTCCACAGCCTGCCAGTGTTCCGGCTGCCAATGCAGCTGCCAGACTCAGGCTTAGCGCTTTTCTTGCAAAATTTTTCTTTTTCATGTTACATTTCCTCCTTTATTTCTTCATGAAATGCAGCGCATCCCATACTGCTTCAAAATAAAATCGATCTAACCCTTTACAGCACCTACCATAACACCCTTTACAAAATGCTTTTGAAGCATCGGGTAAATGGTCAGAATCGGCAGTGTAGATACCACGATGGTTGCATACTTGATTACTTCACCAATAACGGCGCTCTCACCAGATGAATCAACACCTCCAGCTGCCATGCTCTCAGTAGAGTTTCCGATCAGGATCTCTCTCAGCACCAGCTGAAGAGGATATTTATCGCGGCTCTGCACATACATCAATGCCTGATACCACTGATTCCAGTGAGCAACTCCGTAGTAGAGCACCAGAACTGCAATGGTGGACTTGATCAAAGGCATTACGATCCGGAACAGGATATCGAAATCATTCGCACCCTCTAACAGAGCTGCCTCCTCCAGGCTGTCTGGAAGAGCTTCAATCGCAGTACGCATGATAACCAGGTTGAATACGTTGATTGCTGTGGGCAGGATCATGGAAAGACGGCTGTCATACAATCCTAAGGACTTAACGACCAGGAATCTGGGGATGATACCGCTGTTAAAGAACATGGTAAACACAATCATAATAACGATCGGCTTCTTTAACATAAAATCCTTTCGAGATACTGCATAAGCTGCCAGCAGGGTCAGAACGATATTAATCGAGGTTCCTGCAAACAGATTGATCAGCGTTGTGATATATCCGGTCAGGATCGACCGGTTGCTGAGCACTGCCTTGTACCCGCTTAAGGAAAAGCCCAGCGGTCCAATCAGCAGACCCTTATGCTTTACAAGCTCCCATGGCTCACTGAAGGATGCAAATACCACATATAAAAACGGATATAAGCAAATAAGCATCAGCAACGATAAAATAATGGTATTGATCACATCAAACGGTTTGATTTTATTCTTCATATTCCCATCTCCTTACCATAAGCCATTGCCGCTTATCTTTTTGCAAAGTTTATTCGCAACTACCAGAAGACCACAGTTGACAACGGAGTTTACTAAATCTACGGCTGCGGAATAGCTGTAATTCTGCTCCAAAAGTCCTTTTCTGTATACGAAGGTAGAAATGATATCAGAGGTTGCATATGTACTTTCATTGTACATCAGAAGCACTTTATCTGCTCCTACTGTCATCATCTTACCAACACGCATGATAAACATTACAGTGATGGTGGCTGCGATACAGGGAAGTGTCACATACAAAATCTTCTGAAATCTTCCTGCACCATCAATCTCTGCTGCCTCATAGAGAGTCGAGTCAATTCCGGTGATTGCAGACAGATATACAATAGAACCCCATCCGATCTCCTGCCAGATACCAGAACCTACATACAGCGGTCGGAACATCTCCTCCTTCATAAAGAAGTTTACGCTGCTGCCGAAGATCTGGTTTACGATACCATCCACTGCGAAAAAGTTACGAAGCAGTGCACAGACGATAACGATTGAAATAAAGTGCGGCAGGTAGGTTACGGTTTGAACCACTCTCTTAAAAGTCATGTTCTGTACTTCATTGATCAGGATCGCCAGAATGATCGGTGCCGGGAAACCAAATAAAATATTATAGGCACTTAAGATCACCGTGTTTTTAAGCAGACGTACAAAGTAATAGCTGTGGAAGTAATCAATAAAGTGCTTAAAGCCTACCCATTTACTTCCCATAATTCCCTTGGAAATACTAAAATCCTTAAATGCAATCTGCGCGCCAAACATAGGCACATAATGAAAGATAATGAAATATAAAATTACCGGAATCAGCATGATATAAATATATCGATGCTTCACGATATCCCGCTTCAGCAGCTCAAAAAATCCCATTTGTCTGCTGGTACTTGCCTTCGGCTGATTTACTTTACTTTTCTTAACCACCGAATTTCCCCTCCTTTTCTGCATTTGACCGGACACCCCGATCTTTCATTCCCCGTTTGTTCACTGCTCCTCCTCCCTGTGCGTAATTAAGGCCCGGATCACTATCATTTTTCAAAATCAGTTGTTTTTCCGGTTTCCGTTCTATCTGGAAAAGCGTCCGTTCGCTTTTAGCACCTTGCTTTATTTTTCCTTCATGGCCATAGTATAACATAAGCAAAAAGCATAAAAAAATAAATCATTTTTCTTTAATATATTAATATTTTCTATATTTTCTTTTTGATAATTTTTGTGTTTTTATACACTTTCAACACATTCAGAAGATTGAAAAAGAGAGGCCTGCGGACAGGTCTGCAAACCCCTCTTCTCGATTCCTTCTATTGGTTATATACTGCTTTCTTGATCTCCTTTTCCTTTGCGTTGACAATCACATTTGTAGCCGCATCACCGATAACATTCAGCGGAAGCAAGGCCATCTCCACCGGACGGTTGATGGCAACTACCAGGGCATAACCAATCAGACAGGCCTCTGTCGTCCATCCCATACCAGACAGCACAGTAAAGATCATCGTCGTTCCGGCAATGGGAATTGCAGGCGTGCCGGCTGCAGCACAGATGGACAGAAATGCCATTACGACCAGATTCGCCGGCGTCACCTCAATACCTGCTGAGGTAGCGATAAAAGTAACTGCAAACATATGCATAACTGTCGTTCCATTCATATTAATGGTCATACCAGTTGGAAGAACAAAGCTGGTAATCTCCTCGCTGCATCCCAGTTCATCAATGCAGGTTCTGGTGTTGAGTGGAAGACATGCTGCGGAAGAGTTAGTGGAAAATCCAAACACACCCACCTTGGCGATCTTCTTTAAGAATTTCCACGGATTCAACCCTGTACTCAGATAAATACCCGCCGGATACAGGACAATAGTCAGTGCAAACAGTGTCACCATGGCGGAGATCACATAAGCCGCTGCCGGAGCCAGATATTCCACCCCGTAAATGGCAAAGGTCCTGGAGATCAAACAAAATATAGCCACCGGGCCTACTTTGTTAATCAAGAAGGTCAGATACATCTGAATCACTTCATTAGCACTTTCCAGTACCTGCTTTAACGGCTCAGCCTTATTCCCCAGCTGATTTAAGCACAATCCAATAACAATCGCCACCACTACTACAGCCAGAATACTGTTATTGGTGCTGAACGCACTGGTGATATTAGACGGAACTGCATTCACGATTACAGCAAGTGGATTGAATGCCTCGATCGTCTGGGCATCCATAACTGCTTCACTTGGCAAAGTGACATTGAAAAATCCCATTGACTTGACCATATATGCAATGGCACATCCAAAGAATGCACCGAACACATAGAATGCCAGAAAGCCCGCCAGTGAACGGCCTGCGATCCGTCCAAGCTTTGTGGAATTCGAAATGCTGCACATAGCAAGACTTAAGGACACTAATACCAACGGCACGATAGCAAGCTGAAGGCCTCTCATAAAGATCTGTCCCACGATGTAGAAAATGCCAATCGCCCCCACACCGGCCGGCACTGTAATATCCTGGAACAAAAGCTTATTGATCAGCTCCCAGCTTCCCTCCTGCCCAGAAGCTACCAACTGCTCCCGTAAAAACAAAAATCCAATTCCGACAACTAATCCTCCGACCAGGGCAATCATCATTTTTTTGACCACCGACATCGGTTCCTTCTTTATCCCTTGATTACTCATCTTGTTACCCCAAACATTTTCTTCCTGCAGGTATCCCTCTGCAGGCTGCCATTCCCTATCAGTTCCCCATACTTTTCTTATTTTTGTGCCTTCTATCAGCTTCCCAAATTTTCTCATTCATTCCGCCACCGCAATCTTTTGAAGATCACGGTATCTGCCTACAGATGACGGATCTCGATGCCTTCTGCCGCAAAGGTTTCACGAATCCGCTTGACAAATGCCAGTGCCTTTGGCCCATCCCCATGAACGCAAAGGGTATCACCTTTAATGTCAAGCTCCTTGCCATTAATGGAAGTTACCTTTCCTTCTTTGATCATGCGAACACAGCGCCGGATCGCCACATCCTCGTCTGTGATCATGGATCCTTCCATCTTTCTCGGCACTAAGGACAGATCATCCATATAAGCCCGGTCTGCAAAGATCTCAGAAGCAGTCCGAAGCCCCTTGCTCTCTGCGATCTGGCCCAGCACAGCACCGGCACAGTAATAGATAATCAGGTCCTTATCGAATTCGGAAACTGCCTCTACGATGGCAGAAGAGATCTCCTCATCATATTGGCACTGATTTCCCATTGCCCCATGAGGTGCCACATGCTGCAGCTTCATCCCGCAGCTCTGAGTAAATGCCGACAGTGCTCCGATCTGGTACTTCACATAGTTCTTTACCTCCTGATAGGACAGCACCATCTTTCTCCGGCCAAAGCCCATCAGATCCGGATAGCCTGGGTGAGCGCCTACCATAACGCCCCGCTCCTTTGCCATGCGGACTACCTTGTCCATAACCATAGGGTCACCTGCATGCCAGCCGCAGGCAACATTTGCCGTGGTCACATACTGAATAATGTCTTCATCTCCGCCCAGCTTATATGCGCCGAAGCTTTCTCCCATATCACTGTTCAGATCTACATGATACATAATTCCCTCTCCTCCTGTTTCTTTTTATGATTCATTATCTTTCACCTGCCATCCAGCAGCCTGCCGCACCGGCGGCGCATGAAATATAACTGATCTCTCTATTTACGCATTTACAATATTCTGAGGCTTGCCCTCCACAAAGTTCTTCAGGTTTGCAACTGCGATATCCATCAGCCTCTGACGGGACTCCTTCGGCGCCCAGGCAATATGCGGAGTCAGGATCACATTCTTAGCACCCAGAAGCGGATTATCCATGCGGATCGGCTCGGTGGAAACAACGTCTAATGCAGCTCCTGCTACCTTTCCGCTGTTTAATGCATCCCGAAGATCCTCTTCCACGATCAGAGGACCTCTGGAATCATTGATAATCATCACGCCGTCCTTCATCTTGGCAATGGTATCCTTATTGATGATCCCCTCGGTAGATGGGAATAATGGGCAGTGCAGGGAGATCACATCAGACTGTGCCAGCAGCTCATCCAGCTCTGCATAATGGCAGGTTTCGCTTTCCAGAAGGGGATTTTTATATGCATCATAAGCAAGAATGTTCATACCAAGCGCCTGTGCAATCTTGGCTGTATCCTGTCCAATCCTTCCGAAGCCGATAATACCCATAGTCTTTCCGGCCAGCTCCACAAGAGGATGCTTCCAGAAGCACCAGTCTGCATTGCTGCTCCACTCTCCAGCCTTTACTGCATCGGAGTGCTCTCCGATATGGTGGCATAATTCCAGAAGCAGCGCGATGGCAAACTGAGCCACAGCAGCCGTGCCGTAAGTTGGGATATTTGCTACCGGAATCTGCTTTTCCTTCGCCGCTTCCACATCAACTACATTGTAGCCAGTTGCCAGCACGCCGATGAAACGAATGTTGGTGCACTGGTCCAGAGTCTCCCTGGTGATGGGGGTCTTGTTGGTATAGATCACCTCTGCATCCCCGATCCGCGCTGCGATCTCCTCCTTCGGAGTGCGGTCATATACGGTTACCTCTCCCAGCGCCTCCAGTCCTTCCCAGCTGATATCGCCAGGATTCAATGTGTAACCATCCAGTACTACGATTTTCATGTTGAAATCTCCCTTCTTTGTATCTTGATCTGCTGCCTTTCCTGCAGCATTTATAGATTTTAAAATTACAGAATCAATTTCCCAGCCGTTTTTCCAACGCTTCCAGTTCCCTGATCCGCTTCACATACAGTTCCTGCGCCAGTCCAATACTGACCTGAACGAACCGTACCTTATATCCGGCCAGGCTCTGTGCCAGTTTCGGCAGGTCCACCGAAATGACCGTTCCGATCTTACTATATCCACCTGTGCTCTGCCGGTCAGCCAGCATGATGATCGGCTGTCCATTCGGCGGAACCTGAATGGAACCAAACGCAATCCCATCGGTAATAATATTTCCATCTCCAATGTGATGCAGCGGCTCCTCCCGCTTCAGCCGGCATCCCATCCGGTCAAATTCATTGGTGATCTCTGCTCCGTACCAGAAGAACCGCCTCAGCTCCTCCATGGAAAAATCTGTATCCTGCGGCCCGGTTACCACCCGCAGAACGATCTCCTTATCCAGGAACATCTCCTGTTCCAGCTTGCGCTGCTCCATATTGGGAAGCTCTGCCTTCGGCGCCAAGAAGCCAATCTGATCACCCTTTTCCAGCTTTCTTCCGCTGATTCCACCCAGCTCATTCCGCATCAAAGTGGATTTGCTTCCCATCACCAGCGGTACATCCAGGCCTCCGGCAAACGCCAGGTAGCCGCGGCACCCGTTTCCATGCATCATACCGAAGGAAAGTACGTCTCCCTTGCGGACCAGAAGCGCCTGATACATAGCTGCCGGTTCACCATTGATGCAGGGCGACAAATCTCCGCCAGTAATGGCAATCACATTATCCTCATCAAACCGCAGAGACGGCCCGGAGAAGGTCATCTCCAGCAGACCTTCATTTCTTGGATTCCCCACCAGGATATTGGCCAGATAAAAGGATTTCGTATCCATAGGGCCTGCCGGAGATACGCCGAACTGCTGATATCCAAACCGTCCCTCATCCTGCACGGTTGTCAGAATGCCAGGAGTTTCTACTGTGATTCCCATGATCTCACCGTCCTTTCACATTTTTTGTATATGTTTTCAGACGATAGGTACCTTTTCTCACATCTTCCTTGATCGTCTCATATTCCTGCAGAGATACCGGTACATACCGGATCCAGTCTCCTGCGTGAACCAGGAACGGATCGTCCTTGCTGTAGTCGCAGATCGTCAATGGCGTTCCGCCGATGATATTCCATCCGCACGGCTGATCAAACGGGATCAGGTTGGAAAGATTCAGTTGAACCACAATAGCACCGCCTGAAATCCGTACCCGGGGCGTGTCCCTTCTCTTAAAATGAAACGGCTCCTCAAACCGTGCCATATACGCATGTCCCGGTGCAAACCCCAGCATATAGGAATAATACTCATGCTCTGAATGCATCCGGATAAACTCCTGCTCCGACACCTTCTCAAACGCCGCGCAGTCCGCCAGATCCGGTCCCAGCTCGCCGCCATAGCAGATCGGAATCTCCTTCACCAGGCAGGACTCCTCATCAGCCTGCTCCATATCCTCCATCCTCATCAGGATCTGGGCCTTCAATTCCTCAAACCGAATCACCTCCGGCCGGTAATGAACCATCAATGCTGCATACGTCGGAACCATCTCCCGGATACCCTCCACCGGATGATGGGTCAGACTGAGGTACAGCATGCGCACCAGCCGGTTTACCTCAAGGCTGATCTCGTCTCCCATCTGAACTGACAGTGAGCTGTCTCCTGTCAATAAAAATTTTGCTTCCATCTGTCCCCTCCTTTTCTGTCCGCAGATCCCTGCAGCTCATGCTCTGCTCTCTCTGCAGTTCCTTTCCTGCAATTATCGACTTTCTTTTCCCTCTACGATTTTCTTTATTGTTTATAGTTTAACATAAGTGAGTTATTTATAAAAATGAATTATTTAACTATAATATATTAATATTTTAAATATTAATTTCAGCATTTCCACAAAAAAATCGGAGGATTTTACAGCTCTCCCTGTAAAATCCTCCGAATCTTCAAAAGCTTATCTTTAATTGTTTTCTTCTATCTTCTTATCTGACAAGCTGCCAGCCACATATCCCCAATCCTTTTGGACAATATACTCTTCCATCTTTTCCTCAAAGACTCGAACCGCCTTCAAAGTAGCTTCATTTGGATACTTGTGCTTGATCTTATAAGTGACCCGCTCCGGCGGCTTCACCTTATTCCCGATCCTGCTGATCGTCACCGGCCGCAGACTGCTGATCCGCTCTGCCACGGAAACCGGCACGATCGCCCACATATTCTCTTTGGAAAGAAGGTGGAGCAGCAATTCAAAGGTATCCACCTGGATCCTGGGGGTATGCTCCTTTCCTACCCACTGATTATGCCAGATCTGGTAATTTGCTTCCCAGCTCATGAAAATTTCACGGTTAATATCCAGATCATCTGTATGGATTACCGGCTTAACCACCTCTGCATTCTTTGACTGAATAATATACATTCGTTCCCGGAGCACAGGCTCCACGATCACATTTTTATAATGCAGGTAATGATACACAAATCCCAGATCAATGTCATGCCGCTCTAAGAGACTGTATATTTCATGAGAATAGTGAGTCTTCACCTTCAGATTCATAATCTGTTTTTCCTCATCCAGCATGCTGCGATATAAATCAAATAAGATCGCACTATTTAAGGTATCCGTGCATCCTATAGTCAGATACAGCTTTTCCTGCTTATCCTTCAGCATCTGCATCTCCTGCCAAATGGAGATCCAGCGCTCCGCAATGGGAATAAATTCCTCTCCCTGCGTGGTCAACTCGATCTGCTTATATCCCTTCTTTCTGGAAATCAGCTTCACTCCCAGCTCATCTTCTAAAAGCTTCAGTCGATGGCTTACGGTGGGCTGTGATAAAAACAGATTGTCTGCTGTTTTTGTAATATTTTTTGTTTTCACGATCATTAAAAAAGTTTCGATTTCCGATAAATTCATAAGCTCCCCCACATTTGACTTTGTTTACCTATTTTAAATATAGATTTTATTAATATTATACAATACAATTATTGATTTTTCAATTTTCATTTCCTATGCTATGATAAAAATACGAAAAAGCAATCAGCTTTATGATACGGAGGTAGGTTATGGATAACAAATATGGGATTTTATTTTCGGATGAATTCCAGAAAAGTCTGAAGGCACAGTTCTGCTTTGGTGATGCAGATCCCGAGTACGGCGAGCGGCTTTTCTTCGAGAATTCAGGTGGTTCCTTACGTCTGCGGAGCGCAGTGGAAGCGAAATGTGCATTAGAAGAGTTCCCGGACTGCCCGGAGCGTGTACGAGGCAGAGGTCTTGACCTGGCTGCTTATGTGAAAAACGGCACCCAGGAGATCTTAGAGATCGTATTCGGTGCAAAGAGCGGCGCACTGATCACCGAGCTTTCCGCTTCTCAGACCATGTTCCACGCAGTCGGAACCATCATGGAGCATGTAACCTGGGGAACCAATGCTGTTACTTCCTCTCTGGAGCATCCGTCTGCACACGATGCAGTGGAGTACTACTGCAACCGGACCGGCCGTGAATTCCGCGTAGTTCCGGCAAACAAGGTGACCGGCGGCATTGACCCGGATGAAGTAATGAAATATGTAGACAAAGATACCTGTCTGTTAAGCATCATGGCAGCATCCAACATTTCCGGCAATATCATGAACATCAAGGAGATCGCCCGCAGAGCAAAAGAGATCAATCCGGACATTTACATTGTCAGCGATGCAGTACAGCATGCTCCTCACGCTGTTGTTGACGTGGAGGACTGGGGCGTTGATGTGGCAAACTTCGCTCCCTACAAGTTCTTCGGTGTACGTGGATGCGGCTTTGCTTATGTATCTGACCGTGTTGCAAAGATGCCTCACCGCAAGCTGATCCAGAAGGACGCCGACGTATGGGCACTGGGAACTCCAACACCCGGCAACTTTGCCGCTATGATGGCGGTTATCCAGTATGTATGCGATATTGGCGCACACTTCATTGACAGCACAGACAAGCGCACCTTATATGTAGAAGGCATGCACCGTATCCACATGCAGGAACGTGCTCTTCTGTACCGGATGCTGGAAGGAACAGAGGAAGTTCCAGGCTTACGTCACATCAAGAATGTTGAAGTATATGTGGATATGGAAGATCTGACCTGTAAGGATCTGATCATTGCTATGGGCATCAAAGGAATCGAGTACTCCGAATGTGTTCAGAAATATCTGGAGCATGGTGTAACCGTCTTTGAGCGGCTGCGGAGCAGCATGTACTCCAAGCGAATCGTTGAGGCCCTTGGATTAGACGGCGCCATCCGCGTATCCCCGCTCCACTGCCATGGAACCGATGATATTGATAAATTCTTAAAGATCACAAAGGAGATCGCTGAGTCGGCAGAATAAGTTACCAGCAACAGTAACAGGCAAAATTAATACACAAAATGATTAGGCAGGTCATAAATGACCTGCCTGTTTGATATCCTGATATATTCTATTACAAGATCCTATTCTATGATTCCTTCAATCCATTCCTTACAAAACCGACTTCAGATACTTCATAGAGCTGGTAAAGTCCTCATCCAGATGGGGCTCACACTTTGCTTCCAACGTGATCGTGCCGGTGTAGCCGTCGGCTTTCAGAGTTTCAATCTGTCCCTTGATGTCCGTCACACCAACGCCCAGATGCTGCCAGTGCATATGTCCATCGATGAAACGTCCATCCTTCAGATGCACATTGCGGATATACGGTTTCAGCTTCTCATAGCCTGCCCGGAAATGGGTCTGCTCTGCCTCATAGAAATTTCCGGTATCCCAGACACAGCCGAAATTCGGATGATTCACGGCTTCCATAAGCTTTAAGCAGTTGTCGCTGGTGTCAGCCCAGGTGCCCGGCAGATTCTCAAGCTGTACCGTAAAGCCGCGGGCTGCCGCCTGCTCTACCGCTTCACGCATCAGCTCTGCCACCCGTAAAAAGTCCTCCGGCTTATCCTTCGGGTCACGCTCAACGCCAAAAATGATCAGGGTCTTTACGCCGATGGCGTCCGCCAGATCCATACTCATAGGAACCAGATACTTTCTGTGGAGCGGCATCAGATCACTGTAGAGACTTGGCTTAAAAAGGCCAGGGGATACAGCAGAAAAGGTGATGCCATATTCCTTACCATACTTTTTCAGCCGGTCCCAGGCAGACGCTTCTGAAAGCGGGAAACGCTTCGCCTCAACCATACGGATCTCAAAATTCCTTACCCCTTCTCCGATCGCGGTCTGGAAAATCCGCGGAATCGCTGCCGATGACCGATCCGGCAATACTTCATCAGTAACTGTCGATAATATCATATGATTCCTTCCTCCCTTTTATGTGATATCTTTACTATATCACAGCTCGGTATGGTAAGGATAATTGATTTTTTTGTTATTAATTATTAACTATTTCTATTTTTGCATCTGCCTGCTCCACCGGAATCTGAATTTCTGTCACAAACTGTGAAACATCATCGGTAATCCCATAATCGATCATTGTGATCTCCTTGGAAAATCCGCTGATACGGTACCCCTGCTCCCGGATATACTGTATCAGCTTCTCATAGTATCCTTCCGCCTGCTCATGACCTCCCTGGAACCGGATCATTACACAAGTCTCCTCCGGCAGCGTAATGGTCTTTCCCCGGAAGCAGTCCTCCTCATCCAGCAGGATAAACACAATCTCATAGGGGCGGTACACCTGTGCCTCCAGCCGCTCCCTGGAGATTCCGATTCCCACCTTCCCCAAAAAGGTCACTGCAGTTTCCTCATTCTGCTCCAGTTCCCGGATGGAATGCTCCAGATCCAGATAGGATCTTGGCAGCAGATCCTTCTTTAACAGCGCCAGCCTCCTGGCAGGCTTTTTCTCCACCGTGATGATATCCAGCCTGGAGCTTTGGGCATCCAGAAGCTGATTCAGACGATTCTCAATCTTTCGCTCGATCCGCGCCAGCTCCTTCTGGCGGATCCGCACATTTTCCCTCTGCTTTTCCAGCATAGACTGGATCTGCTGAATATTCCGGTTCTTCACAAACACTGCGATTTCATCCAGCGGCACATCCAAAGCCCTGAGATACCGAATGGTATTCAAACACTCAAACTGCCTTGTGCTGTAATAGCGGTAGCCTGTGTCCGGATCCTTATACTCCGGCTGGAGAAGCCCGATCTTATCGTAATGCCGCAGGATGCTGATGCTGATATGGAACAGCTTCGATACCTCGCCAATTTGAAACAATTCCTGGGTAGGAAGCGGCTCATATATCGGCAGCGATTCCTGCTCTGACTGCGGCACATTTGCTGACAACGGCTCACGCATGTGCTGCATTTCGCTGCTGTCCTTTATGGTTTCTCTCTTGTTTTCCGTCTTGTTTTTCCTTTTTCTTTCCATCCTGCTTTCCCTCATAGATCACATAAGCTAATGTATAGCAGGCCATAATCCCGGACACGGTGGGGGCGATCCGCCCCAGCATGCCTAAATCATCTGCAAAATACGTTCCAAACAAATACACCATAGGGATCCGCAGAAGCAGCGCCCCTGCACTGCAGCTTATCATCGTCCAGACTGTTTTCTGCCGTCCGTTCAGGTATCCATTCAGGCAGAATACGATGGTAACCAGAACATAGTCATAGCTGCAGGACCGGAAAAATGGAATGCCGGCTGCGATCACATTATCATCCTGGGAGAATACCCGGATCATGGACTGAGGGCTTACCTGAGCCCAAATCCAGAACAAGCAGGAAACAAACAAGGCAAAGCTTAAGCCGTACCAAAGGGATCTTCTGGCCCGCTCCAGCTTTCCCGCTCCCATGTTCTGGGCGGTGATGGCGGCCAGGGCATTGGCCATGGAGGTGGCAGTCAGCATGGCAAACACGTCATACTTGCTGCTGATCCCCACCACCGATGCCGCATACACGCCGCAGCGGTTCATCACCGTCATCAGATACAGGAAGGAGATCCGCACCATCAGCTCCTGGAAGGAAATCGGAATTCCCACTCTGGCCAGCTTCTTCACCACCGCCCAGACAGGACGGAAGGAAGGCAGCTTAAAATCAAAGATAAAATTCTTCTGTTTCAGATAAATGATGGCGATGACCATGCTGACCGCCTGGGATATCACAGTCGCCAGGGCCGTTCCGCTGACTCCCATCCCCCAGTATTTCACCAGCACAAAATCCAGAATAATATTGATGGTGCAGGAAAGCCCCACAAACATCATGGGACGGGTAGAATCCCCGTATCCCCGCAGAATGGCGCTGATGGCATTGTATCCGCAGATAAACAGGTTGCCCGCCGAACAGACAGCTACATATTCCATCGTCAGCCCAAAGGATTCCTCCGGTGTCTTCAGCAGCATCAAAAGCGGCCGCTCAAACCCCAGCATAAGCGCTGTCAGACAAAGCGCCACAATGGCAAACACCGTCAGCGTGGTTCCGATGGTCTGCTTCACCAGATCATACCGCTGGCTTCCCATCCCCTCCCCAATCAATATGGTGCTTCCCAGAGTCAAACCAGTGATCAGGCTGGTAACGATCTGGGTCACCTGGGTTCCCGTAGATACTGCCGCCACGCTCTCCGCATTGCAGTATTGCCCCACTACAAACAGATCTACTGCTCCGTACAGGGACTGCAGGATATTGGCAATTAAAAACGGTACTGCGAAGGTAAGCAGCGTCTTTAATAAATTTCCTTCTGTCAGATTGTTCTCCTTCATCTCTCATCCACCTTTTCTTTGATTGTCATCTGATTTCTGTCCATTTTCCGAATCAGCTGGATATTAGGATAAACCCTACAACAATTGTAGAGTCAAGAGACTCTGTACTTTTTGTGAATGCGAAGATGCCAAACAACTGCAATCCTTCTTTTATTTTTATTCTGGCCTGTTACCAGCCGCCGTACTGATCCGGTGCTGCTCCTTTGCTTCGGACTACCAACGGTTTCAAAGTCCTGCCTTCCACAATCCGAAGCACCTTGCACTGGAATGTCCATTCATCCCCAAAATCAAATATATATTTAAATTTCATTTCCTTATGCAGACCGACCTGGTCTAATCGATACCGATCCGTTGTCCGATCATTCTTTTCAAGCCCCTTTGCATAATAACAATCCCATTGACTCCATGCTTGATTGTCCATAAAAAAGCGTGGGCATGATCATCCATAAAATCAAAGGCATCCAAAATTGCTGCATGCAGTTCAAATAATGTGCTGCTGCAGGAAATTTGTATATGACGATAACAGCCGGAGCCCAGAGAAACACTGATGATATAAGACTGATCTGACAATGCTTTGGAATCCGCCCGCTGACTTCCCGCTTCATCATCCATCTGCAGCATTTCATCTAAAATATTCATCATATTCTCCGGAACCTCTTCATCCATATCAAAATGCTCCAACAATGAAAATTCCGCCTCATCCAATACCGGCAATTCCGGCTCAATACTAACTGTAATTTTCAGCTTGCCGCAAAATGCTTTTGCAAATGCATAAGTGCGCTGGTCCCGTACCTTCAATTCGGCCGGACAAATTTTATGCTGCAAAAGAGCGTCCATAAACTGATCCAGCAGTTCCTCCGGATTATCCTCATAATAGGCAACCGGAAAAACCGGCAAAACATATCCCTCAGACGCTTCCACTGCCAGAAAAAGGACCGGAAAAACCGGAATCTCCTCCGGTGCATTTTGGACCGGCTGGTGATGCCGGATGATCTCACACTCCCACACACCTGTCCGTTTCATTTTTTTCAGTTTTGCAATGCTGATATCATTATGTACCTCCGGAGCAGGCCATTGCTTTTCTCTTTTCTTCGGGATCGGCCTCCCCCAGCACATATGCACCATCCTGACGCTCCAGCATAAGAACCTTCTTCGTTTTTTCTGTAACCGCCTTCAGTCCCAGCTCATAAGGCATCTTCTCTTCAATCCGCCCTGCCAGTTCGACAGCCGCAGCCAGAGCCTCGCAAAGATCCTCCTGTTCCTGTTCCGTCTGCAAATACCATGGATAGCAATTCGCCTGATATTTGACAAACTGGGGATACGCATGCTTCCCGGCAATCCGGATCTTGTGAGAACGAGCATACCGCTTTACCTCCTCCCGTTCCGCCTCAGACAACGCATCCTTACTTTCAAACACACATTGCAGACAATTCTGCTGCATCAGCCGCTCCCATAATGCTGATAAAGCCAATTCTGCCGCCGGACAGCCTGACTGCAAATATCTCTGTGTCCCGCAAGGTTTCCCAAAGCTTGGTTTTCTTGTACGCAAAAGCAAGTGTGTATAATTGATCAGAAATCATATTATCCTCCCATTCCTATAGCCTATGAGAAGCTGTCGATTGGGAACGATTGCCCCATCTCCTGCGCCACTTCCCTGTACTTTTCCAGTATCCCTGCAAAATCCGCCTTCGCCTCATCCATCTTGGCCGGATCACGCAGGATCGCAGACGGATGATACACCGCTGTCAGCCACGTATTCTTCCGGTAAAGGAACATTCCATGTTCTCTGGTAATCCGATAATCGTCACGGATAATACGCTGAGCCGCCGTCCGGCCAAGACATACGATAATCCTCGGCCTGATCAGCAAGGTTTCATGCTTTAAATAGACAATACAAGCCTCCTTCTCCTCCGGCAGCGGATCCCGGTTCCTGGGAGGATGGCATTTCACAATATTCGTCAGGTAAATATCCTGCCGGTTCATTCCAATGCCCTCCAAAAGCTGATCAAAAACACCTCCTGAGGGTCCGGTAAAGGGAATGCCGTCCCGGTCCTCACTGCTTCCCGGCGCCTCCGCCACAAACATAATTGGAGATTTCAGATTTCCCTTTCCCATGACAGCTTTTCCCCGCGTATGGGAGAGAGGACATCTGGAACAATTATCTACAAATTTTTTTAATTCCTCATGGGTGTACATTGATGGTTTCCTTCCTGCTTTTTCTAAGAAGCAAGTATATATCATCGATCCAAAATCACATTTTTTCCTTCATCAGATTTTTTCATTTACAGAAAACATATATTCAAGATCTATGTAAGGAGTATCCTTTATTCCCTTTTCTTGAAGCCGTAAAACCAATCCATCCAGGCATTTCTTCCAAAATACCTGGAATAATTCTTTATCCCCAAACTGCTTTACAAGAGCAGGGCTGACTGCATAATATATTTTTATAAAAATACGCCCAATCCGCCTTTTTGCAAGCTTATCATCCCGAAATCTGCGCAGCGTCCAAACTTGCGGGCAATCATAGGAGCCATAGATACAGGTTGCAATATAGCATCCCCTCTTCTCCCTTGATTGTGTCGCATCTGTCAGAGAAGATGGATTGGGCATTTCTGCCTTTATTATCTCTTCTGGCGCTTTTTTCTCCTTTTCTTTTATAAAATGATGAACCCGGTTCACTGGTGATGCAAGCGTTTCTGTGATCCGCTTTTTTATATATTCCTGATTGACTCCATAGAATGTCCACAATTTGATAATCGGTATTCCAGCCTCCTCGCATATATTGGAAACCTTTTTATCCCTCTCCCGCCTTTCTTCTGTAAAATGGGTCTGATCATTAATCTCTATTACCAGCAAAGGCTTGTATAATAAATCTGTAATAAGGAAGTCAACATTCCGATATAGTTCATTCTGAAATCTTGCGCCATCCGTTCTTACAATAAAAGAAGCCAAATTGGCTTGTGCCTGAATCAAACAGTTTTCCGGTAGTACTCCTTTGATCGCATTTAAATATTTCATTTCCGTTGCCGTCACTAAATAGGGCCTTAATTCATAGAGAAATTTTTCTTTCTCCCCCACAATCGCTTTTTCTTCTGCACAGGGCATATTCGTATAATGCCATTTTTGACATTTCGGACACTTTATAATTTCACCGGTCTCTTTTTTCTTATTGCATTCCCTGCATAAAGGATATTTTCCGCTTTCAGCACCACAAACTTGGCATTTCATAAAATCACCTCCTGGTTTCTACTTCATTTACAACATCGCTTATCACGTTGATTTCTGTTCCATTGGCGTCACGGAATAATCGCCATATTCACCCCAATTCCGGATCCAATCGATCTAATATTTTCCCTAACTCCTCCAGAAGCACGGCTGTGGATTTTACCGTCTGCACAAAGCTGGCATTCATACCATTCTGGCGAATCTTATCTATCCAGTTCAGGATATCCTCTTTTGCATAACCGCTGTACTCTGCCGCATAGTAAATGTAAGCCAGTTCATTTTCTACATTTGTGTTGAATACAGCCGGATCATCAGAGTTAACGGTAACCAGCACATGATGCTGTTTTCCGGACTGCGACTGTGCATTCAGACGGAAAATCGGATGTTCCCGGATATCGGAAAACTCACCTATTGTGAGATTGGAGGTTGGATTCGTTTCTACATAGATTCCACGACGCTCCACCTTTTCCAATACGATTTCCTGCAACGCCTGATACAATGCGGCATTGGAGGCTGATATAGGAACCAGGATGATTTCCCTGTACTTTTCCTCAAATGCCGGGCAATAAAGGGTACTGAGAAGCCGGTCGGCAGTCCACTGAGTGGGATAGAGACGGCATTTCTGCTTGCTATACCGGCAATGTACCCCATGCTTCTTTCTGTGCTTTGCCTCCCCGGCTTCTTTTAACAGCCCGTTCAGGATCGATTCATGGTTTGTCAAAAACTTTCCTTTATATGCCTTATAAAGCATCCTTACAGTAATCCCTTCTGTATGGGGATAAATCGCTTCTGCATTTCTTAAGATTTCCTCCTCCAGCCGCTCCAACTGAACCGGAAGCTGGAATTCCTTACAAACTGCCAGTCCCCAAACCCACAGCAGATTATCCATATATTCCTGGCGCGGCATTGGAAGAATTTCATTATCAGAAATCCATTTTTCGATATCAATTCCCAGGGCAATGCCGTGGCCTAAGCGGTCCCCGGGCTTATAATGAAATTCCTCTATCACCTCATCAATATGCCGCAGCCCTGACAGGATGTGACGGAAGTCCTCACCAACGTGATAGGTAAAGCCCAGATTCTGGATTAATTCGAACCGGCATCCATCCTGCGTAGGAATTGCCAGAACTGGCCGTGTCGTTTCCCTGGAACGAATCAGATTATAAACAGGAGAAAGCATCCAGGGTTCCATTGCATTTTCATCAGAAGCGGCGTCGATTCCCACAATATAGGTATTCAATTCTGGAATTTCTGACCGGATCTCCTCGATTACCCTTGCAGCATGTATCATTTTCTGACGCATCGCTAACCGATGATTCGTATAGTCCAGCGTATTCCCCTCCAGACATCTCCAGCAATAATAACCGGATACATTATCCAGGCTTTCCTGCTTTATAAAATGAAACACAATTCCAAGTGTAGGGACACGATAATCTTCTTCCAGTCCTCCAGGTTTTACGCAAAGCTCATAAAACAAATCCAGGTAAGAAAAATTCTTTTGAAATTTATGTCTTTTTTCTTCTTCCAGCCAGCGTCTTGCCTCTTTAACACCCAAAATATCCTCCAGAATGTATCTACGGTATAGGAACAGAAATGAGAACAACTGCTTTTTCAGCTGAAAAGTGATGATTTCCCTACTGCCCTCGGCGTCAAAACAGTTCTGCATATTCGAATAGCCCTGAGGTGTAATCCGCACTTCTAACTTTTTTAAACTGGTAATTTTAGCCTGGGAGCGAAAGACATCCAGAGTCAGCCCTTCCCAGCCGGAGGCCCATACTTTTTTCGCTCTTGCAGTTCCAAAATACTGCTGAAAATGCCGCAAGCCAGGAACGAGAAAGCGTTGCTGCATATGATAAAAAAAACGATTTTTAATCCGAAGGTATTGAAGAAAGCACCTGGCAAATGCAGTATCCCAGGGCCGATCCTTTAAATAAGAACAGACATCATACAAAAAGAGGAATTCAGATGAGGTTTTCAACTCTACATACCCATCATAAACGGATGCCAGCAGGAAATCCGCTTCCTCCAGGGCAGAGGTTCCCTCCCAGATATCCCAAAACATATTCGGAATCAGATAGACCGTTTTCTCATCAAAAGTACCGGTATACAGATCCCGGATGCATTTCTCCAGAGTTCCGCTCCACTGGTCTGCAACCCAATGCTGAAACAAAACTGTTTTCCAGGCGCTTCCCTGGAGGAAAAGAGCTCCCAAGCAGCGGAATATGGCTGCCTGGCATAGATAAAGCTCCTCCGGGCTTTTGGGTGCAGCATACTGGCTACCGTCCCATTTTCCAACATGCACAGCCTGAATCCACAACATTTCATAGTCAAAGCCTGCGTTAAAATGAAGATGGTTTTCAGCCACTCCCTTGCTCAATATCTGGATCAGCAACTTATCCGCTAGGGAAATATTGGGTTTTTGTTCATATAACGCTGATTTATCCCAGCCGCTATTGATGATAAAAATGACCACCAGAATATCCGGAATCATAAATCGGCACAGGATATTCCAAACTTCTATCTTATTATAGACATAGTTGGTATGGAAGATATCCTCGCCCAATTCATTTTTGTCATTATTCCAGGTTCGAATCGCCATTACTCCGTCACGGTAGGTCAAAAGGGAATTGGCAATTTTTTGCAGGTTTTTCAGATAAAACAAAGCAATGTTTTCTTCCACATCAGATTGATTTCCATTCGCCTGCTTCATCTCCTGTATTTCGGACATAAATCGTTCCAGAGGAAGCAGCGGAAAGTAAAAATCGCACAGCCGCAGGATATCATCATACGACTTGACCCGTCCCTGATTTCGTGAGAAAAGGTAATTCATCAATTCCTGATCTGCATTCCTGTAGTCCGAACTTTTTTCATATTTTTCCTCGGCCACAGAGGAATCGTCTAAATTCAGGCTCAAAAACCGTTGATAAGCCAGATGCTTATTCAGCAGAACATCCCTTTTCTGCAATCCCGGATCACAGTAGGGAAACAGCAGAACCTCCATAATCTGGTTAATGCGAAACCGATTCATTCTGTACCCCTTTCAGCAGCTGGCTAATATAAGCATTCCGTCCCTTGGATGCACACCGATTCGCATAGGATTTCATAAGCGAAAGTCCCTGAAGCAATTCCTCCGCTATGGTTTGGATATTTTTTTCCGCACTATCTTCTTCCAGCAATGTCTCTTTTCTTTGGCTTTCGATTTGTACGAAAATTTCCTCCGGAATGATAGATTCGCTGATTAACTTCTGAATGATCTGATAAAAACCATAATAGTAGGTTTGCAGACTATGCTCCTTTGAAGGATGCTCCTTCGGTGATTCTATTTCCTGAAGTCCTGCCGATGACATGCGGTAGTTATGTGAAAAGCCTTCTTTAATGGATTGGTACAAATAAATATTTTGAATTCGTTTTGCCAGCTGTACACTTAGCCCAACAATAACAGCGGCCTCCAATTCATTTGCCTTTTCCAGATTCACGGTTGCATCAAAGGCTTGCAGCATTTTCTTTTTGAGGGTGTGCAGACGATTAACGACGTCGCGTGAGATGTTTTCACGAAGGCAGCTATCATCAATCAATATCAGCTCATCCTTTACTTCCCGGTACATGAGATCGACAAGCAGATCGGAGTCGACACTTACCATTTCTGCCCAGTCTGCAAGACTGCTATATATGCTGAAGGACTCGTATATATTGCCAATTTGATAGGAGGCATTCAAGAATTTGGTGATATCCTTGATCATAAGAGAATGCTCGCGGTAATCCCATTGTTCAATCGTCTCATACAAAACCTTCAGGATCAGCGCAAGATCTGTTTTATGGCCAATTCCTGCATAAAGCCGGTCTCTTATATTGTAGAAAAGGTAAGGCGGACATTTGCCCAGCACATTTGCTAAGGTATCTTCCCTGCACTCAGTGTCAATTGTCTGAATCAGGTCTGTCATAGGGCAATTCCCCTGGAGTTTCGCATATTGATTATTCACCTTCTCCATAACCTTGCCGTGGTCCAGATCCGGGTGTTCTGCCTGTACCTGCTCTTTGATATCCTGCATGCGCCGTTTTCTCAGCGTTCTCTTGATTTTTCGGCAAAAGCTGTCAAAGTGCTTGCCTTCTGAATAATCAAGTTCGATTGGTAAATGCGAAATCTCATCATACGCGATTTCTTTTAGATTCGGCTGATCCAGGCAGTTCCGAAAGCCTTCCTGAAGCAGATAATAAATTGCACTTTGATACCTGCATAAATTCTCGTCTGCGCGATAGGGTGAGCACACTGCCGCCTCATTACTGCCGATCAGATACAGATTGCTGTACACCAAAGTCGTGAGCTCCGCCATCTCGGCAAACCATTCCCGGTCTTCTTTAAATAAGCGGTAAATGGAAAACAAATTCAATTCCGATTCCTGATAGGAGACATGAGCGAGACAGTGGAAGTATTCTACATGAAACCTTTCTGGATTCTGTTCATAGCTTATCATATAGCTGATTTTGTCAAACAAATTTTCATAATGTGCAAAAAAATCGTTGGGATCCAGATTGCTCCGAAACAGATGCATTCCGTGAAATACGTTTTTGGAAATAAAATCTGTAAACAGAGAAATTCCGTATACCTGCTTTCGATTTTCTAAAAGACAGATGATATTTTCCGCAAAAAGCAGCAGCGAATATAACTCCATCACAATCTTAAGAATCGACTTGAGATCTTCACCGTTCTTTTTCTGAATTTTTTCCTTCAAAAAGTCTTCTAAAAAAGCATAATCAATATACATCGGCCATCCATTATGCTCGAAAAGAAAGATATCGTCAATAAATGCCTCCTTGCGTTCAATATCATCTGCCAGGTCATGGTTGGCGCTGATCGCTAACTGGAAGAAATGTCGAAAGCTGTAGAAAATCTGATTTCTGTATACAGAGATGTCCAATTGTCCTGCCTGATATGCTTGCAAAGCTCTCAACAGTGAATCAATTAATTTCTGTATGCCAAAATAGGTGTTGGCAATCTGGCGGGAGGTATCACCAAAAAAGTAAAAGTAAAACCCAATAGGACGATCGTCATTCCACAAAAAATTTTTCCGACCGCCGCAGTTTTTGCAGTCTTCGTCAGCAGAATTCAGACACTTCTGACAGGAAGAGCAGATTTGGCTGCGAAACTGTTCAATCAGCACATTCACAGCCTGTCCAAGGTTTTTATCATCCATATAAAAATTAAGCTTTCTGTTAACATCTGAAAACAGGCTCAGATAATATCGGGTAGAGGTAGGCATCACCTTGCCCAAATACAACCGGGCTGTTTGAGAAATCAAGTCTGATTTACTCTTTATGAAGCTCTGGGAAGAATTTATGCCATAGGCCTTGGGTTGAAGATAAAGCCGCCATTCCTTGGGCAGCCGGCCAATATTTTTATCCAGATTATTTTCAATTACCTCCAAAAACATCTCTTCATCAGCAGTTGTCAGTACAATTACGTTCGGGTGAGACAGATATTTTATGATAATGGAAAGCAGCTCACTGACCTTCTCAGGCGCCAGATCTACATCATCAAAAATAAAGTAAATCAAAGGACGTTTTCGGCGCTCCGGATCCGAAAATCCATTTTCCTGGCTTTCCTGGCGCTTCTGAATAATCGTAATCCAATCATTCCAGAGAGAAGTAATCATTTGTGAGAATTCGTAATAGTTCTGGGTCTGCCGACTAGAATTTCCTACCGCCAGATGAAAGGCGGACTCTGAGGCAGGATTGTACTTACCGGCAAAATATGTTTTAATCAGGTTGTCAACCTTTTGGGACAGGCTGGCTGATTTTCCACCAATCCCGGCTTTACAGTTACTCCAATCATGGCAGGCTCCATTTCCAAGATCGAAGGTGTTCTGATTGGTTTCGTTTTCAAACTCCTGAACTCTCTGTTTCACGATGGCCAGCATCCAGCCCAGGACACTGCAATCAGAAGGAATCACTTCCGGTATAATGATTGGCATCACGATATCGTATGGATGTTGTTCATCTTCTTCGATTAAATTCCGCAAAGTAAAGGCAACGGAGGTTTTTCCGGTGCCTCTTTTCCCCAGAATAGAAAAGACATTATCATACATAAGATTGTACTGATAATGTCCCTGCTCCGGATCATCTAGTTTTATGTCCTGAATCCGATCTCGATGGGTTTCAATTTTACCGAGCAAATTTTTATAATCAGGGAATACATTCTCTAACTGGGTTTTACTGAAAATTCTGATTCCTACTTTATGCGTCGGCGTAATTTTCTTTATCATATTCTCGTCCATTCCCATCATTTTCCTCCCCGCTTTTGTAAAAAAGCCGGTTGAGGATTACCCCAAACTCCGGCTTATTCTTAAAAATGCTTCCTTATCCTCTCGTCTGCTGACTGCCACTGTACCGTAGGCTTTATCATAGGCATCCTGATACTCTTCGAGCTTTTCTCTGACTTGGTGATAATGCTGACGTTTTGTCGAAGCAGGAGCAATGTGTGCTGCAACCAATGGCAGCTTTCCCATATTCGCTATGCCATTCGAGGATACTGCTTCCGTCAGCGGTACTAATTTTCGCCTTTTCCCATCATAAACCTCAACAATTACCATAACGAATCACCTCCTGAACGTATAAATATTATTTCATATATTTGCCATATAAAGACGCGCTCCAGCACCTCTATCATAGCAAAAAAATATGCAAATGTAAACGGCTTCTGAAAAAGCTTAGTAAAAACTTTACAAGAGTAACGCAAAAGAGTGCATGATACTGCACCGCCCGCCATATGCCGCATTAGCATCCTGTTATTAATCAATATATTCATCCAGTGTTTTCATGTTGTCAGCAAAACGATTCATATTATCCTCATAAATAGATAAAATGCGTTCCATAAACAGCTTTTCTTTCTCCTGAGATGTGGCTGCCTGCCTATAGACAGCCACATCATAAAGGAAGAGAATGATCTCTTGCCGGTATTTTTCTGCCGTAATTCTATGGCGCACCCAAGTCTGGCCATATCGACGCAGCTTCAGACGTTTCGTTTCAAAATGGCGGAAGCCTGCAACGGCTAAAGCTGCCACCCACAGAACGGCAAGCACCACGGTAAGGCCCCATTTCACCTGATCTGCAGTAGGAAAAACGGCCAAACAATAGGCTGCAATTGCCGTTATGGCAGCCATTCCATTAACAGGCAAAACCTTCTTCATAATCTCTTCTGCCTTGTCAGCGCCAGTACTGATTGCCTTAATCTGTATAAGCTTTTGATTGCAGGAAAAATAATTTTCCTTATTTGTTTTTGCATGCTGTTCGTTGTAGGTTACCCAATTTTTGACAAGATTGAAAAAATCTTTATTGCTTAATTTCGTTTCTAATTGATTTAGTAGTTGATCCATAGCGTTTTCTCCCCTCATTGAGTTTTATTATGCTCGATCGCTGCGTTTGTGGTTGCCATCTTGTTGATGACTTGGATAAGCGTGAACTTATTATACATGATTGTGCGGGGGAGTCCGAATGCACTATGAAATAAATTTCCCTACTTCAAAGGAATACAGCATAACCTCCAGACATTGTTTATCAACATTTCTATATTTTAAATGGTAGTTAATATGTTGTAAAAATTTTAAGAATTCGGCTTCCTTGTCTGAACTCAAGGGTTCTGTTTCCTCCGGAACTAGAAGCTCATGTGCAATAAAGGTAGTGGCAAAGCCTTCATTCGCAAAGACCAGTTTAGAATCGGAGGATTCGCTTTGGATCTGCAGCGGTTTCCGCCTTAATATCCAAAACACTTCGTATGCAACAATTTTCGTAATATTAATATGCTCAATCTTATGGAATTCCTTCAATCGGTAGACATCGGTAAAGTAATCCATTACTAATTGCTGCAGAATATCCTCATTGACCACAAGCTTTCCCTGCTGACTGCGTTCGTTAATGTATTCCTGCATTTTATCATATAAATACTTAAAACGCTCCTGAATCGTTTCTGTGCCAAAATAATTGACCACTGTATCATAACTCAACGCATTTTCCTGCATCCTCTTCCTCCAACATATGAATAACTTTTTTCCCATTTGCAGATTTCAAGAAATCACAATATGAAATATAATCCTTTTCTTCCAATTCACCTGAAAATTTTGCATAACTGTTCGGCAGTACATCCATAGCCAGGCTGCCGTTAGATATCTTTTCCATCAGGCGCTCGGCCCCTTTTTCTGCTTTGATTGAATTTAAGATTCGGGATTTTCCCCAAAAGCTGTTCATGTTCATTTCTGCTCTCCTTATCAGAATAATACTCTCATCTTAGCATGTAAATCAGGCTCACATTTTATATGATCTGTCGAGATCGTCTGTGGTTCCTTTTTCTCAACGCCTTTTTTCATAAAATTCTCCTGCTGAAAAGCTGATTCTTCATAAAAAGAAATCAACCGGTCGGCAGCCACTGCTAAGCTGCTTAAAATCCCTATATATTCCTGCTTTTGTCGATTATTCTGATCATAGGGATACTTGATGCGATGGTCAAATTCCAGCCAGCCCTCTTCAAAAAGAGTTCTTACCTGAATTTCAAAATAAACAGTCGCATACCGTATAATATAATGTACAGAACGATAGTGGGATTTAGAATTATCAATCCTTAAATTCTCATCCCAATACAATTCACGATCTTCTTCTGAGGTAATGTAAACCACAGGTTTTTCAGCATGATAACTGTTTTCCAAAAATTTCCGCTTGATATTTGCTTCATCACTGTATTTGTCATAATTCGTGATAATATCTTCCGGAATTGTGACATAACGTTCCGGTAAATTGCGGAATATCCGCAATAAACTATTATGCACATCCCGCCAGTCGCGTTTATCTAATATGATAATCCGAACGCCGATCAAATCTGTTATGATTTTATTGTAATTGTCTGCATTGATTGATTTGTATTTATCTGGATTTTTATTCACATTTCGAATAATTTTTTCAATCAAATGATCCGGATCCTTTACTCTGCATCGAATCGAATGTATCTTACCAGTAAGCTCTTCATTTAATGTCGAAAGAATTTCTGCTCTGATTTTATCCAATCGCGGACCGCTGGACTGAAAATCATGATATATTTTTTCTAATTCATGCTCATCAATTTGAGAATTATCAATACTTTTCTGCGAAATATCAAATGCCTTCTGAATTCTCTTCAAATCAAATTCTTTGTCAAATTCAAATGCCATATTGTTTTCCTCTGTAATCTGGTGGTATGTTTATCATACTATTAGTTGATTGATTTTTCAATGTTTTTTGCTGTATATTTCGGATAAGATGATTGCTCGTTACTGTTCAGGACGCAATGTCATTTAGTTTAGATCAGGCGAAAGAAGAAGCATTCCAGTAAATGGAAATCTAACTTTCGAAATAAAGGTGATTTAGACGGCTGATACGGGATTGGTTCAACAGGAATTGTTTTGGAGAGTTTTCGTTGCATGACAAATAAGCAGATTTACATCTGCTTCAAAAAAAACATAATAGTTGTTGATGAAACTGTCTTATGCTGCGCGATATATGAAATATCGCGGCTTTCGGAAGGGCGCCGTTTGGAGCCGGGGATACTTCCGGTCATTCCTGATAGGAATCAATTCATTTTTGGAGCAGTGACATCACATCTATTGGGTCTTTCTTCGTGTTTAGGCTGAGAAAGCCCCTGCAAATATAGGCGGCCGCACTAAAATTCACTTTATATTCATGTTTCGTTTCTCCCCGCGTTATAACCGTATAATTGATAAGAGTTTCTGTTATGTTGTACGCAATTAGTTTCGCCCATATTTCCTGCTTGATGTAATCTGGCTTGTAAGCATGGAAGTTACTCAGTCCGATTGCATATTTCAGCTTATGGAAAGACCCCTCGATGTTCCATCTGGTATAGTATAGAAGTTTGATACTTCAGACGGGAATTCTCCAGATGGAAGATTCGTCACAATGCATTCATAAGAACCGTCAAAAATTACAGGCAGAGCAGGAAAAGGTGCAGCGGGAAATCCGCCAGTTGGAGAACCGCCAGAAAATCCTGCTGAACAAGCAGACTGACGCAGAGCGCAGGGCGAGGACACGCCGCCTGATCGAGCATGGAGCGATTCTGGAAAGTATTTTCCCCGCTCTTGCCGATTTGTCCGGCGAGGAAGTCAATGCGTTTCTACTGGCCGTTTCCCGCCTGCCGGGAGTGCCGAAACTGCCGCAGGACAAGCAACCAATCCCAGATGTGGAGTAACTATGCAGATTCCAATGGCGCACTTATGCACCGTTACCGGTGCTGTGTGTCCTGCCAGGGGCTGTTACGTACTTCGTCCGCGATGGTGAGCTACACTCCCCAAATCCCTTGTGCGCTCCGCGCAGAGGGACACCCGCCTTGCGGCTATCCCTCTCCACGGAGCCTATATATCCCCGCCCGAAAGGAGGTCTGACCTATGGCGATATATCGCTGTACCGTTAAGATATTTCAGCGCAGCAAGGGCCGGTCTGCTGTGGCCGGATCCGCCTATCGCAGCGGCATGAAGCTGACAAACGAATGGGACGGACAGACCCATGATTTTACCCGCAAGCGCGGTATTGTTCACACCGAGATCATGCTGCCGCCCCATGCCCCGCTGGAATTTTCTGACCGCTCTACTCTCTGGAACAGTGTGGAGCAAATCGAGAAAGCAAAGGACGGCCCCCACACCCATATCATGCTGACAATCCGCCCACTGAAAGAATCCGGCGAATGGGGAGCCAAGTGCCGCAAGGTCTATGATCTGGACGAGCGCGGTCAGCGCATCCCGGACGGAAAAGGCGGCTGGAAAAACCACAGGGAAGATACAATCGACTGGAATGATAGAGGAAATGTGGAATTATGGCGCAAAGCGTGGGCGGACTATACCAATCGGGCACTGATTGCCGCTAATCAGCAGGAGCTGGTAGACCATCGCAGCTATAAACGTCAGGGCATTGATAAAATTCCCACCGCCCACATGGGCGTTGCTGCAACCCAGATGGAAAAGCGCGGCGTTCAGACCCGAAAGGGAGATTTGAACCGTCAGATTGCCGCAGACAATAAGCTGCTGAAAGAGATCAAAGCCCGCATTACCCAACTTTACAACTGGTCGAAGGAAGAGGCCGCCAAGCCGCAGGGCAAGGACAGCATTATGAATCAGCTATGGCAGGCACAGCATGAAATGAACCACAGCGCCGCCTGCTCTAACTATGACAAAGCGAAAGCCTTGAAGCAGAGTGCCGCCCTGTTCAATTTCCTGCATGGCAACGGCATCACTTCCATGCAGCAGCTTCACGAAAAAATCTCCGCCATGAACGGCACTTACTATGACCTGCGCGGCCAGATTGTCAGCGGGGAGCGCCGGTTGAAAGTGCTGGACGAGCATTTGAAGATGTGGGCGCAATATGAAAAACACAAAGGAACCCGCCGCCCGGTATCTGGAAAATCTGAAAGCCAGCGGCGAGCTAATCACGCCGAAGAAATGGCAGGCCGAGGCCGAAAAGCTGACCGCACAGAAAGATTTACAGTATCGGCAGATGAAAGCCATGCGGGAGGAAATCAAGGCTGTGGAGAGCTTACGGAAAGCGGCTGAACAGCTTGCCAAGACCGAGCAGACCACGAAAAAGGAGGAACACGAGTTATAAGCACAGAAACGCCGCCGTACAGAAAAACTTCCTATGCGGCGGCCAGAATCTTTGCTATTTACCGAACAAGTCGCTGTGTGTTCCAGTGCGGGCTAAGGTCAGCACCAGTACATCATCCTCAATGCGGTAGACCAGCAGCCAATCCGGGAGGATATGACACTCACGGTGTCCCACCCAATTCCCGGACAAGGCGTGATCTTTGTTCTTTTCCGGGAGCGGTTCGCCCATTGCAAGAGCAGCAACCACATCCTCTAACAGCCCAATTTTTAATCCGCGCTTCATTGCCAGCTTGTAGTCTTTTTTGAATTGCGTGGTGGGCTTAACAGTGTACTTTGTTTTCCTCATGCTTTCAGGTCTGCGAACAGCTCATCCAGATCGGTATATCCTTTCACAGACGGATCTTTCGCAATCCTTTCCGCTTCCAACATGGCGGCAATCGTTTCCTTGTTGGGCTGATTCAAAGAAATGTCAAAAGGAATCCTGCCCTCACGGAGCGACTGGCGGACAAAGATATTGAACGCTGTGGACAGGTTCATACCGAGTTCTCCAAACAGGGCATCGGCCTGCGCTTTCAAATCCGAATCCATGCGGATGCTGATATTTGTGGTAGAGCCAGCCATATAACCATCTCCTTTCGTGCTGGTGATTATAGTATATGCCATCTGCACGAAAAACGCAATGCTTTGCACGAAAAATCAACAGCAAATTTATTTTCAAGGAGGCAAAATGCAGAAATTGATTTTAACAATCTCGATTACCATACAAATCCCGGAGCCGCCTATGCCGCCCACGCCAGCCAGTGCAAAAAAGCCGGAGCCGGTTTTTGCAAAGCAGCAGCCGCCTGTGTGCCGCCACCATGAAGCGAATCAAGGCTGCCGAGCGCAAGCGGAAACAAAGGGCTAAATGTCACGCTTTAGGGGCTGAAAAAGCTGATGTGATATAAAAAAGTTGACAGCTTATTCTCAAGGATTTCATAATAAAATCAAGAGAATAAGGAGGTACTCAAAGTGGCACGTAAATATGATCATGAATACAAAGTACAGGCTGTAAAACTGGCAAAAGAAATCGGTGGCGCTAAGGCTGCTAAAGAATTGGGGATTCCGGAAGGAACCATCCATACATGGCTCAAAGCGGTCAGAGCCGGTAAGTTGGACATCGGTGAAGGAGCCCATACTCCCACCAGCGCAATGAGCCTGGCAGAAGAGATTACGATGCTTCATAAACGTGTCAAGGAGCAGGATAAAGAAATCCGTCGCTTAAAAGAGGAAAACGAGTTTCTGGAGGAAGTCAGCACTTTTTTCGCAGCCAGCCGTCGGAAGTCAGTAAAAACCAGAGAATGATGTTTCTCGCTCTCAAGACAGAGGCTGGCAGGATCAAAGGGAAAATTGCATTCTATTGCTGCATGCTTGGTGTCAGCTGTCAGGGATTCTATAAATATTTCGCCAATAAAGACCGCCCATGGAAGTATCAGGGTCTGCTCATAAAGCAGCCGGATGGGATCCATATTCCCAGCGAACGGACTGTGTACAGAGTCGTGGATCAGATTGGTCTTAGCCATCGTCCAAAACACAAACCAAACGGAATTACAAAAGCCAACCGGGAAGCGATGAAATCTGATGATCTTTTAAGGAAAGATATTCACTCCGATGCCCCGCTGGAAAAATGCGTCACAGAGATCACAGAGATCAAGGCAGCGGATGGGAAGCTATATGTATCAGCAATTTTTGATTGCTTTGATCTTGGCGTCCTCGGTCTTGCGATGGAGACGAATATGAAAGCTGTTGTGTATCCATACATTAGAGAACGCACTGACTGCCTATCCGTCTTTGAAAGGGGCCACTATCCATAGTGACCGTGGAGCGCAGTATACCAGCGAGATTTACCGTCAGGCCATTAGCAAGCACGGTATCTGCCAGAGCATGAACAGTGCCGGAGGTCGGTGCCATGATAATGCACGCTGCGAAAGTATGTGGGCACGGACGAAGACCGAACTCCTATACGATCGCTACGATACAGAGCAAATGACAGTAGAAGAATTGAAGGTACTGGTATGGCGCTACTTCATTAGCTACTGGAATAACCGGAGGATACCGCCGAAAATCCCATGCTGATAAGCAACGATACATGAGAATGTCGAAAGATATCCAAACGTTTGGATTTTTTTCGGCATAGTCATGCCAGTCTGCTTATTGAGATGGGATTTAATGTACTGGAAATATCTGAACGGTTGGGACACGAATCTGTTAAGACCACGCTCGATACTTATTCGCATCTGTATCCAGACAAGGATCAACATCTTGCCGGAGCATTGAACCGGTTGCGCCGCCCAGAGCCTTAAAATATCACAATGATTCAGAAGAGCCAAAAGGTTGCAAAAGGGGCATTTTTTTTCGTAACATCACATTAACATCACAAGCAAAAATGAAAAGCCGAAAACCCTTGAAAATGCAAGGCTTCGATAAGGATGGTTGAAGAAATCAAGTAAAATCAAGGCTTTGTGGACAGTGACAGACAATGCAATCATCCAAAACTGAATAAGTTTACAGAGCAGGGATACCGTTTTCCATGATGGTATCCCTTTTCTGCTGTTTCTGCCCCATAAGCAGGATCATCACGCGCACGCCGTAGGCATGAAAACCTATGGCGTTTTTTTATGCCCATTTTTGGAAAGGAGCGGGATCAATGAAGCTGAATGAAGCGGAAATGAGGATGGCGTATCAGATCGAGGCTACCAGCCAGAGCGCCGCCCTGAATGAGATTTACATGACCTGGCGCTATGCGCCCAACCGGGAGACGAAGGACACGGCGGAAAGTCTTTTGAAGAAGCTGCGCCCTCTCTCGGATAAGGAGTGCATGGACGTGATCCGGGAGGTGCAGGCGAATTACCGTCTGCCCGGCAAGGCGCGGACCGTTGGGGAAATGCTGGCGGAGGCCAGGCAGCAGTCCGGGGCGGCAAAGCTGGCCGGGCATGACATTATGGCCCTGGAGCGGTTCGCCCCGGATACCCGCCACATGATCGTCTTTGACGTCCTCTCCCAGGATTCCCCCATGGGCTGGAAGGGAGACAAAATGCGGCTGTTCCTGACAGACGCCGGATACAGCAAGGCCCTGGAGAACCAGGACAAGGGATTTATCAGGATCAGGAACCATGCGAAGGTGCGCTCCGGCCACCTCCACTACGACCACAAGGACCGGGAGTTATAGGGGCCTTCAAAAAATGTATCAAAATGGGTGGGAAATCCCCTGTTTTTCCTTCCGTGAGCGGCTTTTGCAAGGCCGCCTATATCTTTTCCCATCCGGGTACGGAAGGATGATCCAGAGGGGCGTTTTTCACGAAAACCAACACTTTTCAATCTATGAGGAAGGAGGTCATCGGCATGGCAGTTTTCCGTATCGAAAAGACCAGAGATTACACGGTCATGTCAAACCACCATCTGCGGGATATGTCGCTGTCGCTGAAAGCGAAGGGGCTTCTCTCCCTTATGCTCTCCCTGCCGGAGGAATGGGACTACACCATGAAGGGCCTTGCCCGTATCTGCAAGGATGGCGTGGACAGTATCAGCGGCGGCATCCGGGAGCTGGAGGCGCGGGGGTATCTGATCCGGGAGCGCGTCCGGGGCGCAAACGGGCAGCTTGGGTCTATCGAGTACACGATCCTGGAGCAGCCTAAAGAGCCCGCGCCTGTGCAGGAAAAACCTATACGGGAAAATCCCGTACAGGCAAATCCAACATTGGACGCCCCTGTGCAGGAAGAACCCGCACAATTAAATAAAGAAGGATCAAGTAAAGAAAAATCAAAAAAAGAATTATCAAGTACGGAGCCATCAAATCCTATCCGATCAAATCCCCAGCCCCTTACGGGCACGCCTCCGGCGGAGGAAAGGATAGGAACGGACCGGATGGGAGCCAGAGAAGTATATCGGGAGATCATCCTTGACAACATCGGGTATGAGTATCTGATCCAGGACAGTCACATCGACCGGGAGCAGCTTGACGAGATCGCGGAGCTCATCGTGGACACCGTATGCACCGCCAGAAAGACGGTCCGCATTGCCGGGGATGATTACCCGGCGGAAGTAGTCAAATCCCGGTTTATGAAGCTGGACAGCTCCCATGTGCAGTATGTCATGGGGTGTATGCGGGAGAACACCACCTATGTCCGCAATATCAAGAAATACCTTCTGGCGGCCCTGTATAACGCCCCGGTCACCATCAGCAATTACTATTCCTCCCTGGTGCAGCACGATATGTACGGGGACGGGCAAAGGGGGCGGGGCTAAATGCAGGAGGAAGTAACCCAGG
>JAUNGG010000009.1 GCA_030524635.1 Lachnospiraceae bacterium
TACACGTGGAGTTGCTGCTGCAACTGCTTTGGAACTACTTGCAGATGCGGCTGCAGCGACTGCGGAACCACCTTTGGAACTACCTGCGGCTGCAGCGACTGCGGAACTACCTTTGGAACCACTGGAACTACCTGCGGCTGCAATGACTGCGAAACTGTCTTTGGAACCACTCGGAACACCTGCGGCTGTGCTGCCAACGGCAGTACGTTCCGCAGCGAGATGAATCAGAGCTTCCGTTCTGGTTTTGAAACCGGCTTCCGTGATGGCTTCCAGGATGGAAGAAACCATGAAGAGGAAAGAGACCGGGATCGTGATGATCATGGCCGCTGCGGCTGCAGTTCCGGTCGTTCTGGCGAAGGCCGCTGCGGGGGCAATTCCGGCCGCTCCGGCGAAGGCCGGGGTGGTTGCGATTCCGGTCGCTCCAGCGAAGGCCGCTGTGGCTGTGATTTCCAGCGTTCCTGTGATAGCGGGTGTGACTGCAGATAATAGATCACAGCTGATAGATAACAGATAGAAAATAACAAATAACAGGGGAATGATCTGGCCTAAAAGGAAAGACATGACAGATGACAGCAGCTTATATAGAATAAGCTGACAGGACCAAGCAGAAGGCACTGCAGAGCTTTGACTGAGTTCTGCGGTGCCTTCCCGTTACATAGTTCAGTCGTTTGTGGAATGGTGATTGATATGGAATTAGCAGAAAAGATAAGAAAGATCAGGGAACAGACGAGATTATCCAGAAAAGATTTTTCAATACATGTTGGAATTCCTCTGAGAACGATAGAGGATTGGGAGGCAGGGCGCAGGAGACCGCCGGAATATGTGCTACGATTGATTGAGTATCAGTTAAAGTATGAAAAATAGTAGATGATTGCTGTAAGGATGTTTGTAATAATGGAAAGAAGAAAGTGAGATTTATTGAGATTTGCGGAGGTGTTTTATGAAACGGGAATTAGGAATTGCAAGATGTGGACTTGCCTGCTGTTTGTGTTCTGAGAATACAAACTGTCACGGATGTAATTCGGGGGAATGTCCCGACAAAGACTGGTGTGAAAACAGGAAATGCTCAATAGAAAAATGCTACGGTCATTGTTATGATTGTATGGAAGATTGCAGAAACGGTTTGCTGTCCAAAATAAAACCATATGGATTTACTTTATTTGTTAAAAGATATGGGGAGCAAATGCTGTTAGAGTGTTTAGAACGTAACGAGAAAAATGGTATTATATATCATCGTGAAGGTATCGTTGGCGATTATGATGAATTTGATGATGTTGAAAAACTGATCATGTTTATTAAAGACGGTAAGCGATAACTTCCAGCTTTTGGAAATCAAAAATCTCTGGAGGGCGATTATGAAGAAGTGGTATGATGAGGAATATGAATTTGAAATTGAAGTTACCGGTTTTTTAAGAGGCGATCATACAGAACGATATTGCCGTAATGGGGAAGAAATCGGAGATAAATACACATGTACTTATGGCTGTCCTGTTAATAAAGACGGATATGGAATCTGCTCCAAAGCAATGATGATGTTGTATCCGTTAATGGAAGCCATCAGAAGCGGGGGCGATTTGGAAAATCTGGGCGGTGATGGGAAATACAGCAAAACAATTGTCTGTCCGGATGGCTGCGTGATGTTCCGGCTGACAGCGAAACCGCTTGGAAATGAGAACTTTCATAAGGGCGGCTTTTGGAAAGAACCTTGATTTTCTGTCTATAGAGTGGATTCACGGAAATTAGGAAAGCGGGAACGTATGGACTTAGAATGCCGTATTTATGCGGCTTCTGGCATTTCGCAAACGCCTATTACTTAAAAAGACGAAAAGGAGACAATACACATGTTAAAAATAGGATGCCACTTATCTTCATCAAAAGGATATGAGGCAATGGGGAAAACCGCGGTTTCCATCAAGGCAGATACCTTCCAGTTTTTTACTAGGAATCCCAGAGGAACACGGGCCAAGGCCATCAAGGAGGAGGATGTAAAGAAATTTTTGGAGCTGGCAGACGAAGAAGGGATCACTCCGATTTTGGCTCATGCGCCATATATTTTAAATGCCTGCTCAAAGGATGAGGGCCTCAGAGACCTTGCCAGAGATACCATGGCGGATGATCTGCTCCGCATGGAGTATACTCCAGGAAACATGTATAATTTCCACCCCGGCTGTCATGTAGGACAGGGCGTGGAGGCTGGCATCGCCTACATTGCTGATATGATGAATCAAATCCTGAAGCCGGAGCAGCATACGGTGATGCTGCTGGAAACCATGGCCGGAAAGGGAAGTGAGATCGGCGGACGGTTTGAGGAGCTGCGGGAGATCATTGACCGGGTGGAGCTGAAGGATCATGTAGGCGTCTGCCTGGATACCTGCCATATCTGGGATGGAGGCTATGATATTGCAGGGCATCTGGACCAGGTGGTGGCAGAGTTTGACCGGGTGATCGGGCTGGAGAAGCTGAAGGCGATCCATCTGAATGACAGCATGAATCCCTTGGGGGCAAGGAAGGACCGGCACGCGAAGATCGGAGAGGGCCATATCGGATATGAGGCTCTGGCACGGGTTGTGCGGCATCCGAAGCTTCGAAGCCTGCCCTTTTATCTGGAAACTCCCAATGAGCTGGATGGGTATGCAAGAGAGATTGAAATGATGCGGGAGGCCTGGGAGAAACAAGATTGAAGCAAATTTGATGGGAAAAATTGGTGTACAAATCAGACGGAAAACAGTATAATGAAATCAATGGAGGAGAGGAATGGGGCAGGGAACAGGGACTATTGTTAGTTTGCTTGCGGCCCTTCTGATCGGAGGGGCGGCACTGGTTCTTTGGATCAGGAGAAAGGTGCGGCAGGTCTCCAGAGCAGCCTTTGGCACGGATTCCATTGCAGAGGGAATTCGCAGGCAGGAGGAGCGTCTGGCGCTGGCGCCCAAGTCGGTGTCTGGAATGACCGGGATTTATCTGCCGCAGCTTCAGAGAGATTTTCCGGAAGTTTCCCTGGAGGAACTTGTGCAGAAATCAGAGAATCTGCTGAAGGGAATGCTGGCTGCGGTGGAATTGCAGGATCTGAGTCTGCTTCCCAATGCTTCGGAGGATCTGTACAGCCAGGTCAGGCTTCGGATCGAGGATGATAAGCGGCAGGGGATTCGGGAGTATTTTCACAGGATGAGGATTCACCGGACAGAGATATCTCGGTACCAGAAGCAGGAGGGATGCTGTGTCCTTACCCTTCAGTCTGCTGTGGAGTATGAATATGGGACGGAAACCGCCTTAAGCGATATTCCGGCGAAGAGAAGCATTCAGCAGCAGAAGAATGGGCAGAGAAGACTGATGACACAGACACGGTATGAGATGGATTGGATGTACGTTCAGGATGCTTCTCTGGTGCAGATGAAAGGCAATGCGGCAGCGGTGACCTGCCCCCAGTGCGGTGCGCCGGTTACAAAGCTTGGAAGTAAATATTGTGAATATTGCGGTTCGGCAGTAGAACCGGTGAATATACGGGTCTGGTCTTTAAACCGGATCCGAGAGTGCTGAGAAATCAGGAAGGCGGATTTGAGAGGTTCGCCTGACGGAGCCAGAGTTAGAAATCATTGAAGGAGGAGTCAGATATGGGAATTTTAAAAGCAGCAATGAATGCCATCGGCGGGTCCCTGGCGGACCAGTGGCTGGAAGTGATCGAGCCGGGAGATATGGGAGATCAGACCGTATTTGCAGCTGGTGTGAAAACCAGGCGGGGTGCCAATGTGAAGGGCACGGAAAACACGGTTTCCAATGGTTCTGTGATCCATGTGTATCCAAATCAGTTTATGATGCTGGTAGACGGAGGAAGAGTGGTGGATTATACTGCAGAAGAGGGGTATTATACCGTTAATAATTCTTCCCTGCCGTCTTTGTTTAACGGCCAGTTTGGTGATTCGTTAAAGGAATCATTTAACCGGATCCGATATGGCGGGATAACACCTACAGCCCAGAAGGTATTTTACATAAACTTACAGGAAATCAAGGGCATTAAGTTCGGAACCCGGAATCCGATCAATTATTTCGACAATTTTTACAATGCTGAGCTGTTTTTACGGGCTCATGGAACCTACTCCATTAAGATCACAGATCCTCTGCTGTTTTATGCGGAGGTGATTCCGAAAAATGCAGATCATGTGGAGATCAGCTCCATTAATGAGCAGTATCTGGCTGAGTTTCTGGAGGCGCTGCAAAGCTCCATCAACCAGATGTCGGCGGATGGCATCCGAATCTCCTATGTTTCCTCCAAGGGCAGAGAACTTGGAAAATATATGGCAGATACGCTGGATGAGGACTGGCGGAAGCTTCGAGGCATGGAAGTCCAGTCGGTGGGCGTTGCCAGCATTTCCTATGATGAGGAATCCCAGCGTCTGATCAATCTCCGCAACCAGGGCGCTATGCTCAGTGATCCTACGATCCGGGAAGGCTATGTGCAGGGAGCTATCGCAGAAGGCCTTAAAAATGCCGGATCCAATGCCAATGGAGCCATGGCCGGATTTATGGGGATGGGAATGGGAATGCAGACCGGAGGCGGCTTTATGGGAGCAGCGTCCGCGTCAAACCTGCAGCAGATGCAGATGAATCAGGGAAATTCTCAGACAGCAGGCTTTGCGCCGGAGAATGGGGCGGGAGGCATGGGCCGGCCGTCTGGAGGCACCCCGGTATCCGGCCAGACTTATGGAGCGGCTCCGGCTTCTGCCGCTCCGGTATCCGGCCTTGCATGGACCTGCAGCTGCGGCAATGTAAATACCGGTAAATTCTGCAGCGAGTGCGGCAGCCCCAGACCTGCAGCCCAGTGGACCTGCAGCTGCGGCAATGTAAATAAAGGCAAATTCTGCAGTGAATGCGGCAGACCCAGGCCATGATGCGCCGGAAGGATAAGGGGCGGATAACAGCTGGCTGGTGTTCCTGGCGGCGGCCTGCGGTCAAAAACATCAGCAGAAAGGAATATAGCGTATGGCTACGATCACATGGAAATGCCCCAACTGCGGCGGAGGGCTGATCTTTGATCCCAAAACGCAGAACTATAAATGTGAATATTGTCTGTCCAATTTTACATTGGAGGAGTTAGAGCAGACGGAGGAAGGAAAGAGAGCAGAGCAGGGAAATCAGGAACGTGAGGAGCAGCGGCAGAAGGGACGGAGTCTGGAAGAACAGAGGACAGAAGGGGAAGCCCTGGTCTATACCTGTCCAAGCTGCGGCGCACAGATCGTGACAGATGAAACCACAGCGGCCACCTTCTGCTATTACTGCCATAATCCGGTGGTTTTGGAGGGACGGCTGGATGGCAGCTACCGGCCGGATTATGTGGTGCCTTTTGCCATTGACCGGAAGCAGGCAGAGGAGATCTTTGGCCAGTGGATCGGCCGGAAGCGGTATGTGCCCTCTGATTTTTATTCGAAGAAGCAGATCGAATCCATGACAGGGGTATATTTTCCTTACTGGCTTTACAGCTGCCGGGTAGAGGGTGAGCTGGATGCAGAGGGGACGAAGCTGCGCATGTGGGACGCAGGCAATCTGCGCTATACGGAGCGGAAGATCTACCATGTCAGCCGCCAGGGACAGATGCCGGTGAATCATGTATCCAGAAATGCCTTGAAAAAGGCAAATTCCAGGCTTTCAGAAGGGGTTCTTCCCTTTCAGATGGAGGGCCTGAAGCCCTTCCAGATGGGCTATCTGGCCGGCTTTCAGGCAGAAAAGCGGGATATGGAACGACAGGAGCTTACTGCGGAGGTGGAGCAGGAGGTTCGGGAGTTTGCCCTGTCCAGCCTGCAAAGCAGCGCAGATGGCTATTCCAGTCTGAATGTACAGAAGCAGAGAGCAGAGATCCAGGATGCCCAGTGGCATTACGGCCTTTTTCCGGTATGGACCCTGACCTACAAAGGGCCAAAAGATGGGAAGATCTATTATTTTGCCTTAAATGGGCAGACCGGTAAGGTGTGCGGAGAGGTTCCGGTGGACAGAAGAAAGCTGAGTGTTTTGTTTCTTTCAGTGTTTCTGCCGCTTTTAACGCTGCTCCTGGTTTTGGGCTATTTTATATGAGGCAGTCTGTGAAGCAGCATATGAGGTAATGTATGAAACAATTTGTTAAGCAGGTTATGAAAGTGCTGGCTTTTGTGTGCATGCTGTGGTTTCCTTGCTCCGGGACGGTATTCGCCGGTGAATTAAAAGATGGCAGCCAGCGGGTATTTGATTATGCCGGGCTGTTTGAGGAAGAGGAAGCTGCCAGGCTGGAGGAAAAGACGGCACAATTCCGTGAAACGATGAAGGTGGAAGCCATCGTTCTGACCGTTGAGGATGCCAATGGGCAGAGTGCTCCGTACACGGCGGATCAGTTTTATTTTGATCATGGATTTTCTGAGTCCTTCCACGAAAACGGCATTGTAGTGCTGATCGATATGGACAACCGGGAGCTTTACCTGGGAACCTATGGCTCCATGATCCGGATCCTGACCGATGAGCGGATCGAGGATATTTTGGATGATATGTACGATGCAGCATCCCAGGGCGATTACGGAGATGCTGCTATGGCTGGTCTGGATGGAGCCCAGTACTATTTTAAAAAAGGCATTGCGTCCAATCAGTATAATTATGATGTGGAAACCGGAGAGATCAGCGTACACCGCTCCATCCGGTGGTATGAGGCATTATTTGCTCTTATAGTCAGCACAGGGGCGGCGGCGGGAGTTTGCCTGAGCGTGGTGCGCCAGTACGGGATGAAGGAAAATACCGATGTTAATAATCGGCTTGCCTATCGGGCCGACTGCCGTTTCCAGTTCCAGAATCCATCGGATCAGCTGCTCCACACTGCCGTTTCCCACATGGTCATCCCCAGACAGCCGCCAAGAGGCGGAGGCGGGGGATTTGGAGGCGGATCCTCCGGCAGAAGCTCTACCCACAGCTACGGCGGCCACCGGGCTGGGGGAGGCGGGCGGAAGTTTTAATCCATCGAGAATGATCGCTGTCATACAGGAGCAAAATGGGCGGTCTTTTAAAAGAAAAATCTCCATATACAGGCGGTCAGAAAGCAAAGGCCTAAACCGCACAGAACAGGAAGCCAAGCTGCAGCAATCGTCCAGCGTATGCTTCCTGTTTCTTTGTGGATGGTGAATAAGGATGACAGGCAGGGACATTGAAACAAGGTAAAAAGGATTGCGGAGCAGGCGGTTTTCCAGGTCCATCCATTTGCGAGAAAAATGGAGCGGAAATGTGCAGAATGGTATACGGCGCCGAAACAGGCTTCTGCAGAATAGATGGATGCTGTAAGCGGAAGGATGATTTCATTAGCAGGTATTCCAAGAAGAAAGGCGGTCAGGATCGTGCCGTCCAGGCCAAGGAGGCAGGCGATGGGTGTCAGCAGGCTGATGCATCTGGCCAGCAAAGAAATACCTCCAACTTCTCTGCTGGACAGAAACCAGATTAAAATTCCGGCAGGAATGGAAAAGAGGGCGGCACGCCCCAGCAAAAAGGACAAACGCTCCAGAGCGGCAGGAAGAACCTGTTGGAAGATGCGCGGCCTGCGGCAGGGTTCAAGCTCCAGCGCGAAAAACGATGGGAAATGCTGCAGGCTTGTGCGTGACAGCAGCAGGGCGGCTCCCAGGGAAAACGCTGCCCCTAAGAGAAGAAACCCAATGCAGACAGCAGCATTTACAGCAGGATGCAGATCGCATTCTGCACCAACTGAAGTAAAGAACGGGATCAGGGAAAGAAGCATGGTCATCCGCCCGGAGCAGGGAAGGAAGGGAACGGTCAAAGCAGCAGCCATACGTTCCCGGGGCGAAGCAATCTTTCTGCATTCCAGAACAGCCGCCGTATGACAGCACAATCCCATTGTTATGGCTGAACACTGCATTCCGCAGCCGCCCCAGGAGGAGAAGAAGGGATCTGCGCGGAAAGCAGCGTGGGAGAGAAATCCGGCATCCTCCATCAGCGAAAACAAAGGAAGAAAAATCAGGAGAGGCGGCAGCATGACAGCGATCACCCACAGTATGGGGTACAAGATGCCGCAAAACAGGAACTGCATCAGCGGGACTGGGGCATGGACGGCTGTCAGCATGGAAAAAAGCAGGTGCTCCAGCCGGGACAGAGCATGAAAAACCGGCTCCCGTAATAATCCGGCCCCGGAAAAGGTGAGCCAGAGAAGAAGAAAAAGGAAAAAAAGCGGAAGAATACTTCCGGTGACAAAGTCGGTATGGGTACTATTGGACAGATACTCACGGGAAGCAGCAGTTCCCTGAGGCCATCGGATGATTTCGTCTGCCAGCCTTTCAGGAGAAAAATCCAGGCAATCATAAAGAGGGGGATGGGCGTGGACATAAGCAACAGCAGCCTTTAAGTCGTCATACCCGGAGGAAATGCGGCTGTCTAATGGAATGACTGGAATTTGCAGAACATCCTCCAGAAGATCAAAGTCAATCAATATCCCGTTCCGTTTTGCACGATCACAGTCCATGACACACAGCACCATAGGAATCGGACGCTCTGAAAACCGGCAGGATGACAGGATACGGGCCAGCAGGAAAAGTCCTCGCTCTAAGAAAGCTGCATTGCAGCCAACCGCCAGGACATCGGGTGGCTGCAGGGTTTCATTGGATAAAAGGGAATCGAAGGTTCGGCAGACCAGACGGAAGGTCTGTTCCATGTAGGTGTAGGAGCCGGTAACTGGAGATTGGGAGCAGTCAGAAAGAAGCCAGTTGTCCGGTCCGTTAACATGCCAATGACGGCTGTCTAGCTTTTGAAAAAGTGTGCGTATCTCCCAGGGGGAATTACCAGTCAAAGCGATTGTGATGGGGATTGCTTCCATAAGTTCACTCATTTGACGCTGCGGTTATGGATAATGTATGCGGCGGGACCAGGCATGGTGAAGGAAGTGTATCTTTTTCCCGCAGAGTATGGTATGCTGATATGGTACAGGAGGCAATACAAAGGGGGAAACAGATATGGGATATGGGAAGCTTAAAATGATGATGGCAACTGTGCTGGCATGCAGCATGCTGGTATCCTGCTCCTACGCAGAGGCCTATTTCAGGCGTTATCAGGAAGCCAATCAATCGATCCAGAATCACATTCTGGGCAGGTTTGGAAAAAAAGGAAAGGCAAAGCAGGCGGTGTCGGATACATTGTACGCCTTGAGCGGAAGGACATCATCTGGAGAGCAGGAAGCAGATATTGAGGAGGGACAGGAGCTGCCTGGAGTGTCCATGCTGGCAGAGGATCAGGAAACGATCATTACGATTCAAAATACCGGCATTGCAGAGCAGATTGCAGGCGAGATGGAGTTTGAGATCACGTCCTTTTCTGTAGAGGGGGAGGAAGGAGAGGCCGAGCTGAAGCTGACTGTGCCGGATGCCCTACGGCTGTTTAAGGATGTGATCGACCAGATGGATGCGTCAGATGTGGAGGCAGAAAATACAGAGGTTCTTTTGGAGCGGGTCATGGAAGCCATTGAGGATAAGGAGTATGATACCATGACCTGCACGGTAACAGTGGAGTTGCGCATGATCCAGGATCAATGGTATCTGGTGAACAATGAGGAATTCAGCAATGCCATAAGCGGAGGTCTGCTTCAGGCCTATGCAGAGAATCGGCAGGAAATGATTGATAAAATGGAGGGCGGGGAAGAATGAAAAAGCGTGTTTTGTGTATTTTTTTGTGTGTGATTCTGTGCCTTGCCTGTCTTCCGCTGCCGTCCTTCGCGCTGGAGGAGGCAGAACAGACGGAGCAGTCAGAAACGGTGGAAACGCTTATAAGGGTCAGGCTGAAGCTGAGCAGTAATCTTACGGATCGGCCCTTTTTGATCGGGCTGTACAAGGATAATACCTTCTATGCTTCGCCGGAGGATGTCTGTCTGTTAGGGGACGGGGAGATACGTGAGGGACAGTCCGGAGATGTAATCGGATTTTCATTTTTCAGCAATCAGAGACAGATTGGAATTGACCGTGACGGGCAGGCCACGGAGTATTTTAAAAATAAAACCATTCGTTTCCAGGTGCCTGTCGTCCGCTATCAGGGAAAAACATACCTGTCCATCCTTCATCTGTTCCGCTATCTGCAGATTCCCATTACCTTTGCACAGGATGATACGGAAGCTGTTCATCTGTATGTATCCTGTCCATATACGATTTATGATGCATGGGCAGAGTACGAAGCGTCAGCAGGCTGGCATTTTTCCTGGGGAGAGACCGAGGAGAACATGAAACTCAAACTGCTTTCAGCCGGCCTGGATGCAGCTTTATTACATTATGATCCTAAAATTACCCACTATCTCTTTAACTCTGGCGAGGCAGAGAATGCAAAGGTGGAGGATGCCTTGTTTGCGGTTGTGACGAATGAAGGAGCGGACGTGCTGACCCAGGAGCTGGCCTGGGATGAGGGGGATACGCACGGAAAAAAAACACCGCCGCTTATAGTCGGACTCAATACAGGGCTGGGCCTGACAGATACCTGGTTTTCTCATGTGCGTGAGATTTTTTCAAAAGAAAGTAATCTTGCGATCAAGCTTATGGATTATTCTCTTAAGGCAACAGCCTTTCAGTCGGACCAGGAAGTGGCATATATCAATGCTCTGGAAGCGGCGGCCCAATACGGCAATATTACAACCGCCCAGGCCCAGGTATTGGAGAAAACGCTGCTGCGGTACGGAGAAGGGAGCGATTTTTATAATATGTACCCCCGGCTTTTTCAGATCGCAAAGAGGGTGGGGAAAAAAATAGAAGGCGAATACGATATTAAAGCAGAAACAGCGAAATCCATGAACCGGGAGGCTGCCTTTGAGGTGGGGAAGGAGCTGGTCTCATCACTGCTTAACGCAGGTGTCGGCGGGTACAGTATGCTTGTAGTGGATCTGTTTGAAAGCATCTCTGTCTTAATTGCTGTTTCTGAAGATCCTTTGGTTGAACGAGAGGTATCTCTGGCAAAGGCGGAGATATGCGCCGAAATCAATACCATTGCCTGGGAAATGGAGCAAGAAGATAGTAGAAATTTTCTTAACAATAACATGTATGCGGGCTCGAAGGACAGTGAGAAGGCGCTGGAGCAGCTGAAATATGATATGGTCCTTTCGCTGAAGGCAGGAATGACCACCAGAAAGCTTTTGCTGGATTACGGCATTATTAAATCTGGTGTGAAAGAAAAACTGGAGAGGAAGATCCGCTCTGGTGCAAAATTGCTGAATAAGGTGGAGAATGCAGTGGTGCTCCCGCCTGGAAATACCAGTTTCCAGACGAAGGAGGATCTGACCTGGATTGCGAATCTGGAGTATTTTCCAATGGGAAACACCAATGACAACATAGCCAACGGCGGCTTCGCGGCGTATGACGGTCAGACGGGAGAGTATTATTACCGGGGAGAGAGCAGGCGATATTCCGGGTATAACGGACGTCATAATGCCATAACCGATTTATATGACATTGTGAGGGAAAATACAGACGGAACGACGGAAACAGTAGTGGCTCATAATGCATGCAATCGTCCTTGTATTAACGTAATAAACGGCTACATTTACTATATTGGAGGCGGACCGGAGGGAACAGAAGAGCGGTTAAACGCTCAGGATTATATCTGGAGAGTTCGGATGGACGGAACAGAAAATCAGATTCTGATTCAGCAGCGGTCTATCAAGCTGTATGTAACAGAAGAATACATTTATTTTGCAGATGAGAACAGCCTGTACCGGTCAGAACTGGACGGAAGCGATATTATGCGTGTGTTTGAATCGGTTGAGTGCCTGGACCGGATCGCCATTGGAAATACGATCTATGCCAGCACCTATCAGATGATAGGAGATGTTGGCTCGTTAAGCATCGTGGCGGAAAATGCCCATCTGGAGGGAATCTGGGCAATTGATCCGGACAGCCTGAAGGCGGAAACGATCTGGCAGGGCAATGTCATCGATTTTACTCTTGTGGGTTCTCTGATTTATTTTACTTATTATGGAAATGGGGAGAGCGGTTTGGCATACATGAGTCGGGATGGCTCCCAGATGACAATGCTGATGAAGGATGCCTGGGGAAGTGTGTTTTCTGATGGCAATGGTAAGCAGTTGTACCTGATAACCGGAGACGGTATTTATGTGATAAAGCTGGATAACAACAGCATCATGCGGTGGGGGGATTACGATATGCCTAACTGGGCCAATGACCGGATCTATTCAGACGGAAACGGCAGTGTGCGGTATAGAACTGCGCCGTGAGAAGAAAACTGTATAAGGAAGATGCTGCCGTACTGCAAACGGTTAGCACTAATATTGGATGATATGATTATAACCGCGTCAGATTGGAGTCTGAGCGGTTATTTTCGTTTAGAAATAACTATGACAGAAATAGAAAAAGCACTGATAAGAAGTCGCTCATTATCAATGCTATTCCGAAATTCAAGGTTATGAGCGAATAAGTGGCCGTTACCTTATGCGTTACCTATCGTTACCCGCAGGCCCGCAAACCCGCATAAAACCTAACTTTTGCAATGGAAGCAAGGAGGCTCGAACTCCTGACCTTTCGCGTGTGAGGCGAACGCTCATCCCGGCTGAGCTATGCTTCCCAATTGACTATTTTTATTGTACCACTTTTTGGTAAATAGTCAATGCCAAATTATCCGGGAGACTATTTTTTTACACACAAATTCTGAAATTGCAGCAAATGGGAGATCCTCTTTACGTTTCCTGCATCAGCCAGATCATTGCAGGAGATAAGTTTGCTTTCTGCCATTGGTCCGGCCGATTGTACCAGCCGCTCTGCATCAAGAGATGCCTTTGATTGCGGCCAAGGAAAAGTCGGTAATTTTTCTGCTGAGGTAATCTACATTTATCATAGTACTGCCTTTTTCCGGAAGAACACACTCCAGCATTCTTCTATTAGAATAATAGAATACACATTGTCCGATAATGTCAGTTGCCATGAAATACAGAAGCTTCTCATCGGCATGTTTGTCGGCCAGTTTCCGGACGATCGCTACGATACGCTGAACACTGGGTTTATAGAAGCTTTCGGCCAATTCTCCAAACTGGTCCGTTGATTCCAGGGTAAACATCCGCACAAACAATACGCCAAACCAGGGCATCTGTTCTTCATCAAAGAGCTTGCTCAGTATCTGATGGATTTGGTAAAATAACTGATCCTCTACCGTCATTGCCTGCTCTTGTTCGGAAGCACCAGGGTATTTTTTGAAAATTTCTTCTGTCCAGCTCTTTAAGACCTCTTGGTAGAGGTTGTCCTTATTGCCGAAATAATAATTAACAGCTGCTACATTCACGTCTGCTTTCTTGGCAATCTGGCGGATGGTGCCGTGCCGATAACCGTGTTCAGCAAAAACACTGGCTGCTGCGGAAAGGATCTTGGTTTTAGTCTCGCTTGAAAATTCCATATCTGTGTTCTCATACCTCCTGCGTTTAGCTGTTTTTCATTATATTAGAAGCTGCAGAAAAATACAAGAAGCAATAAAAATACAAAGAACTGCGTTGAAAAACGCAGCCCTTTGCTTCTGGCTTATAATTCTCGTGCAACCATATTGGCCTGATGGATGGCTTCCCAAATACGCTTCGGCCTTACTGCATCGCCTACGAATGTGCAGGGAACTCCCTTTTCTTCTAATTTCTGTCCCAATGATTTTTCTGAACGGTATCCTAACGCCAGCACGATCTGATCGGCAGGAATCTCTTTGATTTCTCCGCGGCCTCCTACTGTTTTTACCGACCCGTCTAAAATCTCCAGGACGCTGGTTCTCGTCATGATCTGAAGCTTACCTTCTTGAATAAACGGCGAGAAGACGAAGCCCATGAGCATTCCCTTATCCATACCGTTCATATCGATTCCTACATCGTCCTTCATCTCTATGATGGCAACCTGCTTGGCAAGTCCCTTCTCCAGGATATAGTCAGCGGTTTCTAATCCAACCTCACCGCCTCCTAATACAGCAATTCTGTCAGCGGCCTTTGTCTTTCCAAGGAGAACATCTTCTGCAGTGACTACCATCTCTTTATCGATTCCAGGGATTCCCGGCCTAGCAGGTCTGGATCCGGTGGCAATAATAACAGCATCCGGTTTTTTCTCTAGGATAAGTCTTTCGTCAGCCTCTGTTCCCAAATGGATATCCACATTCAGCTGGCGACATTGACGATCGCCCCATTTGGGATACTGATTCAGTTCTTCTTTTCCAACAGGAAGGGAACCAACGTATTCATTGCCGCCTACATGGTCATTTTTCTCAAACAGTGTTACACTGTGGCCTCTCAAGGCGGAAACCCTGGCTGCTTCAAGGCCTGCAGGGCCGGCTCCTACTACAACGATGTTTTTCTTTTCAGAGGCTTTTTCGATTCTGGGCTCACCATCTCCCATACCCGGGTTAACCGTGCAGCTCATGTTCCAAGGATTCATGACGCCGGATAGCTTGCAGTTTCCGCACTGGATGCAGCAGCGGATGTCCTCCTGGTGTCCGGTAAGAGCCTTTTGGGCAAAATCAGGATCCGCTAACATGGAGCGGCCGGCACGGACGGCATCTACTTTTCCAGACATGATTGCTTCATCCCATACATCAGGGTTGGTTTCTCTGGTAGCACGGCAGGTAACTGGAATATGAAGCTCTTTCTTATAGATTGCTACCATATCAAACTCACCATGTTTCTGTCTCGGACCGCCGGGAGCCTGGGGCAGATGGAAGGTTTCATATGTACCGCTGTTCTGCAGATCAAAGAAGGTCAGACCTTCATTTTCCAGAGCGTGAGCCAGCTTCAGATTGTCCTCTCTGTTGATGCCGCCTTCTACAAGATCGGAATCCACGCCGGAATAGCCTACTACAAAGTCAGGACCGCAGGCTTTTCTGATTCCTACAAGGATTTCCAGGGCAAGCCGCATTCTTCCATAGACATCTCCGCCATACTTATCTACGCGGCGATTGTTATGGGGAGAGAAGAATTGCTCCAGCAGATATGCAGTGGAGCCATGGAGCTCTACTCCGTCATAACCGATATTTTTTGCCCGTACGGCTGCCTTGATGAACATATCACGGATATCTTCGATTTCCGATACGGTCAGGACGCGAGGCTGAATATAATGGCCCTCTCCGATACTGAAACAGGCTACGCCCGAAGGAGAAATCGGATCTCTTCCGAACATGCCGGCATTGTGAAGCTGTGCAATGATTGCTGCATCGTAGGAGTGTACCTTTTCTACAAGGCGGTGAAGCCCAGGACCAAATTTGTCATCATCAATTCTTGCCTGAGGCTCGATCCATGTATGATTTGGGTCAACGGCAACAGCCTCCTGAGTGATCAAACCGCATCCGCCCTTTGCTCTTGCTGCATAATGTGCGATCATCCGTTCACCGGCTTCTCCTGAAACCTCTGCAGTTCTTGTCCAGAGAGGAGATTGCCAGATCCGGTTTTTTACAACCAGATTTCCCAGCTTTAACGGTTGTGCCAATGCTTGATTTTTCTTTCCCATAAGCTCTTCTCTTTTTTAAATAAAATGATTAAGATATTTTGTTTAAAACATTTTGTTTTGATTATACTGTTCTGTCTGAAAAATGTCAAGCGAAAGTTTGACATGACCTGGCAATCAATGGAGTACAGATAAAGCGGAGCAAAACCATTGAAACAGCATCTGGTCATTTCCAAAGCCATAGGAACATCAAAGGAGAAAAAGCAATAATATATAGCTACATTTTAACCATTAAAAATCCGTAGAAAGCTTGATTTTTAAGCAATCTACGGATTTTTGCTGTCAAAGATGGGATTGTACCACGTTTCGGCAAATAGTCAATGACAAAATTCCGGATTAAGCCTTTTTCCAAATGCTGGCCCGGTATTCTCTGGGGGAGAGACCAAGCTGCTTTTTGAAAATCCGGCTGAAATAGTTGGAATCCAGAAAGCCGCAGCGGGCAGCTACTTCTCCCACGGGCAGGGAAGTCGTGTTTAACAGGATCAGTGCCTGACGGATCCGGGTGCTGTTGATGAAGTCGGTCAGGGTAGTGCCGGTCTCCTTTTTAAAAAGAGTTGACAGGTAGCTTTCCGATACGGAGAACATTTTTGCCAGAGAAATCAGGGACAGTTCTGTATTATAGTGAAAATCGATATAGTCCAGGCACTTTCGGATCAGCGTGGAGTAGGAGCGCCGGGAGTAATTATTTACCAGCATACAGTACTTTCGGATCATGGTGCCGTTCAGACTGTCCAGCTGTTTTAAAGTCAGACAGGCTTCGATCTGGATGGCGATCTGGCGGGACAGCGTGTCGATGTGCATGGGATGAACGTGTCCCAGTTCCGCCGCCTTCCGAAGCAGGGTATTGAAGGTAAACATCAGATTTTTTTGATTGCGGATAGGATCGGCCACTCTGGGAAGGAGACGGTACTGCTGAAATTTATGGTAGGCCCGGTAGGCCTCGGCGGCGTTTCCGGCTGCCACTGCCTCCATAATTTTATTTTCGTGGCTGTACCGGTCGGCAATGGTCTGAAGCGCCACGTCCGGCTGACTGGGGGAGGAGTAGTCGATGGCTGCCTGGGACAGCGGAATCTGATATCCTGCCATAAGATTAATGCGCTGGAATTCCGGCGCTTGTTCGCACAGCTGCTCCAGAAAGAAGCCCAGCATATGATTCCAGGAATCCATGGAGGAAATCAGGGGAAGGCGGTTAAAAAATTCCAGAAAATCCTGGCGGTAAAGAGGGTCAATCCCTTTTTTCTCCATAAACGCTTCAAAAGAATCCTCCACAACAGGGCGGAAGAGAAAGGGTCCTATGGACAGGAGCCTGCAGTGAAGGTCTTCCTGCAGGCGGGAAGGAATGGGAAAAAAGGAATAATTCAGGCATAGATCATCCTCGCATTGATAGACGATGCCTTCTTCCAGGTTTTTCAGCAGATCAGAGGCGAAAAGCCGGTAGTTAAAGTCAGCGGTCATTTTTCTCCGGAAGCCTAAATCGATTTTTTCAATTTCATGTTCCGTATCCCATATGGGCGCCACATTTGCTCCGTAGTTTCGGTACGCGGCGATCATGGTCTCAAATAATTCAGTTTTTATCATAAGCAAATCCTCCCGAAACAGAATAAAATAGCACAATATTCATGTATAAAATATGATATCAGAAAAATATGCTAAAATCAACAAAAACTGTGCTAGGAAATAAGGGAAAATCCGTTATAATAGAATTAATAAGCTTTTTGACCTGGGGCTGAGGAAACAGTACGCGGCTGCAGGAATAAAAATAAAGGAGGAATACAATGCGCAACGTCATTAATCTGAATCATGGGTGGAAATTTATCCAGAAAAATGTGGGGCTTCCGTCAGATTTCCCGGCGAATTGGAAGGATGTGGATCTGCCTCATACCTGGAATGCGGTGGATGGACATGATGGGAACGGAAGCTATGATCGGGGAAGCTACTGGTATGCCAGACGCTTTTCCACGCCGAAGCAGCCTCTTGCCGGAGGACGGGTTTATGTAGAGATTCTGGCGGCAGGACAGCAGGCACGGGTTTACGTAAATGGAAAGGAAGCGGTTTACCATGAAGGCGGTTATTCCACCTTCCGGGCGGACATAACAGAGCTGTGCCGGGAAGAGGGGGAGAATCTGCTGGTGATCAACTGCTCCAATGAGTACAAGGACAGCGTATACCCTCAGTCTGCTGACTTTACCTTCTACGGCGGGCTGTACCGTGGAGTGAATTTGATCAGCGTTCCGGATACTCATTTTGATCTGGATTATTTCGGCGGGCCGGGCCTGACAGTAACGCCGAAGCCCTGCAGCGGCGGCGCTGTTTTCGAACTGAACAGCTATGTGACGAATCCGGATGAGAATTTTACCGTTCTGTATTCCATTCAGGACGCGGAGGGCCGTGAGGTGGCAGGCGGCTGCCGGCCGTCGGAGGATCCGGCGATTCGTCTGTATGTTCCAGATGCCAGAATGTGGGGAATTGATGATCCTTATCTGTACACGGTTACGGCGGTGCTCCAGAGACGGAACGAGGCATGGGACCAGGTTTCCGCCAAGGCCGGTGTGCGCAGCTTTTCCTGTGATCCGGACCAGGGCTTTATCCTGAACGGAGTCCAGACGCCTCTGCGGGGGGTAAGCCGTCATCAGGACAGCCTTTACAAGGGCAATGCTCTGACTAAGGAGGATCATTACCGGGATGCGGAAATGATCAAGGAGCTGGGTGCTAACACGATCCGTCTGGCCCATTATCAGCACTCCCAGGATTTCTACGACGCATGCGACCAGCTGGGCTTCGTGGTGTGGGCGGAGATTCCTTTTATCAGCGTGTTCAATCAGGATCCGGCAGCTCATGAAAACTGCGTCAGCCAGCTGAAGGAGCTGATTATTCAGAATTACAATCACCCGTCCATCTGTTTCTGGGGAATTTCCAACGAGATTCTCATCGGCGGCATTTCGGAGAAGCTGGTAGAGAATCATAAGGAACTGAATCGTCTGGCAAAGGAGTTGGATCCTACCAGACTGACCACCATCGCCCATGTATCCATGACGCCGGTGGAAAGTCCGATGCATTATATTACAGACGTAATCAGCTGGAATCATTATTTTGGCTGGTACGGAAAAAAGATGGAGGACAACGGACCGTGGCTTGACCGTTTCCATGAGATGCACCCGGATCTGTGCGTAGGAATGAGCGAGTACGGCTGCGAGGGCGTGATTACCAACCATGGCCCCAATCCGGCCTGCAAGGATTACTCGGAGGAATATCAGGCTCTGTACCATGAGCATATGGCGAAGGTTCTGGACGAGCGTCCATGGATCTGGTCCAGTCATGTATGGAATATGTTTGATTTCGGATGCGCGGCCAGAAATGAAGGCGGAGTTGCCGGACGGAACAACAAGGGACTGGTAACCATGGACCGGAAGACCAAGAAGGACAGCTTTTATGTTTATCAGGCCTACTGGAGCAAAAAGCCGATGGTTCATATCTGCGGACGGCGTTATGCCCAGAGGGCAGGAGAAACCACCCAGGTGCGGGTATATTCCAACCAGCCGGAGGTAACGCTGTATGTGAATGGAGCAAAAGCGGCAAAGCAGTCTGCCCAGAAGGTTTTTGTGTTTGAAATCGCCCTGAAGGAAGGACAGAATTTCCTGGTGGCGGAGGCAGGATGCGTTAAGGATTCCATTACTCTGGAAAAGGTGGAGAAGGAACCGGCGATCTATGTGCTTCCTGAGGTGAACGAGAGAGCGGAGGGAGTGGCCAACTGGTTTTCCGCTGTGGGAAGCATGGATCTGAAGGCTCCCATGGAATTCCCGGAGGGCAAGTACAGTGTAAGAGACACCATGGAGGAGCTGGCGAAATCCCCTGAGGCCATGGAACTGGCGGCGAAGGCAGTTAAGCTGGCTTCCAATATGACCGTGAAGCCAGGAACCGGCATGTGGGATATGCTGCGGTCCACGACGGTGGAAGGAATCCTGCAGATGTCCAGCGGATTGATGCCGGAAGGCTTTCTGGAGAGTCTGAACGCGAAGCTGATCCAGATTGATAAGGCATGACCTTAAGCCGGTTAAAAGAAAAAGGAGAAAAATATATGGCGGCAAATACAAAAACAAATGTTAAGCCTTTCGGCATGGCCGATAAGATCGGATACGCCTTTGGTGATTTCGGAAACGATTTTACCTTTATGCTGTCCTCAATGTTTATGATGAAGTTTTATACCGATGTTATGGGAGTGGCACCGGGACTGGTAGGTGCTTTGATGATGGCGGCCCGTTTCGTGGACGCGTTTACCGACGTAACCATGGGACAGATCGTAGACCGCTCCAAGCCCACCAAGGACGGCAAGTTCAAACCCTGGATCCGCCGCATGTGCGGACCCTTAGGCGTATCGGCCTTCCTGATTTTCCAGTCAGGCTTTGCGGGGATGCCTATGGGCTTTAAGGTATTCTGGATGTTCCTCACCTATATTTTATGGGGTTCGATCTTCTATACCTCGGTCAATATCCCTTACGGTTCCATGGCCTCTGCCATTTCATCCGATCCTGACGACCGGGCCCAGCTTTCTACCTTCCGTAATATTGGAGCTACCATGGCAGGCCTGGTGATTGGTACCGGTACTCCTCTGATTGCGTACCAGGTGGTGGACGGAGCTACCGTCCTGACCGGAAGCCGTATGACCATGATCGCGGGAGTTTTCGCTGTATGCGGAATCATCTGCCATCTGCTTTGCTTCCATCTGGTTACAGAGCGCGTGGAGGTGCCTCAGAACACTACGAAGCTGAATGTAGGAAAGATGCTGAAGAGTATTTTTACAAACCGTGCCCTGCTGGGCATCATTGCCGCGGCGATCTTGCTGTTGTTAGGTATGCTGGGTATGAGCGGAATGGCTCCTTACGTATTCCCTGTTTACTATAACAGCGGCACCGCCCAGTCGCTGTCCTCTCTGATCAGCAACCTGTGCGTACTGTTTGTCTGCGCTCCTTTTGCCGCGAAGCTGGCGTCTAAAATGGGAAAGAAGGAGCTGTCTATCATTTCCTGCCTGATGGGCGCGGCGGTATGGCTGGTATGCCTGGTGATTCGCCCTCAGAACGCAATGGTATTCGTAGGCTTTTACGCGGTTTCCTATATCGGCCTGGGCATGTTTAATACGGTGATCTGGGCAATGATTACCGATGTAATCGACGACGCGGAGGTAAAGAACGGCATCCGCGAGGACGGCACCATCTATTCGGTATATTCTTTCGCCAGAAAGCTGGGCCAGGCCTTATCCTCCGGCATGATCGGCGGACTGATGACCATGATCGGCTATTCCAAGGCAGTTGCGGCCAGTCCGGCGGATTATCCGGAAGTCCTGAAAAATATCTTTAATTTGTCCTGCATCATTCCGGCGGCAGGACTGATCGCGGTAGCGCTGGCTCTGATTTTCATCTATCCGCTGTCCAAGAGCAAGGTAGAGGCAAATGTGGCGGAACTGGCGAGACGGCGTGAGAAATAATGGCAGGAGGAAGCAGCGTGGCAAAAAAGGCATCAGAAAACATCAGATATTATGAGAATCCCAATGGCCCGGTGATCGGAACGGTGTCCCGGCAGGTCATTGAAAAGGATGGGTTATATTTTAAGGATTTAGACGGCAGCGGCCAGTTTCAGCTCTATGACGACTGGCGCCTGCCGGCGGAGGAAAGGGCCAGAGCTTATGTAAAAGCCCTGACCGTAGACGAGAAGATCGCCCAGCTGTTTATTTCCGACTGGCGCATGGGCAAGTATTTAAGCCAGTTCCCGGAGCATACTCCGAAGCTGGATGAGTCCGGCGTCCTGGATGACGCGGAGTTCCATGGAAAGACGATTTTTGGAGAACAGCATCTTCCCGGCACCACGGAACTGATCCAGAAATGGTTTGCCCGTCATCTGATTCTGCGGGCAAATCCCACGCCGGAGGATCTGACGGACTGGATCAATCAGCTCCATGCGGTAGCAGAGGAATGCGAGCATTTTGTTCCGGTTCAGGTGGTTTCCAATTCCCGTAATGAAAACGGAGAGCTGGTATTCGGAATGAACGACGCGGCGGGAGTCTTTGCCGCATGGCCGGGAACCATGGGAATCGCGGCTGCGGTGAAGGGAGATTCCATCGACCTGGTGGATGAGTTTGCAGACTGTATCCGCCGGGAATGGGATGCTGTGGGGCTGAAAAAAGGATACATGTATATGGCGGATGTGGTTTCAGACCCCCGCTGGCAGCGGACTTACGGAACCTTCGGTGAGGATCCGGAGCTGATCTGTGAGATTTTTAAGCATTTGATTCCGGGAATTCAGGGAAGCCGGGAAGGGGTAACGCCGGATGGCGTGGCTATGACGGTGAAGCATTTCCCAGGCGGAGGAGCCAGGGAGAACGGCTTCGACCCCCACTACCAGATGGGGCAGTGGAATGTGTACCAGACGGAGGGATCTTTGGAGAAGTATCATCTTCCGGGCTTCCAGGTGGCGGTGGATCAAAAGGCCGCGTCGATCATGCCTTATTACGCGAAACCGGCAAAGGAAAAGAGCGCCCCTCAGACGGATAAGAATGGGAAGGCTATGGAAATGAAGCCCTACGGCTTTGCCTATAATAAGCCGTTTATCGATGGTCTGCTCCGCGGGCAGATGGGCTTTCGGGGGTATATTAACTCGGATACCGGTATCGTCCACAACATGAGCTGGGGCGTTGAAATGCTGGATAAGCCGGAGCGGATCGGCTTCGCGGTGAATAACGCCGGTGTAGATCTGATCAGCGGACTGTTTGACAATGGGTTCGGACGGGAAGCTTATGACCGGGCGTCCAATGATTACTATGAGAAGAATCCTGTTCCGGAAGGATTTACAAAGGAGGAGCTGATTCTTACGGATGAAGCTCTGGACCGGGCGGTTGCCAGGACCTTAACAGAGATGTTCCGGCTGGGAATGTTCGAGAATCCTTATCGTGATCCGAAGAAAGCGGCGGAGGTGATCGGCAATCAGGCTGACTGGGAGGCAGCTATGGAGGTCCACAGAAAGAGCGTGGTGCTTTTGAAAAACAACGGCGCCCTTCCTCTGACGGCGGACAAGCTTGCGGGGAAGAAGGTTTACGCTCAGTGCTTCTCCAAGAATCCGGAGGCGGCCAAGGCGGCTGCACAGTCTCTGCGGGAGCAGCTGAAAGGCGATGTAACTTTGACAGAGGATTACCGGGAGGCGGATTATGCCGTGCTTCTTTTAAATCCCTCTTCTGGAGAGTATTTTAACGCCACTCCCGGATACCTGGAGCTGGATTTGTGCGATGGAAAGGCAGTGCCTGATGTGGACAGAGAAGGACGGCCCACAGACAGCACCCATCTGGAAACCACCTTGTCAGGGGTTGGTCAGATCCGGGAGATCGGGGAAGCGGTTCATGGAAGAGGCGGCAAGGTAATTGCCAGCGTTAATGTGACCCTGGCCTGGGAGGTAGGAAATGTAGAGCCTTACTGCGATGGATTCCTGGCAGGCTTTGATACCTACGCCTCCGCGGTGCTGGATGTGATTCTGGGACGGTTCTCTCCTACAGGAAAGCTTCCCATCACGCTGCCCAGAGGGGATCAGGTGCTGAAGGTGAACCCGGACGGCATCTGCGTCAGCCCTAACGATGTTCCGGGCTTTGACAAGGATCTGTATATGCCGGAGGAGCTGAAGGATGAAAACGGAAAGGCATACGCGTACCAGGACGGAGCCGGAAATTATTATGAAATGAATTTCGGACTGAACTATTGAGGTTAAGCGTCTGCTTCTGCGGATAAGAGAAATTGTGTTGATTCAGCAGGGCATATTATTGAATTAAGGAATAAGGAGCCGATTCTGTTATGGAGTCGGCTCTTTCTTCTTTTTTGAGATTTTTGTGCAGGCAATTAAGAAGGGATTTCAGAAAAATCCGAGTTGTGTGAGTTATGGAAAACGGGTATAATATAACAATAATAGCAGCTGATTTATGGGAGAACAGGAATGGGGATTTATTTGAATCCAGGAAACGATGCATTTAAAGAATCGTTAAACTCTGAGATCTATGTGGATAAAAGCGGGCTGATTGGATATACGAACCGTGTTCTGGGAACCGGGAGAAAATATATCTGTGTCAGCAGACCGCGAAGGTTTGGAAAATCGATGGCAGCCAATATGCTTTGTGCTTATTATGGACGTGAATGTGATTCGAAGTCCATGTTTGATGGCTTGGCAGCGGGACAAATTCCGTCCTATAGTCAGCATTTAAATCAGCACGATGTCATTTTTCTTAATGTCCAGCAGTTTATACGAGGCGCGAAAAGTTTAAATAGTTTGTCGAAGTATATTGAAAGAAAGGTGCTTGCAGAAATCCGATATGTTTATCCGGGGCTGATCAGTGAAGAGGAGCATAGCCTGCCGGATGCTTTAGCGATGATTTATGCGCAGGATAGAAGCGGCTTTGTGTTTATCATTGATGAGTGGGATTGCATTTTCAGAGAAGAACAGAAAAATACAGAGGGACAGAAAATGTATCTGGATTTTCTGAGAGATTTGCTGAAAGACAGAACCTATGTGAAACTGGCATATATGACAGGCATTTTACCAATTAAGAAATATGGTACCCATTCTGCATTAAATATTTTTGATGAGTTTTCCATGACGGAGCCGAAACATCTGGCTGAATATGTTGGTTTTACGGAAAATGAGGTAAAAAAACTTTGCAGCATCTATCGTATGGATTTTGAAGAAACACAGCAATGGTATGATGGTTATTTGCTGGATGGTTCTATCCACATTTATAATCCCAAGTCTATTGTGGATGCCATGTTTAACAGAAAGCTGACAAGTTATTGGACAAGGACAGAGACCTATGAAGCATTGAAGGTTTATATTGATATGAATTTTGACGGTTTAAAAGATGCTGTTACGGCTATGATTGGCAGTGGGAAATGTAAGATTAATCCTGATAAATTCCAGAATGATATGACAAGTCTTGATAACAAGGATGATGTTTTGACATTGCTGGTTCATCTTGGTTATTTAGCATATGATGAGAGCAGTAAAGAAGTATTTATTCCCAATATGGAAGTTGCGGGAGAGTTCAGAAACGCGATTGAGGGATCGAAAGGCTGGGAAACTTTGGCAGACGCGCTTCAAAGTTCAGAGGCTTTATTGGAAGAAACATTACGTTTTGATGAAGAGGCTGTGGCACAAAGGATTGATCAGGTACATGCTGAAACTACTTCTATTTTATCCTATAATGATGAAAATTCATTAAGCTGTGTGATTTCTATTGCTTATTACAGTGCTAAAAAGGATTATATGCTGATCCGAGAATTTCCATCGGGAAAGGGATTTGCTGATATTGTTTTTCTTCCGAAGAAACATTCAAAGAAGCCTGCGCTGGTGGTGGAACTGAAATGGGACTTGTCGGCGGAGGGCGCTATTGAGCAGATCAAACAGAAACGATACGGAGAAATATTGAAAGAGTATTCTGGAAATATCCTTCTGACAGGCATCAGTTACAGCTGGAAAACAAAGCATCATGAGTGCAGAATTGAAAAAGCAGAAAAATCATGATATGATTACTTTATCATTGTGAACGGAGAAGTTATTTCATGACACCTACAGAAAGCTATTTGGCAGAATACTATGTAAATTTATTTTTTGGAAATGTGAATAAGCGCTACCGCGCCATGACCTTCGGGGAGATGCGCAAGCGGTGCCAGAAGTTAAACCATAAGACACTGGAGGCTGTGGAGAAATCCAATGAGCTCAGCGATATCCATGCCATGATGTCCAAGGTGTGCGCCTACCTGATGCGGAAGGAACATACGGCTCCGCCGGAGCAGCGGGAGGAAGTGGCAGAATGGACAGAGAAGATGCAGAATTTCTGCAGAGAACTGGCGGCGAAGGACCTGGAGTTTCTTCCTGGGCTTGAGACGGAGGAGCTGGAGCAGGTTCTGCGGATGCAGGGGATCCGGCGTTATCTGCTGACCAATTCATTGGAGAGAGGTTATCAGCTTTTTTATATCCCAAAAGCGATCCAGAAGGGGATCCGGGAATCCATCAAGCAGAAGCCGGAGGAGGAGTACCCGGAGGCCAGGATGATGAAGCGGAAGTTTATCCTGCATGTAGGCCCTACCAACAGCGGTAAGACTCATGATGCGTTGGAGCGGCTGAAAAGCTGCACTCACGGCGCTTATTTTGGGCCGCTCCGTCTTCTGGCTCTGGAGGTTTATGATAAATGCAATTCGGAGGGACATCCCTGCTCGATGGTGACCGGCGAGGAGACCATCCAGGTGCCGGGAGCGCTGTGTCAGTCCTGCACGGTGGAAATGTTAAACGACCATGAATATTTTGATATCGTGGTGGTGGATGAGTGCCAGATGGTGGGAGATCCGTACCGGGGACATAACTGGACCAGAGCGATTCTGGGACTGCGTGCGGAGGAGATCCATCTGTGCATGGCGCCGGAGGCGGAATCTATCGTGACCCAGATGATCAAGCGGTGCGGTGACCAGTACCGGGTGGTGCGCCATAAGCGGAATACCCGGCTGACAGTGGAGAAGAAACCGTATTCTATGGTAAATGACCTGCGCAAAGGTGATGCACTGATTGTATTTTCCAAGAAATCCGTGCTGGCTCTGGCAGCTCATTTGGAGGGCCAGGGAGTGCGATGCAGCGTGATTTATGGAAGCCTGCCGCCAGCTACCAGACGGGAACAGGTGCGCCGTTTTCTGGAGAAGGAAACGGATATTGTGGTCAGCACCGATGCCATTGGTATGGGTCTGAATCTGCCGATCCGCAGGATTGTGTTTGTTGAGACTCAGAAGTTTGACGGTGTGGTAAAGCGGGATCTGGAGCCTGGGGAGATCAAGCAGATTGCAGGCCGCGCCGGGCGGTTCGGCATTTATGAGGAAGGCTTTGTGGCGGCAGTGGACAATATCGAATTGATCGAGGATGGGCTTGGGCGAATGCCGATTCCGATTATGAAGGCGTATATTGGCTTCCCGGAGCAGCTTCTGAATCTTCCGGCTGATATTGACAGCTTGATCAAGATCTGGGCAGGAATGGATGCCCCGGCTATTTACCAGAAGATGGAAGTAGATGAGCTGTTGTCTCTGTATCAAAGCTTTCTGTCGGTGCATGGAAGCCATATGGAAGAGTTTACGAAGCAGGAGATCTACAAGCTGATCACCTGTGCGATCGATATTAATAATAAGCTGGTGGTTGATCTGTGGAAGGATTACTGCCGGGAATATCGGGATGTGGAGGAACTGGAATTTCCTTACAGCCCGGGCAATGATCTGTATGATCTGGAAAGCTATTATAAGATGCTGGATCTGTATTTCCAGTTTTCCAGAAAGGTGGGGCTGCCCATCCAGGCGGAGAACCTGATGGAGGAGCGCCATGAAACGGAGGAGGAGATCAGCCGAATCCTGAAGATGGAGTGTTCCAGCTATTCCAGAAAGTGCAGTATTTGCGGAAGAGAGCTTCCTTGGGATTATTCCTTCTCTATCTGTGAACGATGCTTTGAGCGGGGAAAGAGCGACCATCATGGTCGCGGGCATTCCCGGTCCCGGGGCGGACATTCAGGAAGGACTCAGCCCGTGAGTTCCCGGGGCGGCGGTGGAGCCGCCGCGCAGTCCGGCACAAATCAGAAGGACAATGCAGACCAAAAAGGGAGCAGAAGCCAGGTTGGTGCAGACAGCCAGGGCCGCCTTCCGGCAGATCCGGATCGGACAGGAGCATGGAAAAGACGGAGAAGAAAAGCAAAAGGCAGGACAGGAGAAAAAGCATGACAATCTATGATATTGCTAAGATAGCAGGGGTCTCGCCCAGCTCGGTTTCCAGGGTCATCAACAATAAGCCTGGGATCAATGAGGAAAACAGAAAGCGCATCCAGGAGATCTTAAAGCAGTACAATTACACGCCTAATGAGGCAGCCCGGGGTCTGGTGATGCAGTCTACAAAGATCATTGGGATCCTGATGGAGGATATCCGGATGTCCCACCACACCGAGTCTACCTACGTGGTAGAGCAGGAGCTGATGAAGCATGGATATACCTGCATTGCCCTGAGCACCGGGCATGATGTAGAGCGGAAGGTGGAATTTATCAAGCTGTTGGAGCAGCGGCGGGTAGAGGGCGTGATTTTAATGGGCTCTATGTTCTGCATTCCGCAGGTGGAAGAGGCGATACGCAGCCACCTCTCTGATGTGCCGGTGGTAATTGTCAATGGATATCTGAATCTCCCCAATGTGTATGGGATCCTGATCGATGAAAGGGGAGGGGTTGAAAGCTGCGTAGAGCTGCTGGCCGGAAAGGGCAGGAGAAGGCTGGTGTTTGTAGTGGACACCCCAAGTCCGGCAAATGAGCGGAAAAAGGATGGCTTTCTTGAGGGAATGAAAGCACTGGGGGCGGAAGAAAAGGACATTCCGGTTTATTACGGAAATCCCAGTGACTTTGATCCGGAGCTGATGCTGGAGCGGGGAAAAGAGCTGACCAGAACGATCCTGGCGGAGCGCCCGGAGACAGAGGGGATTATCTACTCGGTGGATCTTCTGGCCATCGGCGGGATCATGGGGCTGGAGGAGATGGGCAGGAAGGTTCCGGAGGATGTGGCAGTCATTGGAATCGACAATACTTTGTTTGGAAAGATCAGCAGGCCCAGCCTTTCCACCCTGGACAATAAATTAGTTGAGGTCAGTCAGAATGCTTCCGGCATCCTTTTGCGGGCCCTGGAGAAGGAGCGGGTAACCCATAAGATCATGTTGTTTACCGATATTATTGAGCGGCAGAGCTCATAAGAAAGAAACAGGTTATAGATGGAAAGTTCCAGTCGAATAGCCTGTTTTTTCTTTTACTATGAACGAAATGGATTTCGTAATATCGAAATTGCAAGGAAGAAATATATAGTAAAAGTATACAATAAATCTCTAAAAATATTAGACAAAAGTGATATTTACAACCATAAAAACCTCTGATATAATTCGAAACATAGTAAGAAATCGATTGCGTAATCAAAACCAAAAAGTACAGGAAAAGGAGGAAAAACATGAAAATTTTAAAGTGGCTGGATGATCATTTTGAAGAAGTGCTGATGACGGCGGTCCTCGCAGTCATGGTGGTGATTCTGACAGCGCAGATTATTTTCAGAAAGGTTTTGGGAAATTCTCTTGCATGGTCTGAAGAATTATGCCGGTATCTGTTTATCTGGTCAGGATTTCTCAGCTTAAGCTACACCATCCATTACCATTCTGCCATGAAAACAGATCTTTTTATGGTATTGCTGCCGAAGTCAATGCAGAGATGGATCGGGGTGATCATGGACGGGGCGATGCTGATCCTGTTTGTGATCCTGACAAAGGTATCCATCGGGATTATCCCTACGATTACCCAGAAGGGAACGGCTATCCCGATTTCAAGAAAGTGGGTTTTTGCGGCGGCAGCCGTTGGCTTCCTGCTTTCTTCGATCCGAATGCTGGAGGAAGTGGTAAAAGGAATCCGAAATAAAGGAGAGGAGGATTAATATGCTGGCGATTCTGTTTGCACTGATGGTGGTTCTGCTGATCCTGGCAGTCCCGGTGGGTGTTGTACTGCTCTGCATCAGCCTGTTTCCGGCGGTGATGGATCCAACCGTTCCGGCAAATTTCGCGTTTGTGATCCGTCAGATGATCGGCGGCCTGGAAAGCACTCCGCTGCTGGCGGTTCCCATGTTTGTGCTGTCAGGTGTGGTTATGGCGCGGGGCGGTGTGTCAAAAAAGATCTTTGATGTATTTGCTTATTTCCTGGGTAATGTTACGGCCGGTATGCCCTGTGCGGTTGTTGTGACCTGCCTGTTTTACGGAGCCATCTCCGGCTCTGCGCCGGCTACCACAGCGGCAGTTGGAACCATGACCATTCCCATTTTGGTAAGCATGGGGTATGATATCACCTTTGTTGCATCTCTGGTGGCGATTTCCGGCGGCCTTGGTGTAATTATCCCGCCCAGCATTCCGATTATTATGTACTGCATGAGCAGCGGCGAATCGGTGGGCTCCATGTTCATTGCCGGGGTATTGCCTGGATTAATGATCGGCGGCCTTCTGATGGTATATGCCTTTGTATACTGCAAGCTTAAGGGTGAGGATAAGGTTAAGATCCGGGAACAGGTTTCAGAGATCAAGAAGGGCGGCTTCGGAAAGCTGTTTATGAACAGCTTCTGGGCGCTGATGAGTCCGGTTATCATCCTGGGCGGCATTTATTCCGGAATTGTAACACCAACGGAAGCAGCGGTGCTTTCGGTTGTATATTCCCTGATCATCAGCCTGTTTGTATACCGGACGCTGGATATAAAATCTCTGGTTCCTGTGTTTGTGGAGGCAGTAAAAACCTACGCGCCGGTGGTATTTATTGTAAGTGCAGCATCTGGCTTCGGCCGGGTACTTGCCATTCTGCAGGCGCCTCAAATGGTTGCAGCCTGGGTAGGAAGTCTGGGACTGAATAAGATCACGCTGCTTCTGATGGTGAATCTGCTGCTGCTGTTTGTAGGCATGATCATGGATACCGGTCCGGCGATCCTGATCCTTACTCCGATCCTTCTGCCGATCGTTCAGGCAGTTGGGGTGAATCCCATGCATTTTGGTATTCTGATGGTGGTGAATCTGGCCATCGGCTTTGTCACTCCGCCGGTAGGAGTCAATCTGTATGTGGCAAGTACCCTGACCAAGATTCCGCCTATGTCCATTGCGAAAAAGGCAATGCCTGCCATCGGCGTATTCTTCCTGGCATTGCTGCTGATCACCTTTATACCAGGCATCAGCCTGCTGCTGGTTTCATAAAACTGGTTTCACCTGCATTTCATATCACTATTTTAAGAAGGGAGATTTATCATCATGAAAAAAAGAACATTAGCAACCATTTTAACAGCAGCCCTGCTGGGATGCTCTCTCTGCGCCTGCGGCTCTGATGGGGGAAGCTCTGCAGCCACAACTGCAGCTGCTGTGGCTGCGCCTGCAGCAGAGGGGCAGACAGAGGGCGGCAATGCGGCAGCTGCAGATCTGCCGAAAATGACCTTAAGCATCGGCCATAACAATAACAGTGATTCTCTGATGAATTATGTGGCGGAGCAGATGAAGGCAAAGCTGGAGGAAAAGAGCGGCGGCAATCTGACGGTCAATATTTACCCCAGCGGACAGTTAGGTTCCGAGAGCGATATGGTAACCAGCTGCCAAGAAGGAGATCTCACATTCCTGATCTCCGGACTGCATGCACTGGTAAATAATGTACCGGAAACCTCAATCGTAAACCTTCCGTTTATGTTTGACAATGTAGAGCAGGCCAGAAAGACCTTTGCCGATGAAACGGTGCGGAAGGAGCTGAATGCAGGCTTTGAAAAGAGCAATATGAAACTGGTGCTTTTAGCAGATCAGGGCTTCCGCTGCCTGTCTACCAACAAGGAGATCACCGGACCAGACAGCTTTAAAGGATTAAACATCCGTACCCTGACCAATCAGGATCAGGTAGAGGCCTGGAAGATGCTGGGAACCAATCCCACTCCCATTGATTTCTCAGAATTGTATTTAAGTCTGCAGCAGGGCGTGATCGACAGCCAGGAGAATCCGTATGATATTATTGACACCAATAAATTTTATGAGGTACAGAAGTATTTCACCAACAGCAACCATATCTATCATACCATTTCTGTCAATATCGGAACCAGCACCTATGATTCCATGCCTGCAGAGTATCAGAAGATGATCGATGAGACCTGCGCTGAGGTTGAGCAGATGGCATTTGATGAGTGCGATAAGAAGCTGGACAGCTATAAAAATAATCTGATCAATAATGGCATGGAGTTTATCGATTTTGATGAGATCGACGGTATGAGAGAGGCTCTGGCAGAGAGAACCTCCGGCATGATCGATATTGTTAAGAACACGGTAAATAATGAAGTGCTGGTGGATGCATTTCTGGCAGCAGCCGAGGCGGCAAAGGCAGAGTAATTTGATTGCAGTAATTAAAATTTAAAATAAAAAAAGAAAATGGAGGATTTTACAATGAACACATCTGCATTATCTGAACTGGAGAAAATTGACTACCTGGCACCAAAGTTTAAGCTGGCTTACGAGTTTTTACATCGCACGGATCTGGCAGACCTGCCGGCAGGGGAGTATCCCATCGATGGCGACAATGTATATGCCCAGGTGCAGGATTATGTGACAGAGCCGGAGGACAGACGCTTCTGGGAGACCCACAAGATCTATTTTGATGTACACTATGTTGTAACTGGTGAAGAGAAGATCGGCTATTGCCCGGCTACCGCAATGCACCACAAGCAGCCCTACAATGTGGAGGATGAAATGTACTTATACGGCGGAATCAGCCAGCAGGATCAGACCTTCGTTGAGCTGAGACCAGGCGACTGTATGATCATTGCTCCAACTGACGGACATAAGCCGCGCTGCGCTGTACGGGAAGGCGTTCCGGTGCGGAAAATCGTGGTAAAGGTTCGCGCAGACTACTAATTCTCACGGATATCATCCAGAACCTTCACCAGGATCTGATTGGCATCTGTGCTTCGCAGAGCGATGACCCTGCCCTGGACCCGGTAAGCGGACATGCTGCTGCCGGGTCCCCGCAGGACACAGGAGAGTGTTTCGCCTGGCACAAAGCCCAGAGCGGCAAGACGGCGCTCGGTTTCAGAGGGCAGCGCCATCCAGACGATCTGGGCAGTTTGGTTCCGCTTGATATAATTTAATGGAATAACCAAGGTAATGCCCCGCTTTTTCTTATTGCTATAAAATATGAAGAAAGAGCAAAAAGGTGACGGATCAGGAAACCGGCAGCACTTCCGTCAGATCAACCGGGACCGGCTGGTCGATCGCCATCTCAGTTTCTGTCACCAGACAATCATAGGCCAGGATTGTGACGCCGTCCTTCTTTGCCTGTGCCAGGGCATGGCCGAATTCCGGGTGGGTCTCCATGTTTGGGCGAAAGCTGGTAATTCCCTTCATTTGGATCACCAGCAGGAGAAAGCATGGGATTCCCTGTCGGGAGGCGGCCGCCAGCTCCTCCAGGTGTTTTATTCCCCGCTGGGTGGGGGCATCCGGGAAGGCGGCAATGCCCTGACGCTCCAGGGTGACGCCTTTTACTTCCATGAAGGCCTGATGGCCATTCAGGAGAAAGGCCAGATCGAAGCGGGAGTTTCCATAAGTGACCTCCCGGCGGATCTGTGTGATCTTCGGTGCCGGCCCTCCGGCGCAAACCCACTCCCAGGCGGCTTCGTTGGGCGCCTGGGAGTCCATGTTGATCAGCAGGGTTTCATCCCGGTTTCCGGCATGCTCTTTGCAGACACCGATAACATCATAGCTGGTTTTTCTGCCCTTTGTCTCAGCATCCGGGTGGTGCTCCAGCACCAGCCGGGCGCCGGGCACCAGAAGCTCCCGGCAGCGGCCGGTATTTTTCACATGGCAGGTTTCTTCCCTGCCGTTGATTAGCACCTTTGCAATAAAACGGTTTGGGCGGCTTACAAAAGTGCCCCAGACGGTATGCTCATATTTCATAGGAAAGCTCCCTTCATATTTTTAAAATGGACATGATTTGCCTTTCGGCTGAATCATGTCCATTTTATCAATAGCTACCGTATCATGTCAAAGATTTCCCCCAAATTTCTTTCGAACCACGTCTGCGATCAGTTCGGCTGTTCCTTCTACGCCCAGCAGAGAGGAGTCGATCATCAGCTGCTTATGACGGAAATCGCCAGGCAGATAGCCGGCGTATTTCTTATGGTAAGCGTTTCTTGCCTTGTCTACACTCATGATCATCCGCTTTGCCTGATCTTCTGTCATGTCCAGAATATTGACGCAGTTTTCCAGCCGCTTGGCGTAAGGTGCATAGATGAAGATATTGATCACATTTTTTTCATTCTGCAGCAGGTAGTCGGAGCAGCGTCCCACAATGATGCAGCTGGACCGGTCAGCCAGATCCAGGATGATATCCTTCTGCACATCAAAGATCATGTCCTGAATGTATTCCTCGTCTGTGCCCAGAGGAAACATGTGGGAGAACAGGCGGTGGTGAGATTTCTCCTCCGCCTCGCTGATCTGGGAGACCGGAAGATTTAACTGTTTGGAAACATGCTCCACAATATCCCGGTCATAAAATTCAATGCCCAGCCTTTCTGACAAGGAGCGGGCGATGGGACGCCCCAGGCTTCCGAATTCTCTTGTGATCGTAATGATATATTTTTCCATAACATTCTCCATTCTGCCGCCTTCGGACTGCGGCGCCAATCATTCTCCCTTATGCTGTGACGATGGTTTTCTGATACGCTCGTACCACGCAGCTTAAGGTAAAGCAGACGGTAAAGTAGCAGATGGCTTCGAAGGCAAACAGCATCAGCATTCCGCGGACATCATAGATGCTGCCCATAACCACAGCGCAGTTCCGCATAAATTCCGTCACATCTACCATCTTTAAGAAGGAGGTGTCCTTGATGATGGTGATTACCTGGCTCAGCAGGGCGGGGATAACCTTTTTATAGGTCTGGGGAAGGACGATATACCACAGCGTCTGAAGGAAGGTAAAGCCCTGGGATTGGGCAGCCTCAAACTGTCCCTTTGGGATGGCATTTAAGCCGCCGCGGAAGATCTCTGCCATTACCGCGGAGGTAAACAGGGAGATGGCAAAGACGGAAACGGCGATCTTGTTGCCCTTTACGGTGAAGTAGATCCAGAGGATCCACAGAAGGTTAGGGGTACAGCGGAAAAATTCGGTGTAGGCGGCTACCAGGCTGGCAGTCCATTTGAATTTCCCGGAGGCATAGGTGCGGATCAGCGCCAGCAGCGTTCCGAAAAACATGCTGATAATGGTTGCCAGGACAGCGATGGCCACAGTCATGCCCAGACCTTTGAACATAAAGGTCACATTAGCATAGGTGAATATCTGCTGAAATAAATTTAACATACGCCGTCCTCCTCAAACACGATTTTTTTCGGCGCCGGAAGGCGCATGGAACGGATCTCCAGGTAGCGCGCCAGTCTTGCTAACGGGAAGCAGATGATGAAATACAGCAGGGCGCTGGTAAAGTAAGCCTGTGCGAAGAAGCCCCGCTCGGAGCCCCAGGAGTCTGTATAGTACATCAGATCCATGCCGGCTACCATTGCCAGAATAGAGGTATTTTTCACCAGATTCAATGCCTGGTTTGCCAGAGGCGGCATGATGATCCGGATGGTCTGAGGCAGGATAATGTAGGACATGGTCTGGATGTAGGAAAAGCCCTGGGACTGGGCGGCCTCGGACTGACCCTTGGGGATCGCCTCAATTCCTGTTCGGATCACTTCGGAGATATAGGCTCCGTGATAGATGCCTACGCCGATCACGCCGAGAACAAATTTGGGGATCCGGAAGCCGGAGCTGGAAAACAGCATGGGCAGAACGGAGTAGTAGAACAGTACCTGCAGGGCCAGAGGCGTGTTCTGGATAAATTCTACATAGATGCGGGAGAGAAGCTTAGCCGGCTTCCACTTCATGGTAGAAAAGGTGCCGAAGAGAATGCCCAGGATCAGGGCGACCGCCAGGCCTGCCACTGCGATCTTCAGGGTCATAAAAAATCCAGGCACATAATATTCTGGAATCGCCTTCCACAAGGCCAGCCAGCGTTTCCCGTCAAAAAGTCCTTTTATCATGACAATGTTCCTTTCCTTAAGTGGTGCAGTATGCTCTGCTGCCGGATCATCAGCTGTCTGTTTAGGTTACTGCAGGCCCCATTCATCCTGAAGCGCTTTCATGGAACCGTCAGAAAGCATGGAGGTTACTTTGCTCTCAACCAGGTCAGCCAGACCGGTATTTTCCTTTGCAGAGGCAACACCGTAATCCTGCTCGGCAAAACGGTCCTCCAGGATCTGGTTGGAGTCATTCACATATCCGGCCAGGATCGCACGGTCTACCGAGAAGCAGTCAATCTGCTTGGTAGCCAGGGCCTGTGCCAGTGCGGGATAACCGTCAAACTCCTGGAATTCGGGATTTACCGTTAATCCTTTTTCTTCTACATAAGCCTTAAAGCCGTCCTTAGTAGTGGAAGACTGTGCTACACCAATGATCTTGCCGTCCAGATCTTCGATGGAGTTGATGCCGGAATCCTTATTTACCAGCAGGCCTACAGCATCGGTATAATATGGGGTAGAGAAATTATAGGTTTCCTTCCGCTCATCGGTGATGGTGAAGGTTGCGATTACCAGGTCGATCTCACCGTTTTCCAGCAGCGGCCCTCTGGTCTTTGCCGTTACGCCCTGGAATTCCACCAGCTTCTTTTCCTTCGCTTCATCGGCGGTGCAGCCGAAGATATCGCCTGCAATCTCGTAAGCCAGATCGTCTTCAAAACCTTCATATTCGCCGGTTGCGGTGTTCTGCAGGCTGAATTTCGGAATATCGGATTTACATCCTACCTTTAATACGCCCCGGTCAATGATCTTCTGCACATCTGCAGGGATATCGCCAGATGGAGCAGCCTCTGACGGGGCGCTCCCGGAGCCTTCTGCAGCGGTGGTATCTGCAGCAGCGGCAGTTTCTGCGGAAGGGGCAGCAGTGGTTTCGGAAGAGCCGGAACCGCAGGCAGACAGGGACAGAGCCATCACAGCAGCCAGTGCCAGGGATAATACATTCTTTTTCATAATGGTTTCCTCCTCATTGAAAATGATATGCAAGCAGTTTTGCAGCTTGATCCAAAACGGAAAGGGTCTTACAGCGGAAACGCTTTCTAGGCAGGAACGCCAGGGCGTTTCAGGATCCTTTTCGTATCAGGAACATAGATTGTGAGTCATTCCAGATCTGCGCGGCAGACCGGTTTCGTTAATGAAGGATCTTGCTTAAAAATGCCTTGGTCCTCTCATGCTCCGGAGCTTCAAAGAAATGCTCCGGCGTTCCTTCCTCCAGAATGTAGCCGCCGTCCATAAAGATAACGCGGTCGGCCACCTGGCGGGCAAAGCCCATCTCGTGGGTGACGCAGATCATGGTAATGTTTTCGTGAGCCAGCTCCACCATAACGTTTAAAACCTCCTGCACCATTTCCGGGTCCAGGGCGGAGGTAGGCTCGTCAAATAAGATCAGGGGCTGCTTGGTGCACAAGGCCCTTGCGATGGCCACACGCTGCTGCTGGCCGCCGGAGAGCTGGACCGGATAATTTCCGGCCTTCTCCTTTAATCCGACCCGTTCCAGGCATTTCAGCGCATTGGCACAGGCTTCTGCCTTCGGCACACGCTGCAGCCGGATGGGGGCCAGGGTCAGATTATCCAGCACGGTCAGGTGAGGATACAGATTAAACTGCTGGAATACCATGGAAGAATATTTTTTTGCCATATCCAGATGATTCTTCCGGGTCACCGGAGTCCCGGCAATGGTGATCGTCCCTGCTGTGGGCTCCTCCAGATAGTTGATGCATCGAATAAAGGTGGATTTGCCGGAGCCGGAGGGGCCGATGATGACCAGCTTCTCGCCTTCCTTTACGGTCAGGCTGATATCCTTCAGTACCTCAAGGTCGCCAAAATTCTTTTTTAAATGTTCTACTTTTACCATATCCGGCATATTATTCACCTCTCTGAAAATGAAAAAAGACGCATAAGGAGGAAAATCCTTAAGCGTCTTTGCTGTTTTGCGTTTGCTCAGCATTGCTGCTGAAATTGATGGTTCGCATTATAGGCGCTTTCTCGGGAAAAGTCAAGCTAAATTTTTCGCTTTTTGTTGCATGCCAAATTAAAATATGCTAAACTTTCCCCGAATAGTACTGGAAAAATTGTTTCCGGCTTCTGCCGGATCAGAAAGAAAGGAATATGACCATGACATTATCGTATCAGAGCACCAGAGGCGGGCAGAAAGGCATTACCGCTTCTCAGGCTGTCCTTCAGGGACTGGCAGAAGACGGCGGCTTATTTATGCCCACTCAGATCCCGAAGCTGGATGTATCCTTAGAAAAGCTGGCCTCCATGAGCTACCAGGAGACCGCATATGAGGTTATGAAGCTGTTCCTCACCGATTATACGGAAGAGGAATTAAAAAACTGCATTGCAAAGGCTTATGACAGCAAATTTGACACGGAAGAGATCGTGCCGCTGGCAAAGGCAGACGGCGCTTATTATCTGGAGCTGTTCCACGGAAGCACCATCGCCTTCAAGGATATGGCTCTTTCCATCCTTCCCCACCTGATGACCACCGCAGCTAAGAAGAACCATGCGGATAAGGAGATCGTCATCCTTACCGCCACCTCCGGCGACACCGGAAAGGCAGCGATGGCCGGCTTTGCCGATGTTCCTGGAACCCGGATCATCGTATTCTATCCAAAGGACGGCGTCAGCCGGGTGCAGGAGCTGCAGATGCGGACCCAGAAGGGAGAAAACACCTGTGTTGTAGCCATCCACGGCAATTTTGATGATGCCCAGACCGGAGTTAAGAAGCTGTTCGGGGACGAAGCATTTAAGGCGGAGCTGGCAGAAAAAGGCTTCCAGTTCTCTTCCGCTAATTCCATTAACATCGGCCGTCTGGTACCCCAGGTAGTTTACTATGTCTATGCCTACGCAAAGCTTCTGGATAACCAGGAGATCACCATGGGCGATGAGATCAACGTGGTAGTTCCTACCGGAAACTTCGGCAATATTCTGGCAGCGTACTTTGCAAAGCAGATGGGTGTGCCGATTAAAAAACTGATCTGCGCCTCCAATGACAACAAGGTATTGTACGATTTCTTCACCACCGGAACCTACGACCGGAACCGTAAGTTCATCCTGACCAACTCTCCATCCATGGATATTTTAATCTCCAGCAACTTAGAGCGCCTGATCTACTTAAGCGCCGGCTGCGATGCCAAGAAGAACGCAGCACTGATGGCAGAGCTTGGAACCAAGGGAAGCTATACCGTCACACCAGAAATGAAAGAAAAGATGGCAGACTTCTGGGGCGGCTACGCCACTCAGGCTGAGGATGCCGCTGAGATCAAGCGTGTCTTCGATGATACTGGTTACCTGATGGACACCCACACCGGCGTTGCTTCCGCAGTCTATAAAAAGTATGCAGAAGCTACCGGCGACACAACCAGGACGGTGATTGCTTCCACCGCCAGCCCATACAAGTTCTCCCACAGCGTTATGGAAGCCATAGCCGGCGATCAGTCCTCCAAGGAAGAATTTGCCCTGATCGATGAGATGAGCGATCTCTCTGGGATCCCGGTGCCGAGAGCGGTAGAGGAGATCCGCCATGCCCCGATCCGTCATAACCGGGAATGCGACGTAGATACCATGAAAGCGGAAGTAGCCGATATCCTTGGTATTTAAAATATTGTATTATTTTCAACCAACCCCGATTTCCTCTTTCATTTTTCCATGAAATACGCTATAATGAACGTTAGGGACATTGCGTTGATTACAACAAATAAATTTATTCCATAGGAGGGTATTGACATGTTAGTTTCCGCAAAAGAAATGCTTCAGAAGGCAAGAGAAGGAAAGTATGCAGTAGGCCAGTTCAACATCAACAACTTAGAGTGGACCAAGGCTGTTCTGTTAACCGCTGAGGAGATGAAGTCTCCGGTTATCTTAGGCGTATCTGAGGGCGCTGGCAAATACATGACCGGTTTCGGCACCGTAGCAGCCATGGTTAAGGCTATGATCCAGGAGCTGAATATCACCGTTCCGGTAGCACTTCACTTAGACCACGGCACCTATGACGGATGCTATAAGTGCATCAAGGCTGGCTTCTCCTCCATCATGTTCGACGGATCTCATTATCCGATCGCTGAGAACGTAGAGAAGACCACCGAGCTGGTTCACGTTGCTCATAAGCTGGGCTTATCCATCGAGGCTGAGGTTGGCTCCATCGGCGGCGAGGAAGACGGCGTAGTAGGCATGGGAGAGTGTGCAGATCCGAATGAGTGCAAGATGATCGCTGATTTAGGCGTAGACATGCTGGCAGCAGGCATCGGCAACATCCATGGCAAGTATCCGGCTAACTGGCCAGGCTTAAGCTTTGAGACTCTGGCAGCTGTTAACGAGAAAGTAGGCGACATGCCATTAGTACTGCACGGCGGTACCGGTATTCCGGAGGATATGATCAAGAAGGCCATCAGCTTAGGCGTTGCCAAGATCAATGTAAATACCGAGTGCCAGCTCTCCTTTGCAGCAGCAACCCGCGAGTACATCGAGGCAGGCAAGGATCAGCAGGGCAAGGGCTATGACCCAAGAAAGTTATTAGCTCCTGGCTTCGAGGCAATCAAGGCTACCGTTCGCGAGAAGATCGAGCTGTTCGGCTCCGCTAACAAGGCTTGATGGATTAATTTTAAAAATTTGAAAAAAACACTTGCTTTTTTGCAGGAAATGGTTTATTTTAATTACGAACGAAGGCGTTCTCTCATTGGAGAGAGCGCCTTTTCTGATTCCTGAGGAGATGCATTTGTTTAACCTTTTCCAGCTGGACCGGATTTATCATGCACACGTATTAAAAAAGCAAGCTTTTGGAATAAAAGTTAACTTTTTAATGAAAAATCAGAGACATAGCCATATCCCATGTGAAAGAAATAAAAGTTTTCTGATTTTTGCTTTACATTTTTAAGCGAAGCAGGTAGAATATCATGGGCAGCAGGCAGAAGGGACGCGCTTGGCGCGGCAGAGATAATTGAGAGAGGATGGAAAAATCTATGAGCGAGACAGTAAACGTAGCCGAGATCTTCGGCGAGAATGTGTTTAATGACGCAGTTATGAGAGAGCGCTTACCAAAGAGCGTTTACAAGAAACTGAGAAAGACCATCGTAGAAGGAACGGAGCTGGAGCCGGGCATCGCGGATTCCGTCGCTCAGGCGATGAAGGAATGGGCAGTAGAGCGTGGAGCAACCCACTACACTCACTGGTTCCAGCCATTGACCGGCGTTACCGCAGAGAAACATGATTCCTTCATTTCCGCACCAGACACGACAGGCAAGGTGATGCTGGAGTTCTCCGGCAAGGAGCTGGTAAAGGGCGAGCCGGATGCCTCCTCCTTCCCATCCGGCGGCTTACGTGCTACCTTTGAGGCGAGAGGATATACTGCATGGGACTGCACCTCCCCGGCATTCTTAAAGGAAGATGCCACCGGAGTGACCCTTTGCATTCCTACCGCATTCTGTTCTTATACCGGCGAGGCGCTGGATAAGAAGACACCGCTGCTGCGTTCCATGCAGGCGATTGACCAGCAGGCATTAAGAATTTTACGGTTATTCGGCAATACCACCTCCAAGAAGGTAACTCCTTCCGTAGGACCGGAGCAGGAGTACTTCCTGGTAGACCGTGCAAAATATTTACAGCGTAAGGATTTAATCTACACCGGACGTACTTTATTCGGTGCAATGCCTCCAAAGGGACAGGAGATGGATGACCATTACTTCGGCACCATCCGGGAGAGAATCGGTTCCTTCATGAACGAGGTGAATAAGGAGCTGTGGAAGTTAGGCGTATCCGCCAAGACCCAGCACAATGAGGTAGCTCCTGCACAGCACGAGCTGGCTCCCATCTACGCAGAGGCAAACCTGGCAGTTGACCACAACCAGATGGTTATGGAGACCTTAAAGAAGGTGGCAGGACGCCATGGTCTGGCATGTCTGCTGCATGAGAAGCCATTTGCCGGTGTGAACGGTTCTGGTAAGCACAACAACTGGTCTATCACCACCGATGACGGCATCAATATGTTAAACCCAGGTGAGACTCCTCACGAAAATATCCAGTTCCTCCTGGTTCTGGCCTGCATCTTAAAGGCAGTGGATGTTCATGCTGATCTGTTAAGACAGTCCGCAGCCGATGTAGGAAATGATCACAGATTAGGCGCTAACGAGGCACCGCCAGCTATCATCTCCATCTTCTTAGGCGAGCAGCTTGAGGATGTAATCGATCAGCTTTGCAGCACCGGTGAGGCAACTCACTCCAAGCAGGGCGGCAAGCTGATGACCGGCGTAGCTACCCTGCCGGATCTGGATAAGGATGCCACCGACCGCAACAGAACCTCACCTTTTGCATTTACCGGAAATAAGTTTGAGTTCCGTATGGTAGGCTCCGCAGACTCCATTTCCTCTCCAAATGTTGTGTTGAATACTATCGTTGCCGAGGCATTTAAGGAAGCGGCAGATGTGCTGGAGAAGGCAGAGGACTTCGACCTGGCTGTTCATGATATGATCAAGGAAATGCTGGCTGCTCACAGAAGAATTATCTTCAACGGCAACGGTTATTCCGATGCATGGGTAGAGGAGGCTGAGAAGAGAGGTCTTCCAAACATCAAGTCCATGGTAGATTCTATCCCGGCTCTGACCACTGACAAGGCAGTGAAGCTGTTTGAGGAGTTCGGCGTATACACCAAGGCTGAGCTGGAATCCCGTGCAGAGATCGAGTATGAGACCTACTCCAAGGTGATCAACATTGAGGCAAAGACTATGATCGATATGGCTGGCAAGCAGTTTATCCCGGCTGTAATCAAATACACCACCCAGCTGGCACAGTCCATCAATGCAGTAAAATCTGCATGCCCGGTTGCTGATGTAAGCGTTCAGACCGAGCTGCTTACGGAAAGCTCTGATCTGTTAAGCGAGGCAAAGGTGGCTCTGGCAAATCTGGTTGAGATCGATGATAAGGCATGCGGAATGGAAGAGGGCCGCGCTCAGGCTGTGTTCTACCATGATGAGGTAGTTCCGGCTATGGCAGCCTTACGTGCACCGATCGATAAGCTGGAGATGATCGTAGATAAGGAATTATGGCCGATGCCAAGCTACGGCGATCTGATCTTCGAGGTATAAGAATCAGAAATGATCCAAAGATCATAAATGATCATGGTAAATGAGAGAAATATAAAAATCCCGCTTTGCACATGGAGCAAAGCGGGATTTTTGCTGGTCATTATTCTACGCAGGCAACTGCCTCGATCTCAACTAAAGCATCCTTCGGCAGGCGTGCTACCTCTACGGCTGCTCTGGCCGGATAATCCTTCTCAAAGAACTCTCCGTATACCCCGTTCATATCACCGAACATGTTCATGTCCTTTAAGAATACACCGACACGAACCACCTGGCTCATGTCAACGCCCTCGCTTGCCAGGATGTTCTTGATATTGGTCAGGGACTGGCGGGTCTGGGACTTAATGTCGTCGCCGGCAAATGCTCCGGTAGCTGGGTCGATTGGAAGCTGACCGGATACGAATACCATGTTTCCAGCCTGGATTGCCTGGGAATACGGTCCGATTGCTCCTGGTGCATTGGTAGTTGCATATACTTTCTTCATGTTAAACTCCTCCTGTCTGGTTTGCAGATCTACGCAAAGGTTCTTGGATTGCAGCTGCTTTGCGTTTTCACGCTTATCTTGTTTTTGTATCTCTATTGTAGACCAAATGCTGCTAGGATGCAATAGGATACGGCTAAAAATCTGAAAAAAATTTAGATAAACGGTAAATACCTAAAATATTTTGCTGACATTCCATTATTCCGGCTTCACCCGTGCAATTCCTTCTTCAATGGCGGTTTCTGCCACAGCCTTTGCCACCACATCTGCCACGGATTTATCCAGAGCGGATGGAATAATGTTCTCCGCAGTTAACTCCTCATCCGGAATCATACTTGCAATGGCGTAAGCAGCTCTCTGCTTCATGGACTCGGTGATTTCCTTTGCGCGGACCGACAGCGCTCCCTTAAAGATGCCGGGGAAGATAAGTACATTGTTGATCTGGTTGGGATAGTCGGAGCGTCCGGTACCAATAACCGCAGCGCCGCCTGCCTTAGACTCCTCCGGCATGATCTCCGGAACCGGGTTGGCCATGGCGAATACAATTCCCTTATTCATAGTGGCAACCATTTCCTTTGTTACCAGACCAGGGCGGGATACCCCTACGAAGGCGTCAGCGCCCTTTAATGCGTCAGCCAGCAGTCCGTGTTCCTTATTTAAATTGCTGATATGGGAGATCTCCTCCTGTCCGGAATTTAATCCCTGGTCACCCTCGCAGATAATACCATTGATATCGCACATGATCACATTGCCGAAGCCCATACTAATAAGAAGCTTTCCAATCGCAATTCCGGCAGCTCCGGCTCCGTTGATTACGATCCGCATCTTGCCCATCTCCTTGCCGGTCACCTTCATGGCGTTGATCAGGGCAGCGGCAACTACGATGGCAGTGCCGTGCTGATCATCGTGGAATACCGGAATGTCGCAGACTTCTTTTAAGCGGCGCTCGATCTCAAAGCATCTGGGAGCGGCGATGTCCTCTAAGTTGATGCCGCCGAAGCTTTTGGAGATCAGGGCGATGGTGTTGACGATGGTATCGGTATCCTTGGAATCGATGCAGATGGGGAATGCATCTACATCGGCAAACTCCTTAAACAGGGCACATTTTCCTTCCATAACCGGCATACCTGCAGCAGGGCCGATATCGCCAAGTCCCAGAACGGCGGTACCGTCTGTAATAACCGCCACCAGGTTGGAGCGGCGGGTGAGCTGGAAGGATTTCTCATAGTCTGCTGCGATCTGGCGGCATGGCTCGGCCACACCTGGGGTGTACAGCAGAGACAGATCCTCTCTGGTAGTGATGTGCTTGCGGGAAATGACTTCAATCTTTCCTTTTAAGTCATAGTGAAGCTGTAATGCTTTTTCATTGACATCCATAGTTTGTTCTCCTTTGTCCTAAAATGATCAAAATAGAAATTGAAACAACTATACATTAATTTACCACAAAAGGCAGATTGAAACAACTGTCTGTGAATGACTCCCGCATTTTTTGTTCTTCTAAGAATAATATTTTGAATGGCATTACGGCAAAAAGAATGAATTCTGGTACAATCAGCTGCTGGATTTTGCCTTTGCCTTTTTGACCTGTTTTTCAATCAGCATACCTGCAGCCAGGTCACCGACAACGTTGATTGTGGTTGTGGGGGCATCGGTAATTGTATGAAGCGCCATCACGGCTGCAAATGTTTCCATCGGCCATCCGAATACAGAGAACAGAAGGAATGGTCCGCCGCTGGGGATTGCTCCTGCTACAAACGGATAGATGATACTCATCAGAATGCAGGTTCCGAGAATCTGAGGATCAAAGTAGTTTTGACCAAGAAGTGCACACTCGAAGGATACCGTCATGGCAACCATAATCGCAGTTCCTTCTTTATGAAGGTTGCAGCCAAGAGGCATAACAATACTGGAAATCTTATCATCAATGCCTGCCTTTTTGGCAGCTTCTACATTTGCTGGTACAGAAGCAGCACCGGAGCAGGTTCCCAGAGCGGTGAGGAAGGGGCCGATCATAGCAGTCCAAAATGTCTTGATACCTCTGGTGCCATCTGCGAGAAATGCATAAATCGTATGAGCAATTGCCAGATAGACAAAAGATCCAACCCAGGTAACGATACTAAGCTTCATCATCGGGCCTGCAGTATCAGAACCATTGGAACCAATAAATACTGCAAAGTAGCATCCAAGGCCAATGGGGGCAAACTTCATGATGGTGCTGATAAACTTTGAAATAACGGCATTCAGGCTGTTAAAAACCTTCAGTACCGGTTCGGCTGTCTGCCCCAGAGATCTCATGGAGAAGCCGGTGATCAGTGCAAATACTACAACGGCAAGCAGCTGCTTTATACTCCACAGATCTTTAAAATCGGATACAGTCAGCTGTCCCAGGATATCAATCTGGATTTCCTGCATTTCTTCTGCTACCGCATTATTTGCCAGAACAGCGCCCTTTGCAGCATCCAGAAATCCAAAATAGAACGTAAATACAATGGCAGCAATCACAATTGTTATAACAAAGAAAAATGCTGTCCAGGAAAGAAGGGTTCCGGCTTCCTTGCCGTCTTTCAGGTTTGCGATGGAGCAAACAACCGATACAAATACCATAGGAACCGCAATACAAAACATCAGATGCAGAAACATGTCTGCAAGGGGTTTCACCACGTTGATTGACGGGCCTGCGATCCAGCCAACGATACCGCCGATCAGCATACCGCCAAGGAGCAAGAGAGACTCTTTATAATTTTTTAAAACTTTCATTTTTTTATCCTTTCCCTCAAAGGTAACGATTACTTGTGCATGATTTCATTGTAAGCATTTATAATGTTATTAACAACGATTTTGATTGTTTCCGGTGTTGTAGCCAGGTTCAGCCGGAAGAATCCACTGTAGTTGTCTCCAAACCATTCCCCGTAGTCCACTGCCAGACGGCACTTTACCTGAACAAAATCATATACATCATAGTTTACCGGTGCTTTGCCGTTTAAGACAACGGGATTCTGTGTCGGATGTGCAACATCAATCACTTTTCTCAGGTCAAGCATGGGCAAATAGGTTCCTTCCATATCGCATACAACGATTTCCGGCGCTTTGCTGGCCAATTCTTTCTTAAGGTACTGGTAATTGCTGTTGATCACATCTTTTAATGTTTCCAGATAAGCATCGCCATTTGCATAGCCTGCCTCGGTAGCTGTAATTCCCATGATATTCCAGTCTGCCTGAACGTTCTGTGCTGCATAAGCATCATACTTTGCACGGAGCGCTTCACCTGGGATTACGATATTTGCATGTACCAGTGCTGCAATATTGAAGGTTTTAGAACCTGCAAATGCAATTACCAGGTTGTCTGCATATTTTCCGCCGGACACTGCCGCCGCGCAGATCTGTTTATGATTGCCATATACGAAATCCTGATGGATTTCATCGGAAAATACAACAACATTATGCTTTTGGCAGATGGAAAGAACATGATCCAGTTCATCCTCAGTCCAGACACGGCCACAGGGATTATGCGGTGAGCAAAGAAAATACATCTTCACATCATTGTCTAAAATATCTTTTTCAAATTTATCGTAATCAATGGAGAAATGTCCGTCTTTGTAGTTCATATCACAGGACACGACCTTACGTCCGCAATCGTTAATTGCGCCGGCAAACGGGTAATATACCGGGGTGTTGATAATGATGCCATCGCCTGGTTCCGTATATGCATTTACAAAATAATACATAGAAGCAACAATGCCGTTTGTCAGACGAAGCATTTCCTTTCGGGGGCGGAATCCATAGCGGCTTTCCATCCAATTAAAACATGCTTCGTAGTAACTTTCTGGTATGTATGCATATCCATACGCGCCGTGTGCTACCCTGCGGTGCAGAGCGTCGGTAATGCATTCTGGAGTGCGGAAGTCCATATCTGCGACCCACATGGGGATCAGATCCGGATCACCAAAGCGCTGTTCAAGAAGATCCCATTTCAGAGATACTGTGTTCTTCCGCTGAACCGCATAGTGTTTAATAAATTGTTCTTTGTTCATTTGAATGACCTCCATTCATTCTATTTTTTGCTGTTTTGAGAAACCGCATTTATGCAGCTTGAGTGAAATTGAATTTGTTAAAACTGCCTTATTTATGGATGCTGTTTCTTTGTTTATTTGACAATTCCATCATAATATGATATCTTGTTTAAGAAAAGCGAAAATAAATCAAGGAATCTTTGATAAAAAATCAAAGAACAGAGGATACAGATTTGGACGTTGAAAAAGTAAGAGCATTGATTTGCGTGATTGAAGAAAAAAGTATTTCAGCAGCAGCTGATAAAATGGGGTATACTCCCTCTGGTATCAGCCGTATGATGGCCGCTCTGGAAGATGACCTTGGATTTCAATTGCTGATACGCAGAAAGGAAGGAATTTCTGTGACAGCAGAGTGCAGACAGATGCTTCCTGTGATCCGGGATTACATTCGAAGTGACGAGGAATGTATCCAGATGGCGGCAAGAATCCGCGGCATGGAAGTGGGAACTGTGACAATTGGAAGTGCCTACAGTGAATATTATCGATGGCTGGCGGAATGTGTAAAATCATTTCATGAAAAATACCCAGGAATTCGTATGGAATTATCCTCTGGATACAGTTCCGATCTGATCCAAAAGGTATTGAACCATAAGCTGGATATTGCAATCGTCAGCCGCAGAGATGAAGTGGACGAGTGGCTTCCACTGCGCAAAGATCCTATGGTGGCATGGGTCCCGGTGAACCATCGGCTTGCAGGACTGAAAGGTGTTCCGATTGAAGAATTTGCAAAGGAAAATTATATCGATTCAAATCCGGAATATGTGACGGATAATGCACTTGTATTAGAAAAGTATGGAATTTCACCAAATATACAGCTCCAATCCAAGGACAGTCATGCGTCCTGGCAGATGGTGGAGGCTGGACTTGGAATTGGTTTGAATAATTATATCAATAGTAAGGATCGAATCGGTGAAGTAAAAGTTCTTCCTCTGATTCCGGAACAGACAGTTGAAATCGGGATTACTTACAGCAGGGATATGACGCTGGCAGGCAGAATTTTTATGGAACAGTTGAAAAACGATTATATTCGAAAATCAATTTTTTGAACTCATTCCATTTCTATGGTTACAGGTGACATAAAATAACACTTGACCGTTTTGAAAAAATAGAGTAATATAGAAGCTGTAAAAATTATGTATTAATTCCACAAAACACAAAAATGAAAACCCAGGGAGGTGCTTGCTCCCTGGGCTTTCGTTTTTTCCTTTTTAAGAGGTGAGGTCCTCAGGCTGTTTGTTACCTGTCTCCGCTCAGCCATTTGCAGATATAGTTACTGATAATACCTGCCGCAACGGACACAATTAAATTATGTATTAATTCCATAGCGATTCACCTCCTTCCCGCCGGAAAGAGTCATCGGCATCTTCATCATACCATAGAAACCATTAAATATCTACAAAAATAGAAAAAAATCCCAGTTAATAATTGGAAATTAATTGGAAAGCTCAATCTCACAGAGAAAAACTGCCGAAATCCGCAGAAAATCAAAGAATTCTTTACAGAAATTCCTTGACAGAATGAAATCGGATGGATATAATCATTAAGGTGTGCGAAAAATGTACCATTTTTTTGTGCGCTAAAAAGCTGACAAATACAGCAACCACAGTCAATATCACAGGAGGTGAAAAGAATGCCAACATTTAACCAGTTAGTTAGAAAGGGAAGACAGACCAGCGTTAAGAAATCTACCGCTCCTGCTCTTCAGAAGGGATTCAATTCTTTACAGAAGAAGGCTACTGATCTTTCTTCTCCACAGAAGAGAGGTGTATGCACCGCTGTTAAGACTGCTACCCCTAAGAAGCCAAACTCTGCACTTCGTAAGATCGCCAGAGTTCGTCTTTCTAACGGAATCGAAGTTACCAGCTACATCCCAGGTGAGGGTCACAACTTACAGGAGCATAGCGTAGTTCTGATTCGTGGTGGTAGAGTAAAGGACCTTCCAGGTACCAGATACCACATCATCAGAGGTACCTTGGATACAGCAGGCGTTGCTAACAGAAAGCAGGCTCGTTCCAAGTACGGTGCTAAGAGACCAAAAGTTAAAAAGTAATCTCAGACCGCAGTAACAAATTATAGGATTATGCCGGAATGATGATATTGAACCTGTAGGTTGCAGGAAATAGACATTGATCACCGCGAAGGTGATTCCGAGCATGAACGCGCTGAAAGTCCGAAAGCTTGCAGGGTGAGAGCCCATAGCAGAAAACCGGATCTAAACCGCGAGTACCTATGATCTAATGCATACGGAAACCATTTCCGTACCATATTAAGGAGGGAAGTAACGTGCCACGTAAAGGACATACTCAGAAAAGAGACGTACTGGCAGACCCGATCTACAATAACAAGGTTGTTACCAAGCTGATCAACAACATTATGTTAGACGGTAAGAAGGGTGTTGCACAGAAGATCGTATACGGCGCATTCAACCGTGTCGCAGAGAAGACCGGCAAGGATGCCATCGAAGTATTCGAAGAAGCAATGAACAACATCATGCCTGTATTAGAGGTTAAGGCAAAGCGTATCGGCGGTGCTACCTATCAGGTACCGATCGAGGTTAAGCCTGAGAGAAGACAGGCGTTAGCACTTCGCTGGATCACCCTGTACTCCCGCAAGAGAGGCGAGAAGACCCAGGAGGAGAGACTGGCTAACGAGATTATGGATGCAGCAAACAACACCGGCGCATCTGTAAAGAAGAAAGAAGATATGCACAAGATGGCAGAGGCAAACAAAGCATTCTCCCATTACCGTTTCTAATTGGTTCTGTGACTGCTTTGACAACTTATTAAGGAGGAAAAAGCCTTGGCTGGAAGAGAATATCCGTTGGAAAGAACCAGGAATATCGGTATTATGGCTCACATCGATGCTGGTAAGACCACATTGACCGAGCGTATCCTTTATTATACTGGTGTTAACTATAAGATCGGTGATACTCATGAAGGTACTGCTACCATGGACTGGATGGAGCAGGAGCAGGAAAGAGGTATTACCATTACTTCTGCAGCTACTACCTGTCACTGGACCTTACAGGAAAACTGCAAGAATAAGCCAGGTGCTCTGGAGCATCGTATCAACATCATTGATACCCCAGGACACGTTGACTTTACGGTAGAGGTTGAGCGTTCCCTTCGTGTACTGGACGGCGCTGTTGGCGTGTTCTGTGCTAAGGGCGGCGTTGAGCCACAGTCTGAGAACGTATGGCGTCAGGCTGATACCTACAATGTACCTCGTATGGCATTCATCAATAAGATGGACATCCTTGGTGCAAACTTCTACGGCGCAGTAGACCAGATCCGTACCCGTCTGGGCAAGAATGCGATCTGCTTACAGCTGCCGATCGGCAAGGAAGATGAGTTCAAGGGAATCATCGACCTGTTTGAAATGAAAGCCTACATCTACAATGATGAGAAGGGCGAGGACATCTCCATCGTTGATATCCCAGAGGATATGGCAGACGACGCAGAGCTGTATCACACCGAGCTGGTTGAGAAGATCTGCGAGTTAGACGATGATCTGATGATGGAATATCTGGAGGGCGAAGAGCCATCCGTTGACGCATTAAAGGCAGCACTGAGAAAGGCTACCTGCACCTGCCAGGCAATCCCAGTTTGCTGCGGTACCGCATACCGGAATAAGGGCGTTCAGAAGTTACTGGATGCTATCCTTGAATTCATGCCGGCTCCTACCGATATCCCTGCTATCAAGGGTGTTGATTTAGACGGCAATGAGATCGAGAGACACTCTTCTGATGAGGAGCCGTTCTCCGCTCTGGTATTCAAGATCATGACTGACCCATTCGTAGGTAAGTTAGCATTCTTCCGTGTGTACTCCGGTACCATGAATTCTGGTTCTTACGTTCTGAATGCCACCAAGGGCAAGAAGGAGCGTGTAGGCCGTATCCTGCAGATGCATGCAAACAAGAGAGCCGAGCTTGACAAGGTTTATTCTGGCGATATCGCAGCAGCTGTAGGATTTAAGATCACCACCACTGGTGATACCATCTGTGACGAGCAGCATCCGGTAATTCTGGAGTCCATGGAATTCCCAGAGCCGGTTATCGATATTGCAATCGAGCCTAAGACCAAGGCTGGTCAGGATAAGATGGGCGTTGCTTTAGCAAAGCTTGCTGAAGAGGACCCAACCTTCCGTGTTCACACCAATCAGGAGACTGGTCAGACCATCATTTCCGGTATGGGCGAGCTGCATCTGGAGATCATCGTAGACCGTCTGCTCCGTGAGTTCAATGTAGAAGCAAACGTAGGTGCTCCTCAGGTAGCTTACAAGGAGACCTTTACCAAGGAAGTTACCGTGGACAGCAAGTACGCAAAGCAGTCCGGTGGTCGTGGTCAGTATGGTCACTGTAAGGTTATCTTTACCCCAATGGATCCAAACGGCGAGAAGACCTTCGAGTTCGAGTCTACCGTTGTTGGTGGTGCAATTCCGAAGGAATACATTCCGGCAGTTGGCGAGGGTATTGAGGAAGCTGCAAAGTCCGGTATTCTGGGCGGATTCCCAGTACTGGGTGTTCATGCAAATGTATATGACGGTTCCTATCATGAGGTTGACTCTTCTGAAATGGCATTCCACATCGCTGGTTCTCTGGCATTTAAGGATGCAATGAACAAGGGCAACGCAGTTCTGTTAGAGCCGATCATGAAGGTAGAAGTAACCATGCCTGAGGAGTATATGGGTGATGTTATCGGTGATATCAACTCCCGTAGAGGCCGTATCGAGGGTATGGAGGACATCGGCGGCGGCAAGATGGTAAAAGGCTATGTTCCGCTGGCAGAGATGTTCGGTTACTCCACCGACTTACGTTCCAAGACCCAGGGCCGTGGTAACTACTCCATGTTCTTCGAGCGCTATGAGCAGGTTCCGAAGTCCATTCAGGAGAAGGTTATCGCTGAGCACAAGGGCAAATAATCCACACAGTGGATTTTAACATTAAGTTTTATCTCGTCCGGCGTGATTCAGCAATGAAAAAACGCCGGATCATAAAGAATAGGCTTGAAAAATCCGCATAAATCAAATATAATGGAATCTAGCCTAATATAATCTAGAATAGCCGGAAAGGCGCAAATTAAGGAGGACGTTATAAAATGGCAAAAGCTAAGTTTGAAAGAACGAAACCGCATTGTAACATTGGTACCATCGGCCACGTTGACCATGGTAAAACCACTTTAACCGCTGCTATTACCAAGACCTTACATGAGAGATACGGTACTGGTGAGGCTGTAGCATTTGAGAACATCGATAAGGCTCCAGAAGAGAGAGAGCGTGGTATCACCATCTCTACCGCACACGTTGAGTATGAGACTCCAAATAGACACTATGCACACGTTGACTGCCCAGGACATGCTGACTACGTTAAGAACATGATCACTGGTGCTGCTCAGATGGACGGCGCTATCTTAGTAGTAGCTGCTACCGATGGTGTTATGGCTCAGACCCGTGAGCACATCCTGTTATCCCGTCAGGTAGGCGTACCTTACATCGTAGTTTTCATGAACAAGTGCGATATGGTAGACGATCCTGAGTTATTAGAGCTGGTTGATATGGAGATCCGTGAGCTGTTAAACGAGTATGAGTTCCCAGGCGATGATACTCCTATCATTCAGGGTTCTGCATTAAAGGCTCTGGAAGATCCGTCCGGCGAGTGGGGCGACAAGATCATCGAGTTGATGGAGCAGGTTGATTCCTACGTTCCGGATCCAGTTCGTGATACTGATAAGCCATTCTTAATGCCTGTAGAGGACGTATTCTCCATCACCGGCCGTGGTACTGTAGCTACTGGTAGAGTAGAGCGTGGTACCTTACATCTGTCTGATGAAGTTGAGATCGTTGGTATCCATGAGGAGACCCGTAAGGTTGTTGTAACCGGTATCGAGATGTTCCGTAAGCTGTTAGACGAGGCTCGTGCTGGTGATAACATCGGTGCTCTGTTACGTGGTGTTCAGAGAACTGAGATCGAAAGAGGTCAGTGTCTGTGCAAGCCAGGTTCCGTTAAGTGCCATCACAAGTTTACCGCTCAGGTATACGTTCTGACCAAGGACGAGGGTGGCCGTCATACTCCATTCTTCAACAACTATCGTCCACAGTTCTACTTCAGAACTACCGACGTTACTGGTGTTTGCGAACTGCCAGAGGGTACCGAGATGTGTATGCCAGGCGATAACGTAGAGATGACCGTAGAGCTGATTCATCCAGTAGCTATGGAGCAGGGCTTACGTTTCGCTATCCGTGAGGGCGGCAGAACTGTTGGTTCCGGTAGAGTAGTTTCTATCATCGAGTAATCTTTGATATCTGATGGCTGGCTGTGAGGTTTCACAGGTTTGCTGTCCATAGGGAAGCTTTGTCTTCCTGTCATATGTCCAAGCGTAAATCACCCCTCAGGAGAGATCCTGAGGGGTTTTTGTGCTTTATTTTGCAGCAATACGCTGCAGAGACCAAAGAAGAGGGAACGAAGTGAAACTGACAACCTTATGCGATATCGAAAAGAATGGATGTTCTTTGCCGCTTCCTTAAGATTTCTTACAGTTCCCGACAGTCTATTGATTGAATGTATTTTTTATGTTACATCTATGAACAGACGATGTCTGAAACATAAGAGAAAGCGCCGGAACGCATACGGCGCTGCAACTATAAAAAGATTTGGGGGAAGCGCATGAAGAATTGGAAACAAGCAGTGAAAGGGATGGCCTTTACAGCAGCATTTGCCATGATGACAACGGCAGCCGGGCTGACGGCCTTTGCAGATGATGAATCACAATTTGTAAAAGGAACTACGATCAATGGAATCGGTATCAGCGGGATGACGGTGGAACAGGCGAAGAGCCAGATCGAATCCTTCTACGCCGGACAATATACACTAACTGTTCTGGAACGAAATGGGAAAAAGGAGACCATCAAAGGAAGTGACATTGGCTTTCAGGTTTCCCTTCCAGATGGGCTGCAGGCGATCCTGGATGAGCAGAATGCCACCGGTCGGAACTTTGGCCCCAGCGTGGACAACAGCCACCAGCTTACCATGAAAAATGTGTTTGATGAGGCAGCCCTGGATGCTCAGATTCAGGCGCTGAACGGCGTCAGCGGAAGCGGAATCATCACCACAGCCAATGCCTACGTCAGTGCTTACCAGGAGGGTCAGCCGTTTACCATTGTGAAGGAGGTTTATGGAAATAACCTAGACTTGGAAAAGACCAGGACAGCCATCCGCCAGGCTGTGTCTGCAGGTGCAAAGGAACTGGATTTAGAAGGATCGGGCTGTTATGCAGCAGTGACGGTGACTGCGGAGAATGAGGCGCTGATTGCCAGGTGTGCGGTGATGAATCAGTGCCGGGAGATGGCAGTTACCTATACCTTTGGCCAGCAGCAGGAGGTGCTGGACGGCGCAGAGATCTGCTCCTGGATCACATACCAGGCGGACGGAAAGCTTGGTGTGGATCAGGAGAAGGCAGCAGCCTTTGTGGCAGCGCTGGCTGCTAAATATGATACTGCAGGCAGTTCACGGACGTTTCGGACGGCTGCAGGGGCAGATGTGGCGCTGACAGGGCCTTACGGATGGAAGCTGGACCAGGCAGCTGAGACAGCAGCACTGACTGCCGTGATCCAGACGGGACAGAGCCAGGAGCGAGAGCCGGTCTACGCCCAGAAGGCGGCCAGCCGGGAAGGAACAGACTGGGGCGGCACCTATGTAGAGATTGATCTGGGCGGCCAGCATGTCTATATGGTTCAGGATCATCAGCTGGTGTGGGATTCTCCCTGTGTCACCGGCAATGTTTCCAAGAATTACACCACGCCGGAGGGAATCTACGGTCTCACCTACAAGGAGACGGACCGTATTCTGCGCGGAGCGAAAAAGGCAGACGGTACATACGAATATGAGAGCCATGTAGATTATTGGATGCCCTTTAACGGCGGCATCGGTCTCCACGATGCTTCCTGGAGAGGGGAATTTGGCGGAACGATCTATAAGACCAATGGAAGCCACGGCTGTATCAACCTGCCGGTGAAGAAGGCGGCGGCGCTGTATCCGCTTCTGGAAAAGGGAATGCCGATCATCTGCCACAATTGATCGGGCTGGCGGGAGTCGGGAAAGCTTCAAAAAGGAGACAGGATTCTGGGAAAAAAATCCGTTTGCGGGCGAGGAAATGCTTGCTTCATCATCTGAGGCTGTGTTATAGTATATAACATATTAAGTGTTAGCATGTTAGCACGTAAGGCATTAGGGATGAAGGGTCAAAGGAAGCGAATGGAAAGAAAAACAATACAGACCTTAGTTTATGAGGAATTGAAAAGGAATATTATGTCCATGAGGCTGGAGCCGGGACAGGCGATGAGTACGCAGGAAATTGCCACGAAGCTGAATGTAAGCCGGACACCGGTGCGGGAGGCCTTTCTGCACCTGCAGTCGGAAGGACTGGTGGAGATGATCCCTCAGCGGGAGACGATTGTATCCAGAATCGATTTAAAGCGGGTGGATCAGGAAAAGTTTATTCGGGAGTGCCTGGAGCTTGGCGTGATCAATAAGTTTCTTGTGAAAAAGAACCGGGAAGCGATTCAGAAGATGTCCAGGTTTATTGAGATTCAGAAGCAGTGCGATGAGAAACGGGATTTTGTCGGCTTCCTGGATGCGGATGATCAGTTTCACAAGGTTTTGTTTGATGTGACAGACCAGCAGATGGCATGGGCGACCATCGCCGGCAGGAATGGGCATTATAACCGGCTTCGTATTCTGTTTATCCAGAAGGATACGGTGATGGAGAGTTCCATTCAGCAGCATGCAGATATTGTAAGACTTTTGGAAATGGGAGATGAGGAGCGGGTCAGCAAGGCTTTGGCATCCCATATCCAGAGGCTGGATGTGGACAAGACCGGATTGGCCACTGCATATCCAGATTATTTTGATACCGGGAACGAGAACAGCCGTGAGAGGCGGATCGGCACGCTTTAAGGCGCAAAAAGAACAGATTGAGAATACAGATAGAAAAGGAGCTTTGGAATGCACGAGAAATTGTGTATTCCGGAAGCTCCTTTTTTCTTGAATAGAAAATATACACAAAAATTTCAAAAATAATTTATGCAAAATATCAATCTTGACACTAACATGTTAGTATGCTATTATGTCAGTACAGCGAAATGCTAACATGTCAGTACAAAGTGATAAGGAGGAAAAAAAGATGAAAAAGACATTAGCTGTATTACTTAGCTGTGCGATGGCTGCATCTCTTGCTGCTTGTGGAGGTTCTGGCGCATCGACAGCTCAGACAACTGCCGCTGCTGCTGCAGACTCAAAGAATGAGGCGGCTCCGGCATCCAGCGGAAGTGGTTCCTATACGCTGAAGGTAAACACTGCTTTAAGTGAAACTGACCCGCTGTTTGTTGCCCTGACCGAAGTTTTCGAAAAGAACGTAGAAGAGAAGACAAATGGAGATGTTCAGATCGAGGTATATTCCGGAAGCCAGTTAGGCAATGATGAGGATGTTCTTGAACAGGCCATCGTAGGCGCAGGCGTTGGTGTTATTACCGACCCGGGACGTCTGAGCAATTACGTATATGATATCGGTGTTCTGCAGGCTCCTTACATCGCAGAGAGCTATGATGAAGCTCTGAAATTATTTGAAACGGAAACCTATAAGGGTATGGAGAAGGAAGTTGAGAACTGCGGTTTCCAGATCCTTTCTTTCAACTACTATCAGGGCGAGCGTGAGCTTTTCACCAAGAATCCGGTTAAGAGTCCGGCAGATTTAAAGGGTCAGAGAATCCGTTCTTCAGGATCTCAGGTGGTTACAAGTACCCTGGAGGCGATGGGGGCAAACACTTCTGTTCTTGCATGGTCCGAGGCTTATCAGGCACTGCAGCAGCAGGTAATCGAAGGTGTTGAGGTACATCTGTCCGCAGCAGTTGGTTCTTCCATGCAGGAGGTTACCAAATATCTGGCATTTACCGGACATCAGCAGCTTCTGACTGGTCTTGTCATCTCCCAGAGCTGGTACAGCAAGCTTCCGGAAGAGTATCAGACCATCCTGAAGGAGGCAAGCTTCGAGGCAGGCAAGACTGCATCTGAGAATGTTATTGCTAAGAATGATGAGTATCTGAAGACTCTGACGGACGGCGGCATCGAAGTTGTTGAGTGTGATAAGGAAGCATTCAAAACTGCATGCGATAAGGTTTATGAGGAAATGAAATATTCTGAGGTTAAGGCTGCAATTGATGCAGAGCTTGGCCGGTAGAAGGAAAAAACTGGCAGCAGCTTTGCAGACAAAACTGCTGCCTGAGCAGAATGCTACAATAGGAGGTCATCTATGTTAAAGACATTAGAGGCGGGACTGAATAAGGTAGAAACCTTGTTGGTCTGCGCAGGGTTGCTGGTGCTGATCTTTACCGTATTTGCGGCAGCAGTGCTCCGTTTCTTCGGAGTTGACATGTCTGTTTCTACTGATCTGGCACAGCTGGTATTTGCCTGGGTCAGCTTTATCGGTGCAGACCTGGCTATGAGAAAGGACAAGCATATGGGTGTGGATATGCTGATTACAAAGTTCCCGCTGCCGGTTCTCAATGGAATTTATCTGTTTAACTACATATTGATTCTGTTTTTCCTGTTGTTTGCGGTGCGCTACGGAATCGATCTGTGTATCGTGAATGCAGCAAGAAAGTATCAGACCTTGTATATCAGCTATTCTTTCGCCACTGCAAGCTGCCCGGTTGGCTGCGGACTGATGTGCATCTCATCTGTAAAGCATATCGTTCAGTACATCCGCAATATCATCCGTCATGATTACAGCAGTCTGGTAAAGGAGGAGGTTGCAGCATGATTATTCTTGGAATTACATTTATTGTCCTTTTGGCAATCGGACTTCCGGTTGCATTTACCGTAGGTCTTTCCGCACTGTCTTTCTTCGTGACAGAGCAGGTGCCGGTTCAGATCGTTGTCCAGAAGATGGTCAGCAGTACCCAGTCCTTCTCTCTTTTGGCAGTACCGTTCTTCGTATTGGCAGGCAACCTGATGAATGAAACGGGCATCACATCCCGTCTGATCAAGTTCTGTAATCTTGTAACCGGCCACATGAGAGGCGGACTGGCACAGGTATCCGTTCTCTTATCCTGTCTGATGGGCGGTATCTCCGGATCTGCTACCGCAGATGCGGCGATGGAAAGCCGTATTCTGGGACCAGATATGGAGAAACGCGGCTATTCCAAAGGATTTACCGCAGCGATTCTGGCGATGGGCGGCCTGATCACCTCCACGATTCCTCCGTCTCTGGGATTGATCCTGTATGGTGTTACCGGTGAGGTTTCCATCGGCCGTCTGTTCCTTGCAGGTCTGGTTCCTGGCGTTTTGATGACGGTTGTTCTGATGGTTGCTGTTGCCATGATTTCCAAAAAGAGAGATTACAAGCCGGAACATGATAAGTTCCCTACCATCGGTGAAGTGATGAAGGGACTGGTTGAGAATATCTGGGCGCTGATGTTCCCGGTGATCCTGATTGTAGGTATCCGCTTTGGTATTTTTACCCCTTCTGAGGCTGGAGCGTTTGCAGTTGTATATGCGCTGGTTGTGGGTCTCTTTATCTACCGTGAACTTACGGTTGCAAAGCTGATGGAGTGCCTGGCTACCACCGCAGTGGATCTGGCAGTTATCATGTTTATCATCATCTGCTCCAACGCATTTGGTTATGCGATCGTAACCGGACAGCTTCCTCAGACTCTGGCACGTATGATCACCGCTGTATCCGACAACAAGTATATCATCCTGCTGATCGTGATGCTGTTTGTATTCTTCGTTGGTATGTTCATGGAGGCAACCGCTAACGTGCTGCTGCTGACCCCGATCTTCCTGCCGATTATTACCTCTTATGGCTTTGATCCGGTACATTTCGGTGTTATGTATATGATCCTGATTACCATGGGTGGTATGACACCGCCGATTGGTGTAACCATGTACACCACCTGTTCGATCCTGGGCTGCCCCATCGAGGTATACACGAAGGAATCCATACCCTTTGTTGCATCCATCATTATATTATTGGTACTTCTGGCAGTATTCCCGCAGCTGGTACTGTTCCTGCCCAATCTGGTGTACGGTGCAGCTGTATAAAGCAAAAACGGCGGTTTGGCGGACCTGCTGAATCGTTCCCTAATTAAAACAATAAGGAGATTAGTATGAGATTATCATTTGAAGAGATCCAGAGCGAGATCAAACGCGTATTTATGAAATATGGTTTAACCGAAGAAAAGGCGGATACCTGTGCAAGGATCCACACAGAGTCCACCTATGACGGCATTTATTCTCATGGCACCAACCGTGTGGCACGTTTCGTAGACTATATCCAGAAGGGCTGGGTAGATGTGAATGCAGATCCTACCATCGAGAAGGACTGCGGCGCGATGAAAATCATCAACGGCAACATGGGACCTGGTATCCTGAATGCACTGTATTCTGCAGATCAGGCCATGGAGATGGCTGACAAATACGGCATCGGTATGGTTGGCTTAAAGAACACCACCCACTGGATGCGGGGCGGCACCTACGGCCTGTATGTGGCAAGAAAGGGCTATGTGGGCATTATGTGGACCAATACGGAGGCCTGCATGCCGCCGTGGGGTGCAAAGGAGTGCCGTCTGGGCAACAATCCATTCGTAATGGCATGCCCGGGTGCTGACGGCGGTCCGGCTATGCAGTTGGATATGGCAATCAGCCAGTATGCATACGGCAAGCTGCAGGTGACCCGTCTGGCAGGCAAGAAGCTTCCATTCCCAGGCGGTTTTGACAAGGACGGCAATATCACCGATGATCCAGGTGCAATTGAAGAGTCCATGCGTATCATGCCGATCGGCTACTGGAAGGGCTCCAGCTTCTCCTTCATGCTGGACATCCTGGGCTCCATCCTGACGGACGGCGTAGGTGCTGTTGACTTAAATGCAGCTACCAAAGGTTCCTGCGGCGGCTGCTCTCAGGTAATGATCGTGATCGACCCGAAGAAGATCATCGATGGCGACAAGATGAGCGAGACCATCCGCCGTGCCATCGAGTATTTAAAGAGTGCAGAGCTGGCAGAGCACAGCAATGGCATCATGGCTCCTGGCGAGGACTATGTACAGTTTAACAAGGATCATGACGCAAATGGCATCTTTGTAGATGATTCCGTGTGGGAAGAGATCAAATCTCTGTAATCCCAGTCGGAAACACTGGTTCTGGAACGCCTCGGCGTTTTACGATACATAACCGGAGGAATTAACATGATTGTAGATCATATCAAAAACTGCGGCCGTTATCTGGGCGGCCACAGGAATATAGCCGCTGCACTGCAGTATATCGCGGACCATGCAGATGATCCCAAACTTCAGGATGGAAGCTACCCCATCATTCCCGGTGAGGTGATCGTCCATGTGCTGACTAAGGAAACCCATGCCCGTGAGGAGGCAAAGATGGAGATCCATAAGAATTTCATGGATATCCATTACATCATCCGGGGCGCTGAGCGGTGCGGGATCGCGCCGCTGGCTGCGGAGTCGGAAATCGATTATAACCCGGAAACGGATAATGGCTTTTGGGATTGCAGGGACAGCTACAATGTGATGATCGGAGAAGGAGAATTTTATGCGGTATGGCCCATGGAGCCTCACTGCCCGCTGTGCAATGCAGCTGGCCAGGGGGAAACGATCCGCAAGATCATCTGTAAGGTAAAGGTGGATTGAAGAGACCGTGAAGCCATCTGCGCTGTTACGGATTAAGAGAGGAAGATTGAGATGAAAGCTGTAAAAATTGTAAAACCCAATGATCTCCAGGTCATTGACATGGAAAAACCGGTCATTGACGCAAAAAATAATGTACTGGTAAAGATTCGGGCAGCCGGTATCTGCGGTTCTGACGTAGGTATCTATCACGGAAAAAATGCAGCAGCTACCTATCCCCGTGTAATTGGCCATGAGATGGTAGGAGATGTGGTAGAAGTAGGAGAGAACGTGACGAAATATCAGGTGGGAGACCGGGTGATCATCGATCAGGTAACTGCCTGCGGCCACTGCTATGCCTGCCGCAAGGGCCGTCCTAATGTCTGCGCCAGCTTACAGGTCCGCGGCGTCCATATCGACGGCGGCTACCGCGAGTATATGGCAGTTCCGGAGAGCGATTGCTACCGCCTGCCGGACAGCCTGTCCTATGAGGATGCCGTTATGATCGAGCCTACCACCATTGCAGTGCAGGCCTGCAGCCGGGCACAGGTGGAGTTTGAGGACAATGTGATGATTATCGGTGCCGGAGCGCTGGGAAGCAGCATTCTCCGCATTGCACGCCTTTATCACCCGAGAAGAATTATTATGGTGGATATCGATGACGGGAAGCTGCAGGAGTCTCTGCAGCACGGCGCTACTGACGTGATCAACAGCCGCACAGAGGATGTAGTTGCCCGGGCTCATGAGCTGACAGATGGATACGGCCCTACCGTTGTGATCGATGCTGCCTGCTTTAAGGGAAGCTTCCTGACTGCCTGCAAATGTGCAGGAAATGCAGGACGGGTGATCACCATGGGCTTCGGCGTGGATCCGGATGATATCAATCAGTTTGTGATCACGTCCAAGGAGCTGGATGTGAGAGGCAGCCGCCTGCAGAACCGGAAGTTCCAGACCGTCATTGACCTGATCAATCAGGGGCAGGTAGACTTAAGCGGCAGCATCAGCCACCGCTTTTACTTCCAGGATGCCCAGAAGGCATTCGATTTTAATGATACTCACGATCCGTCGATTCGTAAGATTGTTCTGACATTTGACTGATCGTCAGAGACAGGAGGAAATGCAATATGCCTATGCAAATGGGATTTCGCTGGTATGGCGAAGGAAATGACATGATCAAGCTTTCCGATATCCGACAGATCCCCGGCGTGACCAGCATCGTCTGGGCACTGCATTACAAGCAGCTGGGCCAGGTGTGGGAGAAGGAGGAGATCGCCAAGGTACAGAAGCAGCTGGAGCCATATGGCTTTAACATGGATGTGGTTGAATCGGTGAATGTCCATGATGATATCAAGATCGGCCTTCCAACCAGAGATCAGTATATTGAGAATTATATCCAGACCATCCGCAATCTGGCGGAGTTTGGAGTTAAGGTAATCTGTTATAATTTCATGCCGGTATTTGACTGGACCAGAACCGATCTGTTCCATCCGGTAGGAGACGGATCTACCGCCATGTTTTATGAAACCAGCAGGATCCATGATGATCCGAAGGAGATGGCAGATTACATCCTGAATAATGCCAACGGCCTCACATTCCCGGGATGGGAGCCGGAGCGTATGGCGAAGCTGGATGAGCTGTTTGAAGCATATCGTCCGGTTACCAAAGAAAAGCTGTGGGATAACCTGAAATATTTCCTGGAGGCACTGATGCCGGTATGCAGAGAGACTGGAATCAAGATGGCGATCCATCAGGACGATCCGCCGTGGGATATCTTCGGACTGCCCAGACTGTTAGTGGATGAGGAATCTATTGACCGCTTCCTGAAAATGGTGGATGACCCTCACAACTGCCTGACCCTGTGCTCCGGCAGCATCAGCTCCAATCCGAAGAACAGCGTTGCAGCGATTGTGCGCAAGCACTGTGACCGCATTGCATTTGCCCACATCCGCAACGTTCATCATTTCCCAAATGGAGACTTTATCGAGGCAAGCCATCGTGACTGTGACGGAGAGACCGGTATCCTGGATATTATGCAGGCCTACCATGAAGGCGGCTTTGAAGGCTATATCCGTCCGGACCATGGCCGTCAGCTGTGGACCGAGGGGCCAGGCAATGTGCGCCCTGGTTATGGCCTGTATGACCGTGCATTGGGGATCATGTACCTCTGGGGTATCTGGGATATGCTGGAGAAACAGAAGGCTGAGAAGGGAGAGGCGTGACCGATGAAACTTTCTGATATTAAAAATGGCATAACAGCAGAGTGGAAGGAAAAAGGTTATGAGATGCCGGCCTTCGACATCGATGCTGTTCGGGCAAAGACATATGAGGAACCCACCTGGGTGCACTTTGGTGCAGGCAATATCTTCCGTGCATTTCCGGCAGCGGTGCTGCAGGAGACCCTGGATTCCGGCAGGTATGACCGCGGTGTGATCGTGGCAGAGGGATTTGATTATGAGATCATTGATAAAGCATACCGTCCCTATGATAATCTGAGCCTTCTGGTCGTGCTGCAGTCTGATGGAAGCATCCGCAAGAAAGTGGTTGCTTCTGTGACAGAGAGCCTGAAGGCAGACATGGCATTTGCCGAGGACTGGAGCCGGCTGGCAGCGATCTTTGCCAATCCTTCCCTGCAGATGATCAGCTTTACGATCACAGAGAAGGGCTATGCAGTATCACCGGCGGATCTGGAAAAGGGTCTGCAGCCTGGCCTTATCATGGGCAAGGTGACTGCGCTTCTGTTAGAGCGCTTCAAAGCAGGAGCATATCCGCTGACGGTACAAAGCATGGATAACTGCAGTCATAATGGTGACAAGGTGAAGCAGGCAGTAGTTGCCTATGCAAAGCAATGGGCAGAGCAGGGGCTGGTTCCGGAGGAATTTCTGGCATATGTACAGGATGGAGCTAAGATCTCTTATCCATGGAGCATGATCGATAAGATCACCCCGCGTCCGGATGCCAAGGTTCAGGAGATGCTGAAGGCCGATGGCTTTGAGGACACTGAGACGATCATCACAGAGCGCAGGACCTATACTGCACCCTTTGTTAATGCAGAGGAAACGGAATATTTAGTTATTGAGGATCAGTACACCAACGGACGTCCGCCATTAGAACTGGGCGGTGTGCTTTACACCGATCAGGAAACCGTGGACAAGGTAGAACGGATGAAAGTATGCACCTGCCTGAATCCGCTGCACACAGCAATGTCCATCTACGGCTGTCTGCTGGGATATGATCTGATCTCTGCGGAGATGAAGGATGACGATATCCGCGGCCTGATCACGAAGATCGGTTACATCGAGGCCATGCCGGTAGTAGTAGATCCAGGTGTGTTAAAGCCGGCAGATTTTATCGCAGCCGTTCTTGAGCGCCGCCTGCCAAATCCATTTATGCCGGATGCACCCCAGCGTATCGCTACCGACACCTCCCAGAAGCTGCCGATCCGCTTCGGTGAGACCATCAAGGGCTATAAGAAGCAGGGACTGAATCTGGATGAGCTGGTGCTGATCCCGTTGGTTCTGGCTGGATATTCCCGGTATTTAAAGGGCATTGATGATGAAGGAAATGCATTTGAGCCGTCACCAGATCCACTGCTGGAGGAGCTGCAGCCGATTGTTGCCGGATTGGAAATAAAAGAGGGTGCACAAGACTTCTCCTGCCTGGAAAAGCTGTACAGCAGAAAGGACATTTTCGGGGTGGACTTGTATGAGATCGGCCTTGGAAAACGGATCGAAGGGATGGCAGCCGAATTGTATTCCGGAATCGGAGCAGTGCGGAAGACACTTCATAAATATGTAGAGAACCGTTAATGAAAAAGCATTTTATTTTTTCAGCTCCCTGCAGCGTAAGCTGCGGGGAGCTGTTAGGCATTAAGGAGTGCAATTTCCCATGTACATTTCCAAAAATCTAGTGACATCGCACAAAAAAGAGTAAAAAATAAGCACATTCGTTAGTGAATGTGCTTATTTTAACGTGCGCGAGAGGATTCGAACCCCCGACACCTTGGTCCGTAGCCAAGTGCTCTATCCAGCTGAGCTACGCACACGTATCTTGCTGTTTCCTCAACAGCGATAATCATTATATCCTGGATCCTTTAAAATGTCAATAGTTTTTTTGAAAAAATATTTTATTTTTTTCCTTGATTTTTCCTTGTAATTTTCTCACTGTGAAGTTATAATGGATTAATACTTGCAAAGACGCACCAACACAGAGCTGAGGGTGCGTCTTTTTTTAAAAGGAGGAGTCAGGTTATGAAAAGAAAATTGACAAAGATACTTTCCGGTACACTGGCAGCTGTGCTTTTGGCAGGGTGCGGTGCCGCATTTGATGAAGGTTCCGCTACCACCGGAACCACAGCAGCCGCTTCTTCCGGAGCAGGAACGGAAGCTGCAGCAGGCAGTGAAACAACTCCGGCAGCAGATCAGGGAAGTAAGAGCCCGGCCGGCAATATAATCCGGATCCCGGAGGCAGACGAGTTCCCTACGGTAGACTGCCAGAAGGATTCCGCATATTATGTAGTTCCCCTGAATATCTATGACCGTCTGATCGAATGCGAGACTGTGGACGGACAGGCTACCCTGGTGCCAGGTCTGGCAGAATCATGGGATGTGTCGGAGGATGGTCTGGTTTACACCTTCCATCTGCGTGATGATGTAACCTTCCACAATGGTGAGAAGCTTGAGGCGGATGATGTGGTCTACACCATTGACCGTATGATGAATCCAGAGACTCAGGCAGTGAATACAGACTTCTTCAGCATGATCAAGGGTGCCATGGACCGTTTCGACGGCAAGGCTGATTCCGTAGAGGGCGTGAAGGCTCTGGATGAGCATACGGTAGAAATCACTCTGGATGCTCCATTTGCACCATTCCTTGCAAACCTGGCTACCCCTTCCTGCTCCATCTACAACCGTGAGGCTACTGAGGCGGCTGGCGATAAGTTCGGTATTGATCCGGAACTGACTATCGGAACCGGCCCGTTTAAGATGAAGGACTGGGTTCTGAATGATAAGATCACCCTGGTAAAAAATGATGACTACTTTAAGGGTGCTCCTAGCTTAGACGGCGTTGAGCTGATTCAGGTGCCGGACGAGCAGACCCAGAAGCTGATGTATGAGAACGGCGAACTGGATATCGTAGACTTGTCCAGCTTTATCTCTCAGCTTGATTTCTTCCTGGAAAATGACCAGTATAAGGATAATATTGTGAGAGGCACAGAAGCAGGAACCTACTTCTATCTGTTTAACCAGACAATGGCTCCTATGGAGGATGTGCGGGTGAGAAAGGCCGTTCAGATGGCCATCGACCGTCAGACCATCTTAGAGCAGCTGTACCGGGGAGAAGGCGTTGTGGTTAACAGCTTTATCCCTGACGGCTTTGCAGGCAGCTACGAGGCAGCAGAGATCCCATATGATCCGGAAGGTGCGAAGGCACTGTTGGCAGAGGCAGGCTATGCAGACGGCTGTGATATTGAGCTTTACCAGAAGACAGATGATTCGGACGCAATGGCGCTGAATCAGGTGGTTCAGTCCATGCTGGAGCAGGTCGGCTTCCATGTGACCATCAAGCAGATGGATGAGGCAGCCTACACCGCCAGCCGCAAGGAAGGCGAGATCGGTATGCAGCGGGCTGTATGGTGGGCTGATTACAATGATCCGGATAACTTCCTTTATACTTTCTTCTCCGCTAAGAATACCAAGGTTCGCTCTACCAATCATGCGAATCAGAAGGTATTCGATCTGCTGGATGCCGGAAGAACGGAAACAGACAATGAGAAGCGTATGGAGATGTATAAGGAGATCGACACAGCGCTTGTTCAGGAGGATGCTGCGTTTGTGCCGCTGTTCCAGATGAATCACATCGTGGTAGTGCAGGATTGGGTTGAGGGCTTTTCGATTCCATGGAACGGCTGGACCGATGCAAGCTACTATAATGTATCAGTGAAGCAGTAAAAGATTCCGCATAAGATTTTGCAGTTGCAGATTCGGCCGCACCTTCAAGCTTTTTGAAGGTACGGCCTGTCGTTTGCAGGCATGAGAGAGGGGTACGAAATGATTAAATATGTGACAAAGCGGATCCTGATTACAATTCCCATTCTAATAGGTGTTGTATATTTGATCTTTGTAATGCTGAGCGTGGTGCCGGGAGATCCGATCACGGTAATGATGGGAGAAAAGGTAAAGCCGGATGTAATTGAAAATCTGATGGAGCGGATGCATTTGAATGATCCGTGGTATGTCCGGTTTGTCTGGTATATCAGAGATGCGCTGAGAGGGGATTTCGGGGAATCCTATAAGCTTCACCGGTCCGTTTCCTCTGTGATCGCAAATGCATTTCCGAAGACCCTGATGCTGGCAGTTACCGCTGCCTGCTTTTCCTGGATTATCGGCATTCCCGCCGGGATCCTGTCTGCGGTAAAGAAGAATTCCATTATTGACCGTTTATTTATGGGATTTGCTCTCTGCGGCGTTTCGGTGCCGGCCTTTTCCGTGGGAATGCTGCTTCAGAACCTGTTTAACGGGATCCTGCCGGTGTCAGGCTTTTCCTCTCCACGGCATCTGATCCTTCCGGCTGTTGTGCTGGGATGGGGCGCTGCCGGGACCATTGCCCGTCTGACCCGCTCCAGCCTGCTTGAGGTGCTGGAGGAGGATTATATCCGGACTGCCAGGGCGAAGGGGTTGATGCCGCTGCGGGTGATCGTGACCCACGCCCTTCAGAATTCCCTGCTTCCGGTTATCACCATGATGGCGATTCAGGTGTCCAGCCTGCTGTCTGGCGCGGTGATCACGGAAACCTTATTCAGCATCCCGGGCATCGGCCGTCTGACGGTGGATGCCATCAATACCAGAGATATGCCTCTCCTTCAGGGGACGGTTATCTTTACCACTGCCATTATTATCCTGGGAAATCTGGTTGCAGATATCCTCTACAGCGTGGTGGACCCGAGAATCCGTGTAGAAGGAGGAAAGTAGGATGGAAGCAAATCGGACAAAAGAGGAGCTGCTGGAACGGGGCGGGAAAAAGCCTGTCCGCGAAAAAGCAGTTTCGGAAGGCATAAGTATAACAGAAGCAGGGAATGGAGAAACCGGCAGAAGACCGCGCCGTCTGGCAGATGTGGCAGTTCCTGCCTTTGACAGAAGAGCGGCCGTAAAAGCCATGGAGGAGGCCGTCTTAAGCAGAAAGGAAGAGGATGACTCGTTCCTTGCCGTATGTAAGCGGATGTTCCGGAATAATAAGGTGGCGGCAGCCAGTGCAGTGATCCTGGTGATCTATGTGCTGATGATCCTGTTTGCCAATGTGATCGCTCCCTATGACCCGGCGGTGGTAAATCTGATGGAACGGCTGCAGCCGCCCAGCATGGCCCATATCTGCGGGACGGATGAACTGGGGCGGGATATTTTTTCCAGGATCCTGTACGGCGGCCGGGTATCGCTGTTGGTAGGGCTGGTGCCCACCTCCATTTCCATGGTGATTGGTATTATCATGGGTCTGCTGTCCGGCTATATCAGAGGGCTGGATGCACTTATTATGCGTTTGGCGGATATTGTGCTGGCTTTTCCGTCGATTGTGCTGGCGATGGTGGTGATGTATACCCTGGGAGCCTCCACCTTTAACATCTTTATTGCATTGTCCATTATCGGCTGGGCCGGAACGGCGCGGATCGTCCGCTCCCAGACGCTTTCCCTTCGGGAGATGGGCTTTGTGGAGGCAGCCAGAAGCATGGGTGTCAGCCGGACCAAGATCATGGCAAGGCATATCCTTCCCAACTGCCTGCCTTCCCTGATCGTGCTGTTTACCTTGAACATTCCGGATGCCATCCTTTCAGAATCCAACCTAAGCTTCCTGGGGGTTGGGGCACAGCCGCCGGATACCAGCTGGGGCCTGATGGTTTCCCAGGCGAAGGGATTTGCCATCTCCAGTCCCTGGATGATGATTTTCCCCAGCCTTGCAATTTTGATCATGGTATTGTCTTTAAATTTTCTGGGCGATGGATTGCGTGACGAGATCGATCCCCATCTGAAGAAATAGGGGGGAATCCACATGAGCTTATTGGAAATTAAAAATTTGGAAACATCCTTTTTTACCCATGAGGGTGTGGTGCGTGCGGTGGATGATGTGACCATCCTCATTGATGAAAATGAGCGGGTGGGGATCGTGGGTGAGTCCGGCTGCGGAAAAAGCATGACAGCCATGTCCCTGATGGGCCTGATCAAGAAGCCGGGGCGGGTGGTATCCGGCAGTATTACCTTCAATGGAAAGGATATGCTGGCTGTAAGCCAGCGAGAGAAAAGTAAGATCCTGGGAAATGAGATTTCCATGATCTTCCAGGAGCCAATGACTTCTTTAAATCCCGTTATTACCGTAGGCAAGCAGGTGAAGGAGGCCATCACCTTCCATCAGAAGGATATTTCCGCAGAGGAGGCCAAAAGACGGGTGATCCAGCTCTTCGAGGAGGTAGGCATCCCGGATGCAGCCAAGCGGTACAGCGCCTATCCTCACCAGCTTTCCGGCGGCCTGCGCCAGAGGGTGATGATCGCCATGGCTATGGCATGCCGGCCGAAGCTTTTGATTGCAGATGAGCCTACCACGGCGCTGGATGTGACCATCGAGGCCCAGATCCTGCAGCTGATGAAAAAGCTTCAGGATGAGACGGGAATGTCAGTGATGATGATTACCCACAATCTGGGTGTTGTAGCCCAGTTCTGCACCAGAATGTATGTCATGTATGCAGGACGGATCATGGAGAGCGGAACGGTCTCGGAGGTATTTAAAAATATTGCCCATCCATATACAGACGGGTTGATGCGGTCCATTCCGAAGCTGGAATCCAGGGAGCGCCTGTATAATATCAAGGGGCTGGTACCCAATATGCTGGATCTGCCGAAGGGATGCCGGTTCTGCCAGCGGTGTGAGTACTCTAAGGCACGCTGCTTTGAGGAGGAGCCGGAGCTGGTCAAGATCGCTCCGGGACATTTTGTAAGATGCTTCCTGTATACGGACTGTGCAGACCAGAAGGGAAAGAGCGCCTGCGCTGAGAACGGCGGATCGGCAGCTTCCGCTCCCAATACACAGGCAGAAGGAGGTACTGGAAGATGAGCAGAGAGATTTTGCTGGAGGCACAGCACCTGATAAAGGAATTCCCGGTGAAAAGTGCGATGGGCGTGAAAAAGAAGAGCAGGGTGCATGCAGTTTCGGATGTATCCCTGGCGATCTATAAGGGAGAGACTCTGGGGCTGGTAGGCGAGTCCGGCTGCGGCAAGAGTACCCTGGGACGGGTCCTGATCCGTCTGATCGAGCCTACGTCAGGCAGGCTGTTTTTTGAAGGCCAGTCCATCGAAAATCTGAAGGAGAAGGACATGCGGGCGGTGCGTCGGAAGGCCCAAATGATCTTCCAGGACCCGTATTCCAGCCTGGACCCCAGGATGAAGGTGCGGGATCTGATTGCAGAGCCCCTGGAGACCCATCATGTGTACCCTAGCAGGGAGGAGACTACCAAGCGGGTCCAGGAACTGATGGATCTGGTAGGCATCCGGCCGGAGCTGATCGACCGGTATCCCCATCAGTTTTCCGGCGGACAGCGTCAGCGAATCGGCATTGCCAGAGCCCTGGCATTAAAGCCGGAGCTGATCATCTGTGATGAGCCGGTTTCCGCCCTGGACGTATCGATCCAGTCTCAGATCCTGAATCTGTTAAAGGATCTGCAGCAGGAGATGAACCTGACCTATCTTTTTATCTCTCATGATTTAAGCGTGGTTCATTACATTGCAGACCGGATCTGCGTGATGTTTTTAGGAAAGATCTGTGAAATCGGGGATACGGATGTGGTATATGAAAGGCCGCTTCATCCCTACACAAAGTTTCTTCTGAGTGCCATTCCGAAGACCGATCCGGACCAGCCCATGGAATCTAAGGAGCTGCTTCCGGGAGAGCTTCCAAGCCCGGTGGACCCGCCGGCAGGCTGCCGGTTCCATACCAGGTGCCCGTATGCAGATGAGGCCTGCAGGACCAGGGAGCCGGAGGGACGGATGCTGGATGGCCGGCAGGTATTCTGCCATCATCCGCTGAGGTGAGCGGTAACAAAAATCGGATGTGCTTTTTACAGGGCTGCTTTACGGTCGGTTCAGGGCTGATCGTAAGGCAGCCTTTGCGTTTAGAAAATCCACAACCATATTGACAAAATAGGTTTAAAGCGATAAAGTGTGAAATAAATAGGATACAACAGGAGTGAAAGGAATGGACGAACGATTAACAATTGAAAAACGGATTGCTGCTGAGCTTTGCAGCTATGACGGAAAAATGAGCTTTTATGCAGATGATTTAAGGGGCCATGTGATTCAGATCGATGCCGATGAGGATTTTGAGACAGCAAGCACCATTAAGACCTATATTCTGGCCTGCCTGTATGACCAGGTGAAGGAGGGGAAGGCCAGCCTGACGGATATCCTGACCTATGAACAGCACCACTATGTGGATGGCAGCGGCGTGGTGCAGTCTCTGGATCTGGGGGCAAAGCTGCGGGTGAAGGATGCCGCCACACTGATGATCATTGTCAGTGACAATGTGGCCACGAACATGGTGATCGAGTATCTGGGCATTGATACCATTAATGATTGCATCCAGAAGCTTGGATGCCGGGGTACGAAGCTGCACCGGACACTGCACTTTGATTCTGATGCTTACGGACGGCTGGGCACCACAACCCCAAGGGATTATGCCAGTATTTTTACCCGTCTGGCCAGACGGCAGCTGATCAGCCCGGAGGCGGATGAAGAGATGCTGAAGATCTTTGGAATGCAACATTACAACAGCATGATCACCGGTGAATTCCCGTCTGCCCTGATGGATGGAGAGGAGACCGGGGAGACGAATCTGATCCGGGTGGCCTCGAAAAGCGGCAGCATGGATGAGTGCCGGAATGACGGAGGTATCGTATCCACCCCTTACGGCGATTATGTGATCGTGATGATGCACAAGGATTTCTACGATCCCCAGTATCATGACAGGCATACCGCCAGCTGCTATGGGGCCAGGGTCAGCCGGATGCTGCTGGACCAGTATCTGGCGCTGGAAGGAAGGTTCCAACTATAGGATATGAAAAATTGAAAGAAAATCGGGAAAAATGGCGAAAATGGGGAAATTTTTCTGGATTTTTTTATGGTTATATATTAGAATGATTAAGGTGTCAGCAGGCAGGTTTGTCTGAATGATGTATAAAAATGCATTTTGCGAATATCAGTTGCATTTAAAGGAGAGTTTCAAAATGGAAGCAGTATTAGATTCCGAATATTTATTATCGGTGATGAAGAAATTCATCAATACCCCAAGCCCGGTCAGCTACTATGAGGAGGTCAATCCTCTTCTGGAGAAGATGGCAGGGGAGCTGGGCTATGAAGTGAGCTTTGACCGGAAGCGGACCGGATATATCAAGGTCCCGGGACGGAATCAAGAAAAGACCATCTGTGTGGGAGCTCATCTGGATACCCTGGGTCTGATGGTACGAAAGATCGACAGCAACGGCATGATCCGTGTCCGCAATCTGGGCGGAATCAATTTTAATAACCTGGAAGGTGAGACCGTTACCGTACATACCCGTGACGGACGGAATTATACGGGAATTGTAATGTGCCAGTCCCATTCGGTTCATGTATTTGATGATGCCAGAACCTTGACCAGGGATGAGCAATCCATGGTAGTTCTTTTGGATGAAGAGGTTCATTCTGATGAAGAGGTGAAGGAGCTGGGGATCCAGCACGGGGATATCATCTCCATAGAACCTCATTTTACCGTAACAGAAAAGGGATATATCAAGTCACGGTTTATCGATGACAAGGCCTGTGTGGCATGTGCCTTTGCCGTGCTGAAATACATAAAGGAGCAGAACCTGGTTCCTTCCTGCAATGTCTGGTTTGCATTCCCCCATTACGAAGAGATCGGTCACGGCGGATCCTACGTGCCGGAGGAGATCAGCGAATATATCGCTCTGGATATCGCTGTAATCGGCGGGGACCATGCAGGCAGCGAAAAGCGGGTATCTATCTGCGTAAAGGATAATTTTTCTCCATATGACCGGGAACTGACAGACCGTCTGGTGAAGTGTGCCAAGGAAGCCGGCATTAACTATGTGGAGGATATCTTCTACCGCTACAGCACGGATGCAAACGCAGCCGTCCGCGCAGGAAATAACCTTCAGGCAGCCGCATTCGGTATGGGAACCTTCTCTTCCCATGGCATGGAGCGGACCCATATCCAGGCCGTTCTGGATACAGCAAAGTTATTAACCGCTTTTATCCTGTGAGTGTGATATTGGTTGGTTAAGATAAAAAGAAAGACAAAAGGAGAGAGGAAACGTGAAGAAGATTTTATGTACGATTTTAGCAGGCGCTATGGCAGCCAGCCTGCTGACTGGATGCGGCGGAAGCAGCAGCTCCAGTTCCAATTCAGGAGGCAGCGGTGATGCAGCTGCTACCACTGCAGCAGCAGGAGCGGGAGATTCCGCAGCACCGGCAGCGGGTGAGCAGGTAATCAATATTGGTCTGAATACAGACTTAACCTCTTTAGACCCACATAATCACAATGATACTGCTTCTGCTTATGCAACCAGACATATTTACAGCAATCTGGTTCGTCTTAATGAAAACAATGAGTTCGTAGGTGATCTGGCTGACAGCTGGGAGTACGCTGACGATGTAACGGTAAACTTTACCTTAAAGGAAGGCGTAAAGTTCCATGACGGCTCCGTGCTGACTGCAGAGGATGTAAAGTATTCCCTGGAGACTCAGAAGGATTCTCCAAAGGTTGGCCATCTGGTTTCCATGATTGATTCCGTAGAAGTAACCGATGATACCCATTTCACCATTCATTTAAATACTCCTTCCAACGCACTGATTTCTTCTCTGAACCACTCCGGCTGTGCCATCTTAAGCAAGGCACACGTAGAGAAGCTGCTGGCGGAAGGCAAGAAGATCGAGGATGAGCCTATGGGCACCGGTCCATACAAGTTTGATTCCTGGACCCCAGGTGCTTCCTTCTCCCTGGTTAAGAACCCAGACTACTTTAACCCAGAGCGTGCCGCACAGAACGACAAGCTGGTATTCAAGGTGATCCCGGAGGATTCTGCAAGAACTATTGCACTGGAGAACGGCGAGTTAGACATGATGATCAGCGTTCCTACCACCGATGCCGGAAGAATCCGTGATAATTCCAACCTGGCTCTGGATGAGTATGTATCTACCCACGTAGAGTACTTCTGTGCAAACCATACCAAGGCTCCATTTGATGACGTTCGGGTAAGACAGGCAATGAACTATGCCATCAATAAGAACGATATCGTAATCGCTTCCATCAACAACGAAGGAAAGCCATTTGACAACTACATCGGCGAGGCAGCCATCGGCTATTATGATACTGTTACCAAGTATGAGTATAACCCGGAGAAGGCAAAGGAACTGTTAGCTGAGGCAGGCTATGCAGATGGATTTACCTTTACCTGCTATGTGGCAAACAGCACCACCCGTTCCACCAGTGCAACCGTTATCCAGGCAAACTTAGCTGATCTGGGTATTACCATGAATATTGAGCAGATGGAAGCATCTACCTTCTACGAGAAGACAGGAAACGGCGAGCATGACGCTTGTCTGGCAGGATGGGTTGCAAACGCAGAGCCGGATAACACCTATCGTCCGCTGTTTACCAGTGAGAGAGCCGGTGCAGGCGGAAACCGTTCCTTCTACAAGAATCCGGAAGTGGATGCCCTGGTAGATGATGCAGCAGTTAACCGTGACAAGGCTGCCGTTCAGAAGGATTACGAGACCATCTTAAAGACGATTTCTGATGATGCAGTTTGGGTTCCGTTATATTCCCCAACCGGTATGATCGCACGTCAGGCAGATCTGCAGGGTGTGGTTCCATCTCCAATTCAGATGCATGATTTTTACTCCATCCATTATTAATTCTTGATGAATATTTTATTCAGAGGGGCAGACGGCAGCAGTTTTATGTGCTGTCTGCCTTCATTCACATTTACTATTATTTAGAAGGAGGATTTCGCCATGCATAAGTACGTCATCAAACGTCTTATAATGTTAATTCCAGTTATAATCGGTGTCTCCTTCCTGGTTTTCTTTATTATGTCACTTGCACCAGGTGATACGGCAAGAACGATCCTTGGTGAAGATGCTCCTATTGAAGCAGTAGAAGCTCTTAATGAAGAACTGGGGTTAAATGACCCGGTATTGATCCGATATGCCCGGTATATGGGAGGCTTGGTCCGCGGTGATCTGGGCACCTCCTATAAGTCCGGCCGTCCGGTATTCAGCGAGGTGATGTCAAGATTCCCGGATACCTTGAAGCTGGCCTTCTGGGGCATGGTGTTTGCCGTCGTTCTGTCCATTCCAATCGGTATTATCTCAGCCACCAGGCAGTATTCTCTGATCGACAGTGTCAGTATGGTGCTTGCACTTCTAGGTGTAGCGACCCCTAACTTCTGGCTGGGACTGATGCTGATCATCGGCTTTTCCCTGCATCTGCGGTGGTTCCCGTCGGGAGGCTCGGAAGGGTGGAAGGCGCTGGTGCTTCCGGTGATTACACTGGGTACCGGATGTATGGCAAACATTACCAGAACCACCCGTTCCTCTATGCTGGAGGTAATCCGCCAGGACTACATCCGTACCGCCAAAGCAAAGGGCGTAAGCAGCAGAAGCGTGATCTACAAGCATGCTCTGAAAAATGCGCTGATCCCGGTGGTAACCGTTATCGGCCTTCAGTTCGGCTCCCTGTTAGGCGGTGCCGTTCTGACAGAGACAGTATTCTCCTGGCCGGGCGTGGGAACCTACCTGGTAAACAGCATTAAGGCAAAGGATACGCCGGCGGTATTAGGCTGCGTCATCATCTTCTGCATCTGCTTCAGTATCGTAAACTTATGTGTTGACATTTTATATGCCTACATTGACCCGAGAATTAAATCCAAGTATAAGTAAGGAGGTGACAACATGGGAAATAAAAAAGCAAAAAAGCGCAGCATGGCTGCGGAGATCATTCAGCGTCTGGTAAGAAATAAAATGGCAATGCTGGGATTATTTATTCTGGTTCTGCTGGCATTAGGGGCGATTTTTGCCGATGTGATCGCAGATTATGACACCAAGGTTGTCGCCCAGAATATTGCAAACCGTCTTCAGGGGCCAAGCGCTGAGCATTGGTTCGGAACCGATGAGTTTGGCCGTGATATCTTCGCCAGAATGCTTCACGGCTCCAGAGTATCTCTGGTAGTTGGTCTGATCTCCGTATCCGTGTCCCTGATCATCGGCGGCACCCTGGGTGCATTTGCCGGATTCTACGGCGGTAAGGTGGACAATGTGATCATGCGTATCATGGATATCTTCCTGGCAGTTCCAAGCATTCTGCTGGCTATCACCATCGTGGCAGCCCTGGGAACCAATCTGGTAAATGTGATGCTGGCAATCGGTATCTCCGGTGTGCCCAACTTCGCCCGTATCGTCCGCGCGGCGGTTATGAGTGTGAAGGATCAGGAGTTTGTGGAGTCCTCCCGTGCCATCGGCGCAAGCAGCGTGACCATCATTTTCCGGGAGATCATCCCTAACTGCATGGCTCCCATCATCGTGCAGGCAACCCTGTCTGTGGCAGGTGCGATCCTGTCTACGGCATCCTTAAGCTTTATCGGTCTGGGCGTTCAGCCGCCGGATCCGGAATGGGGTGCAATGCTTTCCAGCGGACGTAATTTCCTGCGTGACGCTGTGCATCTGACCTTATTCCCAGGTCTTGCCATCGTGATTACCATCCTGGCGCTGAATCTGTTAGGCGACGGCCTTCGCGATGCCCTCGACCCAAGATTAAAACAGTAAGGAGGGCCAAGCTTTGTCAGCAAATGATACAAAATATACAGTAGAGATTAAAAATCTGGAAGTAAAATTTAAGACCATGGACGGCGTGGTAGACGCAGTCAATGGCATTGATTTAGCAATCGAGCGTGGAAAGACCCTGGGACTGGTTGGAGAGACCGGTGCAGGCAAGACCACAACAGCATTATCCATTCTCCGCCTGGTTCCCAATCCTCCGGGCGAGATCACCGGAGGCACCATCCATCTTGAGGGAAAGGATCTGTTTTCCTATTCAGAGAAGGAGATGGAGCACATCCGGGGCGATCAGGTGTCCATGATCTTCCAGGACCCTATGACCTCCTTAAACCCGGTGATTACCGTAGGCGAGCAGATCGCAGAGGTGATTCAGCTCCATGAGAAGATCGATAACAAGAAGGCTATGGAGAAGGCAAAGGAGATGCTGGAGATGGTAGGAATCCCCGGCAACCGTGCCTCCGAGTATCCTCATCAGTTTTCCGGCGGCATGAAGCAGCGTGTTATCATTGCAATGGCATTGGTATGTAATCCTCATCTGCTGATTGCAGACGAGCCCACCACTGCACTGGACGTTACCATCCAGGCACAGGTGCTGGATCTGATGCAGAAGCTGAAGGAGAAGTACGGCACCTCCATGCTGATGATCACCCATGACTTAGGGATCGTGGCTGAGGTGTGCGATGATGTCAGCATCATGTACGCAGGCCGTATTGTGGAGCACGGCACATTGGAGGATATCTTTAACCACACCAGCCATCCATATACAGAAGGCCTGTTCGGTTCTCTGCCCAATATTGAGGACCGGACAGCAGAATTAAAGCCGATTCCAGGTCTGATGCCTGACCCGACCAACCTGCCCAGCGGCTGTACCTTCCATCCCCGGTGCAAGTACTGCAAGGAGATCTGCAAGACCCGTGTTCCGGCAGTTACCAGGCTGTCCGATACCCACAGCGTATCCTGTCTGGCTTATGAAGAGGGGACCGGCGTTACATTAGGAGAAAACGGCACAGGATCAGGAGGTGATCAGGCATGAGCGAGGTCTTGTTAGAGGTTAAAAACCTGAAAAAATATTTTAATACTCCCAACGGCGTGCTTCATGCTGTTGACGATGTCACCTTTACCCTGGAAAAGGGAAAGACCCTTGGCGTGGTAGGAGAGTCCGGCTGCGGCAAATCCACAACAGGACGTGCCATCCTGCGGCTCCATGAGCCTACCAGCGGCCAGGTGATCTTTGAGGGCAAGGATATCACCAAGGCATCCTCTCAGGAGATGCGCCACCTTCGTTCCCAGATGCAGATCATCTTCCAGGACCCATTTGCATCCCTGAACCCGAGAAAGACGGTCAGCGAGATCATCGGCGAGCCCCTGCGCCTTTACAAGGTACATAAAAACAAGCAGGAGCAGCAGAAGCATGTGCTGGAGCTGATGGAGTTGGTAGGCCTTTCGGAGCGCCTGGTAAATACCTATCCCCATGAGTTAGACGGCGGAAGACGCCAGAGAATCGGAATCGCCCGTGCCCTGGCCATGAATCCCAAGTTCATCGTCTGTGATGAGCCGGTATCCGCTCTGGACGTATCCATTCAGGCGCAGATCTTGAACCTTTTGAAAAAGCTGCAGAAGGAGCTGGGACTGACCTACATCTTTATCACCCACGATCTGTCGGTAGTGAATTATTTCTCTGATGAGATCATGGTAATGTACCTTGGAAAGGTAGTGGAGCATGCCACTGCAGAGCAGCTTTTCGCTCATCCCACCCATCCATACACCAAGGCACTGTTATCTGCCATCCCGGTTCCAAGGCTGGGGGCAAAGAAGGATCGGATCCTGTTAAAGGGCGAGATCACTTCCCCCATCAATCCCAAGCCAGGCTGCCGTTTCGCACCTCGGTGTGAATATGCACAGGCATGCTGCTTTGAGCAGACGCCGGAGCTGAAGGAGAATGAAAAGGGACATTTTGTGGCTTGTCATTTTTGTGAGAAGTTTTAAAATCAATGATATGAAAACAGCGGTGGAGGGTTTTCCTTCACCGTTCTGATTGGGAGACATTATGGAATACAGTATCGATAATCAATTTATGCTGAGCTGCCTGGAGGAGTTGATCAATACTCCAAGCCCGGTCAGCTATTATGAAGAGATCAATCCGGTAATCGAAAAATATGCAGCCATGTTCGGCTATCCTGTCACCTATGACCGGAAGCACACGGCATATATCACCCTGGAGGGAGAGGATAATTCCAAAACCGTTATGGTAGGCGGTCATCTGGATACTCTGGGAATGATTGTGCGGAGAATCGATGATGACGGCTGTCTTCGTGTCCGTCAGCTTGGGGGCATGAACTTCTACAGCATGGATGGAGAAACGGTTCATGTGGTGACCAGAGACGGCAAGAAGTACAGCGGCCTGATGGTATGCCAGTCTCACTCTACCCATGTGTTTGATGATGCCCGTTCCTTAGAGCGCGGTGAGCTGACCATGGTAATCAGCCTGGATGAGGACGTTCACAGCCGTGAGGATGTGCTTGCGCTGGGAATCCAGCACGGTGATCTGGTGTATGCAGAGCCTCATTTCCAGTACACCGAAAAGGGATTTATCAAGTCCCGGTTCCTGGATGACAAGGCGGCAGTGGCTGCTATCTTCGGTATGTTAAAGTATTTGACTGACTATCAGTTAAAACCAAAATACCGCACGCTTCTGGCTTTTCCTCATTATGAGGAGATCGGCCACGGCGGTGCTTACCTTCCGCCGGAGGTGGAGGAATTCGTGGCAGTGGACATCGGCCTGATCGGCCCGGATTATGATGGAAATGAGCATTCCGTCAGCATCTGCTGCAAGGATTTTTCAACTCCATATGACAGGGAGCTGACCACACGGATTATCAACCAAGCCAAGAAGGCAGGCTGCGATTATGCAGTGGATATTTTCTACCGGTATGGAACCGATGGAAGCGCGGCATTAAAGTGCGGCAATAATGTGTATGCGGCAGCCTTCGGCATGGCTGTGTACGGCAGCCATGGAGTGGAGCGGACCCATATCGATGGAATCCAGAATACGGCGAAGCTGATTACGGCTTATGTGCTGGATATTTAATGGAGTTGATTTAACGCGGCTTGGATGGCCAGCAGGAAATCCAGCTTGATGAAAGAAGCCAGGAGAAAGCAAAACATTGCAAAATGAAAACAAAGACGTTCTCGCAGTGAAGTCAGGTTTCGCTGTGAGAGCGTCTTTTTATTGTTTTTGTTTAGAACTGCAGATATAATCAAAAATCAGACTGAACGGTGGAAGCTTGCAAATGCCAGGTTTACATAGTATAATGAACATAAATAGATGTACGGTTGTTTTGTACTGCAGGCAATGTACGATCAAAAGGTATCGTTATTATACAGGAATCAAGGTTCCTCCTTATTCGTATATTGATTGTGCGGAGGAGAGAAAAGCGAATGGGTCAGAAGGATTCAAGAACAAAAAAGTACATGTCAGATTCAAAAAGATTTGCTGATTTTTTTAATGCAGTGCTTTATAATGGAAGGAAAGTAATTCAAGCAGATGATTTGACAGAATTAGACAGCACGAATGTTGTGCTTCCGTTTGCAGCAGGTAAAAAATCGATAGCGCTGCAGAAGGTACGCGATATTATCAAATCTTGTATTATTAAGAAAAATAATGATATGTTTTTCGTGCTTCTCGGCATTGAGAATCAGTCAGATATTCACTATGCAATGCCTGTGAGACAGATGCTTTACAATGCAATGTCATATGTTATGCAGGTAGACAGCATAGCAAAAGAACATTGGAACAATGATGATCTACAGGGCTCACAAAAATATCTTTCAGGATTCAGCAAGGAAGACAGAATTCTGCCGGTGATTACGGTAACCTTGTATTGGGGAGATCAGCCATGGGATGCTCCCACAAATCTGTTTGATATGTTGATTCCCCACCACAAAGGGCTGGATCGATATTTGGATAAGTCGGATATCAACTTATTTTCTATTATTGATGGGAATGGTTATGAAAAATGTGGGGAGGAGTTGAAAACAATTTTCGAACCGCTTCATTATCGGAATGATAAGACTAAATTTGACCAGATCCTATCGAATAGGAAATATGCCAATATGACCAAGGAACAGATGGAACTGCTAATAGAATTTACAGATTTAAAGCGCCCGCCTAGGAGTAAAAAAGGAGGTTATGATATGTGTAATGCGGTTAAGGAATTAAAAATAGAAAG
>JAUNGG010000065.1 GCA_030524635.1 Lachnospiraceae bacterium
GGAAAGCCGCATCCAGGAAGGCCGCAGCCAGGAGGCTGGAGCGCTGAATGCAGAGGCAGCCAGCAGAGTTTTGGATAAGGCAGGGTATTCTGGCGACAGCAGCTCCAGAAGTGGGGAAGCTGGAAATCCTAGAACTTCAGAAGCTCCGGTTCGTGAAGCGGCCCGCCCGGATGGCCGGAATATCGAGATGAGCCAGGATGAGATCCAGGAGCTGGACAGCGGTATGGAGGCCAACGGAATCCTGGAGGTTATGCCGGATGGATTCGGTTTTATCCGGTGTGAGAATTTCCTTCCCGGAGAAAATGATGTTTATGTGGCACCATCCCAGATCCGCCGCTTTAACATGAAGACCGGCGATGTAATCCGGGGAAATCGGAGAGTGAAGGCAGCCACGGAAAAATTTGCCGCGCTCCTCTACGTTACCAGCATTAATGGATATCCGGCAAATGTGGCAGAGCGCCGTCCGAATTTCGAGGACCTGACTCCCATTTTCCCCAATCAGCGGATCCATATGGAAACGCCAGGCGTCCGCAACTCCACTGCCATGCGGATCCTGGATCTGATGGCGCCCATCGGAAAAGGCCAGAGAGGCATGATCGTATCTCCTCCGAAGGCAGGAAAGACCACGCTGTTAAAGCAGGTGGCAAAGGCGATCACAACCAATCAGCCGAATATGCACCTGATCATCCTTCTGATCGATGAGCGTCCGGAGGAGGTTACCGATATCAAGGAAGCCATCGTGGGGGAAAATGTGGAGGTCATCTATTCCACTTTCGATGAACTGCCGGAGCGCCATAAGCGGGTTTCTGAGATGGTCATCGAACGTGCCAGAAGACTGGTGGAACATGGCCGGGATGTAACCATCCTGTTAGACAGCATCACCCGTCTGGCAAGAGCCTATAATCTGGTAGTTCCGCCCAGCGGACGTACCTTATCCGGCGGTCTTGACCCGGCGGCGCTTCATATGCCGAAGCGGTTTTTCGGCGCTGCCCGCAATATGCGCGAGGGCGGCAGCCTGACCATCCTGGCGACTGCACTGATTGATACCGGAAGCCGTATGGATGATGTGATTTATGAGGAATTTAAGGGAACCGGCAACATGGAGCTGGTATTAGACCGAAAGCTGTCGGAAAAGCGGATCTTCCCGGCAATTGATATCTTAAAATCTGGTACACGTCGGGATGACCTGCTGCTGAGCCGGGAGGAAGCAGAGGCGATGGAGATCGTCCGCAGAGCCACCAATTCCATGAAGCCGGAGGAGTCAGTAGAGAAGATCCTGGATCTGTTCTCCAAAACCAGAAGCAACCGGGAATTTGTGGATGAGATCCGCAGAAGAAGGTATGTATAAAAGGGAACATGGCGGCTTTTTGTGGGAAAGAACCGGACCGGCGGCGTCAGATGTGAAAAGCTGTGAAAAAACCATTGCATTTTTATTTTCCCTATGATATACTGATTAGGCTGTCTGAATAGACATATGCAACGAAGATAATACCGCATTTCGCTGTTTTTGATAAAGATTAAAAACACACAGGCGGGTGCAGAAGGTATTTCACTGCGGTCGGAAACCGCGAATATGATTAGTGAGGTGAAAAACATGAGAGAGGGAATCCATCCAAAGTATTACCAGGCAAAGGTAGTTTGCAACTGCGGCAATGAGTTTGTAACCGGCTCTACCAAGAATGATATCCACGTAGAGGTTTGCTCCAAGTGCCATTCTTTCTATACTGGTCAGCAGAAGGCTGCTGCAGCCCGCGGACGTATTGATAAGTTCAATCGTAAGTACGGCATCAAGGCTCAGTAGAATTGATAGGATAGGAATTGTGATAAAAGCGTGCTCTTTTGCGTATACCGCGTATGGAAGAGGACGCTTTTTTTACCTATTCGTTAGTTGAACGCGGAACAAGCAGTCCCTTTCTTTCTGTGTGCAGAACACGAGGGGCAGGGATGCTTGTATCAGGAGGATGGAATGAAATATTCAGGAATTGGCGGACAGGCAGTTATTGAAGGAATCATGATGAAGAATCGGGATGAATACGCCACAGCAGTCCGCAAACCAAATGGGGAGATCGAGGTGTCCAAGGATACCTATATCAGTATGACGGAAAAGGTACGGTTTTTTTCTCTTCCATTTGTCAGAGGCATTTTTAACTTTGCAGATTCCATGATCCTGGGAATGAAGACCCTGTCCTGGTCTGCCAGCTTTTTTGAAGATGATGAGGACAGCCAGCCCAGCCGGTTTGAACTGTGGCTGGACAAGGTATTCGGGGAAAAGCTGGAAACGGCCCTGATGAGTCTGGTCATGGTATTTTCGGTGGTGATGGCGCTGGGGATCTTTATGGTGCTTCCCCTTGTGCTGGCAAACTTTTTCCGCAGGTTTATCGCCTCGGATACGGTGATGGCAGTTTTGGAAGGTGTGATCCGAATCGCCATCTTTATCACATATATTAAGGTGATCTCCCGGATGGAGGATATCCGCCGTACCTTTATGTATCACGGTGCGGAGCACAAGTGCATCAACTGCCTTGAGCACGGGCTGGAGCTTACAGTGGACAATGTGCGGAAAAGCTCCAAGCAGCACAAGCGCTGCGGAACCAGCTTTCTTTTGATCGTTATGGTTATCAGTATTCTGTTTTTCATGGTGATCCGGGTGGATACTGTGTGGCTGAGGATCATAAGCCGGATCGTGCTGATCCCGGTGATTGCCGGTGTGTCCTACGAGTTTCTGCGGCTTGCCGGACGAAGCGATTCTAAGCTGGTGGATTACTTAAGCCGCCCCGGCATGTGGATGCAGAATCTGACAACAAAGGAGCCGGATGACAGTATGATCGAGGTGGCGATCCAGGCAGTGGAGGCAGTCTTTGACTGGAGAACCTATTTGAATGAAAATTTCCCTGGCTGGGAGAATCAGTAGAGAAGCAGGAGAGGATTTGGAAAATGAAACAGACGTTGCAGGCTCTTTTCACCTACGGCCAGGAGACATTGAAGCAGCAGGGGAACCCGGAACCGGAGCTGGATGCCAAATATCTGCTTCTGGAAGCCTTCCATACGGATATGGTTCATTTTCTGATGGACCGGAATCGGGAGCTTCCGGATGCTCAGGAGATCCGCCGGATGACAGAGCGGTATCAGGAGATGATCGGGCAGCGGGCTAGGCGAATCCCGCTGCAGCAGATTTTGGGAACCCAGGATTTCATGGGGCTGTCCTTCGTTGTCAACCGTTATGTGCTGATCCCCAGGCAGGATACAGAGACTTTGGTGGAGCTGGTGTTAAAGGAGCATCCAGGGAAGGGAGAACGGATTCTGGATCTGTGCACCGGTTCCGGATGCATCGCTATCAGCCTGGCGGCTTTGGGAAATTACGGACCGATTACAGCGGTGGATTTATCCCAGGAGGCGTTAAAGGTGGCGGCAGAAAACTGCAGGCGGCTTTTGAAGGAGAAGGGCAGAGTAACCCTTCTGCAGGGGGATTTGTTTGAAGCGCTGCGGGGTGCGGTGAAGGAACCGGCAGAAGGATCACGATCCGGTGAGCCGGGCACAGAGACCAGCTGCTCTGGTTTCCAGGCAGAGACCGAAGGATTTGACATCCTGGTATCCAATCCGCCATACATTCCCACCCAGGTAATCCAGGGGCTGGAGCCGGAGGTACGGGACTATGAGCCGCGGATGGCTCTGGACGGAAGCGAGGACGGCCTGGAATTTTACCGCAGGATCGCAGCGGAGAGTCCGGCTTATCTGAAGCAGGGTGCGTCCGTTTACCTTGAGATCGGATATGATCAGGGAGACGCGGTGAGGAAGCTTTTGGAGCAGGCAGGATTTATCGATGTGCAGATCATCAAGGATGCCCCGGGCAATGACCGGGTGGCAGCAGCGTGCTGGCATAGGCCGTGACAAAAGCATCAGAAGCATGCCGGGATAGCAGGCAGCGAAGAATGTGCGAGGTAACTGCGAGGGTACCGGACAGTTACGGTGTGAGGGGAAGGGAGTGCTTCCCGTATGAATACAGGAGGATATTATGTTTGATAAATTAGATGATATTTTGATCCATTTTGAAGAGCTGATGCAGGAGCTGGCCAGCCCAGGCGTTACCGATGACCCCAAGCGGTTTCAGCGTCTGATGAAGGAGCAGGCGGATCTGACGCCTCTGGTGGATGCTTATAAGGAATATAAGCAGGCAAAGCAGGATGTGGAGGACAGCCTGATGCTTCTGGAGGAGGAAAGCGATGAGGAGCTGCGGGAGCTGGCCAAGGAGGAGCTGGCCGGAGCTAAGAAGCGGATCGATGAACTGGAATATGAGCTGAAGATCCTGCTTCTTCCCAAGGATCCGAACGATGATAAAAACATTATTTTGGAGATCCGTGCCGGTGCAGGCGGCGATGAGGCGGCGCTGTTTGCGTCTGAGCTGTACCGCATGTATGTGAACTATGCAGACAGCCAGCACTGGAAGGTGGAACTGGTCAGCGTCAATGAAAACGGGATCGGCGGCTTCAAGGAAGTGGTTGCCATGATCACCGGAAAGGGCGCTTACTCCAAGATGAAGTACGAGAGCGGCGTGCACCGGGTACAGCGTGTCCCGGAGACGGAATCCGGCGGCCGGATCCACACCTCTACTGCAACCGTAGCCGTTATGCCGGAGGCGGAGGAGTTTGATGTGGTGATCGATGACAAGGATATCCGGATCGATGTAATGCGCGCATCCGGCAACGGCGGACAGTGCGTCAATACCACGGATTCCGCGGTTCGTCTGACTCATATGCCTACCGGAATCGTGATCTACAGCCAGACCGAGAAGTCACAGCTTCAGAATAAGGAGAAGGCATTCCGCCTGCTTCGCTCCAAGCTGTATGATCTGGAACTGGAGAAGCGCCAGAATGCAGAGGCAGATGAGCGCCGCAGCCAGATCGGAACCGGCGACCGTTCAGAGAAGATCCGTACCTACAATTTCCCACAGGGACGTGTGACGGATCACCGGATCAAGCTGACCTTATATAAGATCGATTCGATCATGAATGGGGATATCCAGGAACTGTTAGATGCGCTGATCACGGCAGACCAGGCTATGCGCTTGAGCCGCTTAAATGAAACGGCTTAAAAACCTTGATTTTGTGGGCATTTGCGGGGCTTAAGGGAGCCCCATAGGGGAGTGATAATTGGTGGAAAACCGACTTATTTTACATCAAAATAAGCCGGTTTTTTCTTTTTTTCTGCTTTTAGCTTATCTCACAGCCCTAATTTACCCCCATAGAATGTTGGTTATTTCGAGAAGATTGCTTGGGCGATTCGACTTAAATAGACATTTCCTCATTGCCTATGTACAGTGGTTATGATATGATAATTCTAATAAAACATGGGAGGTGTGTCATGGATAGCCAGCTTTTACTTAAGGGTATGTTGCCACCATCCGAAAAGTTTGCTTTGGGTATTAAGCAGAATGATAAATTATCAGATAATGAAAAAAATGCTTATATCAAATAGTAGATAATTGTCAACAACGAGGGAAGAATTATAATGTTGATGCCGCTCTTGACATCATTGCAGCATCTTTTGGTGAGTATTTTGGACAGGGTAAAGATTTGCCCCTTTCGATTTCACCCACCAGGTGAAGTAAATTCTATGGTATACTTACACCATACTTTACTATAGGAGGAGCATTCTGCCATGAATAACAGCCGAAAAGTTACACTGGGTGCAAACAAAGACATTATCCTTGAATTTACAGACGAACGCATTATTCCTGCCAGCGGGCCGGCCGTTGTTGGCTCACTTTTTGGGAAAAGTGACTTCGCCAAAAAGCTTAACCGCATGGATGTCACTAAAAACCGTTCCCAGCACCAGATCAAAAACGGGGACATCATCCTCACTTATATTGGCATGCTCTGTATGGGAAAGCCTTATTTTGAAGCAGTGCATGAAATGGATGATGACAAAGCTTTTTGCCAAGCTGTCCTCTGAAGCTCAGCCCCGGCACCATCTTTCCGCTTTTTCGGTCCAACCTTTCTTCATATCGAATCTTTCCTCCCACATCCAGCAGACGTACATAGCCGCCCCTTTCCAGAAGGCAGTTTGCTTCCCGCAGCGCTTGTGCGATCCGTTCCACAGACAGTCTGTCTGGTCCCATCCCCTTCTGTATCAGACGCAGAATCACAAGTGCCACAAAACAAATCAAAAAATGTGCCCTGATATGTCCCCGTTTGTTCAGATAGATTGGTTTTGCATCAAAATCACTCTTCATAATCCGGAAGGATTCTTCAATGCGCCATAATCCATGATAAACTTCACGTATCTTTTCCGCCTCATAATCCAATTCGCTGGTTATGATGGCAAAATATCCGTCATAGAGTGCGTCTTTTTGTGCTTTTTCCTGGTCTACTACAGATACTTTGACGGTCTGCTTTTTATCCAGGATCTCACCCGTTTCTTTATTGCCATTTGTGCATCTGCCTTTGACCAGTAGAGGAGTACTTTCCTTGCCCGTTTGACTGTCTTCTTTTTCTCCACCTTCCGGCCGTCCTGCAGTTCAAAGGAAATATCATACCCCCGGTACTCCTCCGTAATCAGCTTCCAACGATAAGAGCCATTCCGCAGCCTCCTGCCAACCCTCCGGAGTAAACAGGTCTTTCTGGCAGCGTTTTCCTTTGGTTCCTTTTAATACCTGGGAGAACACATATCCGTCTCCCTGGCTGCACAGAAGGTCGATGTTATGGGAGCAGTTCATTCCTTTATCCGCCACGACCATGGTCCGTTCTATGCCGTACTCTTTCTTAAACCCATCCAGGTTTTCTTTCAGGGTGTCGGAATCACTCATGTTTCCCCGAAAGACATCCATACAGACAGGCACCCCGTTCCTATCCATGAACAGCCCCATCTGTATGATCGGCGTCAGCTGATGTTCCTTGGAAACGCCTTTTTGTCCCAGGGCCGGACCGTGTCCCAGGTTTCCGGACCGGTCATGGTATACTTCGTCAGGGTCCGCGAAATCCTTTTCGGTATAGTAATTGGTCACGTCATAGAAACTGTATCGCAGATCCCGTCCAAACCGTTCCTCCACATGTTCGCTGATAAAACGCTGAAGGTCATAAGAAACCAGATTAAACCGGTCTAATGCACGGTAAATATCTGGAAGGTCAAATTCACTGTCTAACCCATAATAATTAAGAAGCCTGTTATTTTCGGAATACATCATTTCAGACACAGGGATTTCAATCCGCAGGTCCCGTTTGTGTTTCAGGCTGTCGTTGCAGGCATTGACCTCTTTCCAGAATGCTTCCAGGTCAGTCTGGTCTTCCAGATAGCCGAAGCTTTTTACGGTCCGTTGTGTTGGGGAAGCGTTAGGATAAGGGCGGCAGCCTTCAGTAACCCGTATCTGTGTTTTGGTAGAGCCGTCTTTTATTGAGTTTTCCGGGATTTTTACCACTTATTACATTGATTTTTCAGCCCAAACTGTAAAAGTCAGGTTATAACACAGGAAAGCTGGCGGTTGCAATCAAACTTTTAAACCTCATGGGAACGAAATTGCCCATAATGCTCAATAAGCATATTAGCCAGCTGAGTATGATACATGTTCAACCCACGGGATTTGGCATATGCAACTACATACTGGAAGCGCCAGGGCGGATTGAAGGAACAGGCTTTACAGGTTGTGGGAAGAAAGGGCATGATGGTGTTGGGAAAAAAGGAAACGCCCTGTCCGTTAAGCACCATCTGAACCGTAGCCTGCATGGAGTGGGTATGAAGGATTTTGGCAGGCTTAAAATGGTGATAATTGAGTATCTGCCATTGCAGGTCGTGAAAGGAGGAGAATTCTTGGTTGAGAATAAAGGTCTCCTTCTGCAGAAGTTGCATATCGACTCCATGGACGGAGAAATGTTCGGCCGCCGGGTGATGAGGCGGAAGCAAAAGGATATATTCACTGTGCTGAATAGATACACAGTCTATGGTAGGGGGATATTTCCCATGAAGGGGAAATATTCCCACATCTACGGAATGGCTGTTCAAAAAGTCCCAGGCTGTGTGGATATCCCCGGAGATCAGAGTGGGTTTCAGCCCTGGATAGATGGTGAGGAATTTCGGAAGGATCTGCTCGATAAGAAGATTTCTCATTTCAATATCAACAAAGATTCTATAAGTGACAGGAGTATTCTGACGCAGTTCTTCAATATGGCTCAGAGTCTCCTGTTCTATTTTGAGCATACGCCTGGCGGTAGTGAGAAAGATTTCTCCCTGAGTGGTGGGAATGAGTTCATGGTTTTTTCTTTCAAACAGTGGTGCCCCCAGCTGGCCTTCCAGTTTTTTAATGTGCTGGGTCAGAGCCGGTTGAGAGATAAAACAGCTCATGGCTGCTTGGGAAATATTTTTGTGTTCTGCTACAGTCAGAAGATATTCATAGATTCTGGTATTCATTGGTCATCTCCATAGATTGTCTCCGAGATATATCTAACAAATTGTTTTCCTAGAGCATTGATGTAGAGAAGTTCGGGTGTGTCTTTGCGGGCTTGTTCATATTCCAGATAATAAAGATACTGTTCTGCCTCTTCTGGCTGGTAGTCGTTGAGGAAAATCATTCCACTATACAGATAGACGGGGTGCGGCAAATGGAAATAAGTGATATTCTTCTCTCCGGATACCGTGTGTTCCAGAAGAAATCCGCCGTAGTTCCCTGTGGCCAACAGTGAAGAGACAGTGATGGAATTAACAGTTCTTAAAAGAATCTGAGGAGAAAAATTATATTGTAGACAAGCATGATCGGCCGCCTGTCCCAGAATGGAATTGGAGTCCAGATATACAAAGGGAACATCTGTAAGCTGGCTTAACTGACTGGCGGAGACAGGACCGAGGACGGAAGAGGGATTTTCGCCGTTTTCCGTATATCTAACTGCCAGAGGGTGATAATTAGGCAAGACCAGAAGAAGCTCCGCACGAATCAGGGTGGCGATCTTGGTGCCGGGCATAAGGCTGGCATCATAGAGGTTAATGACAGACGTCAGTTCTTTGCGGAATAATTTTTCCAAAAGTTCACTGGAATTGCCTTCTGAGACGGAGAGATTCAGCATGGGATAGCGGTTCAAAAGCTGGGGGTAGAAGGAAGCAAGCTCCCTACCTCCCCGGTAGGGGGACATGCCAACGTGCAGCTCCATAGACTGGGTCCCTTTAAAGATATTCATGGAGCGGAGCATATGGGTCTGAAGCTCCTTCATGCGGAGGACACCGTTTAAATAGATTTCTCCGGCTTCCGTAATATGCATCTTGCGTTTATCCCATAAGAACAGAGGGATACCAAGCTGCTGTTCTAGGTTGGAGAGATATCGGCTTAGGACAGGTTGAGAGACTCCCAGCCTTTTGGAAGCATGGGATAAACTGCCAGTCTGTGCAATTGCAATAAAGTAATCAAAGTGTTTTATATTCATAAATACCTCCTGTGAGGTGGCTATGAATTCAGTATAAACAGAGTCTCATTATATGTCAATAAAGAGTATTTATCTATACAGGGTTGTTTCATGAAGGCTTCCAAACGGCATCATTTATTATGAACCTGCTGTCCGTCGGTTCGGAACCCGGACAGCCTGCCGCCTTCACAGCTTTTCCTTCCCTTCCGTTGTCCACATCTGGGAAAAAAGCGCAGAATATCCCCTCCGCCTTATTTACACTTTTTTTCAAACCCTGTATACTCATTTTATATTAATAAAAACTCTTGATTCCGCTGAAGACATATTTCTTTCTCAAAATAAGGTCATCGCTGAAATCGTCCATGGCTTCTGTCATGATTTCCGCACAATCGCCGTACAATATGGCTATCCGCAGGATGTTATAGGCGAACTTCCTGACCAGCGCCAGATTGTGTTTTGACCTCTTTGCCGGTGACCGGTCTTCACGGAAGGTATCGTCCAGCACATGGTGCAGACGGTTTTCAACTGCCCAGTGCTCCCTTTTTATCCGGCCTGTTTCTTCCGCGGTCAGCTCCATGTCTGAGATCATTCCTGTTTTCTGAATATCTTTTCCGGTTTCTTCATCCTGGGCAGGTTTCGGCCTCCGCCTGGAACCCTTTTCCAGAAAAGTTTTGCTATCCGGTGTGATGTCGTTTCCCTGTGCATCCCTTTCTACCGGTATCCGTACCTGTCTGGCCAGTCCTACTGTTTTTACAAATGGCCATTCTTTCTGTGTTTTTGTCAGAAGGCTGCATTCTGTGCATACGCTGTACCACCGGTATTCCTGCCGGTCACGGTTCCGTTCTTTTTGGCTGATCTCTTCATATTTTTCCTGCATTTCAGGGTATCTTGGTCTGTAATTTCTGTCCTTTTCCATTTTTTTATGGTCATCTGACATGTCGCCGAAATATTTCAGGATCTCCCCGATCCATTCCATAAATTCCAGCGCAAACAGTTCCTCATCCATTCCTGACAGGAGCCGGCACGCTGTAGACGAGGAGGCGATGCCGTTCTTTAATGGAAGATACTCCCTCAATTCTTCCAGATGTTTTTTACACCACCTGAGGCTCCTGCGTATCGTTGTCTTCCCCGCAAGGAAACCAACCACAAGACATACCAGCACTTCCGCATGATCATGTTTTGTTTCCCGGCCGCATCTGGGGTCCGGCACCGCTTTCATGTATTCTAGGAGCGGTTTTGTCTGGAAACTGCTTTCAGCACAGGGAAAGATCCACCCCCATTTTTTCCAGCAGCAGTCCCTGTTCCTGATTGATCTTTGATACCGCCCTTTCTTTATTCCATGTAAAGCAGATAAATGCTTTTCAGCACCTGCAGTTCCTCCAGTCCAGCTCCATGTTCTTTATACATACGCCTGCTCAGGGATGAGGCCTGGGCATTCAACTGATAGTGGAAATCCTGTTCCGGTTTCAGTGTCCTTTCTTTTGTAAGGTAAGTTTCCGGCGACCACTTCCACAGGATGATGGAAAGGACATCCTCCCAGTCGTTTCCCAGGGGCTTTTTCCATCCCTGAGGGCAGAGCTGCCATACTGCTTTGGAAAATCCGTATTCCCTCACCTCGATCCCGCTGAGGGATATTTTTTCCTTTTCGCTTTTTATGACTCCTTCCGGCGTGATGATACCGATATAAGTATCTACCGGCTGCGGGTATTTCTTCCCAGGGGCACGCCTGGATGTCCTCTTATAAAGATAGTAGGTGTCCCCTTTCTTTTTTACCGTAGTTCCTTGTGTCCGCTTCTCCTGCACCCAATCCGGATATTTCTTTTCTGTTACTGGCATAATATCCTCCTTTCTGTATAGGTGGCACATACCCTACTATACAGACATTATACCTCTACAAGACAAAAAAGTCGAGGGGTATGGGAAATTTGTATAGCTTCCATACCCCCCCGATAAATTCATGTATTTTTTATTATTCAATTATTCTTCATGAAACAACCCTGTTTATCTATACCTTTTACTTATATATTTTATGTGGTATATGTATTGGAAAGAGGCCGTATTCCTATGGTATTATGGTGATATCAAAGGAAATAAAGCATTTAGTGCACAAAATGCGGAAAGTATGATTTACTTTTCCTTATAGCTTTTGGTTTTGAATCACAAAGGAGGATATAAAATTTATGGTAAATTATCAACTGCTGATTGCACTTGCAGTGCTGGTCTTTATGATCATTTCGTTTTTGCGACATAAAATTTCATATGGTCTCACGGCTATGACCTGTGTAGTTATTTTGGCTCTTACAGGGGTTATCGATACAAAGACAGCTTTTTCGGGATTTTCTCACAATACTACGATTCTGGTAGCTACCATGATGGTAGTGGCCGGGGCTATCGGCAAGACTAGTATTGCTAGCCGGATTCGTGAACAGATGGCAGTGATACAGGGAAAGAGCGGTGTCCTTCTGCTTCTCCTTGTCAGCTTATTTACTCTGGTTTTGACTCAGCTTATGGGACAGACCGCGGTTATGTCTATTATGCTTCTGGTAATCCAGACAATGGACGATGAAAATGATATCTCACAGTCCAGAATGATTCTTCTGGTTGCGGCACTGAACTGTGCATGGTTTGGCCGGTTCCCTATCGGAATGGGCGCGGCTCTTCCTCTCTCCACCAATGCTTATTATGAGGGTCTGGTTAACGGAAACAGCGAGTATCTTCTGGGAATGTTTGATATTCTGAAAGTAGGATTGATTCCATCCATTGCACTGACTGTATATTGTCTTTTTGCATGGCGCCTGATTCCCAAGCAGAAGATTGATGTGTCAGCAGTAGAGACAGGGAACTCCGGCAACAGAAAAGCGGTGCAGGCGTCTAAGAGAGACGAAATGATTATTATCGGTGTATTCGTGGCAGTTATGGCGGCCTTTGTATTTTCTAAAAAGCTGGGCAACTTGATCTATCTAATTCCGGCAGTAGGCGTACTGGTTCTGATTTACACAAAAATTATTACGACTCAGGAAGCCATCTCCACCCTCACAAGTGATATGATCTGGATGGTAGCCGGTGTTCTGGTAATTTCCAGCGCTCTCAGTTCTTCCGGAGCCGGAGAATTTGTAGGCAACATGGTATTAAAGATTTTGGGTAACAATCCAAGCAGTATTTTGGTAATCTCTGTCTTCTGTGTGACTTCCGTGCTTATGACTACATTCTTGTCCAACAACGGAACCACAGCCATTATGGTTCCCATTGCCGCCAGTACGGCACTGGCAGGCGGCATGAATCCGAAAGCCGTAGTGCTTGTAGTATTCTGCTCTACCTGTCTGGCAATCGGATTCCCTACAGGATGTGCGGCTGCCACCATGGGATTTGCAATCGGTAATCACAACCCGGTAAAGACATTGAAATTTACCATTCCGTATTTGCTTATTGGAATGATCACGTTGATTATCAGCGCAAATATCTTTTTCCCTGTGTATGGATAGTGTAAAATATAATAATCAAAAGGAGGTTTGACAAATGGCATTGACAAAAGAGCAAAAAAATGAGTTGGAAGAAGTGTTAAAACGTACTGGGGCTCATCGGGAGGCGGGAGCCATGGAGAGAGTCATACCGGAGGATTATAAAAGGAACATGGAGCTGGTAGAGCAGAAAGAAATCATTCTCACAGTTCCCGAAGCAGCCGCACCGGTGCGGTGTGTGATTACTATAGCTAAGGATAAAGAGGATCAGTGTCCTGTTCATATTAATATGCATGGAGGCGGATTTATCTTCCTTCAGGACGGAGATGATGATTTGTACTGTGCCCATGTGGCCGCCAGAATCCATGGAATCGTAGTGGATATTGACTATGCCAGCTCCAGAGAATACCCTTATCCCATGGCATTTAACCAGAGCTATGGAGTAATTAAATGGGCATTTGCTCAATGTGAGACATGGGGAGCCGATCCGGCTAAGGTGTCTATCGGGGGACATAGCGCAGGCGGATGCTTGGCGGCGGCTATTTCTTTAAAAGCGGCTGCAACAAAAGACTTTAAGCTGTGTCTTCAGGTATTGGATTACGCGGCTATAGAAAATTACTCCGTATGCGAAGATGAAAACGGCAATGAACGTTCCAAGGCATTTTCCACTTACTATGCAGATGGAAACGTTGAGGTGTTAAAGGAGCCTTATGCGTCCCCCGCTTATGCCACAACAGACATGATGAAGGATCAGCCCAGGACTCTGATTGTCAACGCTCAGAGATGCCCCTTTTGTCAGGTGAATGAAGAATATGGGAAGCGTCTTATTGAAATGGGGACGGAAGTAACCATAAAAAGATTTTTAAACAGTCGTCACGGTTTTACTATTCGTATGGTAGATGAGTGGCAGGAAGCTCAGGAATTAATTATCAGAGAGATTCTGAAAGCGGGAAAATAGAAAGGGCACGTCCATACATATAGTGTTAATAGGAGGAAACTATGGCTCTGAGCAGAGAAGAACTGGATCAAGTAATGAAAGTTTTAGCGGATACTTCCATGCGTCCTGAAGGCGGAGTGGAATATCCGGAGGAAATTAAGGCTTTTGAGAAACTGGCTCATGTGGAGAAGATGACCAGAGAAGTAAATGGGAAGGCTTTTATAGTGTATCAATGCATCCCCAAGAATATGGAGAAAGATGCTCCGTTGTTTATTAACATTCACGGCGGCGGCTGGTATATCGGACACGAGAATAATGATCTGTATTTTAGTTGCTGGCTGGCGGAAAAGATCAGAGGAGTGGTGCTGTCTGTTGACTATACTACATCAGATATAGAACCCTGGGAAGTGATGTTTGAGCAGTGTTATGATACCCTGAAATATGGGTTTGAAAAGGCAGAGAGCTTGGGCTGCAGTAGAGAGAGAATCTCTGTAGGAGGTTACAGCGCTGGAGGACATCTGACAGCAGGGGTGGCTTTGAAAGCAGCTGAGGAAGGCTATAATCTGAAGAGTCAGATCATCTGTTATGCTCCTCTGGACATGATTGAAAAGGAGCAGCCTGTCACCGATGATCCCATGGAACTGAGAATGCATCTGAGAACCCACTGCTTTTTTGAACTTTTATTCAGGAGAGAATCAAAGTATTTGTCGAATCCCCTGGCTAATCCCAGTATTGCAACGGACGAAATGCTGAAAAAACTGCCCGAGACACTGGTGATCACTGCCGGAAAATGCGGATTCCGTTTTGAGAATGAAACATACGCTTTCCGGACGGCAGCCCAGGGAGTACCTGTTACTATAAAGAGATTTACAGAGGCACGGCACGGATTTATCCCCCATTTTGTAGATTACTGGGAAGATGCGGCGAAGCTGATGGTGGAGATGATAACAGAGAAGATATAATGTGTGAATAAGGAAGGGATAAGCTTAGGACATTTCGTTGTACACCGGCTCCTAAAGATCCTGTGGCGGCTCTTGCCTACAGACCGTGGACATTGGCAGTCAAACCTTTTCAAGTAGCTCCTTATACATGGTATGTAGCAGGCCAGAATTGGGTGGGGTGTTACCTCATAGATACGGGGAAAGGGCTGATTTTGATAGATACGGCTATTCCTGAGAGTTTGTATCTATTGGTGGATTCTATCTATAAGATCGGATATCGGCCGAGAGATATTAAAAAGATTTTGCTGAGCCATGCCCATTTTGACCATATAGGGGCGGCCAGGGCTCTGAAAGAGCTGACCGGGGCCAGGATTTATATGTCAAAAGAAGATGCAGAATTCATGAAGGCATGTCCAGAGGAAACGTTGATTCTGGATAAGGATTCTCACCCTCAGACTTTTGAAATAGATGAATTTTATTTGGACGAGGAACCTATTGTTATGGGGAAAGTGACCATGAGGACTGTACTGACACCGGGGCATACTATTGGCTGCACCAGTTTTTTCTGGCAGGTGGAAAATCCGGTCAATGGGGCAATCTATACGGTAGGCATGCATGGCGGCGTGGGAGCCAATACCATGAATGATGAGTATTACGCTAAGAGCACTTATCTGACACCGGATTTGCGCCGAAGGTTTTTGGACGACGCCGAAAAGGTGGGGAAAATAGATGTGGATATTGCGCTGCCCAGCCACCCCAACCAGATTGAGATCATGGACAGGGCGGGGCAGTATACAGATGAGAATCAGATTTACCTGGATAACACGGTATGGGCACAGTTTATAGATGAACGGGTGCGCCAGGTAAGAGTGCTGATGTAAAGAACAGTTATATGACGGCTATGATGTCCAGAATTCTTTGGCCAGCCGGATAAATGTCTTGGCCGGAGTGCTCAGATAAGCGTATTTTCCATAACTGGCTGTCACGTCCCACACAGGCCGTGAGGGAAGGGAAAAGCAGGCGATACCTTCCGGCTGGTCTTTTACATAATGCCATGGAACAACACCGCAGCAGAGGTTGGCGCTGATCATGGACAGAATAGTGGCATTGCTGGAAGTCTCAAACAGGACGCTGGGCACAAATCCAGAGTGGCGGAAGATGCCATCAATCATGCGGCGGATGGTGGATTCTTTATACATAAGAACAAAAGGTTCATACTTTAACCGGGCCAGATCCATTACTGCCAGGGACTCCCCCTTGGGGGCGGCATCGGTGCTTAAAGGGTGGGCCTTGGGAATAGCCAGAATAATCTCTTCCTGAAATAAGGTGATATAAATGTCTTTTGTTTTCTGGTTGTCACACAGGGTCATAAATCCGATATCCAGCCCACCCTGAGCGATAAGGGCCTGCTGTTTTAAAACACTGAGTTCGTTAGGCTCTATAATCATATCAGGATAGAGATTATGGAATTGGGGATAAACATTAGTAAACATCTCGATACCTCTTCCCGGAGTGAATCCGATGGAGAGGTATCCTTTTTTTGCATTCGCCTGATCGCTGATTCTGTTATAGGTCTTTCGTTTGATGTGGAGGCTCTCCCTGGCGCCTTCCAGATAGATCTCACCGGCTGGGGTAGGACTCCAGTCGGATTTGGTACGCTTAAAAAGCTGGACCCCCAGTTCCTTTTCCAGACGGAGAAGCTGTTGATTTAAGGCGGACTGAGTGAGAAATAACTTCTCGGCGGCGCGGGTGATACTTTTTTCATCGGCGATCTTTATGATATATTCAATCTGTTTTAAATCCATGGCCAATCCCTTTCTCAACAAAGTTGGCATGCTCTCATTTTTGATTATAAGGGAAAGAAGAGACTGACACAAATATAAACTTAGAATTTTTAAGTTTATAAAAAAACTATGAATTTTACTTCCTGACAAAAATAATCTATAATAGACATATAAAGAACGGTACTGGTGGTAGATGGACTTAGCCGGCGGCGCCGGAAAAGAAGGAGGAGTTTACTATGAGTCAGCGGTTGTACGTGAAGATTCGCGAAGAAGACAATGTGGCCATCGCGGTGAAGGATATTCCGGCGGGAACCCAGGTGATGGAAGACCTGGTTGCCAATCAGGATATTCCCCAGGCCCACAAGATCGCCCTGTGCGATATTCCCGCAGGAGGGGAGATCATTCGCTACGGAGTAGTCTTGGGATATGCCATCAACGACATCAAAAAGGGCGACTGGATCAACGAGCATATGCTAGAACTGCCGGAAAGCCCGTCCGTAGATGATATGGCATTCGGCACTAATCTTGTGAAGATGGAAGACCTGCCTATGCCCACAAGAACTACCTGGATGGGGTATAAGAACGCAGAAGGCCCGGCAGGAACCAGGAATCTCCTGGGAATCGTGACTACGGTGCAGTGTGCGGCGGGAGTTCTAAAAGTGGCAGTGGAACGGATCAAGAAGGAACTGCTTCCCAAGTATCCCAATGTGGATGGTGTGGTTGCCGTGACCCATCCCTATGGCTGCGGTGTTGCTATCAATGCGCCTATGGCCTACATTCCCATCCGTGCCATCACCAACGTGATTCGCCATCCCAATTTTGGCGGCGAGATTATGGTGGTAGGTTTCGGCTGTGAGAAATTGACTTATGACAGGGTGCTTCCCAAAGAGGATATTACCCCTGATAATGTATTGACTCTCCAGGATTATGCAGGACATGATGCCATGATGAATGCCATTATGGAGATTGCGGAGAAGAAACTTCAGAAGCTGAATTTGAGAAAGAGAGAAGAACTTCCTCTGAGCGATCTGCTGATCGGTATGCAGTGCGGCGGAAGCGACGCATTTTCCGGCGTTTCGGCTAATCCCAGCGCAGGCTATGCGGCAGATATGCTGGTGCGGGGCGGAGCTACAGTTATGTTCAGCGAAGTGACGGAAGTGCGGGACGGAGTACATATGCTGGCAGCCCGCTGTGCTGACGCCCACACCCGTGACAGGCTGGCTGAGGAGATGAAGTGGTATGACAAGTATCTGGCTGACGGCGGCGTTGGCCGTGACGCCAACCCGACTCCGGGCAACAAAAAGGGCGGTCTTGCCAATATCGTGGAGAAGGCTATGGGAAGCATCGCCAAAAGCGGTACAAGCCAGATCGTGGAAGTCTTGTCTCCGGCTGAGAAGCTGACAAAGCACGGTCTCATCTATGCGGCCACTCCGGCCAGCGATATCGTGTGCGGCCCCAGCCAGGTGGCCAGCGGTATCAAAGAACCCTACAGCGATAAGTACGGCTTCCACAATGATATGTGCATCTTTAATCCTGCTCCCATAACCTGATGTTATCTCCTGTTTCTGACCATTGGCCTTTCATCAAGTCAATAAAACCTCTGGCAGCATTGCTTAGGTAACGTCCTTACCTAATTCTATTTCTTTAAAAAATCTCTTGAAGTCTTCCTGCTTTGCATAAGCATAATAAAAGTTTGTCCCAAAGGTTTCCTGTATCCGACGGTAATCTAAAGCAACCTGATCCTCACTGCTGAAGCTCAGCCCCGGCGCCATCTTTCCGCTTTTTCGGTCCAACCTTTCTTCATAGGAAACACCTTTTTGTCCCAGGGCCGGACCGTTTACCAGGTTTCCTGACCGGTCATGGTACGCTTCGTCAGGGTCCGCGAATTCCTTTTCCGTATAGTAATTGGTCACGTCATAGAAACTGTATCGCAGATCCCGTCCAAACCGTTTCTCCACACGTTCGCTGATAAAACGCTGAAGGTCATAAAAAACCAGATCAAACCGGTCTAATGCAAGGAAATATAAAAATCAAGTAGGGTATCGCTTGTGTCAGGAATATGAAAGTGGTAATATAAAGAACGAAAATGAGTTTAGGGAGGTGTTTGGGTATGTGCTATCTGATTGCGAAGAAGTTTGGTGACTTGGGCTGTGTGGCCTTGCAGACAGAACATGGGCCGCATCTGGCAGATTTTGAAACTAAACTTATGAAATCTGTAGGATATGACAGGGTTCAGCTTGTGGTGATTAGCTGTCCGTCAGCATATGGTGAGTATGAGCCATACAGTTTTGTAGACACAGAACAGGAATTTGAGGCTGCAGTGAAAACTATGTAGGCAGGATTGCCCGATATTTTACAAAATATGGATTAATATCTATGGATGTGCCTTGGTTTGCGCTTATGTTTTGGGATGGAGGTACATGTGCATAGCTCTGATTTTTGGATGTATATGTGTACAGCTTGGCGGGGAAAGAGGTATATGTGTTTAGCCCGGAAGAAAGAGGTATTTGTGTATTGCGGCCGACCAGGCTGCAAAGTTAAGTAAGCTGCAGGAGACTGCATAAGGCAGAACGGATAAAAGGAAAGCTGCTGGAATGCAGGCGAAGCAAGCCTGCGATCTCAGCAGCCGCTGGCCGCGTTCTCCCTATGAAAGAGGCTGCAGCCGTGGAGGTTGTACTGAACAGATAAGATATCTATCCATGTAAGATTGTATGACTATTATAAAGCATACTTTCTGGAAAAACCAGATAAGATCATAAAGCCATCAAAAATAGCCTTAAAAGAGTCTATTTTTGATGGCACTTTCTGTTTTAGAGAAAGGGATGAAAGACAGAAAAGGACAGCTGCCTGCATATACTAAAGAAAGGGATAGTCCTGGAAAAACGAAGGCTTTTCTTAAGGTTTTCTTTATTTTCGGATAACTGTCGGCAAGCCCGCTTGACATTAAAGGGTACCGCTGGTAAAATGAGCCTGATTGCAGGAACAGGGAAACAACATGGAAAGACGAAAAAAGCTGAGCGCAAGATGACCGTGTACAGGGCAATGACAGAATCAAGATTGCGGAAAGGAATAAAACAATGGGAAAATATTTTGGAACAGATGGCTTCCGCGGTGAGGCAAATGTAGATTTAACCGTAGAACATGCATTTCAGGTGGGGCGCTTCCTGGGATGGTATTATGGACAGAAGAATGCAGACACCAGATGCCGGGTCGTGATCGGAAAGGATACCAGAAGAAGCAGCTATATGTTTGAGTATTCGCTGGTAGCAGGACTGACGGCCTCCGGAGCAGATGTTTACCTGCTTCATGTTACCACCACGCCAAGCGTATCCTATGTGGTTCGGACAGAGGGCTTCGACTGCGGCATCATGATCTCAGCCAGCCATAATCCATTTTATGATAATGGAATCAAGGTGATCAACGGAAACGGTGAGAAGCTGGAGGAGAGTGTGATCACAGAGATCGAGCGTTACTTAGACGGCGAGATGGGCCAGATCCCCCTGGCAAAGAAGGATAAGATCGGCCGCACTACAGACTATTCCGCAGGCCGGAACCGCTACATCGGCTATCTGATCTCCATTGCCACCCGCTCCTTTAAAAATATGAAGGTGGCACTGGACTGCGCCAACGGAAGTGCATCTGCCATTGCGAAGAATGTGTTTGATGCTCTGGGTGCTGAGACCCATGTGATCAATAATGAGCCAAACGGCGTGAACATCAACACAAACTGCGGCTCTACCCACATTGAGAATCTTCAGAAATATGTGGTGGACACCGGTTGTGATGTGGGCTTTGCCTATGATGGCGATGCAGACCGGTGCCTGGCAGTAGATTCCAAGGGAAATCTGGTGGACGGCGATGTGATCATGTACATCTGCGGCAAGTACATGAAGGAGCAGGGAATGCTGCCGCACAATACGGTGGTGACCACGGTAATGTCCAACTTTGGCCTGTACAAGGCATTTGACCGGGAGGGCATCTGCTATGAGAAAACTGCGGTAGGCGACAAGTATGTGTATGAGAACATGTCTGTAAACGGCCATGGCCTGGGCGGTGAGCAGTCCGGACATATTATTTTCAGCAAGCATGCAACTACCGGAGACGGTATCCTGACTTCTCTGAAGGTGATGGAGGTCATTCTGGAGAAGAAGCAGACGTTAGATAAGCTGGCATCTGAGGTTGAGATCTATCCTCAGGTACTGAAGAATGTGCGGGTGAAGGATAAGAAGGCAGCTCAGGATGATCCGGCTGTGCAGGCTGAGGTGGAGAAGGTGGCAAAGGCACTGGGCAATGACGGCAGGATCCTGCTGCGCCAGTCCGGAACGGAGCCGGTAGTCCGCGTGATGGTGGAGGCATCCTCTATCGAAACCTGTGAAACATGTGTGGATCAGGTGATCGCAGTGATGAAGGAGCAGGGGCATTTTGCATAGGGATCAGTTGGCTGTGAATGTAACAAAAAGCTGATAAAACCTTGCGTTTGCTACTTGAAAAAAATGAAATATCTAGTAAAATAAGAGTGATATGAAGAAAGAGGCCAGAGGACCTCTTTTTTCATGAGTGAGCACATATTGTCAGTGAGTTAGTGAGAGAAAGGTAAGAAAGCGAACATGATTAGTGCAAATAATATTACACTGAGAATCGGAAAAAAGGCTTTGTTTGAGGATGTTAATATTAAGTTTACGGAAGGAAACTGCTATGGCCTGATCGGCGCCAATGGCGCCGGGAAATCTACATTTCTGAAGATCTTGTCCGGCCAGCTGGATTCTACCAATGGCGATGTGGTGATCACGCCTGGCCAGCGTCTGTCCTTCCTGCAGCAGGATCACTTTAAGTATGATGAGTATCCGGTGCTGGATACGGTTATTATGGGAAATGCCAGACTGTATGAGATCATGAAGGAGAAGGAAGCCATCTATATGAAGGAGGACTTCACCGATGAGGACGGCATCAAGGCTGCGGAGCTGGAGGG
>JAUNGG010000066.1 GCA_030524635.1 Lachnospiraceae bacterium
GCGTGTTCGGGACTTTCACCCGTTAGAGCGCGCCCATGGCGCGCAAACAAACAGCACCGGTCCCTTATTGATAAGGTTCCGGTGCTGCCGGGTTTCCAACATGATTGGATTTCTGTTATTGTTTCTCGCTGCCCTTATAGGTCACAATACCCTTTGCATCGGTGCAGTAATAGGTTTCATCGGAATCCTTTACGTTTGTTTTCTTTTTCTGAATGGTTCCGGAGGTATTTACCAGGTAAGTTTCTCCTCCGAAAGTTACCTCCTGATATTTCATATCGGAATCTGCCTTCATCTTCCGGCCCATGATGTAGATCGCATTGTCGGAAATTCCATTGATGGCTTCACCGTTGGAGCGGAAACCGAAGTCATATGTATCGTCATCCAGCTCAACCTTAACATTTTTCTTGGTTGCCATTACGCCGTCCTTTGGAGTGTTGCCGAAGTAGTAAACCTTGCAGTCCTCATCTTCATCCGGCATCTCATCAATGTTCTCGATCTCGCGGTAGGTCTCGATCTTCCGGTTCTCATCAAAGGTCAGTGCATACAGGCCTTCTAACATCTCACCCTTTTCATTGAAGCCATACTTATAATTATTGATGGTCTTGATCTGGCTTACGGCAAGATTTCCGCTCTTGTCGGCATAGAACCAGAATGCCTCGTCATCGTTGTATGCTTCCGGATCTACAGTCTCAGTAGGAACGGTGTAGAACCAGCCGTCTGCTCTCCAGCACTGCTCCGGATTATTGTAATACTTGTAATCACTGGAGGATGCTGTGGAGGAAGAAGCATTGGTGTACCACTTAAACTGTGCAACACCCCGCTCATCGAACTGGTAATTTCTTCCGTTGATCTTTTTCGTTACATCAGCATACTTCTTACCGTTGGAGCTGAAGTAGAACCAGTAGCTGCCGTCCGCATCATCATCACCGTCCGGGTCATCTACATCGACCTGCTTCCACTGGTTAGCTGCTGCCACGCCGTCATCCTCTTCGCCGCAGTAGAACACGCCGCTCTCCCAATCAGACTCCTCTGTCACCATGGTGCCTTCTTCATTGACCCATCCGTACAGCATTCTTCCTTCATCGCTGAATGCGTATTTCTTGCCGTTGATGGTGGTCAGCTTGGCCTTTCCGGTAGTATTTTTTACCGCCTTTCCGTTGCTTCCAAAGTAATACCAGCAGGTTCCGTCGGTATACGCTTCATCATCGCTGTCATCTTCCAGCTTGCGCCATTCATTCTTTACCATGGCGCCGTCCTCATTGACATAATAGTAATTTTCATCATCCTCAATCAGCTGATTCACAGCCATATATCCATCCTCATCCAGATAGAACCAGTGAGTACCGCTGGCATTCTTTTTCCATACCTCCGTCATCTTTTCTCCATTTTTATCCAGATAGACCCACTGGCCATCCTCCTGGCTCCATCCGCTGGCTGCGAAGGCTGGAATTGCAGATACTGCTGCCATAATTGCTGCCGCTGTTAAAATCTGAGGCAGCTTTCTTGTTTTGATGCTCATAATAAAAATCTCCTTTCATCTGTCTGCCCATTTTTTCGGGAATCCGCAGATGCCCGCAGGGCATTTCGTTCTGCTCGATTTTAAACCCGCGTTTTCTCTGATCTCGGGCTGTGTCAGGTACGTTTTCCTGACCTGCCACTAAGAGTAAACCATAGACTAAGTCCAAGGTCAAGGGAAGTAAGGAGACCGTAAAACAACGTAAATTTCCTTAATTTTTTCTTTTCTCTCTTAAGAAAAACGATAGAATTTTCCGGTTGACCTTGGCCTTACTCCAAGGTTTATAGTTATATTGCTTTCTAAACACTCTCATAGAAAAAGGCATCCGATCTCTTTTATGTCGAAATAATCGGATGCCTTTTTTCCTATATTTTTTCTTATGCCTTCATCTTAGGCTTAAAGATCAGCGACCCAAGATAGCCAAACACCAGCGCTGCGGCGATGCCGGCGGAGCTGGCAGTCAGTCCGCCTTTGAAGATTCCCAGAAATCCATCGCTTCCGATGCCCTCCTTCACGCCCTTCCACAAGGTATTTCCAAATCCCAGCAGCGGTACGGCAGCTCCGGCTCCAGCCCACTCTAAAAATGGCTGGTAAATGCCCAATGCGCCAAGAATGCATCCCGCCACCACCAGGGAAACCATCACCCGCCCGGGCATCATCTTTGTCCGGTCTAACAGGATCTGGGCGGCAGCACAGATCAGACCTCCTACCATAAATGCTTTCACATAATCCATGTTGTATCTGTCTCCTTATACTGGTTTCGTTTTCTGTTCTGCTTTTGTTTTCACTTATTTTTTTGCCTGCTTTATCGGTATGTTTTTCCGCTGCCAAAGCTTTCTCTCTCTTTTTATCCTTTTCCAACATGTTCCAGCACCACTGCATGGGCGATTCCCGGAACACTCTGTCCTTCGTTGTAGCTGACAGTGGAATGCAGTGCTCCTGTTGGAACGAAAAGGACTCTCTTCCAGGTCCCGTCCTGAAGCTTCGGAAGGATATAGGAGCAGAGTGTGATAGCGGAGCATCCGCATCCGCTGCCGCCTGCATGGGTATCCTGGGTTTCGCTGTCAAACAGCTGGATTCCGCAGTCCATATGAGTTCCGTACAGCTCATAGCCCTTCTTTGCCAGCAGATCCAACAGGATCGTCTGTCCTATGGTTCCCAGATCGCCGGTAATGATCTTATCATAAGCTTTCTCATCCCGCTCAAAGTCCTGGAAATGCTGCAAGATGGTGTGAAATGCTGCCGGAGCCATGGCTGCGCCCATATTGGTGGAATCCTTCAGGCCGAAATCCACCACCTTTCCTGTGGTAATACCGGAGATTTTGGCCAGAGGGCAGCCAGCATTTTGTTCTATAGCACTGCTTTCGATTACAACAGCACCTGAACCTGTGGTGGTCCAGGTAGCCGCATACGCCCTTTGGTTACCATATCCTAGGGGGAAACGGAACTGCTTCTCTGCCGTAGCGAAATGGCTGGATGCCAGAGCCAGGCAGCGGTCCCCATGCCCTGCTTCTACTGTCATGGCTGCCAGGCTGATGGCCTCTCCCATGGTGGAACAGGCGCCATAAAGGCCAAACAGAGGCACCTCCAGCTCCATCAAGCCGTAGGAGGTAGCAATCAGCTGTCCCAGCAGATCGCCGGCAAACAGATACCGGATATCCGCCGGGGTAAGCCCTGCCTTTTGAATGGCAAGCTCAGCCGCCTTTTTCTGAAGGGCGCTTTCAGCCGCCTCCCAGTTTTTCTGACCTAACATATCATCCTGTTCCACGATATCAAACAGCGCTCCCAACGGTCCTTCCCCTTCCTTTTTTCCGGCAATGGAGGCCGCTGCCCGAATAAACGGCGGGTGTTCAAACGCGATACTCGCTTTTCCCTTCTGCATCTTTCCTTCTTCCTTTCTTCGCCTTCTCGTAACGGTTCCGCTATTGATTCGGCTATTGACTGTTCATAGAATATCCAACCTGGCTGAAATTATGAACGGAGGTGCCGGGAAAAAATCGCTATTTTTTTTTGCGCAGCTGCTCACTGACTGCCATCATACAGGCGGCGGTGCCGTGCTGGTTGTCCGTCATCTGTGCTTCACTGACATAATATTCCGGCTTGCCGGTGCGGTCCTTTCGATTGTGGGGGTCAGGACCAGCTCCCAGTCCAGCGCTGGCGCAGATCCCGTAAAGATGCCAGCCGTCTGCCTCCTCTTTCAGGTAGGTATCACGGATCCCATCCAGAACCTGGCTTCCCCGCTCACCATAAGACTGATCCAGGATGCCAAGACGCGTTCCCTTCATCAAGGCGTAGGCGATCATGGCACTTCCAGAGGTTTCCGGATAATTTCCAGCAAGCTCCGGCTCATCCACCACCTGGAAAAACATATGGGCGGCCGCATCCTGATAGGATAGAATTCCATCCAGCCCGTTTTTCAAAAGGGCTGCCAGTTCCTCAGCCCGGCCTGTACGTCCCTCTGCCAGCTCATACACATCTGCCAGTGCCATCAGATACCATCCTTCCGCCCGGAGCCAAACTGCCGGGCTGCGGCCGGTTACCGGATCGGCCCAATCCGCCCTGCGGCTCACATCACAGCCATGGACATACAGCCGTTTCCTTTCATCCCATAACAGATGGTGGGCACTTTGAAACTGATCCATGATATCATCCCACCGGTCATCCCCGGTTTCCGTCAGACACTTTGCATAAAAAGGCATTGCCATGTAAAGCCCATCCAGCCAAACCTGATTGGGGTAAATATCCTTATGCCAGAAATTTCCGGTTCTTGTCCGGGGATACGTGTCTAAAAAGGCATACGCCTTCATAACCCCTTTCCCATACCGCGCATCCCCGGTCAGGTCCCGCAGAATCCGCAGGGATTTGCCGAAGCTGACCTTGTCAATATTATTTTCATTTTCCTTCCAGTTGGCAACGGTTCCGTCTTCTGACATCAGCCAGCCGCCATTATCCGTAATATAACGGTTCCACCTCTCATCCCCTGTGGCATCGGCCAGGTCAGCTGCACCGATCACACACAGGTCATCCTTATAATTCCACGCCTTTTCCTGAAGAAAACGGGGAAAGGCAGTTTCCAGATATTGAGAAAAGTACTCTAACCACATTGAGGTTCCTCCTCCTTTATCCTCATTCAGTTCCGCTGGCTGGTTCACAAAGCGGTAATTCTCTTAACAATCTTCAATCTGAAGCTTGTCTTTCCGCTTTCAGCACTCAAATACCAGCAAAGTCGGCCACCCGGTTCAGGATCTGAACTGCCTCTCCCATGGTGATAAAACGGTTGGGGACAAAGCATCCGTCCGATTCCAGCTCCATAAAGCCAAAGTAAAGGGCACGGGCCACATTGGTTCCATAATTATTGCTTACATGCGCCGCATCCTGGCACACTGGCATGGTGCTGGATGCATTCCGGTAATTAACACCGCAGGCCTGCATTGCTACGGTAGCCATCTCCTGACGGGTCACATGTCCCTCCGGGAGAAGGCTGCCTGACTGAAGGGCCAGAAAACCATTTCCAACCGCAATCCGCAGAGCCTGGCTGCCTTCCTGACTGGAGCATTCCTCACTTGCATCGATATTGCCTGTACTGCTGTTTTCCCGAAAATCTTCAGCATGATCCGTACCACAGCCTTCCCGGCACAGTCTTCCCGGATCTGCCAGCGGCAGCATCATGTCTGCAAGCTGCTCCCTGGTAATTTCCAGTTCATCTGGCGTTTCGTCCAGCTCATCCAACATGCCCCGGCACATTAGACGAAGCCGCGCCGGATCCTTCTTGGCTGCCTGCTCTGATCCGTTCTGCGTCCCAGGCTGCGCCAGCACACGATAGCTGATGCTGGTCTCTTCATTTCCAGCCAGGTCTGCTGCGGTTACCCGAAGAAATGCTGCGCCTTCCGGGATCCGGAAGCTGCCGCCCTCTCCGCCCTCCTTCCATTTTTCCCTTTCCTCAGCAAACTGCCACCGGAAGGTGCATGCAGAGGGCCCGCCGCAGACCTGACTGGAAGCCTTCACCTCGCAGCCTTCCCTCGGCACTCCCAGGATTCGGACACAGCCAGGGCGCGGAAAGCTTTTTCCATTAATCCTTACCTGCTCAATAACCGGATCCTTCCAGTTCATGCTCCGCATCAACTGGTTGACGCCATCGATCTGGATATTTTTCAGAACCAGACCGGTGATGGGAACCTCCTCAAAGGCTTCTAAAAAGATTCCGTAATCGCCTCCGTGAGCCGTGATATTTTCTATGGTAATGTTGCGGAACACTGGCAGGTCACTGCCGTTTCGTCCATCCTCATACAGCATTGTTCCATGAACGGCTGCCCCGTGGACATGCTCCATCACACTGTCTGCCAAAATGATATCTTCCACCTTGCCGCCCCGCCGTGCATTAGTCTTAAGACGAAGGGCATAGGTCAGGTTGGGGCTGCTGAAACGGTTGTTCATGGCAAGCACCCGGCGGATCCCGCCGCTCATCTCGCTTCCTAAAGCAACTCCACCGTGTCCGTCTGCAAACTCATTCTGCTCAATCAGCACATCCTCACAGGGGATATTCGCGATCCTTCCGTCCCGGTCACGGCCGGATTTCAGGCTGATACAGTCATCTCCCGTATCAAACCGGCAATTGCAGATATGTACGCCGCTGCAGCTTTCCGGATCACAGCCATCATTGTTAGCTCCATGACTGGACATGGTGACGCCGTCCACTGTAAGGCTTTTACACATTACTGGATTTAACTGCCACATTGGACTGTTTTTTAAGGTAAAGCCCTGAAGCAGAAGACGCTCGCAGCGGATCGGCTGAACAAAATTGGGACGCAGGTAATGTCCTGGTCCGAATACCCGTTTTTTTACCGGAACGCCTTCCATATTCATCCGGCGAAGCGCTTTCCGGTCCTCCAGCTGCAAATCCGGCTTGTCGGCGGACCAGGCATTTTCCACCTGATGATGCCAGTTCCACCAATGATCCTGGTCTGCCCCGCCGTCTAGTATCCCCTCTCCGGTTACTGCAATATCGGTCTCTTCATAGGCATAGATCAACGGGCTGAAGTTATAGCAGGGCGTAGCTTCCCAATGAGAAAATACCACTGGATAATGCAGCTGGGGATCCTCACTGACAAAGGAGAGCACCGTATCCCGGCTTTCCAGATGCAGCTCCACCTGGCTTCTCAGCTGTAGCGCCCCAGTACGATAGCGTCCTGCCGGAAGCACCAGCTTTCCGCCGCCTTTGCTGCTTACCAGATCGATTGCCGCCTGCAGCTGTGCAGTCTGAATCGCTTCGCTGTCAGAAACCACGCCGAATTCTAAGGCAGAATACACACAATCTGGTATCAAAGGTTGCTCGATTTGTTTCAGAATCGTTTCTTTTAATTTTGCTTTATTCATAAAGTCCCCGACTCTCCATTCTTGACTTAAGTTGCTTATTAGTAACTGTTCAGTAAGTCTGCGCATTTACTGCGCTGACCGTATAAAAGCGTGGAATAATAGGCAAAAATCCCATTGCCGAAGGCAATTTTCATGGATTTTTGCTTGTAACTGTGAAGGTACTGAACCATTGCAAATCCGTTTTATATTCGATTCAAAAGGGAGTCTCTACCATGACCACACGCCAGCTGATTCTCACCGCCGTTGGCCGTTATGTGATTGAATGTGCCCTGCAGCCTCATATCCTTCAGCTTCTATCCCAAACAGGCGGAGCAGACACCATTATCTAATTCGGCTGCTGAACAACGTGTTCCAATCCTACTTTGCACAAAAAGCAAATCCCTAAATTCAGCCTATCATCCAGATAAAACAGATGCAGGAAAGGCATTCTCCAATCCAGCATGAATGGAGGAATGCCTTTCTTGATCATTGTTTCATTCTGACTTTCATGCAGCTTCTGCCTGATTGCGCCCAAACGATTATCTGGAACATTCTTCTGCAACCCCGTCTATCACCATCTGGGCACAAGCCATAGAGTCGCTTTCTCCATAGCTGGACAGCTGCAGCGCATTATAAAAGCTTCCATCCGCTCCTGTAAACGAACTTCTTTCAAAGGTTGGGTCCATCTGGAACGTACTCCATGCAACCGCCTTTTCGTTTGCCTCCGCAACCTGGCTTCCGCTTAAATCCAGCATACTCAGCCCTTCTTTATTAGCCGGTACACCTCTGGTGTCTCCCAGGGTTTCAACGCCCTCTTTTTCCGCTACCAAAAACTGAATTAATGCTGCTGCTTCAGCAGGGTGCTCTGTGGCGGCGCTTATTCCAAATGCTTGATTTACCTTGATAAAGCCGCCGTGATAATCGCCCATTTTAACATACTCTCCGATTATAAATTCCCCGTTTTCCACGGCCTGCGCATGCTTCACAACAGAAGTGTCATACAGGAAAATACCTGCGTAATGACCGTCAATCCAGTTTGCATTGGTATCAATCAAATCTGCGCCGTCTCCTGCGATTTTCTCCAAGGTTGGGATTACATGATTCTCTTCCAGTTCAAGCAGGAAATCAAATCCCTCTGCCAATTCCTCCTGACTGTACAGAAGCTGCCCATTCTTTACCCAATCCTTTCCATATTTACTCTGCAGATAATACACCATCAGAAAAGCCCGGTCCAATTCCTTTGCCACCAGTGGATAATAAGCCGGATCGTAGGCTTCAAAGGCCCTTCCCGCCGCAAGCAGTTCATCCAGTGTGGTAGGAATCGAAATGCCGATCTGATCAAAGGTTGTCTGGTTCCAGCAGAAAACCCGTCCTGTCTTGCTGATGGGAATGGCATTTAGTTTTCCGTTGATCGTAAATACCTCCTTGTCCTCCTGGGAATAATTGTTTAATTCTAAAATAGAAGATACCTTGTTTAAATCGTAAAAATTATCCCCATTGGGTGAATAAGTAGGAACCCAGCTCCAATCTAACTGCATAACATCTGCCGCGTTTCCGGATTTAATTCCAAGCGCCACCTTTTCTTCATGTCCGGTAAAGGCTTCATATTCTGGATTTACTGTAATATTCGGATATTTTTCCTGAAATTTTTTTATTGCTTCCAGTGTAGCCTGATGCCTGGAATCTCCGCCCCACCAATTCATTCTTAATGTAATCGGCGCAGTTGTGTCAACCTCCATCTCCTCAGCCTGTACCAGCTCTGTTTCTGCCCCCTGCACAGAAGCCGTCGTATCCGCTGCTGCCGGAGTATCTGTCTTAGCAGTCGGCATGCACCCCGCAAGAGAAGCCGTCATCGTTCCTGCAAGAATCATGGTTATCATTTTGTTTCCTCTTCTTTTCATATATGCCTCCTTATTTAAAATATACTTCACAGGAATTTTTATAAAATATTTTTTCCTGATCTTCTTCTGTCAGCAAACCGGAACGCCGAATATAACCAACACAGTTCTCATAGCTGTCTTCCTTTAATACAGAAGGAAGATCGGTTCCGAACAGCAATTTATCCGTTCCCACAATTTGCGCCGCCAGTTCAACATAATGCAGCGCCTGCTGATACGGGTTTTCCGCCTCCCGGCAGTTGTGTACCACACTTGCAAGGTCAAACCAAAGATTCGGTAACGTTAACCGTTTCAACGCTTCTGTGAAACAAGCTTCATCTTTTGCTGAAGGAGCAAGCAGGTGGCATGCCACAAACTTCATATCCGGATACCGCATCACCTCTTTTCTCAGTGCCTCAATCTGCCAGCTGGGGCCTTTGCATTTTCCAATATCAATCACTACCACATGTCCCTGATCATTTGCATAGGAAAAGGCTTCGTCCATCCGTTCACTGTCAATCCGAAAATCCGGATGAACCGCCATTAACCCCGAACCGGTGCTTACCTCGAATTTTTCAATGCGAAAACCTAATTCCTCAAATAAATACCTTCGAATTTGATCCTTATGAAAGGAATAGGGATCATAGCCTGCCGCTCCGGTAAAACGGTCCGGATACTTCTTCATGGCCTGATACGTATAATAATTCTGAAATCCGTAAAAATTTCCTTGAAGGAGTACCGCACGCTCTACTCCATTGCTGTCCATAACCTCCAGAAGCTGCTCCGGCGTAAAGGAATCGCTGTGAAATTGCTCCGGAATCATCCGGACAACCTGGCCGTCTGCATATCTGGCCATTCCTCCGCCAATACTTCTGAGTTCTCCTCCTGCTCCGGTACCCGCTATATACTGAACCACATGTACATGACTGTCAATCAGTTTCATATTTATCCCTTTACACCTCCTGCTGCAATCCCTTCCACAAAGGAATCCTGGGCCGCAAAAAATACAACCAGCGATGGAATCATGGCAATCAAAGACATGGCCAATACCCGATTCCATTCAAATCCAACATCTGCATCCATGGACATCCGCAAAAAAATGGATACCGGATATTTTGCAACCGTATTGATATAAATTAACGGCCCCATAAAGTCATTGGATGCCCACATAAATTGGAACAACCCGCAAGATACAATCGATGGCTTCAGTATCGGAACAATCACATACCAGAGCCGTTGCATAATTCCGCAGCCGTCAATTTCCGCCGCCTCCTCCAGTTCCTTTGGAATTCCGCGCAGAAACTGAATCTGCATATAAACAAAATAAGTATCACCTGCCAGCATAGATGGAATAATAAGCGGAAAATAAGAGTCCAGCCATCCAAGCTGATCAAACAGGATGTATTGCGGTACATTTAGCACAACCTGAGGAAGAAACAAGGTGGAAAGAAGCACGGCAAAGGAAAATTTCTTTCCGGTAAATTGAAAACGTGCAAAGCCGTACGCCGTTATGGTAGCGGAGATTACCGTGACAATTACTTTAGGAATCACAAATTTATATGTATTTGCCATAAAATAAAGCAGCGTCATCCCTTCATATCCGGCGAACCCTTTTTTGTAGCCGTCCAGCGTCGGCGCCTTTGGAATAAAACCAACTCCGGAAAATATCTCCCCGTTGGTCTTAAAGGAAGCGCCAACCATCCAGATCAGCGGATATACCATAAAGAAACCAACAATTATTAAAACCAGATACCGCAATATAGTATATAACTGGCCGCGTGTTTTTCTTGTCATTCTGATTACCTCCCATCTTCATCTGAATAATACACCCAGTATCTCTGGCTCATAAATGCAATCGCAGTAAAGGTCATAATAATCAGGAACAGCAGCCAGGCAATCGCACTGGCCATTCCCATCTCATAGCTCTTAAACGCATTATTATACACCAGAAGAGATACCAATGTAGTAGAGCGGAGAGGCCCTCCCTGGGTCACGATGAAGGGACCGTTGAATTCCTGGAATTTATTGCAAAGCTGCGTTACAAAGTTATAAAAAATAACCGGTGTGATCAGCGGAACCGTAATACGAAAAAACTGCCGCCACTTGCCTGCCCCGTCAATGGAGGCGGCCTCATATAAATCTGCCGGCACCCCCTTTAACGCAGCGAGAAAGATGACCATAGGAGAACCAAACTGCCAGATTTTCAAAAATACAATGACCCAAAATGCTCCGGAAGGATTTCCCAGCCAGTTAAACGGTTCTACCCCTATTTTGGAAAGCATCATATTTACCAGGCCCTCTGTTTTAAACAAGAATCTCCACAGTACGGCAATGGACACCGAACCGCCCAGGATTGAGGGAATGTAAAAAGCAGTTCGAAAAAAATTGACTCCCCGAATTTTAAAATTTAAAATATATGCAATAAACAACGCAAACCCCAGTTCCAGCGGAACCGTTAAAAAAGCGTATTTAAAGGTCTGCCAAAATGCTTTGGTCATCAAAGGGTCCCGAATAATTTTCATGTAATTTTCCAGTCCCACAAATGCCGCCTGACGAAATAAATTATAATCATGGAAGCTGTAGATCAAAGAAGAGAGAAATGGATACAGTTTAAATATTCCGAATCCAATCCACCATGGTAAAATCAAAAACAGTCCCGCCTGCTTCTTTTTCAAAATCTTCTTGTTCATAGTTTCCTCCTCTTTTCATATGCAATATTCTCATGTTGTACAGTATATCGCTTCATTTTTCATAACCTTTTCCCTACATCATACCCGTCCATTTTCTGCCGAATTCCTGACGGATCTTTTCCGCGTATTCTCATACAGCAGAGAAAATTTCTTGATGATTTCAGGAAATATTACCTGTTTTTATAGTTTTTTTGTTCTTATAAGGGAATTATATATAAAATACTTCTTGTTTACAAAACCGAATTGATTATATTTTTCATATCACTTTAGTTATAGATAATTGCTTTCCCTGATGGAATTTGGTAAAATGATCCTAGACAAGGAGATATTCGCAGTATCCGCAGACATACTATCCGCTTCAGAAGGGAGCCTCGCCATGACCACACGCCAGCTTTACTATCTTGTCACCATTTCCGATCAGGGAAGCCTGTCCCAGGCAGCTAAAATCCTGGGGATCTCCCAGCCGGCACTAAGTAAATTTCTCACCGACTATGAAGATTCCCTGGGATTTCTTATTTTCCTCCGCCATCGCCGCCAGCTGACCCCCACCGCGGTCGGCCGTTATGTGATCGAAAGCGCTCAGAAAATCTTAGATGAGCAGACCCGCCTCCTGCAGACACTGCGGGCTGTAACCGATACCAACCGCACCAGGATCCGGCTGGCAACAGCGCCAAACCGCGGCGCTATTATCTACAGCCGTATTTATAATCCGTTTTCCCACCGATATCCGGACATTGCCCTGACCTTAAGTGAGATCTATGCCAGCGATCAGCCAGGTGCCATTCTTCACGGCCAGATCGATATCGCCATCGGCTCCGGAAAAACTTCTGAAAAGGTTACCGATCTTCCCATCGCCTACGAAGAGCTGCTGGTTTCCCTGCCGGTCTCTCACCCTATGGCACAGGCAGACCGGATCCGGCTGTCGGATCTTCGGGATACCCCCTTCGTTTTACAGGGCCCCCGGCACAGCATCCGAATCCTGGCAGAGGAATTGTTTCAGGAGGCCGGCTTCCATCCGGTTGTCGCATTTGAGTCCAGCGATGTGATTCTGGTGGATTCTATGCTGCATCAGGCAGTTGGGGCCGGTCTGGTCTCCCAGGCTCACGTTTTCCCCTGCGAAGAGCTGGTGTACCGGCCTTTGGATCCGCCGATCCACCAGACACTTCACATCCGCTATCCTCTGGGGCATACCCTGACAGAGCCGGAACGCTATCTGGCCGGACTGCTGATCCGGGAACGATTGTCTGATCCGCGTTACCAGGCGATCCCTTCTGAGGAGACAGCTGCGCTGATCCGGATGGCAGATGGGGAAACAGAATTAAAACCAGAGTCTGAGTTAAAATCAGATTCCGGATTACCATCAGAGCCTGACTTGAAATCAAATTCCGGCTCTGTCATGCCGTTATCCGCTTCCGGCGCCGACAGGTCTGTCTCTGGCCATAATATCGCTCCGTCTGCTTCCAGCCGCAGCACCGCCCATCCAGCTTCCGTTCGGAGCACGCACCGCCCCAGTCAGCCTGCGCCAGAACTGAATCTGAATACCCAGCAGCTTCAATATATTATCGCTATCGTGGACGAAAAAAGCCTGACCCGGGCCGCTGAAAAATACTATCTGACACAGCCGGCTCTGTCCCGCCACCTTCACAATGTAGAAAGCATGCTCTGCACCCAGCTGTTTACCCGGGTACATAACCGGCTGCAGCCCACCAACGGTGGGAAAATCTTCGTCAACTTTGCCCGAAATATGCTGAAGATCGAATCCGAACTGTCAGAGTACATTCACGCCTACCGCATCGGCCATGGGGGAGGAATCCATCTGCAATGCGATGCCTGCCTGGCCGAAATCCTTCGGACCCAGATCAAACCGGCTTTTACCAGCCTTCACCCGAATGTGAATCTATCCATCACGGAAAGCAGCCGGGAGGATACCCAGGAAGCGCTGTTAAATGCTTCCACAGATTTCGGACTTTACTTTTCCTGCCAGGAGGAACACCCGATCCTGGACTGCCGGATCCTGGCTGAAAGCGAGCTGGTTTACTGCTTCGGCGAAGATTTCACAGAAAATATCTTCCCGAAGCTGACTAAGAACGATTCTCACAAACGGATGGAAAACGCTTTTTCAAAGCTGACGGCTGCAGGATTCCAGCTCTCCTCCCGCCCTATGGCACTGGCTGCTGCAGGAAGTGACCTTCGCGCGGAACAGAACCGGCTTCTGTCTGAGTCTGCGGAAGGATCTGCCAGGATCGTCTGCGAAGCGCAGGTGGATATTCTCCAGCTCTTGTCACAAAAAGGGGCAGCCGATACGATCCTGCCCATAGAATTCCTGTCGCCGCAAGTTCGCTCCCGCTGTGTGTCCTTTCCACAGATACAGAATTATTATCTGCTGCTGGCCCAGCATCCTGGGCGCAATCTTCCGCCGCCGGTGAAGGATCTGGTTCGGCTGCTGAATGATGTGTTTGAAACTTACTTTGAGCAAAGGGAATGATGAAGGCACGAAACCACCACGAATAAATGCAAAATGGCGGGCTCCGAGGAGCCCGCCACACCTGGCATAATATAGCTTATGAGAAGCTGCGTAAGCAGATTCTCATAAAAGGCGCGTTTTTTGCACCGTCAATCTAATTACCAGGTTCGCGCAGCGGTTCTGGTAATATAGCTTATGGGAAGTTATTCTTTTATCCTGCCGTAGCACTCCGGCCTGCGGTCGCGGAAGATCCCCCAGCTCATCCGGTTCTCCTCCACCTCATCTAAGTCAAAGGCAGCTGTCAGGATCTCCTCCTGATCTCTGGAAGCGGAGGCTGCCAATTCCCCTGTCTCATCGGCAATAAAGGAAGAGCCGTAAAACAGCAGGGAAGAGCGCTGTCCTCCATTTTCCTTATCCGGTTCTACCTGCTCCAGACCGATCCGGTTGGCGGCAGCTACCGGAAGCAGATTGCTCCCTGCGTGACCCTGCATACATCTGCGCCAGTGAGGCATGCTGTCACAGTTCAGGATCGGCTCACTGCCGATGGCGGTAGGATACAGGATCATCTCCGCTCCTTGAAGCGCCAGGCATCTGGCCGTTTCCGGGAACCACTGATCCCAGCAAATTCCTACCCCGACTCTTCCGTACCGGGTATTCCAGACCTGGAATCCCGTGTTTCCCGGCGTAAAGTAAAATTTTTCCTGATAATAGTGGTCATCTGGGATATGGGTCTTGCGGTAGATTCCCAGGATGGTGCCGTCCGCATCGATCATGGCCACGCTGTTGTAGAGGGAGCATCCGTCCTTCTCAAAGAAGCTCACCGGAATCACCACCTCCAGCTGCCGTGCCAGATGCTTAAAATGACGGACCGCATCATTTTCCAGGACCGGTTTTGCAAAGGAGTAATATCCATACCGGCGCTCCTGACAAAAGTACTGCCGCTCAAACAGCTCCGGGAGAAGGACAATATTGGCTCCCCGGCCGGCTGCCTCCCGCACCATGCGGTCCGCTTTTTCAATATTTTCACTTACCACCGTGCTGCACTGCATCTGCACGGCTCCTATGGTTACATTTCTCATGCTATTTCTCCATCTCTTATCATTCCCTGCCAAATCAGGGAATCTGCTGGGTAATGCAGTGGATATTTCCTCCGCCCACGATAACCGGTCTGGCATACACGGGGACGATCTTTCTTTCCGGAAACAGGTTTCCCAGAATCTCCGCCGCCGGCTTATCATTTTCATCCACAAACTGCGGGACAATGACGCTTCCGTTTGCGATATAAAAATTCACATAGCTGGCTGCCAGCCGCTCTCCTGCGCTGCGTATCTCTTCCCCTTCCTCAAAGGAAAAGCCTGCCAGCTCCTCTTCTGTGATGCATACCGGCTTTCGTGGAATAGGCAGCTTATGAACGGTGATGTTCCTACCTTTGGCATCCCTTTCCTGCTCCAGTACTTCCAGGGATGCATGACTTAATTCCCATTGAGGATCTGACTGGTCATCGGTCCAGGCTAAAACCACCTCTCCAGGCCGGACAAAGGCACATACATTGTCCACATGCTCATTGGTCTCATCCTGATAGATCCCTCTGGGAAGCCAGATCACCTTCTCTGCCCCCAGATACTGCTTCAGTGTTTTCTCAATCTCTCCTTTGGTAAGCTGGGGATTTCTGCCCCTGCTTAACAGACATGCCTCTGTCACCAGCAGGGTTCCCTGTCCATCAGAGTGAATGGAACCGCCTTCCAGTACAAATGGCCGGGCATCGTAGCAGTCCAGTTCAAGGGCCCGGCAGATTCTGAAGGCAGCAAGATCATCCTGCTCCCAGTGGGCATACAGCCCGTCATACTCGCCGCCCCAAGCATTAAACTGCCAGTCGATGCCTCTAACCTGTCCAGCTTCATTTACCACACAGGTAGGTCCCACATCTCTGGCCCAGGCATCATCTGTCCGGATCTCCAGAACCTGGATATCCGGATCGGCTGAAAACTCTGCCCGGACCTGATTTGCGTCCTCTTTTGCAGCCAGCATCCAGACCCTCTCGCTCTCTGCGATGGCTCTGGCGATCTGGGCGAAGGTTTTCTGCGCCTTTGCAGCACCGTAGGGCCAGGAGCCGGGACGCACCGGCCAGATCATAACACAGCCGCGGTGGGGCTCATACTCTCCAGGCATGTGAAAGCCGTCCTGTGCAGGTATCGTATTTCGTCTCTCCATCTCGTCAAGATAACCTTTCTTTAAAATCCTGGTATCCGAACTGCTTTACCATCCGGCAGGCTCCCTTTTCGTCCATAACCATGATGGAGGGCAGTCCGATCCCATTAAATGTATTATTCTTCACCATGGAATAAATCGCCATATCCTGGAAATATAATCGATCTCCTGGCCGAAGCTCCCGGTCAAAGGAGTAATCCCCGATCACATCTCCCGCCAGGCAGGTGCAGGAGGAAAGCCGGTAGGTGTACGGCTTTTCTCCTGGCTGCCCGCTGTCCTTTAAGGGCGGCCGGTAAGGCATCTCCAGCACATCCGGCATATGGCAGGCGGCGGAGGCATCCAGGATCAAAGTCCGGATCCCATTATCCACCACATCCATCACCTCCGTCACCAGATAGCCTGCATTCAGGGCAACTGCCTCCCCCGGCTCCAGATAGATCTCCAGATCATAGGTCTCCTTCATATGGCGGATGCATTTCACCAATCGCTCCACATCGTAATCCGCTCTGGTGATGTGGTGGCCGCCGCCCATATTCAGCCATTTCATCTGCTTTAACCAGACTCCGAACTTCTCCTCCACCGCCGCCAGCGTGACTTCCAGGTCATCGGAATTCTGCTCGCAGAGAGTATGGAAATGCAGTCCCTCCACTCCGTCCAGAAGCCTGGGATCCTGTTTAAGCTCCTGGGAAAAATTCCGGGAGGTAATTCCCAGCCTGGACCCCGGCGCACAAGGGTCGTAAATTGCATGCTCTCCCTGGGTGGAGCATTCTGGATTGATCCGCAGGCCGATGCTGGCCTTCCCAAGGCAGCGGTCCCGGAACCGTCTAAGCTGGGAGAAGGAATTAAAGATCACATGATCACAGATCGCCGCAATCTCATCGATCTCCGACTCCCGGTAAGCCGGGGAAAAGATGTGGTTCTCCTTCCCCATCTCCTCCCTGCCCAGTCTGGCTTCATAAAGCCCGCTGGCGGTGGTGCCTGCCAAATATCGGCCAATCAGCGGGTATTCACAGAACATGGAAAATGCCTTCTGCGCCAGCAAAATATAACATCCGGTCTGCTTCTGGATCCGTTCCAGCAATTCCAGGTTCTGTATCAGCTTCTTCTCATCCAGCACATAGGCTGGTGTAGGAATTTCATGCAGCTTCATATCATTCACCAAAATCCTGTTATTTTCTGTCAAGGCGTTACTCCACCAGCACCGGATTTTCCTCCACTGCCCATGGAAGTCCCCAGCGGTTCAGCGCCTCCATATATGGATCCGGATCAAATTCATCCGTGGTAAATACGCCAGGCTTCTTCCAGATACCGTTCACTACCAGCATAGCGCCGATCATAGCCGGAACGCCGGTGGTGTAGGAGATGGCCTGGGATCCTACCTCCCGGTAGCATTCCTGATGATCGCAGACATTGTAGATATAAATGCTGCGCTCCTTTCCGTCCTTGATTCCCGTAAAGATACAGCCGATATTAGTCTTTCCAACCGTTCTCGGCCCTAAGGATGCCGGATCGGGAAGCAGTGCCTTTAAAAACTGGATCGGCACAATAGACTGTCCGTTAAATGTAACCGGCTCCGTGGAAAGCATGCCCACATTCTCCAGGCACTTCATATGGGTCAGATAGCTCTGTCCAAAGGTCATAAAGAAGCGGATCCGCTTTACGCCGGGGATATTCTTCGCCAGCGCCTCGATCTCCTCATGGTGGAGCAGGTACATATCCTTCTTCCCTACCCCTTCAAAGTCATACTCCCTTTTCATGCTCATAGCCGGAATTTCCACCCATTTTCCATTTTCCCAGTAGGAGCCAGGTGCAGAAACCTCCCGCAGGTTGATCTCCGGGTTAAAATTGGTGGCGAACGGATATCCATGATCGCCGCCGTTGCAGTCTAAAATATCAATGGTGTGGATCTCATCAAAGTAATGCTTCTGCGCATAGGCGGTAAATACGCTGGTCACCCCTGGGTCAAAGCCGGTTCCAAGAAGTGCAGTCAGCCCTGCCTTCTCATACCGCTCCTGATACGCCCACTGCCAGGAATAATCAAAATATGCGGTAAAGCCAAGACGTTTGCACCGCTCCTCGTAAACGGCACGCCAGGCCGGGTCATTGGTATCCTCCGCCTCATAGTTGGCGGTATCGATGTAATGAACACCGGCTGCCAGGCAGGCATCCATAATCGTAAGATCCTGATAGGGAAGAGCCACATTCAGCACGGCATCCGGCTGATAGGAACGGATCAGCTCTGTCAGCTCCTCCACATGGTCTGCATCCACCTGAGCCGTGGTGATCTTTGTCTTTGTGGCAGGCTGAAGCTTCTCCTTCAGCGCATCACACTTGGAAACGGTACGGCTTGCGATCATAATCTCATCAAAAACTTCGCTGTTCTGACAGCACTTGTGAATGGCAACCGATGCCACTCCTCCACATCCGATAATCATTAATCTGCTCATTTTGCATCTTCCTCCTCTTCCAGTAGATCTTCAATATACTTAGGAAGCATAAATGCCCCTCTGTGAAGATTGGTTGTATAGTACCAGGTTTTAATTCCCCTCTGATTCCACTGCTCCGGCCGGAAATCATTCAAAGGGTGATATTTCTTTGAAGCAAAGCCAAACATCCAGTACCCGGAAGGACAGGTGGGGATGCTGGCCTGATAAACACGGCTGATGGGAAAGCTTCGGTACACCTTCCGGTGCATGGCCCGAAAGGCAGCCTCGTCCTCATCGTAGAAGGGACTTCCGTGCTGATAGACCATGATTCCATCCTCCCGAAGGGCGCGGTAGCATTTTCCATAAAATTCCCTGGTAAACAGTCCCTCCGTATGGCCAAAGGGATCGGTAGAATCATTGATGATCAGATCGTACTGATTTTCACATCTTCTCAGGAAACGCAGCCCGTCCATATTGGTTACCTTCACCCTGGTATCATCAAAGCCCTTTGCCGTCTCCGGGAAAAATTCCCGGCTGACCTTTACAAACAGTTCGTCCGGCTCCACCACATCCATGGTTTCAATCTCCGGATACTGGATGCAGGTTCTGGCCACACCGCCGTCCCCGCCGCCGATGATCAGCACATTCCGCACATGGGGATGCACCGCCATAGGCACATGCACTACCATCTCATTGTAGATAAATTCATCTGCCTCGGAAAAGATGATCTCTCCGTCCAGAACGATCATTTTCCCAAATTCCTGGGACTGAAACACATCGATCCGCTGATATTCGCTGGTAGCACTGAACAGCTGCCGGTCCACACGGATGCTGGTCTTAACATTTTCCGTATCCATCTGGGAAAACCAGATATCCATGGCTTACCCCACCTCCTTATATCGTCGTAACAGTTCAGACGGCGGGGGAATCTGTGAAAAAACAGCTGTCAAGCTTGCTTGTAAGGCTGCTTTTTCACAGATTTCCACATCGGATGGACATCCGGTGCTTCTTGTCCGGTTCTGTCGGACAAGAAGATGCGGTCTGAACTGTTACATATCATCAAGCATTTTACCGCTGTTACACAATCACATTTAAATATTCCGCTCCGGGATCCATCGTCCCCTGCAGAGAACATCGCTTTTCCTTGGCATACAAAATATACTGGATAATCTCCTCCGTGATCCGCTCCCCCGGCGTCAGAATGGGAATTCCCGGCGGATAACACATCACCAGCTCCCCACACACCGCCCCGGCTGTCTCCCGAATGGGAAGCTGCTTCTTTTGGGCATAAAATGCCTTCTGAGGCGTCATTATCACCTCCGGCTGGATAAAATCACCGCAGTAAAGGTCATTGGAATCCCTCTGATACCGGTGCCTGATGTCCTCCAGCGCACCTACCAGCCGCTCGATATCCTGGATCCGGTCGCCAATGGAAATGTATGCCAGAATATTCCCAATATCGCCAAATTCAATCTGGATATCGTACTCATCCCGCAGAAGATCATACACCTCGATTCCAGTCAGCCCGATTCCCTGAGTGTAGACAGAAAGCTTGGTCACATCGTAATCAAACACGCTGTCCCCGTCGATCAGCTCCTTCCCGTAAGCATAATAGCCGCCGATGGAATTGATCTCGCTTCTGGCATATTCCGCCATCCGGGTCACCTTTCGGAAGGATTCCCGCCCCCGCAGGGCCAGATTTCTCCGGGAAATATCCAGGCTAGATAGAAGCAGGTAGGAGGCGCTGGTGGTCTGAGTCAGGTTAATGATCTGGCGCACATATTCCGCATCCATATCCGGCCCGCACAGCAGCAGAGAGCTTTGGGTCAGACTTCCTCCCGACTTATGCATGGAAACAGCTGCCAGGTCTGCCCCTGCTGCGATGCCGGATATGGGAAGATCCTCCCCAAAATACAGATGGGTTCCATGGGCCTCATCCGCCAGCACCTTCATATTCCGCTGATGGGCCAGCTTCGCAATCTCCCGGATATTGGAGCAGATGCCGTAGTAGGTAGGATTATTAAGAAAAACAGCCACAGCGTCCGGATTTGCATCCATGACTCTGCGCATCTCCTCCACCTCCACGCCCACAGCAATCCCGATTTTCGGATTTACCTTCACATTGGCATAGACTGGAATCCCGCCGCAGAGCACCAGCGCATTAATCACACTCTTGTGGACATTCCTAGGCAGAATAATCTTATCCCCCGCTTTGCAGACCGAGAGGATCATGCTCTGCACTGAACTTGTGGTGCCGTTCACCATCAAAAAAGCATGGGCCGCCCCAAATGCCTCTGCCGTCAGCTCCTCCGCCCTGCGGATCACCGACACCGGATGCCCCAGATTATCCAAAGGCTTCATGGAATTCACATCCAACCCCACACATTTCTCCCCAAGCAGCTCGATCAGCTCAGGATTTCCCCGTCCCCTCTTATGGCCGGGCACATCAAAAGGCACCACCCGCCGTTTCCGGAAGCGCTCCAGCGCTTCGTAGATCGGAGCGCTCTTCTGTTCCCCTAAATTCACCGTCTCATTCCTCCATATCTTAAGGAAGTCCGTTCCTTTGTTGTTTTTTCTGCGTAATCTTGTGCTGCTGGAAATTCCGGCAGGATTTTCCATAACGCAAAAAAAGCAAGCGGACAGTCCATTTGCTTCATTTACGTCGTCAGAAAATAACTTTCTAAAATAATTCAGAGTATTATCTGCAATATAACTGCTACTCTTATTGACCGTTTCACAAGCTGACTTGCCTTAGCAATGATTATAAAGTAATCAACTTATAAAATTTGAGCTCCTAACTCAATCAATAATTCGCTTTGCAAAACATACTCTGTTTTACTCACTTGGTTTTTTATTATAGTGAGTCTGAGGGGGTTTGTCAATAAAAATAGCAATTA
>JAUNGG010000010.1 GCA_030524635.1 Lachnospiraceae bacterium
GGCCCCTCCTTCTGCCGGCTCTAAGGTCTCATCGACCTCTCCTTCTGCCGGCTTCAAAGCGGAATCTGCCTCTCCTTCTGCTGGCTTAGAAACCTCATACTCTGGCTCTGCCTCAGTATTTTCTTCTGGCAGCTGCGGCTCCTTATCAGCGGCTCCTTCCGATGGCTTCAAAGCGGAAGCAGTGACTGCACCACCTGTCAGCGTACCGGCTCCATGCTCCTTATCTGGCGTCCCCAGCCCGGCATCTGCCAGCACTGCCGCTGCATCATCTCCTGCCGGCATTTCGGATCCGGCAAGGATCGTTTCTGTTTCTAATGGTTCTTCTGGCTGCTTTAAATCATCCTCAGATGATTCAGGCGCATCCGGCACATTTGAATCGTTCTCATCGGCTGGGCTGCCGTTTTCATCATTCGGCATGCTGTCTGATTTCTCTGGGCTGCCCGACTGGGCTTTGCCGTCCGGCTCGCCATGATCCTTGACTGCCCCGCTCTGACTGCCTTGATCCTGCGGAGCTTTGTTCTGATCCTCAGGATCCTTCACGGTGTTCTCTTCCTTCTGATTAGCGTTACCTTTTTCTGCCTGATTCAGATTCTGGTGATCTGCAGCCTTCCCATCTGCCAGCTGCCGCTGTTCTCTCCTGTCCGCGGAAGGCTCCCGGGACTTTACCGGCTCGGTTCGGATGATGGTCACCTTTGAGCTTACCAGGTAAGCATTCTCATCGATCTCCTGGGTCAGCTCTTCCATGGTCTGCCCCATCATTCTGGAGTAGGCATCCTGCTGGTCCTGATTCAATGCATCGTTTTCATTAACCAGCTGTCCTACGAACTCCGCTTTCCCCACGGAAACCTGATAGGCTTCTGCCAGCTCCTCCAGTTCCTTTGTCACCTGGATCACCTGGTCATATACCACCGCCTGAACTTCCTTTTCGGAAAGTGTCTGTTCTACATTAGCTGCTACAGAAGCCTTCAGCTGCTGGGCTTTTTCTTCATTTTTCCCGGATACGGAGACCAGAACGGCATGCTTTGCTTCGCCCTTCTGGAGATATCCCTTTTCCACCAGAGAATCGACTACCTGATCTACCGCCTGATCTACCGTCTGGCCCTTGAGGCTGCTGATATTCACCAGTTCTGCCCCGTCCGCATTCAGCGCCTCTGCCTGGAGCACGCGTTCCTTCCGGTTTAAGGACAGCTTCAGGCTTGGATTTACATCGATCTCCACCTGAGACGCCACCTGGAGATATTCATAATGATAGTACCCGCCGCCAACCGTCATCAGGCAGATGCAGGCCGCTGCTGCCATTCCAAGACCGTGAAGCCGGCGGTTCAGGTACAGAAGCTTTGACTTCTTCTGAGGAACCGTCCGATCCAAATCTGACTGCTTCCCAGCAACCGCCAAATCCAGCTTCGGCCGCTCCTGGGGAACGGTAAGATCCAGCTTGGACCACACATCAGGAGTTGCAGCCGCCAGAGCAGACTTAAGGTGCTGTTCGATCTCTTGCTGGGTAAACGCCCGGTTGATTCTGTTGTTTTGCTCCACGTACCTCACTCCTCTCTTAGATATTGTTCCAGCTTTTTCATTGCACGGTTATATTTGGACAGAACGGTAGCCAGGGGCATCCTCAGCAGCTCTGCGATCTCCCGGTGCTTTAAGCCGGAAGAATTTTTCAGCAGCACGATCTGGCGCTCTTCTTCCTTTAAGGTTTCCAGCGCCGCCTTCAGCACAAGCTTATCTGCCGCATTTTCGATCTGAGGGCAGAATTCCCCTGTCTCTAATCCATCGAAATCCTCCAGACCGAAATCGGACTGGTGCTTCTGTTCCCGAAACTTCATATAGCAGAGGTTTCTGGCTATGGTAAACATCCAGGCCAAAGGTTTTCCCTGTGAATGATAGCTGGCCGCCGACGTCCATATCTTCATGTAGGTTTCCTGCATGACCTCTTCTGCATCCTGGGGATTCTTAAGAATCGATAAGATAAAACTGTATATGGTTCTGTCCGTGTTTTGATATAATTGCTTAAATGCCTCCTGATCTCCCTCTGCGATCCGCAGCATCAGATCTTCATCCACCGCCGGACCAGAATCCGGAGGCTCCGGCAAGCTCAAGGTTTCCAAGAATAACATGCTATGGAATTCCTTTCCTACTTAGTTAATGCAGAACATTTTTAACTTATTGCATTTCCGTCAAAAAAAGTTGCAGCAACATGCTGTGGTAAAATTTCCCTTTCACAGGGTTACCGAACCGTTTCTGCACAGTAACTATTTTCCATGGTTATAATACATTGGCAGCGCCCGTCCCGCTCACGGACTCTGCGGAGGATCTGTTCCTTTACCATCTGGTATTGGCTCCGCTGGTAATCTCTGGGCACCACCAGGTCAAAGATCAGGTTGATGCGTTCTCTTCCATTTACCATCCGAAGATCGTGAAATTCCAGCCGGGAGTCTACTTCCTCCAGCACCTCGCCAAGCATTTGCTTCAGCTCCAAAAACTGCTGATTTTTCGTTTCAACCGGATCCATGTGAATCACCAGCGACATGTGAAAGCGGTCATAAGCCTCCCGCTCGATCCGGTCGATGATTTCATGGGAGATCAGAACCCCTACATCATTGGGAACCTCCGCATGGATAGATGCCATGCTTCTGGAAGGCCCATAATTATGTATGATCAAATCATGGGTTCCAACGATTCCGTCAAAGCTTTTTACAAAGTTGCTGATCTCCGCATAAAGCTTGGGATCGATCGCCTCTCCGATCAGAGGCGCCAGGGTATCCTTTGCGATATTGACTCCTGCGATCATGACCACTACAGAGACGATCAGGCCGATCAGCCCGTCAATGTTCCATCCCAGAATGCGAAATACCAGAATGGATACAATCGTTGCTGAGGTGGTGGCCACATCGCCTAAGGAATCGGCTGAGGTTGCCAGCATAACACTGGAATGAATCCGGCTGCCCAGCTTTTTATTGAACATGCACATCCACAGCTTTACGCACACAGACAGCAGCAGGATCACAATGGATATCATCCGGAAGGACATTTCTTCCGGATGAAGGATTTTTACAATGGAGCTTTTAAATAAGGAAAAACCAACCTGGATGACCAGAAAGGCCACTATAAACGCTGCAATGTATTCGATTCGTCCATGGCCAAAGGGATGATCCTCATCTGCCGGTTTGTCTGCCATTTTGACGCCAATAAAGCCGATAATGGAGGATGCCGCATCTGACAGGTTATTAAAGGCATCCGCCATAACCGAAATACTGTTGATCAGCAGTCCGATCAGCAGCTTTGTGGTGAAGAGGATCAGATTGCAGGTGATTCCCACAATACTGGAGAGTATTCCATACCGGGTCCGGACGGTCCCATCCTCCACCTTCTCATAATCAGGAACAAATTTTTTAATTAAAAATTCTGTCATAGTATTCTCCTGTTGACCGCTCCGGCAGCCGTTCGATCCCTTCACGAATGCCGGTACTACTCAATTCTATTCCTTATAACGATAAATCTGCTTCTGCATACTCAACATTTTTTAAAAAAAGTCCTTCCGGCGGAGCAGTAAAGCCGGCAGCTCCCCGATCCTTCGCTTCCAGTGCCTGCTTCACAGATTCCGGGCTGCGCCTGCCAAGGCCGGCCTCCACCAGCGTTCCGGTTAAGATCCGCACCATATACTGGAGAAAGCCGTCACCGGTATAGGTGATCACAAATTTCCCCTCCGACTCCTGGATCGTAATGCGCTCCAGCGTCCGGACTGTGGATTTCTTCATTTTTTATTTCCGCAGAAGCTTTTAAAATCATGGGTGCCGATCAGGCAGGCTGCCGCCTGCTCCATGGCCTGACAGTCCAGCGCAAAGGGAAATCCATACACATATTTTCTCTCAAATACATCCTTTTTACTCCTGGTATCGATCTGATAGCAGTATGTTTTTCTCACTGCCGACAGCCGGGCATGGAACCGGTCCGGCACCTGCTTTACCTCCAGGATCCGGATATCCTCCGGCAGAAACCGGTTGGCATACTCCAGAATCTCCTCCGTGGAACGGCTGCCCGGCAGGTGAACATTGGCTGCCTGGCCAAGGGCATGAACGCCTGCATCCGTCCTCCCGGAGCCCTGGACCTCCACCGGCATCCCGGCCAGCTGGCTGAATACCGATTCCAGCTTCCCCTGTATGGTCCGGTCTGTTGTTTTCTGCTTCTGCCATCCCTCATACCGGGTCCCATCATACTGCAGGCGCAGCAGATAATTTGTCATCTGAGCCACAAAATCCCTTCCCTTCTGCCATAACTGCCGGCGTTATTGGTCACAGCCTTTAATCAATAACGCCAGCCTCTCCTCCTTCGCCGCCTGCCGGCCCTCCAGCCCTTCTGCACCTTAAGGCCCAGACGATATAAAAGGATTCCAAAGCAGCTTCCTGCTATGTCCAGCCACACATCACTGATCTGGGCCGAACGTCCCGGCACAAACAGCTGTATGGTTTCATCCAGAAAGGGAACCGCAAATACAGACAGCGCCAGCGGATAAAGGAAAGGAAGCCCCCGTTCCCGCTGACGGCGCATCCGGTTCCTGCCATTCCGGAAATTCCAGATCAAAAGCATTCCAAAGATACTATACTCACAAAAATGGGCTGTTTTCCGCAGAATATGCTCGGTCAGCCACCTGCTGTCGATCCCCAGCCGTGTAAGCAGCTCGGTGATCAAAAGCAGCACATGGCTGCTCTCCTCTGTAGAAAGAGTTGCTGGTGTCATGGAATGAAGGTCCATAAACAATACCCACCCAATCAGCAGCAGGAGCCGAATCTGTTCGGCTCCAAGACTTGTAATCGCTGCAATTATTTTCTTTCCCATTGATAACAGGCTCCTGCCTTCTTATTTACAATTGTAAGGCTGCGCAGCTGGTATGATACCGCTTCGTTTCACAGCCTCCACCGCCTGGTTCAGCACATCCTCATCCTGCACCAGGGCCAGTCTTACATACCCTTCTCCCGATGGGCCGAAGGCGCTGCCCGGTGTTACGATCACCCCTGCCTTCTCCAGCAGATCCATAACAAAGCGCTCAGAGGAGGAGTAGGTGTCCGGGATTCTTGCCCACACAAACATGGTTGCCTCCGGCTTTTCCATGGTCCATCCGATGGAGGTAAAGCCATCGCACATGGCATCCCGCCGTCTTTCATAGGCCTTGCGGGTAGTCTCCACACAGGCCTGATCACCGGTGATCGCTGCCACCGCTGCCTTCTGCACAGGCAGGAACATGCCGTAATCCATGTTGGATTTCAGCGTCTTTAAATGCGCCACCACCTCTGCATTGCCCACACAGAATCCAATCCTGGCTCCGGCCAGCCCGTAGGTCTTGGAAAGGGAATTAAACTCCACGCCTACTTCCTTCGCTCCAGGGAACTTAAGAAAGCTTCCGCATCTCTTTCCGTCAAATACCAGCTCGCTGTAAGCATTGTCATGGAGCACAATGATCTCATAGCGTTTCGCAAATGCGATCAGCTCCTCATAAAAGCTGTCCGGCGCCATAGCTGTGGTAGGATTGTTGGGGTAAGATACCACCATAAATTTGGCGCGGCGGGCTACCTCCTCCGGAATCTGGGAAAGCTGGATGACATATCCATTTTCCTTTTTCTGGGGCATGTAATAAAGCTCTGCTCCGGCAAGCATGGGGCCATCCCCAAACACCGGATAACAGGGATCCGGGACCAGAACCACATCCCCCTCATCCACGATGGAAAGGGCAATGTGAGCCAGTCCCTCCTGGGAGCCCAGCAGGGAGCAGATCTCCGTTTTGGGATCCAGCGAAACCTGGTACCGCCTCTGATACCACCCGGCCACTGCCTCCAGAAGCTCTGTCTGGTCCTGAATTGCATAAATATAATTTTTCTCATCCGCTGCTGCCTTGCACAGCGCCTCCCGGATATGCTCCGCCGGAGGGATATTGGGCGCGCCAATGCTTAAGTCGATCACCGGCTCTCCTGACTCCAGCTTTCTCTGCTTCATCTCCAACAGCTTTGAGAAGATTCCTTCTCCAAACCGATCCATTCTTTTTGCAAATTTCATCCTTGGTTCCTCCTGAAAACCCGTTTCCAGATCAAATGATTTCATCTGTATAATCTGGCTTTTTGGTTTATCTTTCCCATTATAGTACAAACATCCTGAGAATACAAGGTAGTTCAATTTAAAACTGCACGTAAAAAGCCTGAGTGACTGCGGCTTTTGAAGCCGGCATTCTCACTCAGGCAATTTACTTTTGCTATGTAATGGAACAGTTCCTTATTTCGTCTCTGCAAACACACTCTCATCTAAAATAGAGGTACAATGTGGACAGCGAACGGCATCGATGGCAATCTTGCTCTTGCAGTATGGGCATTCCTTTTCCGTTGGCGCCGGTGCTGGAGCTGGCTCTTCCTTTTTGCCTCTGGTCCGCAGCAGATTGATCTCCTTTACAAAAAGAAATACAACAAATGCCATGATCAGGAAATTAATGATCTCTGTAATAAACAGACCATAGGCAAAGACTGGCGCAGCAGCCTCCTGGGCCTCCTTCAGGGTTGCGTAGCTGACTCCGTTTAATGCGATGAACAGATTGCTGAAGTCCATCTTGCCCATCACTAAGCCCAGCAGCGGCATGATCAGGTTATCTACCATGGATTTTACCAGACCATTGAATGCGCTGCCGATGATCATGCCGACTGCCAGATCGATCATGTTGCCTTTCAAGGCAAATTCTTCAAATTCCTTTAAAAATTTTTTCATACCGACTCTCCTTTGTATTTTATTCCGTTTATAGTTTACACCATATCACCGGTTCTTGTAAATAGCGATTCATTATCTCGATTTGAACATACCCGAGATGTGGGGATTGTGAACAGCCGCTGTCCCTTGCTATTCTTTAATTATTATAGCTTGAGAAAAGGACGGATTTTGCGCTGTATCTTGCTATGCAGCCGAAGGGAGGGCAGCCATCTTTACTTATGATATCTTATGAACCTTTTTTTGATACATTGAAGAAAAAACACATTACCACCTACTATCTGGTCAATCATTATGGATTCTCCAAGGGGACTCTGGACAGCCTGCGGCAGGGACGTAATATTAACATCAGCACCCTGGATTATCTCTGCCAGCTTCTGGAATGCAGGCCAGAAGATATCATCCGGTATACGCCGGAAAATTGCAAAACAACACCCGAGCAGGAGTGACAGTCTCTGGTTTCCTTGCCAGCAGAACGGAAAGCTCCATGATCGGGTGTTATTTTATCGATATCGTTTTCTATTTGCTTCTAGCGGTTTATGCCAGAAGCTCCTCTGCCAATGCCTCCAGCTGCTTTACTGTGTCTTCCTTCATTGCAGACTTGATGGTAACTGTCTTCTCACAGATCGTCAGATTCTTCATTCCTTCCAGAATTGCCTTCATGGTCTTAACAGCTAACGGTCCCCAGGACCCATTTTCTACCAGGGCAAGCTTCCGGTTCTGATATGCCTTGGACTTTAAATGATGTAAAAAGTCCTCCATAGGAGGGAATACACCGCCGTCATAGGTTGCAGCTGCCAGAACCATCTTATCATACTGGAATGCAGCACTTACTGCCTCTGACATATCGCATCGTGACAGATCAAACACGGCTACCTTTTTTGCTCCCTTAGCTTCCAGGATCTGAGCCAGCTTCCGGGCAGCCTTGGCGGTATTGCCGTGGATGGAAGCATATGCCACTGCCACGCCGTCTGTTTCCGGGCGATAGCTGCTCCAGGTATCGTACAGTCCAATGTAATATCCCAGATTCTCCTTCAGCACCGGGCCGTGGAGCGGGCAGATCATAGCAATGTCCAGAGCGGCAGCCTTCTTAAGAAGGGCCTGTACCTGCACTCCGTATTTTCCTACAATATTAATATAGTAGCGTCTTGCCTCCTGGGCCCAATCTTCATCTTCCTGACACAGTGCTCCGAAGGTTCCGAATCCGTCTGCGGAAAACAGCACCTTCTCGGACTGCTCATAGGTTACCATAACCTCTGGCCAGTGCACCATAGGAGCCATGAAAAACTGCAGCGTGTGGCTTCCCAGGTTTAAGGTGTCGCCTTCCTTGACCACTACCTTTCTGCCCTCCACATTCATGTCAAAAAACTGCCCCAGCATAGTAAAGGTTTTGGCATTGCCCACCAGCTTCATTTCCGGATACTTTTCTGCCAGAACCTGAATGCTTCCGGCATGATCTGGCTCCATGTGGGAAATTACCAGGTACTCTGGTGCCTTTCCAGCCAGAACCTCCTCAACCTTCTTCAGCCAGCCGTCCACTGCACGGCTGTCTACGGTGTCCATCACGGTGATCTTATCGTCAAGGATCACATAAGAATTATAAGAAACTCCCTTTGGTACCCGGTACTGGCTCTCAAATAAATCAATTGTGGTATCATCCATACCTACATAACGAATGGAACTGGTGATTGTTACATCGGACATTTTCATATTCTCCTCTCATCATTATCTATTTTCTGTGAGCAGCTCACGTAGTCGCTTCACTGCAGATTTAGTATCGTCACGGCGTAAGGGTTCAGCGCTTTTTGGTCTGCCGAATCATTACATCATGGATTACATTACACAGAAAGCGTAATTTTGTCAAGAGTATTTCCATTTTGCCAATTATCAAATTTTATCATTTGCCAGCGATTGCGGGGTGCTGTGTGCCAGTGGCACACATATAGCGCGACCGAAGCGGAGCGTAGACTGCAAAGCACGGAGCAATCGACTTTCATAAATCCATGAAAATCCTCTGAGATGATTGTGTTTCCTGGATTTCTGTATTATAATACTGTTATATTTTGTAAGCACTTACAGACTCTGATTAACAGAAAATGAAAAACATGTGAGGTAACATTATGGCAGCAGTACATATGACAGAAGGCAGCATCAGCCGTCACCTGATCTCCTATTCCATTCCGCTGATCCTGGGCAATCTTTTTCAGCTCACCTACAATGCGGTAGATTCCATTATCGTAGGCCGCTTTATCGGAAAAGAGGCCCTGGCCGCAGTAGGAACCGCCAATCCGGTGATGAGCATTATTATTCTGGGGATCTCCGGCATCTGCATCGGCTCCTCCGTTATTATGAGTGAATTCTTCGGCGCAAAGGAATATGAAGGGCTGAAAAAGGAGATGGCCACCACAGCCGTTTTCGGCCTGTACTTCTCCGTCATCGTGTCCCTGCTGGGAATGCTGCTGTCCCGTCCGCTGCTGCGCCTGCTGCAGGTTCCGGAGGAGATCCTGGGAATCGCCTCTCTCTACCTGCGGATCGTTTTCTTAGGCGCTCCTTTTACCTATTTTTATAATGCCATCGCAGCCGCCTTAAAAAGCGTCGGTGACTCAAAAACGCCTTTGAAATTTCTGGCCTTTGCTTCTATATTAAATGGGGCGCTGGATATCGTCCTGATCGGCATCTTCCGGCTGGGAATCATCTGCTCTGCCACAACTACCGTGATTGCAGAGGCTGCCTCTGCCATTCTCTGCATTTTGTATGTATACCGGAAAATCCCTCTGCTCCAGGTAGGCCGGAAGGAATTTATCATCGACCGCCCTCTGCTGAAACGCACTCTCCAGTACGGCAGCATCACAGCTCTTCAGCAGGCCTGCCAGCCGGTGGGAAAGCTGCTGATTCAGGGCGCAGTCAATACCATGGGCATTGACGCCATCGCCAGCTTCAATGCAGTAAACCGGATAGATGATTACGCCTGCCTGCCGGAGCAGAGCATTTCCCACGGGATCACTACCTTCACCGCCCAGAACCGGGGCGCAGGAAAGCATCAGCGGATCCTGAAGGGCTTTCAAACCGGCCTGACTCTGGAATTCTGCTACTGGATCTTGATCTGCTCCGTCACCTGGCTGCTGAAGCGTCCGATCATGCAGCTTTTTGTGACAGCAGGCAATGAAGAAGTGGTAGCCCTGGGCTGCAGCTATCTGAGTCTGATGGCTGTCTTCTATATTTTTCCAGGATTTACCAACGGTTTTCAAGGCTTCTTTCGGGGCATGGGCAATATGAGCATCACTTTGCTGGGAACCTTTATTCAGACCTCTCTCCGGGTTATCTTTGTCTACCTTCTGGTGCCCCGGATCGGAATCAACGGCGTGGCGGTAGCCTGCGCCGTAGGCTGGAGTGCTATGCTGCTGGTGGAAGTTCCCTACTGCATTTATTTTATGAAATCAAGGTCAAACGGTCATGTATGACATGCCTGCATGTAGATCCATAACGCTGGGACCCGCAAAAACATGAGAAAGGAGCTAAGCCTATGTGGTTTCAGGATTCCCAAAAGCCAGTGCGAACCAAAATGATGACACGCTATCTGATCAAATTTACCTTTCGGGTGCTGATCTTCCTCACCGTGCTCACCGGCTACCTGACCAGGAAGGAGCAGATGTATCAATTTTTCATCAATCCCATGTGGATGGAGATCACGCCCCTTCATATCCTGTGGGCCGTCTTTATGTCCATTATGCTGCTGCACCTGTTTCCCAACAACAAGCTGACTATGGCCCTTAGGAAGGTGGATCCCCAGGAATACCATGAAGTCCCCGGTTATTCGGAAATCCAGCTTTACCGCTTTATCCAGGATCAGAATGTTAAGGCCTGGAAGGTCATGCTGGTCTGGCTTTCTGTCAACGGCGTCTTTGGGCTTTTATACCTGCTTCATGTTCTGGACGATGCGGATCTGCTGATGCTGACTGTCTTTTACTTCCTCTGCGATTACATCTGCATCCTGTTTTACTGCCCCTTCCAGTCTGTCATCATGAAAAATAAATGCTGCGTCAACTGCCGGATCTATGACTGGGGCCACTTTATGATGTTCGTTCCCATGCTGTTTATCCGCAGTTTCTTTAGCTGGAGCCTGTTTTTCACCTCCTGCATCGTGCTGATCCACTGGGAGATCATTTATGCCAGACACCCCGAACGGTTCTGGAGCGGTTCCAATTCCACTCTGCAGTGTGCAAACTGTAAGGACAAAACCTGTGGAATCAAAAAAACTATCAGAAAAAGGCTGAAATAAAAATTAAATTTTTGTTAAAATATCTTTATTTTCTTCCTTGTTTGGGATATAATGAGGTTGTTCTACCATAATTCACCCGATCGGGCTGTGCAGCCCTTCAAAGCTGACGCCGGATGCGGACAAATAAGGAGGTAAACGTATGAAAACCAACACAAATCAAGGAGTACTGGAACGAGTATTCCGCCTGTCCGAGCACCACACGGATGTGAAGACCGAGGTGATCGCAGGTGTCACCACCTTCATGACCATGGCCTACATACTGGCCGTGAACCCTAACATCCTCAGTGTCACCGGCATGGACCGGGGAGCTGTATTCACCGCTACCGCACTGGCATCCTTCGTGGCAACGCTTTTAATGGCGGCCTTTGCCAATTATCCCTTTGTGCTGGCACCCGGCATGGGCTTAAATGCTTATTTCGCCTACACGGTGGTGCTTCAGATGGGCTACACCTGGGAGATGGCTCTGGCTGCCGTATTCGTAGAAGGCATCATCTTCATCGTCCTGTCACTGACGAATGTACGGGAAGCCATCTTCAATGCGATCCCCATGAACTTAAAGCATGCGGTATCTGCCGGCATCGGATTATTTATCGCCTTTATCGGACTGCAGAATGCAAAGATCGTAGTGGACAGCGCAACTTTAGTATCCGTTTATTCCTTTAAGGGCTCTCTGGAGGCAGGCACCTTCTCCTCGGAAGGAATTACCGTCCTGCTGGCTCTGATCGGAATCCTGATCACCGCGGTTCTCTTAGTGAAAAATATAAAGGGCAACATGCTCTGGGGCATCCTGATCACCTGGGCCCTGGGCATCGTATGTGAGCTGGTGGGACTGTATCAGCCGAATCCAGAGCTTGGTATGTACAGTGTGCTTCCGGATTTCAGCTCCGGCTTAAGCATCCCGAGCATGGCTCCTACCTTGTTCCACATGGATTTTAAAGGGATCCTTTCCCTCAACTTTGTGACGATTATGCTGGCTTTTCTGTTTGTTGATATGTTCGATACCCTGGGAACCCTGATCGGCGTGGCTTCCAAGGCAGATATGCTGGATGAGGAGGGAAAACTTCCCAATATCCGGGGCGCGCTGCTGGCAGATGCTGTAGGCACTGCCTTAGGTGCTGTATTTGGAACCTCCACCACCACCACTTTCGTTGAGAGTGCATCCGGCGTGGCAGAAGGCGGACGAACCGGTCTGACTGCAGTGGTTTCCGCACTGCTCTTCGGATTGTCCCTGTTCCTGTCTCCTATCTTCCTGGCCATTCCATCCTTCGCCACTGCTCCGGCGCTGATCGTAGTTGGCTTCCTGATGGTAACCTCCATCCTGAAGGTTGACTTTGAGGATTACACGGAGTCCATTCCCTGCTATATCTGTCTGATCGCTATGCCGTTTATGTACAGCATCTCAGAAGGGATTGCAATGGGCGTGATCTCCTATGTGATTATCAATGTGATCGCCGGAAAGGCACAGGAGAAGAAGATCAGCCTGCTGATGTATGTTTTGGCGGTGCTGTTTATTCTGAAATATGTGCTGCTTTAATCGTTCCATTTGAATCGTTCCATCCGTTCCAAAATGGGGGCATATCATAACCGATATGCCCCCATTTTTGCGTTATCCTGTTTTTAATAATGCAGGACGGTTCCTACCTTATCGTCCTCTGATTTGTCAAACACGATCACATTGCCAAATCCCATGCAGGCGTCTGCTTCCTCCAGATCAGTAGGAGAATTGACCTCCTGATGGCAGATGATAACCACATATTCCTTGCCGCAGGTTTCGATCTTAAGGGCCTCTGCCATGGACGGCGGGTATTGGATTCCCTTAAGGGCTGATGCTACCGGCAGCTTTGTCACCTGGCATTTTGGCAGGTTGTCTGCTGCTCCGCCCTGGATCACAGTCAGGAGGGAGGTGAAGCCATTTCCTTCTGCTTCCACCTTCAGCCCCTGGCGCAGCTCATACCGGTTATAATGCCGTGCGATCTTTCCCTGGTATTCTGTGATCCGGATGCCTGGCGTCAGGAAGAAGAATCTGGCCTGAGCCTGCTTTCCTGTGTAAAGCGCTGATGGAATTTCCATGCTGACTGCCTTTGCGGCCGCTCCGGCCTTCTGCTGCTCCAGCTTTACCTGCCCCTGCTCACTGAAATTCCAGTACTGCTGGTAGGTGTGGGCATCGCCGGTATACATCTCATCCATGATAATATAGAGATCCGGCTGAATGTGCACCACCTTCCGATTTACAAACACCCCCTGTCCCATATCCAGATAGCCCAGATGTCCGCCCTGTACCAACCCATACCGGTCGGTAAATTTATACTGGCCCTTGACCGGCTGACACAGCTTGGAGCATTCCCAGGAATCCTTGCACAGGGTAAAATACTTGCCATCTACGGTAATGGTATTATGAGCCGGCGGATCCTTAAATTCAAAGCGGCCGCCCTCCACTACATAGGTGTACCGGCCGGCATCCGTGAGCACATCTTCGCCCCGGATCACCAGATCCACATGGAGCTGATCGGAGTGACCGTGTCCGGCTCCTAATGTGCCGCAGTGGAAATGGAGGAGATTGCTGTCCTCCCTCCAGCTTTCCCGCAGATAGTAATTGCCGCTGTCTGCAAGTGCTGCCGAGCAAAACTCCGGCTCCTTCGCTTCCATGGCCTCATACTGTTTGGCGGCCTCCATTCCCAAATCCCATACGCTCTCAAAATCCAGAATGGGATATCCGCCGGACTTTAACACCGGATCCTGGAACAGCCAGGCTGCCACGCTGATGTAATCCCGGATATCCATATCATCGCTGTCGCCCATGATAAACTGATGATGGTCCGGCTTCTTCCATGCCAGATCTGCATAGGCCATCCTGCGCACCGCCTGAAGAATGGTATCCGGCACCTGGATCTGATTGCGGAGCGCCAGGATCAGCACATCCTCATAGCAGTGCAGCACCTCATTGTGGTACATAGGCGACTGCTCCCACTGGACACCATCACCCAGGATCTGCATTCTGGCCTCCACCTCCAGATGCTCCAGGGCAATTTCCGTATAGCGCTTCCGAAGTGTATCATCCGGCATGGCAATTCCGATCTCAAACAACCCATGATTCTCCATCACGCCCCAGTTGCTCATGTACCGGTAAGGGGAATGCATCTGGATAATATATTCTGCATGCTCCCTCAGGCACCGGTAACATGCATCCACGATCTCATCCGTCATGTACGGACTGTCCTTAAAATACCAGATCGCCTTCACCCAGTATTCTCCCCGGATCCCTGCCTCCAGAATCCGCCAGGTGGTCTTCTCCGTCTCCGGAGTCCGCTTTACATTCTGAATCCAGCTCATCAGCAGGCGGGCAAAATGATACGCATATCGCTCCTCTCCGGTCAGCCAGTATGCCTGTCCAAGACAGATAAAGAACCGGTGCCGATTAAACTGGTAGCTGAACTCCGGGTCATTGCCCGGGCGGTACTCCCAATCCACCTCTCCCTCCGGGTCAAAGCAGACCGGCTCCCAGGTCCTCTCCAGATCATGCTCCAGATCAAACAGAAAATAATTCCGGCACACCTCATCTGCTACCCGGATGATATGGGCGCACTCCTCAGGCCAATGCTTCCGGCAGTATTCTGCTGTCCTTTCCGGATCATCAAAAAAGAAAGATTCGTTTCCTCTTGCAAAAAACTCATTCTTGGTCATAGTATGTCCCTTCATAACAGTAACGGTACGGAGTGAATCCGTCCTTCTACCAGTAAATATTCCAGTCCCTGGAAAGCCTGGTCAGCGCTTCCATATAGAAATAATCTCCCCAGATATTGCACTCATCCACCCCGTAATGATTGCAGGTATTGTAGGGGGAGTGGTTGGAGTAGGTGCTGTGCTGCACCAGCCCGTTGGTCACCGCCGGGTCAGTTACCACATAGTGGTCATACAAGGATTTCACCAGTTTTCTGGCGATTCCTTTGTAATAGGCGGCTGCTTCCGGCTCCAGGTATTTTGCCATCTCCAGCATGCCGCAGGCTGCGATGGAGGCCGAGGAGGAATCCCGCGGCTGGTCATCCCCGTCGCCGAACTCCAGATCCCAGAAGGGAACCAGATCTTCCGGCAGATGATGCAGGAAATAATCCGTTACGCCCTGAAACATAGGGATATATTCTGCACGCCTGGTATACTTATAGCCCACCGCCGTGCCGTATACGCCCCATGCCTGTCCTCTGGCCCAGGCGGAGCCGTCCCGGTAGCCCTGGCAGGTAGCGCCGTGGTCCGGCTCTCCTGTCTCCCGGTTAAAGAAAAAGGTATGCCAGGTGGAAAAATCCGGTCGGATCACATTGGCAAGGGCAGTATGAATGTGCTTTTCCGCTACTGTCCGGTACTTGGGATCCCCGGTTTCCTCTGTCGCCCAGTAAAGCAGAGGCAGATTTAACAGGCAGTCAATAATCAGCCGGTAATTATCCGGCGCGTCTAACGGTCCCCATGCCTGAAGGAATTCGCCCTTTTCATGGAAACGGCCAAGAAGCTCATTCGCTGCCTTGATGGCTGCCTCCCGCCCCACCTGGCTTCCTGTCAGCTTATAGCCTGCCACGCAGGATGGGGAGTAAAGAAAGCCCAAATCGTGAGTCTCCACCTCAATCTTCTCATCGATCCGGCTAAGGAAGCTTTTCATCTGCACCTCTCCAGCTCTTTTCAGCTCCTCCTTCCCGGTATGCTCATAGGCCAGCCAGATCTCTCCGGTCCAGAAGCCGGTGGTCCAGTCTACATTGTCCGTGGGAGCATAAAAACCATTTTCACTGTATGCCTTCTGGAATTGATCTGTAAACTGTCCCAGATTCCGGATCACCTGAGCAGAGGCTGCATCCAGCGCCTGCCGGACCTCCTGGTTGGAGATCTCCGGTTTCGTTTCCAGTTTTTCCAATGTTATCCAACTCATAATCGGAATCCTTTCCTTTCTCTCTCTTAGCCCTTCACACCAGAAGCAGCCACACCTTCAACAAAGTACTTCTGCAGGGACAGGAACACGATCAGCACCGGAATCAGGCTGAGAACCGAGGCTGCCATGATCAGGCCGTACTCGGAACCAAACTGGCTGATAAACATTCTTAATCCAAGCTGCAGGGTCTTCTTGGACTCGGTGGTCAGATAGATCAATGGTCCAAGGAAGTCGTTCCAGGTATTTACAAAGGTGAAAATGGTCAGGGTGGACAGGGACGGCTTGGACAGAGGCAGCATGATCCGGTACCAGATCTGATACTCGGTCATACCGTCGATTCTTGCCGCCTCGCACAGCTCCGTGGGGATCCCTTCATAAAACTGCTTCATCATAAACACGCCGAAGGCGGAGAAGGCCTGGAGGAAAATGATAGCCAGATGGGTATCGGCCAGTCCCATGGAACGCATCATCATAAACTGAGGCACCATGTAAACCTGCCACGGAACTGCAATGGTTGCGATGTAAGCTAAGAATAAGGTGTTTTTTCCCTTAAATTCCAGCTTGGCAAAGGCGTAAGCTGCAAAACTGCTGGTTAAAAGCTGTAAAAAGGTTACGATAAAGGTCAGCTTAACTGTGTTCATTACAAACTTTGCCAGCGGGATCTTGTTCCAGATATCCACGTAATTCTGCCATCTTGGGTTTTCCGGAATCCACTGGATGGGGAAGATAAATACATCCTTATCCAGCTTGAAGGATGCGGACAGCATCCAGGCGAAGGGCACCAGCATCACCAGCGCCAGGGCAATCAAAACTACATAGAGGATCACCCGCAATGTTCTTGTTTTCGTATTTTGAATCTTCATTTACGGCCCCTCCTTAATTTGCGTATTTCTTTTCCCCACGGAACTGGAATAATGTAATCACCAGCACGATAAGGAACAGTACCATAGCCACAGCACTTGCATAACCCAGGTTCCAGTTGCGGAATGCTTCCTCGTAGATATGATATACCAGCACAATGGCAGATTCATTCAGCACACCGGAGCTTCCTCCTGCCAGCATGTATACAATATCGTATACCTTAAAGCAGTTGATGGTCAGGATAATGGTAACAAAGAAGGTGGTCGGCTGAAGCTGAGGCCAGGTAATGTAGAGGAACCGCTGCCAGGTATTGGCGCCGTCCAGGCTGCAGGCCTCGTAAAGTTCTCCGTTAATGCCCTGAAGGCCGGCCAGATAGATGACCATGTAGTAGCCCATGTTCTTCCACACGGAAAACAGCACCACCGTAAACATCACCCAGTCCTTATCAGCGGACCACTTCGGCAGATTCTTTGCCGATACACCCAGGTTGTAAAGGATCATATTGATCGGACCGCTCTTAGCCGGGGAAAACAGCATGTTCCACACCGCTGCCACTGCTACCAGGGATGCAACATAGGGGAAGAAGCTGACGGTACGGAAGAAGTTCCGTCCCTTAATCTTCTGATTCAGCAGCACTGCCAGTCCAAGAGCTGTGACTAATGTCAGCGGAACGGTAGCGATACAGTACACGATGGTGTTCCGCAGGGACGCCATAAAACGCTTGTTTCCAAACATCATTGCAAAGTTATCCAGTCCGGCAAACTGCATGGGGTTGTTGCCGTCCCATTTTAAGAACGCCAGAACGAATGCAAACACGACCGGGCCTAAGGTAAAGATTGCAAATCCAATAAAGTTGGGGGCGATAAAGGAATATGCCACCAGATCCCGCTTGGTCTGACGGCTGAACCGCTCACCAGTCTTTGCCCTCCGGATCTTATCCCGGGTCTTTTCGATTTCCTTGCCAAGCTTCAGCTTTTTCTTCGGATCCGTCTCAGCATCTGCCTGCTTCTGCAGCTGGGCAAGCTGCGGCTCTAATACTGCCAGCTTTTTTGCTGCCTCTGCCGGGTCCGCCATTTTCATATTTCCCATAAAACCAGCCTTTCTTGAAAGGAGGCAGACGATTGAATCATCGTCTGCCCCAGGTTAATGTTATCTTGGTTGCCATTCATAACTGTTTCATATTCTTACAGCTACTATTGTCATTACTTCCTACTGTCCCAGAATTGCAGAAACCTTCTCATTCATATCTGCAATGCCTTCCTCAACGGTAGAGTTTCCGGTCATGATATTGTCATGAGCCTCGTTTAATACGGTCTCGATCTCAGAGCTCTTGTTGCTTACCGGCATCTCCAGATACAGGTTTGCAGTCTGCAGAGCCTCTGCGCTGCCCTCGTCCTCCGGGAATCCATCCATAGAGGAGATCATGCCTGCAATGTCATCGGTCATCAGAGCCGGAATGCTTCCGGTAGAAGCCAGGATCTCAGCACCCTTCTCGCCGCATACAAACTTTACAAACTCCCATGCAGCATCCTTGTGAGGTGCGCTTGCCGGAATGGACAGAGCGGTGATGGTAGCCAGAGTAGAACCAGGCTCTACGCCCTCTGCATGAGGATATTTCACAATGCCCCAGTTTGCGCAGTCTGTATATTCACCAGATTTTACCTTCTCGATCATAGTGGAAATAAACCAGGTTCCCATGTTCATCATCGCTACATTGCCCTGGGAGAATGCGCCGGAGTAATGGAGATTTGAGGTTTTTAAGGTTGCGTAATCCTGGCACACGCCATCCTCCTGCTGAGCCAGAACCATATCGTAGTAAGGCTTTAAGAAGTCATACTTTCCATCCAGAATGGTGTTCTTGCCGTCCAAAATACCAAACAGCTGTACTGCACTTCTCCAGGTATGGTAATGAGCGCCGTAAACCTCCTGTCCTGGAGTGTCTACGGTCAGAGAGCGGGCCAATTCATCATACTGGTCAAAGGTCATGTCGTTGGTTGGGTATGCAACACCGGCTGCGTCAAAAACATCCCTATTATAATATACAACCCAGAAGTCACTGCGGAAAGGCAGCTCATACAGCTTGCCGTCTACGGTGATCTGGTCAGTCAGGCCCTTAAATGCAGCCAGATCTATGCCATCCTTCTCAATATAGCTGTCAAGAGGCTCCAGCACCCCCTTATTTACCAGGGTGGTATAGCCTGGAACATCCTTGATGGTACAGATATCGAAGTCAGAACCGGAGCCGGTCAACTGGGTGCCTAAAACCGTCTGATAATCGGAGCTTCCCAGATCTACCATCTCGATCTTGTAATCTGGATTTTCTGCCTCAAATGCCTCAATTAACGGCTTGTAGTACATAGTCAGATCCTTATCCCAGATCGACCACTTTAAGATGGTCTGTCCCTCTGCTGCTGTTACGGTCTCCTGCGCAGCGGTGGCTGCTTCTGCTGCCTGGCTCTCTCCGCCAGCCGCTGCAGTCGTCTCCGGAGCAGAGCTGCCCCCGCCGCATGCAGTCAGGCTGCCTGCCATAGCAGCTGCCAGTGCCAGACTTACGAAACGTTTTTTCATCATAACTTATTTCCTCCTTTTTTCCTCTGCTGTCTGTGCAGCTTTTTGTTATGCACCCATTATAAGTAATTTTGATACGGTTCTGAATGGAATATTTACTAAAAAAGATTCATTTTTCCTCCACTTTTCCTGCTATAATTCCAGTTTTACAGCAAAAAGATGTACTTTTTTATGGGAAGCAGTACTTTTTCACAATTGTATTCATTTGACAAAACAATTCCTGGATAATATGATTATTGTAATCAAAATGCAATGATGATTCGAAAAACAACTGCCGAACTATAAAAAAGAATCCTGCTGCGCAAGAAAGGGGCGTTTCATGAATAAAACCATCCTTCCAAAGTCCATACGGGGCAAGATCATGCTGTGCACTGCCGCCACTACGCTGGCCATCGCAGCGATCACGGTAGCAGTATGCTTTCAGGTGTTCCAGTCCTTTTTAAGAAGAAACCAGATCCAATCTGCAGAGTATAACCTGCAGGTAGTGTCCAACAATGTTTCTGCCAATCTGGAAAATATCGTAGGCTTTACCAACTGGTGCTGCAGCAATCAGGAGATCAATCATTACCTGCAGGCCTTCCGCAGCCAGTCCCGGATGCCCTCCATTTCTTCGAAGAATTCTTACCTGCGGGTGATGGCGTTAAGCACCTACGACCGTCTGAAGGAAGAATACCACAACACGCACTCCTTTGGCTATATCACCCGGGTGCTGATATCCCCGGCAAACCGCAGAAATTACCTGCAGATCACGGGAAGCTCCGGATCCAACGTTCCGGCTGCTCCGGATATCCTGTACTCCAGCAGCTTTTTCGGCCCGCTGACTACCGCACCGGATTATCAGTGGATCGGCCTGATCCAGGATCCTCTGATTTCTTATCAGGAACAGCTGGTGATCCCTATCAGCCGCCCCATCTTCCATCAGCTGAATTCTCAAATGCTTGGCTGGGTCTATCTCTCCATCTCAGATCGAATCCTGCTGGATTACCTGGAATCCTTTCCCCTGGAAACTGATGCATCTCTGTACCTGACCATAGGAGAAATTACCTATGAATATCAGAATGGAACCTTTCTGGAAAGCCAGCTCCCTCACTGGAAACAGCTTCGGGATATCAGCCGCCAGTGCTTTAACCAGGAATCTCATGCCTGCCATATCCAGCTGGAAGATGGAAGCCGCCGGACTCTTCTGACCTGTCCCCTTGGAAATCATGGGTGGACCATCTCCCATATTCTGTCTGAGCAGGCCTATCAAGCCCAGAGCAAACTGTATCTTGCTATTATCCTGGGAATCGTCATGAGCATTATCCTGCTGGGACTGGTGCTCTATGCCATGTTAAACCGGCTGATCAACCGACCGGTTCAAAAGCTTTTAGGACATATCAGCCAGATCTCCCAGGGGGATTTTACCCGGGATCCTTCCATCGAATGGGGGGATGAACTGGGCACCATCGGCCGGGGCATTAACCAGATGTCGGAAAATGTGGTTACGCTGATGAATAAAAAGGTGGAGGATGAAAAGCAGAAAAAGGATCTGGAATATCAGATCCTCCAGAGCCAAATTAATCCCCACTTCCTGTACAATACCTTAAATTCCATCAAGTGGATGGCTACCATCCAGAATGCCACCGGCATTGCCGAGATGACCACAGCACTGGCCCGGCTGATGAAAAGCGTGTCCAAGGGAACCTCTGCCCGTATCACCTTAAAGGAGGAGCTGGACCTGGTACACGACTATTTTCTGATCCAGCAGTACCGCTACGGCGGCAGCATCACCATCGATTACCAGATCAGCCGGAATGAGCTGTATCAATGCCTGATCCACCGCTTCACCCTGCAGCCCATCATTGAAAATGCCCTGTTCCACGGAATCGAACCCAAGGGCTGCGCCGGACGGATCCTGGTCAAAGCCGAAGATCCCATATGGCCGGATGGCCGACATCTGCTGGTGATCTCTGTCACAGATAATGGGGTGGGCATGAGCGAGGAAACCATCCAGCAGGTACTGAAGGGCGATGCGCCTCCTACTGCGGACTTTTTCCGCCAGGTAGGCATCAACAATGTAAATAAACGAATCCAATACAACTTTGGAGAGGCTTATGGAATCACCATTGAAAGCCGTTTAGGAGAATATACCACAATGAAGATCTCGCTGCCCTTTGAGACAGCACAGGGGGAATAAGATTATGATAAAATTGTTAATTGTAGACGATGAGCCGCTGGTACAGATCGGCATTAAATCCATGCTGAACTGGGCTGAATTCGGGATCGAGATATGTGGCACTGCCACCAATGGAGAGGCTGCCCTGCGGTTGATCCGGGAGCAGATGCCGGAGATCGTAATTACCGATATCAAAATGCCGATCATGAACGGTCTGGAGCTGGCAAAGGCTTCCCGGGAAGAGTTCGGCTCGATTCCGCTGTTTATCGTGCTGACCAGCTTTGAGGAATTCCAGCTGGTAAAGCAGGCCCTTTCCTACCAGGTTCTGGACTACTTGATCAAGCTGGAGCTGGATGCGGATTCTCTGGCAGAATCCATCCGCAGAGCCCTGGACCGGCTGAAGGAGCTAAAGGCCAGCCAGGCCTACCGACTGGCCGGTGATCAGCCTCTGGTGCACAACTACAATGATAAATTTTTCATGCGCCTTCTGTATAATCTCTTTGACAGCCGGGAGCAGTTTGACATCCAGGTGCGGGACTTAAAGCTGGATTTTTCGGACCGCTGTTACCTGGTATCCCATGGAGAGATCTTAAGTGACACAGCCGCCCAAATGGATGCTGCCAAGCAGTTAAACCTGTATTCCAGCAGCCTGCAGATGATCCAGGAGATCTTAAGCCGCCACGTTCCCTGCCATGTGATCTCCCTGGACAAGATCCATTTTGCAGTCATCTACCACTTTAAGACGATGGAGCAATTTGAGCCTATGGTAATACGGGAGGCACTGGAAAATACCTGCTCTATGGTACATAATTATTTCAGCGTATGGCTGACCATCGGTGTGGGAAATATCGTGGATGATCCCATGAAGATCAGCGGCTCCTACCAGGAAGCACGGCAGGCCTTTAACTTGACCAGCCGGTCAGAGCCGGTGGTATTTTTCTCCAGGATCAGCCGTGCTAACTGTAAAAGCTCTTTTAATATTGCCCTGTTCCGAACCCCTCTCACCCAGGCATTTGAGGAGTTTGACACCGATGTGCTGTATCAGACGCTGACTGAGATCTCCGACTTGTTTGCCGGAAATCCCCAGCGATGCCTGCAGGCGGTGGACGGCGCCTGCAATATCCTCTACCTGGCCCTCTCCCTGCTTCCCAACGGCGAAGAGACGATACGGGAGATCTTTTCTGCTTATCCGGAAGGATACCGTTCCATCTACAAGATGGAAGATGTGCTACAGGTGGCCCAGTGGCTGAACACCCTGCGGGACGGCCTTTGTGATGTGCTGAGGAGCAAACGAAAGACCTACAAGGATCATGTGATCGCAGACGTGCAGAAATATATTAACGGACATATTGAGGACCGGCTGACCTTAAATGAGGTGGCTGCCGTGTTCGGGTTAAGCTCCAATTATCTCAGCGCCCTGTTTAAAAAGACCTGCGGAATCGGCTTTACAGAGTATATTACTCAAAAGAAGATCTCCAAAGCCAAGGCGCTGCTGATGGAGCAGAACTTAAAGATCTACGAGGTGGCGGAACAGATGGGATTTGAGAGTGCGTTTTATTTCAGTAAGGTGTTTAAAAAAGTAGAAGGAATCTCACCCCGGGAGTATGTGCAGGGGCACCTGGGAAAGGGGGAATTTTAATATGTTTTCAAAATATTTGCAGCAGTATCCTGCTTCCTTTCATCCGTTCCATCCCTTTGCTTCCATCAAGGAGCGGGATGCCTGGGACGGGCTGGATCAGGAGCTTCGTAAGCAGCTTGTAACAGCCGGAGAACGCTTTTTGGAATATGAGTATCCGGTGATCCGAGCAGTGGATTTTCTGGAGTTTTCCCGGTCGGGAAACCGGGAGCATTATGAGGAGAAGCTGTTTGCTCGTCGGACTGCGCTGAATGCGCTGGTGCTGGCAGAGTGTGTGGAGAACCAGGGGCGGTTTTTCGATGATATTTTAAATGGAATTTATGCTATCTGTGAGGAATCAGCCTGGCAGCTTCCGGCCCATAATTCTTATATCCGGGATACGCCTCAGCTTCCGCTGCCGGATGTAACCCGGCCGGTGATCGATCTGTTTCAGGCAGAAACAGGAGCGGTGCTGGCTGTGGTGCATTATCTGCTGCAGCCTGCGCTGGATTCCATCAGCCCCGCTGTCTGCGTGATGATCCGGCATGAGCTGGAGGAGCGGATCTTCATTCCTTACCTGAAAGAGCATTTCTGGTGGATGGGAGACGGGCACAGTCCGATGAATAACTGGACGGTATGGTGCACCCAGAATGTGCTGATGGCTGCGGCCTGTACGGGACTGTCTGAAGATCAGGAGCGGATGGGACAGATCCTTCAGAAGGCCTGCCGGAGCATCGATTATTTTCTGGCAGAATACGGAGAAGACGGGTGCTGTGATGAAGGTGCTCAGTACTACCGCCATGCAGGGCTGTGCCTGTTTAACTGCCTGGAGATCTTAAACGGAATCACTGCGGATCATTTCGCACCGCTGTATCAGACCGAAAAGGTACGGAATATTGCAGGATATATTGAAAAGGTTCACGTAGCCGGCCCCTACTATATCAATTTTTCCGACTGTTCTCCAGTCGCCGGAAGGTGCAATGCCCGGGAATTTTTGTTTGGCAAACGGACCGGAAATCCTTCGCTGATGGTCCTTGCTGCATCCGATTTTAAGGACAGTGAGGATGCCCTGCTGACTGGAGAGCATAATCTGTTTTACCGGCTCCAGACAGTGTTTCATTATGAAGAAATGATGACGTTTCAGCCGCCGGAAGTAATAGAAACCGCTTCGGAAAAGAATGGGAAATCCACTTATTATTTCCCCAGTGTGGGCCTGTTTCTGGCACAAAATGAGCACTATTTTCTGGCCGTTAAAGCTGGAGATAATGATGACAGCCACAATCACAATGATACAGGAAGCTTTACCTTATACAAGAACGGAAAGCCCTTTTTCATCGATATCGGCGTGGAAACCTACCAGAAAAAAACCTTCTCCCCCCAGCGCTATGAGATCTGGACCATGCAGTCCCAGTACCACAATCTGCCCTCCTTTGTAGGATGTGAGAAGGAAGATATTGCTGCCTTTCCTTACGCATATGCCTGCCCCTTTGGGCCATGTGGCGACCCTGATCTGGTGGGCGTCATGGAACAAAACGGCCCGGAATACGCTGCCAAGGATGTATCCTATACCCTTTCCGGTCCCTGTCCTTCCATCTCCATGGATATTGCCGGCGCCTATCCAGATACCCGAGTCCGCTCCTACCAGCGGACTGTAACACTGCTGGAAAAGGACGGTGTTCTGGTGGAGGATCACAGCGAGTGCGGCGGACTCACTCCTGTGCTGTCCCTGATCACTTATGAAATGCCGACGTGGAATGAGGAAGCTGCCTCTCTTTCGGTAGGCGGCCTGGGAAGCTGCCAGATCCTTGGTGCTGCTTCTGCCGTGGTAGAGCGGCTCCCCATTACCGATAAGCGGCTTCAGACAGCATGGAAGCATGATGTGTGGAGAACCCTGGTAACCTTTGAGGGAACGGAGTTAAGGCTTGCGATTCATTGATCATCTGAAATTCAATAAAAAACAGATAGCAGTCCATTGCGTAAATGTTTGTATCATGCTACGCAGCGGACTGCCTCTTTTTAATTCCTTTTTGTTTTTCTTATTGTTTCAATACTGCAGGTATGTTTTTTGGTTTTTTTATCATAATTGATTCCTACTAACAGCAGCTTACCTTCATATTGATCCAATACTCCGTCATACCTTCGTTCCTTGATCTGTTGAATGGCACCAGCTGCTGATTGATCCCATTTCAATTCTACAATCAATGCTGGTTTATTGGTATGCTTCCTGGGCAGAAAAACAATATCTGCAAAACCTTTCCCAGCAGGCATTTCTCGGATTAAAACATAATCCTTTCGTGCACTGTAGTATGCAATGGTAATAACACAGCTCAGGGCATTTTCATCATTATATGCTAACACAGATGTGCTGGCCATATGAACTTCATCGATTAATTCTGCAACTACTTTACAATCTCCTGAAATCGTAACATCTAATAATCGTTCTGATTCTTCTAATGCTGCTGCAATCTCTTCCCATCCGCCATCTTCCACTGCATTTTTGAATTCATCTGCCACTTCCTGATTTGGAATAAAGACCTCATTTTCAGAAGCGTCAAATGCCAAATATCCCAAATGCACAAGTAATGTCATGACATCATCCTTGCTCTTCACAGAAGTCATATCATTTTGAAATTTGCGGGTATTAATTTTGCATCTTGCCCCTCCAAGCATGGCAATAACAGCATCCTTCAGCCCATCAAAATTCATATTAATGTAAGATTTTAAAGATTCATATGTTTCTGTCTGTGTCCAATAACTCCCAAACCGATTCCTTTTTACCGCGTCCAGCACTGACTTCGGACTGTATATGTGAAGATGATTTCCTAGTACATACCCATCGTACCATCGTTGAAGCTCTGTATAGTCCAAGGAAGAATGCCTGCACAGTTCACGAGCCTCCTCCTCTGTAAAGCCTGCATATTCCTCCAGAGGAATTGGATCTACCATTGTAAACTCGTAAAAATCACTTAAGGCAGATTGATTTCCATATTTTTTAATTGGAAGAATTCCTGTCATATATGCTGCTTCAATCATTTTATCAGTAAGGCTGCTGCGAAAAAGTCCTCTGAGAAGTTGAACATATTCTTCTTGAAGCACAAGATCCTCTTTTGATTCTCGAAACAATGCATCCCATTCATCGATAATAACAATAAATGCCTCTCCCGTACCTGCATTAATGCTGGCAAGAGCCATTGGAAGAGATTCTTCATCTGTGCTAACATAATTTGGGTAGATCACTTTTAATTCTGCCAACACCTCTTTTTGCAAAATTTTTACTGTATCTTTTATCATTCTCGAATTAGATATAAACCAGGTAATATCCAAATATAAAACATTATGCTGATTCAAATGTTTGCGAAATGAACTTTCTCTGGCAATCTTCAAATGCTGAAACAACTGATATGAGTCACAGCTCCGATCATAATATGCAGAAAGCATTTGAGCTGCAAAGGATTTTCCAAATCTTCTTGGACGGCTGACACAAGTCAGTTTTTCTTTCGTACCCAGTGTATGATTAATATATGCAATCAGCTTTGACTTATCTACATAAGTCCCCTTTAATATTGACTGAAACCCTGCATTTCCTGGATTTAAATACATTCCCACACGCCTCACCTCCTGCTTATTTATACATACTCTTCTTTTAGTATATCATTTCTATTTTCCTAATACAATGCTGAACTGAAAAACAATGGGCACAGCCAAAAACTAACTGTGCCTCATTCTAACACTTATTTTGCTTCTGTCCCATACACCTGAATCTGCGTCAATGCCGGGAATGGCGATGGATCATCTGCCTTAATCAGCTTTCCCAGCTTCAGCCAGGTAATTCCCTTCCGGGTAATCGGCAGAACGTGGGGCTCATACTGCTTCTTCAATGCCGCCGTCTCGCTGGTTCCATCGGAGAAGGTAAACGTCACCTGCTCCCACCAGTTATCATGGGGAAAGTCTGCTCTGGTATACAGCACGATCTGGTCGAAATCGACAGCCCGGCCAAATTCCAGGGTCAGTTCAGCATCATCCTGGCGGTTAATGCCCCAGGACTCATACGGCCACTGGCCGTGGGAGCGGTTGGCGCACACGCCGTCAATAGCATTTCTGGCTGCAAACACTGCCTCGCCTCTGGTCTCCACATTGGCCAGTGCATGAGGATAACAGCCATGTTCTCCATGCTGATCCAGAGGATTTACTGCCAGATTCCGGTACCCTAATTCCCAGGGAAATGCTTTCCGCAAGGTCAGATAATGGCGCTCTCCGTCAAATGCCTTTGGATTGTAGGAGGTTTTCTTTTCCCCAAATGGAATGGTGTAGGTAAGCTCTGATTGGGTCATATAAACATAAGCTTCCCCCATACTGTCGTCTGCCTGGATCACGTAAAATTCATTAGGAGCCGCCACCTGAAACAGAATCTGATCTCCTTCCTCATAGCAGCCCTCCCAGGCCAGAATCACTCCGCTCTCTTCTGTTTCTCCTGCCAGCTCTGCCTTTATGCTGTGATTCTGATCATATATGCGAATATTGTTTTTCATTTGCTCCTCCTCAATCCTTATAACCGAAATTAGGGATCTGTCCCCAGCGCTTTCTGAAATAGTGGGCTGCCATTTTCGGCCGGCGCTCTCTGGTCAGCAGGCCCTTTTTATTTCCATCCACACGCATACAGCCCTGAATGGTTCCGAAATCTGCAAAATTCCACACATGCTCTCCGATGAAGAAATCACGCTTGTCAAATTCTGCATTCTGCCGTTCATAATATTCCGTCTGATATTCCTCACTGAACATTTCCGGCACACAATTGTGGATGCCTGCCACCGCATCTGCGCCGTACTCGGTGATCATCACCGGCTTGCCCTGCTTTTCCCAGAAATCCAGCTCCTGATTCAGTCCGTAGCAGGCTGCATCCAGGTCGCCGGACAGATTGTACCAGCCGTAGTAGCGGTTGATGCAGACCACATCCATGGTGCGAGTCACCAGATCCTGTTCATAGTGATTCTGGCAGCACACAAAGGTTACAGGACGGTTGGCTGGATCCAGCTGATGCGTCAGCTTGTAAAGCTCCTGCCAGTAATCATATGCTGACTCTGGGAAATGCTCCGTATCTGGTTCATTTCCCATGGACCACATCACAACACAGGGATGGTTCTTATCCCGGTCGATCATGTCCCGAAGCACCTGCTCATGATGCTCCCGGATGGAAAAGACCTGATAGGGATCGCAGTGCCCCCCGGCATTGATTCCCACAGCCGGTGTCTCATCGATGATTACAATGCCTTCCCGGTCGCACAGCTCATACATCTCCTCCGCATATGGATAATGGCTGGTGCGGAAGGAATTTGCATGGAGCCAGTGGATCAGATTTACATCCTTCACATCCAGGCAAAGATCCAGTCCTCTTCCATGGAAAGCAGAATCCTCATGCTTGCCGAAGCCCTTAAAGTAAAATGGCTGCCCATTGATCAGAAACTGCTTTCCCTCCACCTTTACAGTGCGGATGCCAAAGGGCTGCTCATATCGGTCCTGGCCGTAGGTCACTCTGGCGGTATACAGGTAGGGAGTCCCCGGCCATGGCTGCCACAGACTGGCATTGGGAACAACGATCCTTCCGCAGGAACCTTCCGCGGAAGCCACTGCTGTTCCATGGGCATCCACGATCTCCACCTTAACTGCGCCGCCGGTTTCTTCATCTTCACCAGCCGTTTCCACCTGGTATGCTACGATTCCATCGGTTCCTCTGATATCCGGCACCAGGGTAATATCTCGAATGTATGCCTTCGGTGTGGTATACAGACGGACCGGTCGGTTGATTCCGGCGTAGTTGAAAAAGTCAAAATTGGGAAGATTCTGGGACTTTCTCCAGAGCTTGGCTGCCTCCACGCTGGGTATTCCCGGGTTATCGGAGCCGAAAAAGGCCGTTCCGCCTTCATTTCCCACGGGAAGGGTGCTGTGGTTTACCCGGTTATCCACTGCCACGATCAGCTGTGCGCTGGTTCCTGCCGGGATCTGGCGGGTCACATCCAGCTCAAAAGGAAGGAAGCCTCCCTTGTGCTCCATCACAAGGCTGCCGTTTAAATAGATCCTTGCGTGATGAGTCACTGCATCAAAACGCAGCACCACCCGCTGTCCGGCATAGCAGGAAGGCACGGTCACCCTCCTCTGGTAATATGCCCAGCCATAATGTCTGCGGTAAGCAGGATCATCCTTCTGGTCATTATAAGAAGCCGGAACTGCGATCCTGTCGACCTGGCTGCAAAAAACATTTAAACTGTGGCAGGTATCCCCAGGATTACAGGCATCCCCCAGGCAAAAATCCCAGATTCCGGATAAATCTGAAATCGCACGTACTTCATTTTCTCTTGGATATAACATAAAAACCGCTCTCCTTTTTCCTCTATCTGGCACAAGCAAGCCTCCGCCCGCTGCCTTCGTCTCTTCAATGTCACGATTCACAGCCGGTATCACGCTGACGTTTCATTTTTATTATATAATGAAGCTGGCGAAAAGCTCCATGGAAAATATAATGAATTATTTATAATATTTTCCGTTAATAAGAAAATTCTCCTGATTCAGCAATTGAAAATTCAGTTTATATCAAGTAAGATAAAATAGGATCCGGCATCCAATGCCGGATAGACGAGGAGGCCAATCCCCTTTACCCGGTGCCGGTTTTGATGGATGCCAGGGAACTGGAAAAATTTTATTTCATGCTGATGGAAACGCCAGATTGTACCTCCTGTACGCGAGACCATTAGACATAGAAAGAAAGGAAGAAACCGAATTATGACCGAACAGGAAATCAAACAGATCGTTGACCGGCAGCGAACGTTTTTCTATACCGGAGCTACCTTAACAATCGACTTTCGCATCCATGCACTGAAAAAGCTGAAGGCCTGCATCCAGCACTACGAGACTGAGATCAATGATGCCATCAAAAAGGATCTGGGAAAAAGCAGCTTTGAAAGCTATATGTGCGAGACTGGCCTTGTGCTCAGCGAGATCACCTACATGATCCGTCATCTTCCTGGATTTGCCAGGGAAAAGACGGTTCTCACCCCGCTGGCCCAGTTCCATTCCCGAAGCTTTAAAAAGCCCTCTCCTTACGGCGTAACGCTGATCATGAGTCCATGGAACTACCCCTTTCTGCTGACGGTGGAGCCTCTGGTGGACGCCATCGCTGCTGGAAATACGGCTGTGATCAAGCCCAGCGCCTACTCGCCTTGCACCAGCCAGCTGATCCAAAAGATTATAAAAAAATGCTTTCATGAGGAATTTGTCTCTGTGATTACCGGGGGACGGGCGGAAAATACCTGCCTGCTCCATCAGCATTTTGACTACATCTTCTTTACTGGAAGCCAGGCTGTAGGCAGAGAGGTGATGAAACAGGCTTCCGCCCATTTAACTCCCATCACCCTGGAGCTTGGCGGAAAGAGTCCCTGTATTGTAGAAAAAAGCGCCAATCTGCGGCTGGCTGCCAGACGGATCGTATTTGGAAAATTCTTAAACTGCGGTCAGACCTGTGTAGCTCCTGACTACATCTACTGTGACTCTGCCATTAAGGACCGGCTTGTAGCGGAGATCAAAGGGCAGATCCAGAAGCAGTTTGGAAAGCAGCCGCTGAAAAATCCAAATTATGGGAAGATCATCAATGAAAAGCATTTTAACCGGGTCTGCGGCCTGATGGACCCGGATAAGATCGTCTGGGGCGGAAAGGCAGATGAAGAAACCTTGCAGATCGAGCCGACTGTGATGGATGGAGTGACCTTTGGCGATGCCGTGATGCAGGAGGAGATCTTCGGGCCTCTGCTGCCGATACTTACCTACGATTCCCTTGACCAGGCCATCCACACCATCAATTCCATGGCACACCCCCTGGCGCTGTACCTGTTTACCAGCAGCAGACAGGCTGCCCGCGCCGTCACCTCCCGCTGCGGCTTCGGCGGAGGATGCATCAATGATACCATTATCCATCTGGCTACCAGTGAAATGGGCTTCGGCGGCTTTGGAGAAAGCGGAATGGGCTCCTATCATGGGAAGGATGGATTTGATACCTTTTCCCATATAAAAAGCATTGTGGATAAAAAGACCTGGCTGGATATGCCCATGCGGTATCAGCCTTATGGGAAAATCAATGACAAGCTGATCCATCTTTTTCTGAAATAAATATAGAACACGATCCCCTTAGTGAACAAGGAGCATCCGTAATGCTGCTGAAAAATAGAAACGATGGCGCAGCCAGCGCTGCGCAGAAAGGACCAGAACATGAAAAAAATCGGTTTTATCGGAGTGGGAATCATGGGAAAATCCATGGTCCGCAATCTTATGAAGGCAGGCTTTGAGCTGCATATTTATGCAAGGACCAAGGCCAAGGTGGAGGATGTGATCTGCGAGGGCGCAGTCTTTCACGAAACCATCGCAGACTGTGTGAAGAACTGCGATGCTGTAATCACCATTGTAGGCTATCCCAAGGATGTGGAGGAGGTTTACCTGGCAGCAGGCAATATTTTAGACTCTGCCGCTGAGAATGCCTATCTGATTGACATGACCACCAGCAGCCCGACTCTGGCTGAGCAGTTATACCAGGAAGGCCGCAAACGCGGCTTCCATGTGCTGGATGCCCCGGTGACCGGAGGCGATGTAGGCGCGAAAAACGGCACTCTTTCCATTCTGGTTGGCGGAGAGGAAGAAGATTTCACCGCCTGCATGCCGCTCTTCCAGGCAATGGGTTCCAACATCAACTACCAGGGAAAAGCTGGAAACGGGCAGCATGCCAAGATGGCCAACCAGATCATGATCGCCGCCAATCTTTCCGGCGTATGTGAGGCGCTGTCCTACGCCAGGGCAAAAGGACTGGATACTGACACTCTGCTCCGCTCCCTTTCCAGCGGTGCCGCAGGCAGCCGCCAGCTGGAGCTGCTTGCCCCTAAGATTCTGACTGGAAATTACGATCCCGGCTTTTTCATCAAGCACTTTATCAAGGATATGAAGCTGGCAGTCAATGAATCGGAAGAAAGCGGATTAGATTTAACGATCCTGAAGCAGGTTCTGAAAAACTATGAGGAGCTGGCTGAGGAAGGCTATGGAGACCTGGGAACCCAGGCATTGTATAAGCGGTATGAATAAAAAAGCCTGCACAGAGAGGCTTTCTATGTAAAAAGCAGCCGGAGAACCTGTTCAAGTGGTTCTCCGGCTGTCTCGTCTATTTCGTAACCGTTCAGTGCCCTCACAGCATCTATTTCATCTTTTCCAGCAGCTTTTCAATATCTGTCTTCATCCCGATCACCATCAGATGATCATCCAGCCGGATCTTATAATCCGCTCCAGGCATCATGCTCATCTCCCCGTCCGGCCGCTTTACTGCCAGAATGCTGATGTGATACACATTCCGCAGCGCCAGATCCTTTAAGCTGCGTCCTGCCCATTGGGAAAGAGGCGGGATCTCATAAATGGAAAATTCATCGGTCAGCTCGATATAGTCAAACACATGGTTTGCGCTGTAGCGCACCGCCAGCTTTTCCGCAATATCCCGGTCCGGGTAGATCACCTCATCTGCTCCGTTCCGAAGAAGAAATTTAGCATGGATATCCCGGTTGGCCTTGCTGACCACATACTTGGCTCCCAGCTCCTTTACCAGACTGGTGATCTCCAGACTGCTCTGGAAATTCGTTCCAATGCAGATAAAGCAGATATCAAAATTCGCCACTCCAAGGCTTTTCAGCACCGTTTCATTGGTGCAGTCTCCGATTTTTGCGCTGACCACGTAGGGCAGCATATCCTCCAGACGCTCTTCCTCCTGGTCCACGATCATGATCTCATTATCCAGCATTGCCAGATTCCGGCACAGATGCTGTCCGAACCGTCCCATTCCGATAATTAAAATTGACTTCATATGCTTCGCTCTCCTCTATCCGTAACTGTTCTGTACTCCCACAGTTTCCTTTATCCTACTGTAATCCGTTCCGGCGGCTTCTTCTTCGACTGGGTAAATGCCAGCGCAGAGGAAAGGCTTCCCACCCTTCCGCAGTACATCAGCACCACCAGCGCCAGCTTACATACCGGCAGAAGCTGCCGGGTGACTCCGGTAGACATGCCTGCCGTTCCGATGGCGGAAAAGGTTTCAAACAGCACATCGGACATCAGAAGCTCCGGCTGGAACAGCACGATCCAGATGGATGCCGCCATGGCCAGGATCAGATTAAAGGACAGGATCAAGCCTGCCTGACGCGCCACATCATCATCCAGTCTCCGGTTATAAACATTTACGCCGTCGGTCTGCCCCACACTGGCCCGGATGCACAGCAGCAGCACCGCCAGCGTTGTGGTCTTAATGCCGCCTGCGGTGGAGCCAGGGCTGCCTCCGATAAACATCAGCACAATGGTCACCAGCTTGCTCCCATCGGTGAGAGCTGCGGTGTCTATGGTGTTGAATCCGGCTGTCCTGGCCGTCACCGACTGAAACAATGAGGTCCAGATCCGGCCCTTCAGGCTCATATCCGCCATCACATGATCCCGTTCCAGAAGGAAGAACAGAACGGCACCTCCAAATATCAGCACAGCTGTAGTCACCAGAACGATCTTGGTGTGAAGCAGATATTTTCGGAATCGGAGTCCCTTCTTCGAGAGATCATCCCATACGATAAATCCGATGCCGCCGATAACAATCAGGCTCATAATGGTAAGATTTACCAGCCAGTCATCATAGTAAGCCATCAGAGAGCTGTAGGGCTCCCGAAAGCCCATCAGGTCAAAGCCTGCATTGCAGAAGGCAGAGATGGAATGAAAGATCCCATAGTAAATCCCCTTCCACAATCCCAGCTCCGGAATAAAACGGATGGAGAGCAGCACGGCCCCCGCCCCTTCAAACAGCAAGGTTCCCTGGACGATCTTCTTCGCCAGGCGGACCACGCCGCCGATCTGGAGGGTATTTACGCTCTCCTGCATCAGTCCCCGCTCCTTCAGGCCGATCTTCCGGCGAAGAATGATGGACAGAAACACGCCGATGGTAATAAAGCCAAGGCCGCCGATCTGGATCATGGTGATGATTATCAGCTGACCGAACAACGTCCACTGGCTCCAGGTATCCGCCCCGATCAGCCCGGTCACGCAGGTGGCGCTGGTGGCTGTCAGCAGGCAATTTACAAATCCAAGGCTCTCCCCGCTGCGGTTTGAAATGGGAAGCATCAGCGCCAGCGTCCCTGTCAGGATGATCCCTAAGAATCCGTAGGCGATAAACTGGGTCTGGGACAGATGATTTCGCATCTGCAGCCAGCGTTTCAGCCAGAAGGGTATCCTTCTCCCCAGCCGGTGCTTCTTTGCCTTCTCAATTGTAACGGCTTCTATTTGAGACATTTCTGTTTTCTTACTTTTTTTGTGTTCTGTATCTTTCATTTGCACTCATTTCCAATCTGCTGCTGATTCGATTCCATACCTTCACAGCTGCGAGTAAGTATCGATTCTGACAATATCCTTACCCCCGGATCCGTCCTACTGCCTGCCAGGCGGAAAACAGCAGAAAGCAGATCAGATTGACCACCACCACACTGGCTCCTGCCGGCGTGGAAAAGGTGTAGGATGCCACCATTCCCAGGGCAAAGCAGGTGACGGATACCACGCCGGATGAGATCATCACGCCCCGAAAGCTTTTAAAGATCCGCATGGAGGTGAGAGCCGGAAAGATGATCAGGCTGGAAATCAGCATGGCTCCCATCATCCGCATTCCCAGCACGATGGTCACCGCCGTCAAAATCGCAATCAGCACATTATACCGCTCCACCCGGACGCCTGTGGCCTTGGCAAAGCTTTCATCAAAGGTGACGGCAAACAGCTTATGATAACAGAAGATAAACAGCCCAAGCACAATGATGGACAGCACCACACTCAGCTTCACATCGGAAGGACTCATAGCCAGAATGCTTCCGAACATATAGCTGCTGATATCTGTGGTCATCCCGGTGGTCATGGAGGTAACGATAATGCCGATGGCCAGCGCACTGGCCGAGATCATGGCAATAGCCGCATCGCTTTTTAATTTTCCGTTTTCTGTGATCCGAAGAAGGAAGAACGCCGCCAGCACTACCACCGGAATGGATACTGCCAGAGGCGACCAGCCCAGGGCGATGGCTACCGACAAGGCTCCGAAGGATACGTGGGACAACCCGTCCCCGATCATGGAGTACCGCTTCAACACCAGGCTGACTCCCAGCAGGGAGGCACACAGGGAAACCAGGATTCCCCCCACAAATGCCCTTACCAGAAATGGATAAGACAGCATTTCTGCAATTACATGCATGAATCATCACCTCCCAGGAATTTTTTCCCAACCAGACTTTGACGGTATTCCTTCACATTTCCATAAAAAAGTACTCTCTGCTGAAGGTGAAGAATCTTATTGGCCTGGCTTACCACATTCTGGATGTCATGAGACACCATCAGAATCGTCACCTTCTCCTCCCGGTTCAGCCGCCGTAAAATACCATAAAATTCCTGAATGGCCGACGGATCCAGACCGGTGATGGGTTCATCCAAGATCAGCAGCTTGCTGGTAGCGCACAGCGCTCTGGCAATCAGCACCCGCTGCTGCTGCCCTCCGGAAAGCTCCCGGTAGCAGTGGGATTTGAGCTGGGTGATCCCCAGCTTTTCCATGCATTCCAGCGTCAGCTGCTTCTCCGCCCTGGTATAAAAGGGCCGGTTTCCTCTGCGGCTTAAGCAGCCGGACTGCACCACCTCATAGACTGTGGCCGGGAAATCCTTCTGGGCCGCCGTCTGCTGAGGCAGATACCCGATGCCGGTGCGCTTCAGCTCCTCATCCACCACAAGCTTTCCTGCAGTCGGCTTCAGCAGACCTAAAATGCCCTTCATCAGCGTACTTTTGCCGGAACCATTCTCTCCCACGATACACAGGTAATCCCCTGGATCGATTTCCATGGTAACATCGATCACCGCATCGTGGTTCTCATATCCAAAATCTACATGTTCACATGTAATCAGTGCACTCATGTTATATCCTTATCTAATCCTTATGAAATGGTTTGTCAGTTACAGGCTTATTCTGCCAATCCGGCCCGGAGATTCTTTACATTCTGCTCCATCAGCTGAAGATAGGTGATCCCCTCCTCAAACTCCTGCCGGGTCACATTGTGGCAGGAATGGAGGAGCATGGGGACTGCCCCCGTCTCCTCTCCAATAATCTCCGCTACCCGGTGGCTGGAAAGTTCCAGATAGTAGACCACCGGAAGCTGCTGCTGCCGCACCTGGTCGATCAGGTAGGCGATGGTCCTGGCGCTTGGCTCTGTATCACTGGAGCAGCCGGCAAAGGCCGCCCGGTACTGAAGATCATATTCCTCTGCCAGATAACGGAAGGGAAACTTATCTCCCACTATAATTATATCCCGCTTCCGATCCGCCGAAACCTGCTGAAATTCCCGATCCAGCGCTGCCAGCTCCGTCAGATAGCGGCTGGTATTCTCCTCATAAAAGCTCTGGTGCTGCGGGTCCTCCTGGATCAGAATGCTGCTGATGGTCTCTACGATCTTCATGGCATTGACCGGAGAGGTCCAGATATGTTCATCATACTCGATCTCCCGCACCTGGCCCGGCTCATAGTGATGATCGTGGTCGTGATCATCCTCATCATCATGACTGTGGCCATGGTCATGGTCATGGCCCGCACCTTCCTCCATTCCTTCCACAATCTCCTCCTCCAGCACATCCACGCTGTCCATCATGCTGACTGCGCGAAGCTCTGGATTTCCAATGGATTCCAGGGCATCCTCCACCCATTGCTCCATCTCACCTCCATTATATAGGAAGATATCCGAATTCTGGATGGTGATCATATCAGCTGGTGTAGGTTCAAAGGAATGGCTGTCCATCCCTGCGGGAACCACCAGTTTCAGCTTCACCCGGTCCCCGGCAATCTGGCGGACGAAATCATAATAAGGGAACAAGGTTGTGGTCACACAAAGCCTGTCCGATTGATCCTGCTGCTGGCTGCTTCCCTGATCAGCCTCATTCTGAGCCAGCCTGCCGCAGCCTGCAAGACACAGGCAAAGGCAAAGAAAGCCGGCAGCTGTTTTAAGTCTCTTATTTTCACTCTTATTTCTCAAAAGCAATCCTTTCTGTCCTTCCTCTAAATCTTCACTGACGTCCACTTTCCCGACTTAAAGCGCCAGGTGGTCAAAAGGAACCGGCTCAGCTGGTCGCCCATAATTCCCATCCAAACGCCAAGCAGGCCAAGCCCTACCACATATCCCATCACATAGGAGCCCAGGGTACGGACCAGTGTCACGCTGAAGGTGGAGGCTGCCATGGTGAAGAATACATCGCCGGCGCCACGCAGGCATCCCATATAAATAACCTGAGCAATCTGCAGCACCACGATCAGCACCATCAGACGCATAATGCCGATTCCCATATCGATGATCTCCGGCTCTGTAAAGAACAGCCGGTACAGCATCCGCCCTCCCAGCAGATAAACCAATGACAACACCAGTGAAATCATATTTCCAATTCGTTGGCAGATATTTCCATACTTTACTGCTTCCTCTGGCGCCTTCTCCCCCAGACTTCTTCCAATCAGCGCAACTGCTGCTGCCTGCATTCCATCTCCAAAGGAGAAGGACACGCTCATAATATTCATTCCCACCTGATGGGCTGCCATGGCTGCCGTTCCTAAGTTCGCTGCCATCACAGCCGTGGACATAAAGCCGATCCGCATCAGCACCTGCTCGGTAAACACGCTGGAGCTGATCCTGATCATGCTGCGGACTGGATTCAGCGATGGACGGATCCGCTCACGCACCATGTAAGGAAGGCTGACAAATCCATCCTTAAATAAGGAACGGATACTCATAATACACGCAATTACCGTTCCAAACACCGTGGCAAGAGCTGCTCCTTTGATTCCCAGAGCAGGAAAGCCGAAATGTCCGTTGATGATCAGGTAATTGCCGATCATATTGACTACATTGGAGGTTACATTGGTCTTCATGGCGATCTTGGTATTTCCAGCTCCCCGCTGCGCCGCATTGATTACCAGGGAAATAATATTAAAGATCATTCCGCCCATGATGATCCGGAAATAAAGCACTGCGCTGTCATGGGTATCCTCTCCTGAACCACACAGATTAATGATCGGCTCTGCCAGAAGCACACAGAGAATACTGATCACGATTCCTGCCGCTATGGTAAAGAAAAGCGCTACCATTAATGCCTGATTGGCGCCTTTCTTGTCCTGCTCTCCCCGCCGCCTGGCCACGATTGCCGAAACCGACACATTCAAGGCGATAAACAGCGCCATCCCCAGAAACTTCGGCTGGGTAGTCAGTCCCACCGCCGCTACTGCGTACGCTCCCAGTGAGCTTACCATAAGCGAATCGATCAGACCCGCCAGCGCCACAAAAAATGATTCCAAAACAGATGGCCACGCCATCTTCACTGCAATCTTTATCCTTTCCTGATTTTCACTTAAATATGTAGCAATCCCTGCCATCTTCTGTAACCTTGCTTTCCTGTTTTTCGTATTCTTAAAATGCATGTCAGCGCTGGAAATCCCTGCTGAATTTTCTTCCGCAGCCTGATCGGCCGCAGACGCTTTGGTTAATAGTATAACACAGAAATATGGCTGGGGCAAGAACGAAGAAAAAATGCCAAAAAAACCGCCCCAGGCATCTGCTGCCCGCAGACTGCCTGGAACGGTATGAAAATACTCCCCAGTATTTATTGATATCACTTCAGATCCTTACGATCTGTTATCCCGGTATTACGCCTCCAGATCCTTCTTAAGCACTGCCAGAATTCCGCATCCCACAACCGATCCGATGACAATTGCCGCCAGATACATCAGCGGATTTCCAATGGTAGGAAGCACGAAGATTCCGCCGTGAGGTGCACGCAGTGTGCAGTGGAACAGCATGGACAGACCCCCTGCAATGGCAGAGCCGATGATGCAGGATGGAAGCACCCGCAGCGGATCCTGAGCAGCAAAGGGAATGGCGCCTTCTGAGATAAAGGACAGACCCATAATATAGTTTACCACACCGGACTGTCTTTCCTTCTCGGTAAATTTTTTCTTAAAGAAGGTACTGCAGAGAGCAATCACTAACGGCGGCACCATACCGCCTGCCATAACGGCTGCCATAATATCAAAGTTGCCTTCTGCAAGCTGTGCGGTTCCGAACACATAGGCTGCCTTGTTGAAGGGGCCTCCCATATCGATGGACATCATGCCGCCCAGCACAGCGCCTAACAGTACACGGCTGCTGCCGCCCATGCTGTTAAGCAGGCCGTTTAATCCATCATTGATCATTCCCATAACCGGATTAATAATGGTAGTCACAACAGCTGCCAGGAAAATTCCAACCACCGGATAGATCAGCACCGGCTTAATCCCTTCCAAAGATTTCGGAAGATGGCTGCAGAGCTTCTTTAAGCCCACCATCAGGTAGCCGCCTGCAAAGCCAGCAAACAGCGCTCCTAGGAAGCCTGCGTTCACAGCTCCTCCGGCAGGGTTGGCGAAGGTAACTCCCATTTTGGCAATCATACCGCCTACAAAGCCCACTGCCAGACCTGGACGGTCTGCAATACTCATGGAGATGAAACCGGCCAGAACCGGAAGCATCAGGTCAAAGGCCTGCTCACCTACCGTCTTTAAGTAAGCAGCCAGCGGCGTATTCTTACCAAAGTTGGAAGGATCAATGGAATAATCATCAAAGAGGAATGCCAGCGCGATCAAAATTCCGCCGCCGATCACGAAGGGAAGCATGTGGGATACGCCGTTCATCAGATGCTTGTAGATGGTACGCCCCAGACTGTCTCCTCCTGCGGCGGCTCCTGCGCCGCCTTCCTCGCTGCCGCCTGCATGATGGTAAATGGGAACAGTGCCGCTGACTGCCTTCTTTACCAGTTCCTCACCCTTGTGAATACCGTCGGATACGGAGGTCATGATAACCGGCTTTCCGTCAAAGCGGGCCATCTCCACATTCTTGTCAGCTGCGATAATGATGGCATCGGCATTCTTGATCTCTTCAGCGGTAAGCACATTAGCCGCACCGCCGGATCCATTCGTCTCCGCCTTCACCGGAATTCCCAGCTTCTTTCCTACATTTTCCAGATTTTCTGCTGCCATGTAGGTGTGGGCAATGCCAGTGGGGCAGGCAGTGACACAGAGAACCCGGTAGCCGGATTTTCCTGCTGCGGACGCTCCTTGGCTGCTTCCATCAGCAGAATCTGCCTGATCTGCCGATGCTTCTTTTTCCTTTTCTTCCTCCTTGCCAAACCGGCCGCTCTCCGCCTTGTCGATGATATCCAGAAATTCTTCCTTCGTCTTTGCTGCCAGCAGCGACTCCTTGAAGCCTGGATTCATCAGCAGCATGGACAGATTTGCCAGTGCCTCCAGATGCACATCAGCTCCGCCTGCCGGGGCTGCGATCATAAAGATCAGATTCGCCAGCGAACCGTCAAACGCCTCATAGTCCACGCCCTCCGGTACAGTGACAGCCGCCAGCCCTGGTTCCTTTACCGCCTCCACCTTGGCATGTGGAATCGCGATACCGTCACCGATGGCGGTACTTCCCAGTGCCTCTCTGGCTAAGATCCCTTCCTTATATCCTGCCCGGTCAGAAATCCGTCCGCCTGCATCCATCAAACCCACCAGCTTATCGATGGCCTCCTCCTTGGAATGAAGCGTTACCCCTAATTCAATGCTTTCTTTCTTCAAAAGCTCTGTGATCCTCATATCCTGCGCCTCCTTTTCTTATTTTCTTATAATGTTTGATAAAGCTTCATAATCTTCTCACAGTAGATGTTTTCCTTCACAGTCCGGTTCACCATACCGGGAGTAAAATGATTTACGTTTACCACGTAGTCCAGTGCCGGATTAAATGTTACGGTGTAAATCATACGTCACTTCTCCTTTTCTTTATGAAATTTTGTTTCATCTGTTAGTTATATCATATCGCGATATTTTAATTTCGTCAATAGTTATTTATAAGAAATATTATTTCACGCTAATTTTCATCAATCTGCCGGAATCCTCTTCTCTTTTCCATGATTTCTCACCTCTTTTTTGTCTATTTTGCTCATATCCTTACAAAAAATTCCTGGGCGGATTTTCCTTTTCTCCTTTGATTTCGTCTTCTATAGTGAAATTGCATAGTTTTTATAATAATTTTCAAAAAAACTGTTGATTTTTTATCCAATTCGCTGTATTTTGAAAGGATAAACAAAAAAGGACATATGACCTTTCAAGTTATCTGCTTCATCCTATATAATAGAAATAACCAGTGACACAATGAAAAGAGGTGCGATCCCATATGGATGTGTTCAACGAACTGCCGCCGAAAAAACGAGATTATATGAATCTTCTTTTTCAGAACTGCACGGAAGAAGTGAAGTATTACATGACGCTGATTGAGGTAGACCCAGATACCGCTCTGATTGAAGCCGGCGATAAATGCAGCAACATTTACATCATCCTGTCCGGGAAGGTGACTGGGATCGAATGGCCCATCAATGAAAAGGAATATTCCTTCAAGGATTTCGGTCCAGGTGATTTTTTCGGGGAGATCGAATGCTTTGCAGACCTTACCAACTACCGGATCAGTGTTGTGACGGTCACCAGCTGCCGTGTGCTTGTGATCCCAGCCCCATTTTATATGGCATGGATCCAGAACGATGTGGAGGCTCTGTATTCACGAACCAAGGTAAATATGCGCCGGCTGATCACACAGACGACAGATGCCAGGCGATATCTGTTTTTAGAGGCAAAGGAACGCCTGATTTTGTATCTGATCCGCAAATACGAGCAGCGATCCTCCTCCATGCATGCCTGTGACTTGACGCTGAACCAGACCAGAGCCCAGCTGTCGGAGGAAATCGGTTTTTCCGTAAAAACTCTGAACCGGAATATCAAGCTCCTGGAGGAGATGAATATGATCCAGATCCATCATGGAAAAGTGGTGATTTCAGAGGCCGGATATTTCCAGATGAAATGCTACATGGACCAGCACATTTATGGAGAGATCTGACCAGACTGGGTCAGCACGACATGATTCACAGAGGTTACAGTCCACAGATTCCCTGGGAACGTAACCGCAGCCACAATAAAGGAGGTAACATAATGTATGTAGGAAAAAAAGTAACTCGTGTGGATGCCTATGACAAGGTGATCGGACGCACGAAGTATACCGACGACCTGTGTGACAAAGGCGCCTATATTGCACAGGTTCTGCACGCTACGATTGCTCACGGAAAGGTGGTTTCCATCGACACCTCCCAGGCAGAGAAAATCCCGGGAGTCATCAAAGTATTTACCTGCTTTGATGTAACGGAAAAACACTATTTTCCAACCGCCGGCCATCCCTGGTCCACCGATCCGGACCATCAGGACGTTGCAGACCGCCTGGTCTTAACAGAGGATGTAAAATTTTACGGTGATGATATCGCAGCTGTTGTAGCAGAAGATGAGGTGGCGGCAGCCCAGGCGATCCGTGCCATTAAGGTCACCTATGATGAATATCCTTTTGTTCTGGATGTACAGGAGGCCATGAAGGACGGCGCTCCCCAGCTTCACAAGGATTATCCCAACAACATTTTAAAGCACACCTCCATCCGAAATGGAAATTATGAAGAGGCGATTAAGGAGCCTGGACTGATCAAGGTAGAGGGCTGGTATGAAACGCCTACTGTCCAGCACTGCCATATCGAAAATTTCATCTGTACGGCTCAGATGGAGGGCGACCGGATCACGGTAGTTTCCTCCACCCAGATCCCCCACATTGTGCGCCGGGTAGTCGGTCAGGCCCTTGGCGTGGAATGGGGCAAGATCCGGGTGATCAAGCCTTATATCGGAGGCGGCTTTGGAAATAAGCAGGATGTGCTGTATGAACCCCTCTGCGCATGGCTGTGTATGCAGCTGGGCGGACATCTGATCAAGCTGGATGTTCCCAGAGAGGACACCTTTGTATCCAACCGGGTGCGCCACGCCATCCGCAGCCACATTGTTTCATGGGTACGCCCGGACGGCACCTTCGTAGCTCGGAAGCTGGAAGCTTTCTCCGACCAGGGCGCTTACGCTTCCCACGGACACAGCATTGCGGCAAAGGGCGCCGGCGCATTCCCTCAGCTTTACCCTTGTAAGAATGTAGAGGTGGATGCCTATACAGTATTTACCAATAAATCCGTGGCCGGAGCCATGCGGGGATACGGCATTCCCCAGGCTATGTGGGCAGTGGAATGTCATACCGAGGATGTGATCGCCCGGTTAGGGCTGGATCCCATTGAATTCCGCCGCAGGAATGTAATGCCCGTAGGCTATGTGGACCCATTTTCCAAGAATGAACTGTACCATGATACCTTTAACCAGTGTCTGGATAAAGCCATGGAAGCCATCGACTATAAGCGCAAATATCAGGAATACCAGAACCAGACCGGGGACATCCGGCGCGGAATCGGCGTATCCATCTTCTGGTACAATACCGCTGTCTGGCCGATTTCACTGGAAACCTCATCATGCCGTATGGTGCTGAATCAGGACGGCTCCCTGCAGGTTCAGTTAGGCGAGACGGAGATCGGCCAGGGCGCTGATACCGCCTATACCCAGATGACGGCAGACGTACTGGGAGTTCCGCTGGAAAGCGTCCATGTGGTTTCCTGCCAGGATACCGATGTAACGCCTTTCGGCACCGGCGCCTATGCCTCCCGGCAGACCTACACCGCCGGCTATGCCATCCGCCAGACCGCCCTTCTTCTGAAGGAGCGCATCTTAAGCTATGCCCATGAGCTGACCAGAATGCCGGAATATAACCTGAATATTGTAAATGGAAACATTGTCCGCACCACAGACGGAAGAATTCTCATCTCCCTGTCCCAGCTTGCACAGGAAGCACTGTACAGCCTGACCAACAGCAAGCATCTGACTGCAGAAAGCACGGCTCAGATCAAATCCAATGCCTATTCCTTCGGCTGCACCATTGCTGAGGTGGAGGTGGATATCCCCATGTGCAAGGTTAAGCTGCTGGATATTGTCAATGTCCATGATGCCGGAACTTTGATCAACCCGGCTTTGGCTGAGGCCCAGGTACACGGCGGCATGAGCATGGGAATCGGTTTTGGCTTATCGGAAAAGCTGATGTTCGATCCTAAGACAGGCCGGGCGTTAAATAATAACCTGCTGGACTATAAGCTGTCCACCTTTATGGATCACCCCCGCCTGAAGGCATTATTTGTAGAAAATCCAGAACCAACCAGCGCCTTTGGAACAAAAGCCCTGGGCGAGCCGCCTACCTGCTCCGTGGCTCCGGCCATCCGCAACGCAATCTACCAGGCAACTGGAGTCGCAGTCAATGAAGCGCCGGTGAACCCCCATAATCTGTTCCGCAGATTTACGGAAGAAGGCATGTTTAACAAATAACAGGAGGTTTCGACTATGTATGATATGAAAGCACTTTATGAAGCGGAAAGCGTAGAGCATGCAATCCAGCTTCTTGTAGAACATCCGGAGGCCCAGATCATCGCAGGGGGAAGTGATGTGCTTGTGCAGATGCGGGAAGGAAAACGGGCCGGAAAGGAACTGGTCAGCATCTATATGATCGATGCCATGCGGGGCGTCTCCTACGAGGAGGACGGCAGTATCCGCATCGGCTCCCTTACCAGCTTTTCCCACATTACAAAGGATCCCATTATCCAGAAGCATATCAATGTGCTGGGGGAGGCCGTGGATATGGTTGGCGGCCCCCAGATCCGAAACATCGGAACCATCGGCGGCAATACCTGCAACGGCGTCACTTCTGCTGACTCTGCTTCCACCCTTCATGCCTGGGATGCCATCGTGGAGATTACCGGGCCGGAGGGCGTCCGCAGGATCCCCATTCACGACTTTTACATAAAGGCCGGAAAGGTAGACTTACGGCCGGGAGAACTGCAGACCGCCATCATCATCCCCAAGGCAGCTTACGAAGGCTACCAGGGACACTATATTAAATACGCCATGCGAAATGCCATGGATATCGCCACCACAGGCTGTTCCGTCAATGTGAAGCTGTCCCAGGATAAGAAAACCATCCTGGACGCCCGGATCGCTTACGGCGTAGCCGGCCCGGTGCCTATGCGGGCGCCCTCTGCCGAGGCCAGGATCAAGGGAAAGCCAGTTTCAAAGGCTTCCATCAAGGAATTTGCCAATGCGGTTCTGGAGGATATTAATCCTCGTGACAGCTGGAGAGCTGCCAAGGCATTCCGCCAGCATATCGCGGTAGTATTAGCAGAACGGGCGTTAACCGAATCCATTCGTCTGTCAGGAGGTGAGATAGATGAGTAAGCAGTACAAACTGGTAACCTGTACCATTAATGGAAAAAAAGTAGAAAAAATGATCGATGTCCGGGCCTCCCTTACCGATATGCTTCGGGACGACTATCGGCTTACAAGCGTGAAAAAAGGCTGCGAGGTAGGAGAATGCGGTGCCTGCAACGTTATTATCGATGGAGAATGCTTTAATTCCTGCATTTATCTGGCCGTATGGGCAGAGGGAAAGGAGATCTTAACCCTGGAGGGGCTTGCCGGACCAAACGGCGAGATCTCCGATATCCAGCAGGCCTTTATCGACGAGGCAGCCGTACAGTGCGGCTTCTGCACCCCAGGCTTTATTATGAGCGCTGTGGAGATTCTGAATGCCAATCGGGAATTTTCCGATGATGAGATCCGCAAGCTGATGTCCGGCCATCTCTGCCGCTGCACCGGCTATGAAAATATCTTCCGCGCCGTGAAAAAGACCATGCTCCGCAGGCTGGGAAAGGATAAGGAAGCAGAAATGGTGTAGACGAGTCCACTGGTGAAATACCAGAAGGAGGAAAGCGTGCAGGCAAGACTGCACGCTTTCCTCTTTACCGCACCTCTTTATCCGGCCTGATTATCACCTCATGACGGCGGATATGCTCCGCCGCACCCTTTCTGCTGGCAAGAAGAAATAAATACAGCACCTCCACAATCAGAGTAGCCGTAAGTCTGGAGAACCAGAAATGTTCCGTCAGCAGCTTTTCCCTGGTGGCAGTGATCAGCTTCACATTGCTGATCCTTGCCAAAGGGGAAGCTCCATTATTCGTCACCAGAATGATCTTTGCACCGTTCTCCCTGGCCCCTTCCGCCAGTGCCTGCAGCCTCTTTGAGGTGCCGGAATTGGAGATCACCAGCAGCACATCCTTTTTGGTCAGATTCAGGGCCCTGGCCGCTTCTCCGTCCCAGATGGTGCCGGATGCCGCCCGGATGCCAAGCTGATTCAGCTTAAATGCACAGTCCATGGCAACTGGTATGGTATTTCCCACTGCTGCCACCTGAACCAGATCCGCCTGCTCCAGAAGACACAGCGCCTGCTCCAGCGCCGCCTCATCCATCAGATTCACTGTATCCGTCAGCTCCGCCACCTTGTTTGCCAGAATATTTTGAAGGGACTGCCCCATGTCCTTCCGGTCAATATCATTGGACACCTGAACCGCCTTCTGCTGCTCCTCCATCACCTCTTTCGCCAGAGCCATCTTCAGGCTTTGAAAGCCCTTAAAACCACATCTTCTGCAGAACCGGGAAACAGTGGCATCACTGGTGCCGCTGGCCTGAGCCAGCTCTGCCACTGTCATATCCACCACATCCTCCTTCCGCTCCTTGATGCAGTCTGCGATCTTCTTTTCCGCTTCAAAAAAGGTATCATAGGATGCACAGATCACCCCTACCACACTTTGGGTCTCGTTCATTTCTTCATCCCTCTTTTTCATGTAATTTCATTTCATGATGCCAGTATAGCATAGGGATTTTAAAAAAGCTATAGGGAAGTTCATCGAACCTTCCTATTATGGCAAAAAGCAGCCGCCGCATCATGAGGATGCAGCGGCTGTATGGGGAAATTAAAAAAGAGAAAACTCAGTAAATACTTTTCTATCCTATGGCTCCCAGCCCAATCAGATTTCCGTCCTGATCAAACTGCAGTTCCTCCGGCTCTGATTCGATCACCAGCCCCGGATTAGCCTTTGCTTCTTCATAATAAGCTTCGGAAAGCATAATATGTTCGATCTTCAAGCTGTTGGCGATCCGCACGATTCGGATATTTTGCTTATCGATTCCGGTGCAGGTCCGAATGCAGACCTGGATCGCTTCTTTATCATTTTTCAGAACCATAGGGATCCTGGCATTTTCTACCACTGTAGAAGTGATCAGATTCGGGTAAGTCAGGTCAAAATCCAGCTTGTCAAAAAACCGTCTTGTAGTGGCGTGGGCCATTCCCATTCCGCAGCCGCTGTGATGGCTTTCCTTGCTCAAGTCTAAAATGGCAACCCGCTGTGACTTTAACCCGCCGGAGGCATATGGCGTGACAAAGGTTCCTGTTATATTAGGGTCCATACCGCTTCCGCTGAAATTTTTTCCAATCACATCACAGATCAGCACATCACATTCCGGAACCTGGATCCTGGGCAAAAGGCTTTTAGCTTCTTCCAGAAGCTTTGGCTCCTCCGCCTCGATCTCATCGTGATTCAGCACCACGATCTTCGCCGTTTCATCATAGGCATTTTCCAGTACAGCTACTGAAAACAAGATATTGGCATGCTTCAGAATCGCCCTTCCAAACATTGGGATATATTTTGCCATCTGGCCAAAACCGGCCTCATGGCAAACCTCCGCCCCTGCCTGCTTTCCAAGGCCGATGGTCATCATTTTCATAATACCGCTTTCATAGGGCCCGCGGAAACAAGTGTGAGGCTTAATCCGGCAGTTGATAATGATTCCGTCTGCTTCCGCAGCATCCTTTCCAATCAGGACATCCATCCCCTCTTCATTGACACCGATCTTCACCACTGTCATATTGCACTTAATGGGGCAGCCCATAGACTCTTCTGTGATGCCGAAATTCTTTAATATCTCCCTCTGCCCTTCTGCAGTGGCCCCTCCATGGCTTCCCATGGAGGCTACAATAAATGGGCTGGCGCCTTTTTCCTTTACAAAATCAACGATGGTTTTTGTAATGGTAATAATATTGGCAATCTGGCGGCTTCCCACTGTAATAGCAATCTTCATGCCCGGCTTGATCTGATCAGAAAATGGCTTTTCTATCAGGCGGCTTCGTATGATCCCGGGAATTTCCTCCGGGCAAATCTTTTCACCGGAAAAAATCTGGCGGACCTGAAACATCTTCGGAATCGAAACATGTTCCAGCAAACGTGATGTAACATTTTCCATAACTTTTCCTTCTTACCTGTGTTTCTGCGGTTTACATGAAAAGCTCTGCCGCCAATAGGCGGCAAAAACTTTCCTTTAAATTATGCGTCGATGCATGATCGATAGACGCATGAGGAGTTACTGAGCCAGTTCATCAGCAATTCCCTTAATGGTGTTGTAGATCTCTTCTTCCCGTGCTTCCGTATCCGCTCCGCTTAAATAATGAGGCATCATTTCTACATTGGCAACGCCCTCTAATGCTTCCTCATCTGCTAAAATCTGCTGAACGATATTCTCATACCAGGTCACTACCTCATCCGGCGTATCCTTCGGGAAATAGAAGGAGAATTCCTGATCTGGATATACAAAATCAATTCCCTGCTCCTTCAGTGTGGGAATTTCAGAAATCACATCATAACGTTCCTCTGCAGGAACTCCTAATGCAGCAAACTGACCGGATTCCAGATAATCCTTGCAGTTTACATACGGGCCAGGCATCAGATCGATCTGTCCGGACAGCATGGCAGCAATCTTATCGGAGGTGGAACCGGCATCTACCAGGTCAAGCTCAATTCCTGCTGCTTTCTGGAATGCCAACAGCTCATAATAGGTATATGCTCCAACCTCGGTGCAGGCCTTCAGCTGGCCAGGAGCTGCCTTAGCTGCCTCGATAAAAGAATTCAGATCCGGATATTTGTCGGAATATGTATATAACTGCTGGGCCGGCTCCAAAACAAAGCTTGGGCCGATCTTAAATGCGCTGTAGTTATAATCAGTAATGCCGGCTATATTTGCCACATTTACCAGATTATGTCCATATAAAACCGTGTGTCCGTCCGGCTCTGATGCCAGAACCTGATTTGCTGCTACCGAACCAGATGCACCACTGGAATTCACTACGATAAAATCATGTCCGGTCATTTCCTTCGCATACTGAGCAAATACACGGGCGGAAAGATCTGTATCTCCACCTGCTGAAGCAGGTATTACGATGGAAACTGTGGTAGTCGGCTCCCAGTTGGTTTCCTTCAGCTCCACCTCTCCCTGAGAAGCTTCCCCCTCTGCGGCTTCTCCTGCATCTGCTTTGCTCTCTTCTGCCCCTTCTTCTGCTTCCTTGGCTGCTTCTGTGGCCGCTGCTGTGGCTGCTGCTGTTGTGGTCCCAGTGGTTCCAGAACCACCGCATCCTGCCAGGCTTAAAGCGAGCGCACCTGCAAATACCGTTGTAAAAATTTTCTTTCTCATAAACCTCTCTCCTTTGTCTTTTCGATAATCCCATTATATATTTGTGCATTTTAAATATCTATCGGCATAAAATATATAATTTTATCAATATTTTCAACAAATTTCGGTTTATTTCATATTTTGAATTTTTTATTTCGTTTTATATTTCATATCATTCATTTTTATTCCTTTTTGAATATTATTTGGACATAATTTTAAAAATCCTCGAATTTCTTAAGTAACTCATGTGAAAAGTCCGTCTGACCGTTCCTGAAAATTTAATTCAGCAAAAGCAGTTGCAAAATGGATCTTACTGGTTAAATAATAAAAAGCTGCCGATATGAGTCAATTCCCATATCGGCAGCCCTGCTGCATGAACCTGGTATCCTGCTTCTTTATCTTTTACCGCATTGCTCCTTTTATATTTCATAATTATGTGCGATCCCATATTTCTTAATTCGCCGCCACAAGGTGGTGGTGCTGATTCCCAGCTTTTTGGCAACTTCAGCCCGATTTCCTCCATACTGCTTCAGCAGATCTGCGATCCGAAGAGCTTCTGGGTTTTTAAACACAACTACCTTATCCTCACTGTCAATGGTTCTGACAGCTCCATAGGTTTCCAGCAGCAGATTATTGACAAATCCTGCATCGATCTTCTTTTTATGATTCAGCAAAATCATCTTCTCACAAAAATTTTCCAGCTGAACCAGATTTCCTTTCCACGAATATTCTCCCAGGATCCGGTAAGCCTCCTCTGACACCACAATATGGCGGGAGTAGCGCTTCATGTATTTCCGGATGTACTGTTCAGCCGTCCGGATCAGATCCGACTCATCCTGCCTTACCGGCGGAATCTCCAGCTTCCAGGTACTTAGCAGAGCATAGAGATCCTGACGAAAATGCCCTTGTTTCATACAAAGCTCCAATTCCTTTGATGTAGCTGCAATCACATGAGGCGTCTGCTGCCGTTTTACCCAGGTATCCTCGTAAAGATACAGACGCTCCTTCACCGCCTTGTAAAGCAGGAATTGTGCCTCCCAGGAAAGTGTTTCAATCTCCTGGAGCAGGATCGTGCCGTAAGTCCCCTTCTCGAAAATGCTGTTTTCCTGGTAATTCTTTTTCCCATTTCTCCCTGCCATATAGTCACCAAACAGGATCTTTCTCTGTGCTTCCTCCGGAATCACGCTGCAGTTCACATTGAAAAAGGGGCCATCCCGGAATATGCTGTTGTTGTGGATACTTTCAGCCAGAATTTCCACTTCTGTACCGGCTTCCCCGCAGATCAAAACCGGCTTGTCTGTCAGCGCATATGATTTTGCCAACTCCACGCAGCGCTGAATAGCCGGAGATCTTCGTGTAATCGAATCAAAATTCCGCCTGGCAATATAGCCATTTGCATAAATGCTCTGCCGCTGCTTCTCATCTTGTTTATCTGTCCGACGGATCCGATGGTATGTAAGAATCGCACCGCTGATGCTGTCCCCGGAACGGATAGGCGCTCCCACCACCATCAAAAGCTGATTGTTGACTACCACAGAACTAGAATACAGCTCCGTTTCTCCCATCAAAAGCCGGTCCAGCTCTGCCCCGTTCATTCCCTCCAAAATGATTTCAAGAGGAAATCCGATCACATCCCGGCTTGGCTTTTCCAGGAAATCTTCCATATTTCGATTCACTGCCACGATTTCCCGGTACGCGTTGATCTTGATGATTCCATTAAAGGAAGTATCAAAAACTGTTTCCAGCTGTGCCTTGCTGTTTTTCTCCAGGTCGAGGACCTCCCCCACCCGTCTTGCAATGGCCAGCGCATTTCGCACTGCATCCTCTCTGCAGTCCAGAAATAGCGCTGGAAATCCACGTTCCATGGCGGATTGGTTCACATGAATGCCGCCGATGATCATATCCGCCCCTTCTGCAATGGCCTGATCCACATAATCTGCATGCTGGTCCATGTCATCCAGATAATAAGTCTTCAGCTCAAACTGGAACAATTCTCCCAGATCATCAATGCTGCCAAACATATTTCTCCATCCCACAATTGCAATCACAGGGTGTTCCTTTTTCAGCTGCCGCTTTGCTTTTAAAATCGTCATTCCGATTTCCTTGGTGGTCAGCGGCATATCTACTACCGGAACATTGATGTCTTTTTTAATACATTCCGCCTGATAACCCCTTGCAATGAGAATCTCTACACCGTCTTCTACCGCCTGCCTGGCCTCCATCACCGCATTCGTGTCATTGATCACCTTAAGCAGCTTGATCTCATCCTTGTGTTCATCTGCCTCCACTACTCGTCTGGCATACTCTAAGATGGTCTGCCTGGGCAGAAGAATTCCAATATTTGCCATATTGCCTCACCTGTTTTTCCGCTCTTTCCAACGCCTATTCAGTTTCAAACACAATACCGCTGAATTCCGGAAGGGACAGCGTCAGCTTCACACCCTCCGGCACCTGTTTAGCCTTCCACTTCTCGTCCCCTGGCCTGGTGGTGCCGCCGTACTGGTTCCAGTCACTGTTCAGCACAATTTCCGCACTTAACCGCCCCGGAAGGATCACCTCATAATCCTTCTGCAGCTGATCTGAGAAATTAAATACGGTTACCAGGGACTTGCTGCCGTAATGCTGGCGCAGAATGGTATAGATACACCGCTCCTCCTGATGGCAGTCCAGCCACTTGAAATTTTCCGGATCATAATCCTTATGTAAGCAGTCATACTCCTCATAGATCCGGTTCAGCTCCTGGTTGAAATGATAAAAGCTGTCATGAAGAGGATATTTCCGGATAAACCAATCCTGCTCCCGGCTTTCATCCCACTCTCTCAGCTGCCCGATCTCGCTTCCCATGAAATTTAATTTCTTTCCAGGATGCATGATCATGTACAGATACAGACACCGCCCCTGTGGGAATTTCGTCTCATAATCGCCGTACATTTTCTGAAGTACCGTTGCCTTTCCATGCACCACCTCATCATGAGAAAACTCCATCAGATATTTTTCATTATAATAATACATCATGGAAAAGGTCAGCTTATGGTAATCCCTGGTCCGCAGCTTGGGAGGGGTTTGGAAATACTCCAGGGTATCGTGCATCCACCCCAGATCCCACTTATAATCAAAGCCCAGTCCATTTTCCCACACCGGACGGGTCACGCCAGGATAGCTGGTGGAATCCTCTGCGATCAGCATTGCAGACGGATGGCGCTCCTTCAGACCCTGATTCAGATGCTTCAAAAACTCCAAAGTGGTATTATTCACCCCCCGCTGCTCGCTGCCCTGCCAGTAGATCAGACGGCTGACCGCATCGTAGCGAAGCCCGTCCACATGGAATTTATCCAGCCAGTAGTTGGCAGCAGATTGGAGGAAGCACCACACCTCCTTACGGGAATGAATGAAGTTGGCGCTGCCCCACTCGCTGGCGCCCACTGCATCGTTGGGATACTCATACAGACAGGTGCCGTCAAATTCCTTCAGTCCATAGCCGTCCATGGCAAAATGCACCGGAACAAAATCCAGGATCACGCCGATTCCAGCCTGATGCAGACGGTCCACCAGCTTCTGCAAGCCTGCCGCTGTACCGTAGCGGGAAGTAGGGGCAAAAAATCCAGTCTGCTGATACCCCCAGGAGCCGTCGAAGGGATGCTCCGCCAGCGGCATAAATTCCACATGGGTGTAATGGTTTTCCTTTAAATACGGCACCAAAAGCTCTGCCAGTTCCTCATAGGTGTACCACTGGGCGGCACCTGGGTCGGAGGGCTGGGATGAGGCAGAAGCGGCGGCGGACGAATCCGTTGCCAGAGCTGCTGCCTTTACCGAAGTTCCTTTCTGTTTTCTTCCAGTCTTTTTGTCAGACTGTGCCGCTCCCTTTCCTGCTGCTTTTTCTGTTTTCTTGTCTGATTTCTGAGCTTTTGATGCTGCTTCTTCCTTTTCTTCACTCTTCTTAATCCGGTCTGCCAGATCCGGTTTTCTCCAGGAGCCTGCATGCATCTCATAAATATTCACAGCCTGGTCGGTGCAAACCGTCCGCTTCTCCATCCACTCCTGATCCTGGAACTGGTATTCATCAATATCCCGGATGATGGAGCAGCAGGCCGGCCTTACCTCCATGCCGAAGCCGTAAGGGTCTGCGTGATCCTGCACCCTTCCATTCTGCCCCCAGATCCGATATTTGTACATCTGACCGGCTCTTGCCTCCTGGCAGAAGCATTCAAATACGCCATAAAAGCTGCAGCGGTTCAGCTCCGTTTCCCCCCAGCTGTTAAACTGGCCGGTCAGAGCTACCCGGCTGGCATTGGGTGCAAATACCCGAAACCATACTCCTGTTTCCTTGCCATGCTCATCCCGGCACACATGGGCGCCGAAATATTCGTAAGCATCAAATACATTTCCCTGGAAAAAATCATTGGCTGTCATGTTCATCCTCCTCGTTTCTGCTTCTTGTTCTGCTGTCAATATTTTAGTTTCTATAAATTCTCTCACTGGCCGCCTTATTATTAAATTCCTTTACCGCTTCCCAAACCTGTTCAATCGAAACCGGTCGGCCGTCATGGGCATCCACTCCCACCTCATACCTTCGGATCGGCGCCGGAACTGCCTGCCTTCCATGAGTATGGCCGTGGACATGGATCCGATTCTTTCTGCACCCGCTCCACACCTCAATGGGAAAATGAAACAGCACGTATTTTTCTTCCCGATACCACAGCTCATGATACTGCCTGCACCAGACAAAAAGGGAAGGCTCAAAGCTTGGGTCCTCCAGATAATGATCATTATTCCCGATAATTAAATACTTTTCTCCCTTTAACTGTTTCAACACGGCTGCCGTATCCGGCCCATTTCCATCTGAAAAATCTCCCAGAATATAGACCTGATCCTCCGGCTTTATGGTTTCATTCCACCGCTTGATCAGATACTGATTTTTCCTTTCTGCATCTGGAAATTCCATATCCCCGATATGTGGCCGTCCCTTTCGATAGAAAAAATGCTGGTCTGAAGTAAAATAGATCATTGCCTTATCCCTTTTCTAATCCTGTATTTTGTAGATTTTCTCACTCCCTATTTTACGATAAATCCCTCATTCTGGCAATCTTCCGACCCAAAAAAGAATCGGCAAAAAGCTGCCGATTCTATACATTGTCTATACAAATTGTTTATTAGTCCACAAAACGAGAAAAATTAATTAGTTTTTCACCAGCCGCACCAGCTCTTCTATCTTTTTTGCGTCCTTTACCCCATTCGTCTCTACTCCGCTGCTGACATCCAGACAAAAAGGCATACAGTTTCTGACTGCCGCCTCCGCATTTTCCAGATTAATCCCTCCAGCCAGAAAAAACGGCTTTCCAATCCGCTGCGGCTGAATCAGGCTGTGGTCAAATGCCTGCCCTGTTCCGCCGGGTCCATTGTCTAAAAGGAGGTAATCGGCACAGCTGTCCAGCCAGGGTTCGATGGACTGTTCCGTTTCCATCCGAACTGCCTTGATCACAGGTGCCTTTCCATCGGTCAGTTCCTTCAGTCTTCTGATGGTTTCCTCCGTTTCCTGCCCGTGAAGCTGGATCAGATCGATGACGCCGGCCTGAAACAGCGCCGCTTCTTCCTCCGGCCTGCCGTTTACAAATACTCCCACAGCCTGGATATCCTGCCGCAGCCATTTTTTTAATTCTGCGGCCTGCTCCCTGGTCACCTGCCGACGGCTTTTGGCAAAGACGAATCCAATGTAATCCGGCTTCCAGCAATTGACTGCTACAATGTCCTCCAGGCGGGTCAGGCCGCAGATCTTTATTTTTGCCATAATACCCTCCGTTTTTTCATCGCCTTTCTCTTCCTCCGGCCCGAAGGGAATCCAGCATCGCCTTCTTATCCGGGCTTCGCATAAAGGTCTCTCCAATTAACACCGCATCGGTTCCATTTTCATACAGTCTCCTGGTATCCTCCTGCGTGCGGATCCCGCTTTCGGATACAAACACAATGTTTTTCGGAACCAACTGGCGGAGCCGAACGGAATTCATCACATCCACGGTGAAATCCTTCAGATTCCGGTTATTCACTCCCACGATCCTGGCGCCTGCCTCCAGGGCCTGACCGATCTCCTCCTCGGTATGAGCCTCCACCAGCGCAGAAAGCCCCAGCCGGTCCGCCAGCTCCTGATATTCCTTTAACTGCTCCCGGCTCAGGATGCTGCAAATCAAAAGCACTGCGGATGCACCCAGAACCTTTGCCTGATAGATCATGTATTCGTCTACCGTAAAATCCTTCCGCAGCACCGGAATGCTCACCGCCTCCGCGATCTCCTTCAGATACCGGTCCCGGCCTAAAAACCGCTCCGGCTCTGTCAGCACAGAGATCGCCGCTGCTCCCGCTTCCTCATACTCCTTTGCGATCTGAAGATAGGGGAAATCCGCCGCAATCACGCCCTTGGAGGGCGACGCCTTCTTTACCTCGCAGATAAAAGAAAGGCCCTTCTGCCGCAGCGCCTGCTCAAAGGGGAATCCGCTTTCGTTTTCCTTTGCCATGGCTTCTGCCTGTTCCCGCATAGCTTCCAGGGGAATCTCTTTCTTCTGGCGTTCGATCCGTGCCCTGGTTCCTGCTGCCAGTTCATCTAAAATCATAATCCTTATCGTTTCCTCTCAATTTTCTTATTTCTTATTCATTGCTGAGCCGGATAAACTTCTCCAGCTGCTCCAGCGCCTTTCCGCTGTCGATTACCTCTCTCGCCAGGGTTACGCCCTCCTGGATGCTGTCCGCCTTTCCAGCTACATAAAGGGCTGCTGCTGAATTTAAGATCACTGCGTCTGTCTTCGGTCCCTTCTGGCCGGAAAGGATGGCTCTGGTGATGGCTGCGTTTTCCTGAGGCGTTCCGCCCGCCAGCTCCTCTTTGCCGCACCGTGCAAAGCCAAACTGCTCCGGCGTGATCACATAAGAAGTAAAGGTTCCGTCCTTCACCTCGCAGACGGTGGTGGGCGCACTCATGGAGATCTCATCCAGCTTATCCTGACCGTAAACTACCAGTGCCCGCTTCACTCCCAGGTTATTCAGCACTCTTGCCAGCGGCTCCACCAGGGCTTCATCATAAACGCCCATCACCTGCATATTGGCTCCGGCCGGATTGGACAGCGGGCCAAGAATATTAAATACCGTCCGGATTCCCAGCTCTTTGCGAACCGGCGCCACATACTTCATCGCGATATGATAATTCTGGGCAAAGAGGAAGCAGATATCGATCTCCTTCAGCAGCTCTGCGCTGCGCTCTGGAGAAATAGTGATATTCACCCCCAATGCCTCCAGCACATCTGCCGCCCCGCACTTGCTGGAAGCGGCCCGGTTTCCATGCTTTGCTACAGGAACCCCGGCTGCGGAGATCACCAGGGAGGAGGTGGTGGAAATGTTAAAGGAGTTGGCGCCGTCTCCCCCAGTTCCAACGATCTCCAGCACATCCATGTCGTGAAGCAGGCGGACGCAGTGCTTTCTCATACCTGCCGCCGAACCGGTCACCTCATCAATGGTTTCCCCTTTCAGGCTTAATGCCGTCAGATACGCACTCATCTGCACCGGGCTGGCCTGGCCGCCCATGATCTCATTCATAACCTGCTCTGCTTCCTCATATGATAAATTTTGGTTTGCTGCCAGCTTTGTAATTGCTTCCTTAATCATGATATTTTCCTGCCTTTCTTGATTCTTATCTGCTTTTTCTGCTATTGGCATCTTCTGCTGTTTGTTTCTCGCAAAAACAGCCCTTTGCTGATTACTTCCCCACTTCTTCTATTTCAAAAGATTTTCAAGCAGCTTTCTCCCATCCGGCGTCAGGATGGATTCCGGATGGAACTGGACTCCGTACACCGGATACTCCTTATGCTCCACTGCCATCACCTCGCCGTCCTCCGTAACTGCCGTCACCTTCATGCAGTCCGGTATGGTTTCCGGATCGGCAGCCAGGGAATGATATCGCCCTACCACCATCTCAGGCCCCAATCCCTGAAACAATTTGGAATTCTGCTCCACTTTGGCCGTGGATGTCTTTCCATGCATCAATTCTCTGGCATAGGTAACGGTTGCCCCATATGCCTTGCAGATCGCCTGATGCCCCAGGCAGACACCGAAGATGGGGATCTCTCCGCCCAGCTCCTCCACTGCCTGGATGCAGATTCCTGCATCCTCCGGCCGCCCCGGTCCTGGGGAAAGGATGATCAGCTCTGGCTTCATCTGCCGGATCTCCTCTATGGTAACGGCATCGTTTCGCACCACCTTGATATCCGGCTCTACCTCGCCCACCAGCTGGTACAGATTATAGGAAAAGCTGTCGTAATTATCGATTAAAAGGATCATAATTCGTCTCCCTTCTGAGCGATCTCCAATGCATTTAACACCGCTCTGGCCTTATTTAAGCACTCCTGATATTCATTTTCCGGCACGCTGTCTGCCACGATTCCGGCTCCGCTACGCACGAACACCTTTCCATTTTTGGAAAATGCGCTTCGGATGGCGATGCACACATCCAGATTTCCGGAAAAGTCCAGGTATCCGATGGCTCCGCCGTAAATTCCACGTTTATTCTGCTCCAGCTCATGGATGATCTCGCAGGCCCGGATCTTGGGCGCTCCCGAAAGAGTTCCTGCCGGAAGGATGGAATCCACCGCATCCAGGCCATCCAGATCCTCCCGGATCTGCCCGCTGACAGTAGATGCAATGTGCATCACATGGGAATACCGCTCAATGTCCATGTACTTTTCTACCTTCACAGAGCCGATCTGGCTGATCTTTCCGATATCATTCCGGCCCAGATCCACCAGCATGTTGTGCTCCGCCCGCTCCTTCTCATCAGCCAAAAGCTCCTTCTCCAGCGCCAGGTCCTCTGCTTCCGTCTTTCCCCTGGGCCTGGTTCCTGCTAACGGGAAGGTAAACAGCTTTCCATCTACCAGCTTTACCAGCGTTTCCGGAGAGGCCCCGGCGATCTCGATATCATCGCTGGTAAAATAAAACATATAGGGAGAGGGATTGGTAGTCCGAAGCACCCGGTAGGCATCCAGCAGGCTGCCTTCCATATCTGCTTCGATCCGGTTGGAGAGAACCACCTGGAAGATATCCCCTTCCCGGATGTACTCCTTGCCTCTCTCTACCATCCGGCAGTATTCCTCCTTCGTAAACAGCTGGCGCAGTTCACTGGTCAGCTTCAGCCGCCGCTCCGGCGCTGCCTCTCCTGTCCGGATCAGCTGCTCCATCTCCTTTAATTCTGCCTCTGCCCTGCTATAATCCTCCTCCAGCCGGCTGACATCCACATTGGCGATCAGCACGATCTTCTGCCGGAAGTTGTCAAATGCAACTACCTTATCAAACAGCATCAGGTCCACATCATTAAATGCCTCCTCATCCTGCCCCTCCAGCTTTAAGGAAGGCTCGCCGTACTTCACGTAATCGTATGAAAAATATCCCACCAGACCGCCGGTAAAGGTGGGCATCCCCTCCACCTTAGGGCTTCTGTAGTCTTTCATCACCTGGCGGATCACCGTTCCCGGATGCTTCACCGCAAACTGCTTCACCCCGTCCGGCCCGGTGATCTTCATCTGACCGTCCTTGCAGGTCAGCTCCAGAGTGGGATCATATCCTAAAAAGGTGTACCGGCCCCACTGCTTGGAATCCTCCACACTCTCCAAAAGATAACAGTGATTGCTCACCTTCCGCAAAATCCGCAGCACCTCAATAGGCGTTTTCCTGTCTGCATATAATTCCCGGCTGATGGGAACCCGCTTATATGCTCCTTCTGCCGCCAGATTTCTTACTTCATCCATTGTCATCATATGATCTTCCTCCTGTTTTTTATGGAAATCGAATCTTGAAAATCCGCTTTTTTTGTATCATTAAGATACTCCAAAGGAGTTTTTTATGATACAAAAAACCCGTCCATGACATAGACCATCATAAAACGATCCAGTCAAGGACGGGTTTCTATCCAGAAAGTTTATCTTTCAGGTAAATCTGTAACCTGCCGGTTACAAAAATACCTTCCCAATACGGTCTTCCAGTCTGTTTCCCGCGGTGCCACCTTGCTTCACGAAAGCTTGCCTTCCGTGCACTTAGCAGAATACTAACATATTCCCGTCATCTAACGCGTGACTCACGTCGCTGAATACTCGGCCTGACAGCCTTTGACAGCGCCCTCCATGGTCCATTTAACAGTCTGCGTTCTGCCTGCTCTCAGCGTGACAGGCTCTCTGTAAGTGCACGGTCTGTTTTTATCTCCACTTCATCGGTTTAAATCGGTATATTAAATTTACAAATAAAATACTACAAATGAATCAAATTGTCAATCCCTTTTTTCTACAATAATTTCCTCGGCAAAGTTGACCGATGCCATAGCGTCCCGGCAGTACCGGTCTGCTCCGATGGTGTCGGCATATTCCTGAGTCAGAACAGCTCCGCCTACCATTACCTTCACCCACGGCGCATGCTCCCGAAGCTGCCGGATGGTTTCCTCCATACTGGGAACCGTGGTGGTCATCAAAGCGCTTAAGCCCACTACCGGCACATGCTCCCGGACGGCGGTTTCCACCACCGTCTCCGGCGGCACATCCTTGCCCAGATCGATCACGTCATAGCTGTAATTTTCCAGCAAAACCTTGACAATGTTTTTCCCAATGTCATGAATATCGCCCTTTACCGTAGCCAGGATCACCTTTCCCTTGGGCTCCTGCACCTGGCCGGAGCTGCTCATATGCTCCTTGATCACCTCGAATGCGCCCTTGGCCGCCTCGGCGCTCATCAGAAGCTGAGGCAGGAAGACGGTTCCCTTCTCAAAGCCCTTTCCTACCACATCCAGAGCCGGTATCATCTCCTGATTAATGATATCCAGGGCATCCCGGCTTTTTAACTGCTCCCGGACGGCTGCCGCTGCCGCCTCCTTTAAGCCCTTGATAATTCCATCCGACAGACTGAGTCCTCCAGAACCGGTGCTGCCACTGCCTCCCTGGCTGCCATTTCCCAGGCCGCCGCCTGAGGCCGAACTGCTCCCTGCCCCAGAGCCTCCGCCCTTCCGCCCGATGGTGGTTCCAAGTCCGGCTGCCTGCTGGCCGCCGTATATGCCGATGTAATCGCCGCACTGCGGATCCAGATCCGCCAAAGCCCGGAAGCTATAGTATGCCCGCATCATGGCTTCATTGTTTGGATTGATGATGGCGGCGCTTAAGCCGTCATGAAGGGCCATGGTAAAAAATGCCGCATTGATGATCTCCCGCTGGGGCAGACCGAAGGAGATATTGGATACGCCAAGGATCGTCTTTCCCTGCAGCTCGTCCCGGACTCTCCGCAGCGTCTCCAGTGTGGTCAAAGCCCCCTTGCTGTCAGAGCTTACCGTCATGCACAGGCCGTCAATGATAATGTCCGACGGATCAATCCCGTACCTTGCCGCTGTGTCATAGATTTTTCTTGCCACCTGGATGCGGCCCTCCGCCGTCTCCGGGATACCGCCCTCATCCAGGCACAGTCCCACCACCACGCCGCCGTATTTGGCTACCAAGGGAAATACCGCTTCCATCACTTCCTGCTTGCCGTTGACCGAGTTCACCAGCGCCTTGCCGTTATAGCAGCGCAGCGCCCGCTCCATCGCCTCCGGGCTGGAGGTGTCGATCTGAAGGGGCAGGTCAATCACGGCCTGAAGCTCCTTCACCACTTCCTCCATCATGGACGGCTCGTCGATCTCCGGCAGGCCCACGTTCACATCCAGCACATGGGCGCCGTTATCCTGCTGGGTCACACCTTCCTGAAGAATATATTCCAGGTTGTGATCCCGCAGCGCCTGTTTAAATTTGGATTTTCCAGTTGGATTGATGCGCTCTCCGATAATCACCGGATTCCGTCCCATCACCACCGCCTGGGAGTAGGAGGCAATAACCGTGCGGTTTTTCTTCTCCGGCTGCCTTACGGGAACATCCCAGCAGAGCCGCACCGTCTTTTCAATGTGTTCCGGCGTGGTTCCGCAGCATCCGCCCATCATGAACACCCCAAGCTCTGCGATCTTCTGCATCTCCTCGGCAAACTGGTCTGAATCAATATCGTACACAGTCTGGCCGCCCTCGCTGCGGGGAAGTCCGGCATTTGGATTTACGATCACAGGAGTTGAGGAGACCGCCAGAAGGGTTTCCGCAATAGGGCGCATCTGCACCGGCCCTAAACCGCAGTTTAAGCCCAGGGCGTCTACCCGAAGCCCCTCCAGAAGAGCCACGATGGTCTCCACATTTCCTCCGGTGAGAAGCTTTCCTTTGCTGTCAAATGCCATGGTGGCAAATACAGGAAGGTCACAGCTTTCCTTCGCTGCCAGAACAGCCGCCTTTACCTCCATGCTGTCGCTCATGGTCTCAATCAGGATCAGATCGGCTCCGGCGTTGACCCCGATACGGATCACTTCCTTGTAAAGCCCCACCGCCCGCTCAAATTCCAGATCACCCAGAGGCTTTAACAGCTTGCCGGTAGGGCCCAGGTCAAGGGCAATGAAGGCCGGGAAACGTTCTTCTACATCTGTCGGATCTGTGTCTTCTGCCGCCTTTTCCTCCCAGAATTCCCGCCTGGCTGTCCTTGCATTTTCCACGGACGCTGTCACCAGTTCCTCCAGACTCCAGGCGCCGCCCTCCGGATATTTCAGGCGGTTGGCACCGAAGGTATTGGTGGTGATAATATTGGCCCCTGCCCGCAGGTAATCCTTGTGGATCCCAACCAGCACCTGGGGCTGCAAAAGGTTCCAGGTCTCCGGAAGCTCTCCGGCCTGCAGACCCTGGGCCTGCAGCAGACTTCCCATTCCTCCGTCAAAAAAAACATGGTGTTCTTTCATCCACTGTAAAATGTTCATACTCCATCCAACTTTCCTGTTTTTATCAGTATTTTGCCACTTCTCCATTCAGCACCACTATGCCGGCACACTAGCATCCCGGCGATACGCGCAGTCCGTTTTCGAACATGCCTCACAGCCCTTCACCTCACAGCGGTAGGGCTTTTCGCTGGCTCCCATCACAGCCGTCACCGACTTGGAAGGCATCATGAGAAAGCTGTCTGTCAGCTTGATCCCGATCCGTTTTCCCGCCTCCAGGGCATCCAAAAGTCTGGGCTGGCAGCTTAAAGGGAAATCTCCGTAGCCAGGACTGAACCTGGGACGCAGATACAGCCCCCGCCCTTCATAGTCCCGGCGCAGCTGGGAACAGACTGTGTCGCAGTACTCCTCAATCATGGCGGCAGAAGCCGCCTGAAGCACCACAGCACGGCTCATTTGAAGGCGGTTATATCTTTGGATCAGATGATCCACTCCCACCCCAAGAGTGGCCGCAAATAAAAGAATCTGGGTGCAGTCCTTCAGATTCCGGCTTAAATTCCGGCTTTTCGTGCGAAAACAGCTGCCATCGATCTCATCCTCCGGCAAAAGCACCAGCGGATACTCCCGCACCAGATGCCTGGGCTCCGCTGCCGCCTCCAATTGCTCCAGACAGGACTCTATCAGCTCCATCACCGGTTCATCTGCCTGCTCTCTTCCATATCCCAGATACCGCAGTACTTCCCTTCTGTCTACTTCCATCTGCAATCCCTCTCTTATCTGCTGTCTTCCTTATGCCGCTGATGGTTATCCATTTTCTTTACCAGTTCGTTACAGGATCTCCGATAGGCTGTCCTTAATCCGGGCTGCCACATCCGGTTTGTTCATAGAATAAATATGGATTCCATTCACTCCGTTGGCAATCAGATCGATGATCTGCTCCGTGGCATAGGCAATTCCAGCCTGCTTCATGGCCGCAGGATTATCGCCGAACCGATCCACAATGGCTTTAAACCGGGAAGGCAGATAAGTTCCGGACATATTGCAGATCCGCTTGATCTGGGCTACATTGGTCACCGGCATGATTCCGGCGATCACCGGCACCGTAATCCCCTTTTCCCGAACCCGGTACAGGTAATTATATAAAATATTATTGTCAAAAAACATCTGAGTGGTCACGAAATCGCAGCCGGCCTCCACCTTTTCCTTTAAATGCTGGATGTCCGCGGTCTTATTGACCGATTCCACATGGCCCTCCGGATAGCAGGCAGCGCCAATGCAGAAATCCCCGTTCTGCTTGATCTCATGGATCAGCTCCGAAGCGTACCGGTAATCCTTTTCCACCTTTCCGTCCGCCGGGATATCTCCCCGGAGCGCCAGGATATTTTCGATCCTTTTTTCCTTCAGCTGCCCCAGCACCTGATGAACCTTTTCTCTGGTAGAGGAAACGCAGGTAAGGTGGGCCAGCGGTGTCACCCCGTACTGCTCCTGGATGGTAGATGCGATCTCCACGGTATACTGGCTGGTTCCTCCTCCTGCTCCATAGGTAACGCTCATAAAGGATGGCTTCAGCTTCGCGATCTCCGATGCTGCCTTCTCCACACTGTCATACTTGTCCTCTGTCTTTGGAGGAAATACCTCGAAAGAAAGAGTTGGTTCGCCTTTTGCTAAAATGTCTCGAATCTTCATATTCTTAAACTCCCTGTCTGTTTACTTTGCCGGATGAAGTGAAAGCCCACATTGTCCGCCGGACAACGCAGGCTTTCCATTGCAACCTATGATAGCATAGGCTATTTTATTTTTCAATCCCTTCCGAAAAATAATTCCTAGTTACTTACTATACATTTAAAACTGGAAAGGCGTTCTTAAACCTACCGCCCCATAAAGATTTCTGCCAGAGGGGAATCTGCAGGCAGGATCAGCGTATTGCTCGTTCCGGTCAGGGACAGCCTTGCCGATTCCAGCGCCCGGGTGAAGGAATAAAACTCTGCCTTCTCCGGTGAACCGTAAGCCTCCGCCAGGATCCGCATATACTCCGCCTCTCCCTCTGCCGTCACTGCCGCCGCCTTGGCCTGGGCATCCGATATCTGAATGGCGATCTCCTTGTCTGTGGTATTCTGGATCACCTTTGCTTCTGCTTCTCCCTCTGCCGTGTAGGTAGCTGCGATCTTATCCCGCTCCGAGATCATCCGCTCGTACACTGCCGCCTTGTTGTCAGAAGGCAGGTCCAGCCGCTTGGTTTCCACGGAAAGCAGTTCCAGCCCATACTGGCCCATATTTTCTCCCATGTGTGCCATGATGGCATCTGACAGCTCTCCGTCCCTTCCGCTGATCACATCATTCTGATTCATGCTGCTGATCACATTTTTGATGGAATTATACACCACAGTGTCGATCCTCCGCTCCGCATTTGCCACGGAACCATTTAAGGTCTGGGCAAATTTCAGTGGATCTGTAATCCGCCACAGAGCATAGGAATCGCAGAGCATGGTCTTTTTATCCTTTGTGATCACGTCAGAGGGCGCCAGATCGTAGATCAGGATCTCCTTAGGAAGGGTATCCATAGTCTGGATAAAGGGTACCTTAAAGCTTAGTCCCGCATGATCGATCACACGCTCGATCCGTCCGAACTGCCGGATCAGCTTATATTCATTTTCCTGGGTCACCACCATAGCTCCCGTTCCACCTACTAACATACAGGCCAGCACCAGAATCAGAACTGCTCGTTTTAATAGTTTTCTCATATCCGCTCCTCCTTCATCAGTTTTGGCCTGCCTGGCTGTCAGATGGCTGGGACGCACCGCCCACGCCGGTAAAGCTGTCTAAAGGCAGGATGGTGCTGGTCTGACCAGTGCCGTCAATGATCACCTTCATCCCGGGCAGGATATCCTCCATAGCTTCATAGAACATCCGCTTTTTCGTAACCTCCGGATTTTTCGCATACTCCGCATACATGGCATTAAACTTTGCCACCTCCGCATTGGCCTCATTGACCCGCTGAACCTTGGTGGATTCTGCCTCCTGCATGATCTGGTCGATTCTGGCCTGCGCCTGGGGCAGCTTTTCATTGCGGTATTTATTGGCATTGTTGATGGCTGTCTCCTTGCCCTGCTTGGCTGTTTCCACCGCCTTAAACGCCTCCATGACCTCTGCAGTAGGCGGCTCAGAATCCTGAATGGTCACATTCACGATCTGAAGTCCGATATCATGCTGCTCTAACCTGGCTATGATCATGTCCTTGATTTTTGCCTGGATCTCATTCTTTCCGGTAGTCAGCACAGAATCCACCTCATAGCCGCCGATCACCGTGCGGATGCAGGCCTGGCTGATATTCCGCAGGATCAGCACCGGATCCTGGGAAGCATACACTGCCTTTACCGGGTCTGCCACCTTATACTCCACGAAAAAGTCTACATTTACAAAGTTGTAGTCGCTGGTGATCATCAGGGAATCGTCCTCAACACTTACATTATTCTCCGGGTCATAGCCCATGGCAAAGCCCTGGATGGTGGTATTCACCTTCTTCACCTTCTGGATCACTGGGATCTTAAAATGCAGTCCCGGTTCCGCCACGGTTTTCGCCACGCCGAAGGTGGTGACCACCGCCTGCTCCTGCTCTTCAATATCGTAGAAAGAGCCCGTTCCCAGCACCAACGCCAGAACCACAAGGACGGCCAGCGAGCCGGTATGCTTTACAAACCGGCCGGCTTTCCCGGCCTTCTGCTTCATCTCACGTTTCATCTCCTCAAATTTGGGATCAATCGTTTCCATTTCATTCCGCCTTTCTTTCGATTCCAGTCTGATAGCAAAGCTACCGGCTGAAGCTACTGATCATGCTGAACACCAGATAAATAAAAATAATTACAAGAAACTGCATAACTGGATTTTTCTTCTTCTGCTGCTCCTTATCCGCCTGCTTTTCAACCATCTTCTTCCAGTCTGAGCGGTAGGATCCAGCCGCCTGAGCTGCTTTTTTCGCCAGGTAATCCGCCTTTGTCATCTTTCCATTGGCACCGCTTCCGGCATATGAATTGGATTTTGGGCTGGTTCTGACCGGCTGATTTTCTCCATAGGCAGACTGCCGGTAATCCGACTCCCGGTGGTATTCACAATAATCCTCATCAGCCGGATGACTTTCATTTAGATAATACCGCATCTCGCGGCGCTCCGGATGCCAGATAAACTGATGACAGGTTTTACAGTAATTCATTGCTCCAATACAATTGTCGCAGATCGGACACATCTTTCTTATCATGCTCTCACCTGACCCTTCCTCTCTTTCTGCGTTTCTCCTCTGCAGCCTGTTTTCTTCTTTTTGCTCCTGATACTATCTTACCATATATTTACTCCCGTGACTACCAAAAGCCTGCAGCGGCTTCTTACGTTTTTCTTTCATCCCTCCAATCACCGGAGAATATGGTTTGTTAAATAAATATCAATATCAGGCAAATTTCCGGAAAAGACTTGCCTTTTTGGGCCTCCCTTGGTAAAATACGGTCTAAACTGCTTTGACAAACAGCCAATGTCAAATGTGTGCCAAACATGTAGCTGCTGTGCAGATCTGCTGAACAGTTACACACAAATACACAAAGGAGACAATTCAAATGGAACAGACAGGAATCAAGGCGTTCTTAAAGAGAAAGAACGTCAATATCACCGTCCAGACCTATCTCATTGATGCATTAGGTGCCATGGCTTTTGGTTTGTTTGCATCTTTGTTAATCGGGACGATCTTTGCCACTATCGGCGAAAAATCAGGCATTCAGGCATTTCAGGTAATTTCAGATTATGCAAAAAGCGCCACCGGCGCTGCACTGGGCGTAGCCATCGCTTATGCGTTAAAGGCTCCTCAGCTGGTACTTTTTTCCGCTGCCACTGTGGGCATCGCAGGCAATGCACTGGGCGGTCCGGTGGGAGCTCTGGTAGCAACGGTTGTGGCTACGGAGCTTGGTAAAATCGTATCAAAGGAAACTCGTGTGGATATCCTGGTGACCCCAGGCGTTACCATCATCTCTGGCGTGCTGATCGCCCAGTTTGTGGGCCCAGGCGTTGCGAAATTTATGGATGCCTTTGGCATGATGGTAAAGACCGCAACGGAAATGCAGCCATTCTTTATGGGCATGCTGGTTGCCGCCCTCATCGGCATCGCGCTGACTCTCCCGATCTCCAGCGCTGCGATCTGTATTGCACTATCCTTAGACGGACTGGCAGGGGGCGCTGCCACAGCAGGCTGCTGCGCCCAGATGATCGGCTTTGCCGTTCTCTCCTTCCGTGAAAACGGAGTGGGCGGCCTTCTGGCTCAGGGACTGGGAACCTCCATGCTGCAGATGGGCAACATTGTAAAAAATCCAAGGATCTGGATCGCCCCTACTCTGGCTTCCATGATCACCGGCCCCATCGCCACTGTCATCTTCCAGATGACCAACATTCCCACCTGTGCCGGCATGGGAACCTGCGGCCTGGTCGGCCCCATCGGCGTATACACCAGCATGGGCGGAGGCGCAAAGATGTGGCTTGGCATTTTGCTGGTATGCTTTATCCTTCCGGCTGTGCTGACTGCCGTATTTGGTGAGATCTTCCGGAAGATCGGATGGATCAAGGAAGGCGACTTAAAGCTGGATTTGTAGGAAAAAACTTACATTCAGACGCGTTCAAGCTTTATTCCTGAGAATGAAAAGAAAAAGACAATGCTTCCAAATGGCTGGCGGAAGTATTGTCTTTTTTATTATGATATGTCAATTGGTCAAAAACCCTTTTCCTATGATCTCGCTGGAGCTGGTGATCATAATGAAGGCGGTGGGCTCCACAGAACGTACATAATTGCGCAGCCGCACGGCCTGACTTCTGGTCAGCGTAGTCATGATAACCGCCTTTTTGTGGTGGGTGAAGGCTCCCTGGGCTTCATATACGGTGGCGCTCCGCACCAGCTTCTCAATAATGAAGGTGCAGATGGGCTCCGGGTCATCACAGACGATATTAAAGCATTTGCACTGGTTAATATTCTCGATCACTCCATCGATCACCAGTGACTTTGCCATCAGACCCAGTGAGGAATACAGTCCCGTCTCCACGCCGAACACAAAAAAGGAGATCACCACGGAGGTCACATCCACCAGAAACAGCACAGTGCCGATATTAAAGCTGGTATGCTTTTTCAAAATCATGGCAATAATATCCGTACCTCCGCTGGATGCGCCGATATTAAACAGCACAGCCGAGCCCACAGCCGGAAGGAAGATTGCAAAGATCAGATCCAGCAGCGGCTCTGAGGTCAGCGGCTGATTGATGGGGCATACCCGCTCCAGAAACGACAGCCCGAAGGACATCAGCATGCTGGCATACACCGTCTTGATTCCAAAAGCACGGCCTAGGAAGAAAAATCCGATCACTAACAGGCCTGTATTTACAACAAACGTAAAATCTCCGGCACTGAGCCGGCTGACCCTGCTGACGATCGTTGAGAAACCAGTTACGCCTCCAAAAGCAAAATTGTTGGGGAACTTAAAGAAATAAATTCCGATCACCATGATCCAGATGCTGATGGTAATCACTGCATACTCCATCAGAGTCCTCTGCCACGGATGTTTCCACTCCTTTGTGAATAACATATCCTACCTCTTCATTTCTATATTTACTTTCTTATGTTATGTGTTTGGAAAACAGCAATTTTTAAACATTTTTCTTTACAATATTTAGTTTCCTGTGAAGAAAATAAGTTTCTTGCCATTTTGCCTTCCCAAGTATAGCACAAACCCCATCATCTTGGAAGCCCTGATTTTCATTTTTCCGGCCGTTTTTTAATTAGCTTTTCACATAGGGAAACGCAAAAACAATCGTCCGGCTTAGAAGGATTTCCAGCCGGACGATTACCTGATTCTGTTATGCTACGTTTCTTCTGATTTCTTTGCTCTGCGGCTTTTCCTCTGCAGCCTCTACTCCGCATCCTTTTCTCTGCGCTTCTTCGTCAGCCAGAAGATCAGAATGCCGCTGGCTGCCAGGATCACAAGGAGCAGCACAGAGGACACGGATCCATCTCCTGTCTTTGGAAGGAGAGAAATGGGCAGAGGCAGATTTTCTGCCTGCTCTGCCGGTGACGGCATATCAGACAGACCAGCTTCCTCTCCAGGATTTACCGAAGGCTGCGGATCCACGGTCTGACTTCCTCCGCTGTTTCCGCCTCCGCTGTGATTTCCGCCGTTTCCGTCATCATCTCTGCCGCCTCCGCCATTTCCGCCGCCGGATGGAGCCGTATACTGATTGGTGAACGTAATAGTTCCTGATTTATCCGAAGAATTCTCCTTTGAGGCAAGCACATTTGCCTTCAGGCCTCCGTTTCCATCATTTATCACCTGTACCGTTACCACATAAACGCTGTTGTCATAGGCAACACGGCTGTTTTCTCCAGCCTTCTGATACACCTGGTAGCTGTAATTCTCCAGTTCCGTATAGATGATCGGTCCGAAGGAAGCCGTTCCCCCATTCTTCACTATAATCTCACAGTTCTCCGGCACAGGCGCCTGATCCTTACCTTCCAGGACCAGATGATATTCCAATCCATCCGGGATCCGGTTTCCCGTTACCTGAAGGTTTACCGGCAGGATGACAGAGACTGCTGCTTCCTGGGCAAACACGGTAGCCGGATGCATTGAAAAGGGAAGCAGGAATACCGCAAGCACAGCTGGAATCAGAGTGTGCAGCAGCAGTCTTCTTATTTTCTGATACATGAATTTCCTTGCACCTCCTTTACGTGCTGTTTTCAAATGGAACAAAGCTCTCCGATCTTTGCTCCCTTACTGCCTTTCTTCTAATCGGCCGAATAATATGGCACGGCCATTTGTCTCTGCATCCACGCAGGTAGACAGGCCAATGATCTTGTCTCCCGCATTCACACCGATCTCCCGGTACTGGGTGGAAGATTCCGTCAGATAATCCAGAAGCTCCTGCAGCGGATAATCTGGACCAGGGCTGTAGATCAGACGGTCATAGCCATCTGCTTCCATACAGGCAAACAGACAGATCTGGTACGTCTTCTCCGGCAGAAACAAGGTTCCCGTCTGGTGGGCTTCAAAAAAATCCTTATCCAAAAACTTCAGGACATCTCCATACATTCCGCCATTATCCATGTGATGGCCATAGGTCAGATTGTAGCTGTCCGAAAAGTCCGGGCTGTTTAAACAGGACAGAAAGATGGAACCAGACAGCTGAAACTCCCCGAATATGTCCGTATTAATGTAATCCATATCCGTTTCTCCCTGCACCATGGGATAATCAATATGGGTATCATCAATGGTGATCCAGGCCCGGGTATCCGGGTTCAGCAGCATCAGCTCATCTAAGGTGTAGTTGGGGCTGCTGTCACCGGTAAGGACAGGCTTATATTTCAGCAGATCGCTGGTTAAAAAGGCGCCCTGATTAATCATGTAGCTGTCCCAGAGGGAGTAGCTTCCATATAAGAACATCAGCAGGATCATGATCATTGCAATCCAGCTTAAGATCCGGTTGCCGACCCGTGCTGCGCCAGCCGCTATCTCCATTCTGGTCCACCTCCTCTGCAGACAGCCCATTGGTCATCGTGATTACACGGCATTAGAACTCTTCTCTTCTTCTGCGTAAGAACAGAACTGCAAATACACCTGCAAGAGCTACCATTAACAGGTATGGTGCGAAGGTGAGGGCGATGCCGGTTGGGGTGGTTACATCCTTAGTGTTCGTAAAGGTAACATCTGTGTTTGCTGTGATTGTGCCACTTGCCGTATATCCAGCAGCTGCCTCTGCATCTCCAATCTTTACTGTTGTTTCGGTATACCCAAGCCCTTTGCTGGCATCCTCATCCTCTGTTACGGTGTAACTATCATTTTCAGAAAGTCCGTAAATCGTTACGGATTCGCTGTCTTTTAATGTGATTTCCTGTGCTGCTGCCTTGCTGACCAGAGTAATTTCCGTTGTTGTCTGGTCTGCCTTTGTAATCACAGCCTTATACTTTTCATTGTCATCGCCGTTTACCTGAACAAAGAAGGTAAAGGGATCATTTTTACTGCTCTGGTTACCTGCAACCTTCTTGGTTATGGTAACTGCATTTACATCTCCATCATTGTCTTTGCCATAATCATTTACAAATTCCAATGCTGATGCTTTGCCGTCTGAACCTGGAACAAGTACATTGTTCACATACAGATTATCCGTTGTTTCATCTCTCATCACATAAACGTATACCTGATAGGTATTCTGGTCATATGTGATACCCTTATAAGTTCCAGCCGTCTCAGATACATTATAAACGTAAATACCTGGCTCATATCCTGCAAATGCGGTAATATCTGTAACCAGCTTTCCGGTCTTTGTGTATTCCGCTGCTGCTGTTGCATCCTCTCCCGGAGTAAAATCAAAATTGTTTTTTTCAGCAAGCTTCAAGCCGCCCTCTGGACCTGCTTTTACGGTTTTGTTGTCAAAGCTTCCATCCGCACCTGGAGCTACTGCGAATGCAAACGTGGTAGCTGGAGAATATGTATTTCCGTCTGTTGTAACCTTTTTGGTAAAATCCATTTCTGTTACCGGCTCGTCTGCAAACGCCGTCATCCCTCCCATCGACAGCACCATGGCACCTGTCAATACAGCCGATGTAAACATCTTAAATAATCTGTTTCTCCTCATAATTGTTTCCTCTCTTTCATACTTTGTTTTTAATTTATATCATCACAAACGCTGTCTGCGATAATACTTCCACATAGATTTCTGCCTGTTCCATTCCTACAGGCTGGAACGCCGGATTACGGTAATCACCTTTCCCTTGATCTCTTTTCGATTCACCGCGCCAAAGTACCGGCTGTCCTTTGCCCCATTCCGGTAATCGCACAGGATAAAATACTGATCCCCTTCCAGCGTTACCGGATATGCTACCTGATCTCCATACTTTGGAGTGGAATAAAAAATATCGGTTTCCACTACTGTGCTTCCATTTACCTTCAGGTGGGAATCCTCGGTGACCTCCACGCTGTCTCCGCCTTTCGCCACCACTCTTCCAATGTACTGCACGCCGTCCTTCTCAAATACCACCACATCCTGGGACCGCAGCCTTTCCTCCAGCCGATAATACAGGAGCAGATCGCCGGAGCTGATCCGCGGCGACATGTCATTATTTTTCGCCGGAGTAATGCCAAACAAAACTCCAAACAGGATTCCCAAAAGCAATCCCATCCAAATCAGCTTGACGAAAAAGGAGCTAATCTCCTCCTGGCCGGCTAACCGGCGGAGCCTGAGAAGAATGACCTGCTCCGGTGTTGTTATCTCACCTGATGTTTTATTTCTTCCCTTACTCATGGGCAGGTTCCTGAGAAAGGCGATCTTTTAGAGAAGCAATCTCTTTCTCCCTTTCCTGCAGGAGAGCATCATATCTCTCCTGCTGAATTTCATACGCGGAGCGGTACTCCTTCTGCAGCTTGTCCAGCTGCTTCCAGACATCCTTCTCCTTCACACCGCCAAACAGTGCTTTCTTAAACCGCAGAGTCCGGAACAGGTCTGCAATGTCATCCATATTTCTTGCTGCCATTCATTCAACTCCTATCTGCGGGTCCTGCGTTTCTTCTTCGTGCAGTCAAAATAGGTAAATCCCAGGATACCCAGAGCGGATAAAACCAACATCAGGCAGTACGGAATCTGATTCTGGAAAAGTCCGGTCGGTGCCGAAATGGTCTGTATATTTTTAAAATGAACCTCCCGATCTTTTCCGTCGATGGTAACCACAACCTTTTCTGCGCTTACCCTTTCCCCATCTACCGTTACCTCTACCGCGGTTGTATAACTGCCTGGCTGCTCTGTAATCGTGATCTGCTGATCCAGGGGTAAATTTTTAATAAAAACCATTTCACCGTGCTTCAAAGATATCTCTGCACTGCCGGCTGTAAATTTAACCGAACTGGTATGCTGTACATTACAGGAGGGATCTGTTCCTGTATAAACAGCTTCATATTCCCCGTCCAATCCCCTTCCTCTCAGTGTGAATTTAAAATGCTCATTCACATTCTTTGCTGATCCCGCAACCTCTTTGGAGATACTGAGATCCCCTGAAATAACTTTTGTTTCCATTTTTAACTGGCATAAATAATAAATATTGTTGGTTATCATCTCATAGCCAAACCTGGTAGATGGATAAATGTGAGACGCTTTATTTCGTGGGGTGATCGTTGTCCGGCAGGTATGTCCGTCCTTCTGATATTCCACCACGATTTGATCCGTCTGCTCTGTTACATACCGGTAGTTGGTTCCGCCTAATGTAGTTTCCAGCTGCTCCTTAAAAGCCCCATAGGAAACGCCTGGAAGGGTTCGGTCATTATCCGAAATTGCAAATAAGCATGGTGTCCCGCTGGCCGAATAATCATATAATTCCACTACATAGTTTGGTGGGTTATCTGCTAAAACTCCATCAATATGCCATCCATCATTCTCCCGTTTCAGTACATAGCCAATATATTTTCCCTCCCCGCCGAAGATACGATCCAGCTCATTTCGGTCATTCTCTTCGATCGCCGGATAAATAACTGTATTCCAATATCTGGCAGCTTCTTCCTTGGAACCGTTTTGATATTGGCCGTCGCTTTCGATGGAGTAATAATACCAGGTGGAATAACCAGTATAATAATCATATCTTTGATAGCAGGCAGATTTTTGATTTACCTGATCTAAGTCAACCGTCACCGTAATGTATGGAGTATTATTTCCTGACGGCCCATATCCGGCAGCTGTGTCGCTGCCATTGATCGTAGTCGGAATTTCATTGCTATACCGCAAATAAACCTTAGCCTCTATGGTTCCCTCCGGCACTTTTCTCAGCTCATACCCGTCATTCCAGGTAACTGCAAACACCGAAAAACTCTCCACCTCAAAATCAACTGCCACAACTTCTTCCGCTTCTCTCACTTCCACGGTTCCATTCACCGCATCCGTGACATCTGCAACCGTCTGGACTTCAATTCCTGCTTCCCTCTCCGCCAGATGCTGTACCGCCACAGATCCCAGATCCGCATCCTTGGGCAGAAGGGATGAATTCATTTCCATAGAGACCCGTACATTTCCGGCATCGCTGTCTGGCTCGATCTTATTTCCATCTTCATCGAAGAATGCCATATCCAGCGCCATCATGCCGCTGTACTCCGTTCCTTCTGCATCCAGGGCTTCCTTTGCCTCCAGGAACTTATCTGCCGTCTCAGCATCGTCCTCCTTCAGCTCCTTTACGAAAAGTCTGGTGCCTTCCGGCAGCACCCCTTCGTCTGCAGAAACATGGATGGTCACATTGTCCAGCTTTGCCTCTGCATGATATGCCGGGCTTACATGTTCCCCGGTTACTTCAAACAGGAAGCCCTGTTCACTGGTAAATGATTTCCGGTTCCATTTTCCTTTTGCTGTAACCTTTCCATAATAGATGCCAGGTTCCTGATCACCGGCCAGCTCATAGATACAGCTGATCCAGCCGATATCCTCCACCTCTTCTGCCTTCTTCGGGCTGAAACGCTTGTATCTGGTCCCCCAAAGCTCCACCGTGTAGGAAACCTTGGATTCCTTGATCTCCATTGCTTCGTCTGTATATTTTTCAATCTTGGCAGCATCCATGACAGACGGCAGATCCTTATAGGAGCTGGTGCTTCCTGATGCATTGGAGCTGGAAGCCTTTTTGGCATTGGATGCGGTAGCTTTTCCTGCATCGGAACTGGAAGCCGTTTTGGAATTTGCTTCCTCCTCCTTCTCCGTCTTCTTGCTTTCCTGCTCCTTTAGAATTTCTTCCAGATGATCATCCACCCAGTCTGGCTCCGACATCCAGATATTCATCTCGTTTTCAATGCCGGTCTCAACCGCACTGCCGCCTTCCAGTTCAAGATTTACTACCGGAAGACCGATGCTGTAATAAAATTTTGTTTCTCCCTTTACAACGCCTCTGCTTCCTTCGCCGGCAAACCGGAACTTTACATAGGCACTCTGAGACTTTAAATCATCCTCTGTGTAAAATTCGAATGAAACCTCATAAAGCTGCCCTGGAAGGAGGTCAATATCGGTCAGTCTGCTGCTTTCATTCTCTTCCTCCTCATCTTCCTCACCGCCAAATTCTGCTTCCCGTTCAGCTGCTTCCGCTGATTCTGCAGCTTCCCTGTCATCCGGCTCCATGATGGAAACCTTTACATCCTGGATCTGACCTGACTCCTGAATCGATGCCTCTGCTTCCTGCGGCCGATCTGCCTGTCCCTCTAAAGCTGCTGCAGGCTGAACCTCTGTTTCTGCCGCTTCCATTTCCGGGTCCAAATCCAAAAGCCCTTCACCAGAAGGCTCTGACCGGTTGGCTGCTGCTTTGCCTGTAATCACGCCGGTTTCTTCTGATCCTACTTCCGTGATCCCGGTAAACCAGCCATCCTCCCCCTTGATTTTCTTTCCCGCAAATGTCAGGACACCGTCTGTGATCTCCTCCCCTGTATTATTTCTCAGATACAGAGTCATGGATGATACGTTACCCGGAACGATCTCATTGTCATCTGCGACCACATAAATATCCACATCGCTTCCATCGCCCTGCTTGTATTTCGCATTGCTTGCTGTCGCCCAGACTGCATCCTCCTTTTTCGCATTGCTTGCGGAAGCGTACACATTCGAAATGCCCAGCTGACGGCTCCAGGATAATGGCATGTTCAAAACCATGGAAATGGTTAAGATCAATGCCATAGCTGAGCCTAATCGCTGTTCCCATTCCCGGCGGATGTTCCGCCTGCGCGATCTACCTCTGCCCTCCATACTGTTTCCTCTCTTTCCTTTTTATACCATTTATTGGTTCCTGCGGCTGCCGGTTTTGCTGAGGCAGTATTGTTTCTGTCAGCCCACAGCCGCCGCTGTCTTTACAGCCAGATCAGCCTCATGATTCTTCTGTTTCTATCGCTGAATCCATCATCTTGATCAATTCCAAAAGACTCCGAAAGCTTTTTGTCTTCTTTTCATTCAGCCATGTCACCTGCCCCTGCCAGGAAAAGTTTTCCTGACTAACAATGTACACCATAAATTTCCCTTTCTTCTGCATTCCCGTCCTCCTCTGTCCCGGTACCTTCCACCGCCTCTATGACAAAGCTGATGTTCGTCGTTTGGTCCCCGTTGACTGCGTTCCACCTTTCTCCCAGCCGTATTACGATATCCTCTCCATTGGATTCACCAGCCCCGATCAAAAGCACCAGAAATTGATTGGCGCTGTAGCGTGTATACACATCTCCCCTTCGGATCCCGCCTTCAATAACCTTCCGCAGAAGTTCCATCTTTGGGGTGAACCGATCCCATTCATCCTGAATCTCCTGAAACCGGACCCTCTGTTCAAATGCAGAGCCTGCTTCCCCGCTCCGGTCTAAGGCAGAGCTTTCTGCTCGTTCCAAACGGTATCTCCAGCCTGGCCGCCCCTTCACCGTACAAAGCATTAAAAGGCTTTTCTGGTTCATCCGTGAGATCACATGGTACATGTCCTGGAAACTGGGATAACTGCAGTAATACGCGCCTTTGATTTCTCTATTTTCCTGGAGTGCATACTTCACATCGGACAAGACCTTGGCTGCATAGTAGGAATACTTGCTTCTGTTCTGATATTTTGCCATCACCCGGTCCACTGCACTGGTTCCCAGGTCCTTATAAAAGATCTGAGCCGTATCCTCATAAATCTTCATTGCTTCCTGATACCGGTTCATGGACATCAGACAATCGATCTGCACCGCCTGCCACTCATCGTATGGATGAATCTGGCTGGCCGCCGTGCAAAGCTCCAGCATCTGTTCGAAATTTCCCTCTGCCTTCAGCAGTCCACACAGCTCCTTCAGACAGTTAAAGTACCATTTCTGATAGTAGGCGCTTTCTGCAATCACCCATTCTTCTCCGCTCAGCATAGGAAGGAATTCCCCTGTATAGGCCTTGCAGAATTTCCAGAGAAGCTTCCTTCTGACCTCCTGGTCATCCTGCCCGCTTCGAATCTGACTAAGCAGCCCGTCTAAGTACTCGGTGTCTGTTTCTACCTCATAATCCAGGCTGAAATAATACCTGGATCCTCTTCGGACAATGTATTCTCCCGGAGGAAAATATGACCGCCCAATCGTCAGCCGCAGCAGATGGACATGCTGGCGGAAATTATTCATCTGCTTCCTTCTGTCTTTGCCATCCTGCCTGACAATCTCCACCAGCTTATTCCGTTCAATTCCTTCTGCACCTGCTTTTATCAGGATCAGAAAGATCTGCATATATTTCGTCTGCGGATTTGCTTCGATCGAAAGCTGCTGACCGCCAAAGCTGAGAGAAAAGCCACCCAGCAGACTGGCATAAAAACGATTATGTAATCGTTCCGGCAATCCGGTCTCCTCCTTTCCTGATCTTTGCATTTTACTCTGCGGACAATAGAATACAGACAGCTGTGATGGCACGGAACCGTTATAAATAAAGTTATAATATGTCAATTAAGGTACACTTTGGTTGCAAAAGAAAATGCTAGAAGCGGTGGGGACTGCTCATGAAAATTTCATCAGAATTTAAGAAATAAAATCAAATTTTTGATAAAAAAAGACCCTCGGTGGAGGATAGAAAATAAAAAAAGGCTGTCAACAAAAGTGTACTTTGGTTGACACTTTATCGACTGCCAGATCTCATCATTAAGAGTACTATAGCATACGGAGCGTTAAAAAAAGCATTTCACCACTTGAGTAAAATGCTTTTTTTTCGATTTTTTTCGTTTACCGTTTATTTTGCATATTTTCGATACGTACTGGGCTTCATCCCCTCTCTTTTTTCAAACACCTGATTGAAATGATTCACGTCCCCATAGCCGATCAGCTCGCAGATTTCATACCAATCTTACATAATATCCACCATATATATCGTCCTTGCGAATAGGAGCCACAGACTTAATCTCAAATGAAACATCGTCATTCAGATCAATATTACAAATTGAACTAAGTGCTACTAAAATCTGATCTTCTGTCAAAGGCAGGTTTCGTAAAGTAGTATCTAAATCCATCGTGGATCTGGTATCAAGTCCAACAATAGCAGCAATCAGTATACCGCCCTTAACAACGAATTTTTCGCTATATTCTGATACAGATAATCTTTCCAGAAAACGCTCAAACATATAGTTTTGCAGAACAACCTGGGCAGCTATATTATTGCTCTTCGCATAATTTTTGATTCTGCCTTTCAAACTCATTGCTTTGGAGCTCATATCAAAACCTCCATGTATCTTTTTATTACTTTATCCACGCCGAACCGTAAAGCATATACTGCCAATAAATTCAGATCTTTGTCCGGCGATACCGCATAATTCTTTATTGCACTGATAACAGTTTCTTCATCAAGTCTGTTTCGAGAACGTAATAAATCACAAATGGTACGCTCTGCATTGTAACATCGGACTTCATTTCCTAATGTGTTTTTTCTTCTAATAGCTCCTACCTGATGTAATTCCGGCTTTATATAATAACATACACATTCATCTCGTAAAGAACTGGATAGTTTGGTATTACTCGGAATCGTCACAGAATGTGTAAATGGTGTTCTTTCAGATAATCCGTTCAAAAATAATGCAGTATCATGTGAAAATATAATTTTATCTGAGCGCAACATGAGTGTGTACATATCATCATGAATGGAATCCGAAAGAATATAAACACCTCTTCGTCCACGCTCTAACAATCCTTCCTTCACATACAACGAAAGAAGAGCACGAGTGAAGCCCAACTCAACAGCTTGGGCTGTAGTTATCATATTATTGTTCTTTTTTATTGTCTCTAATATTGACGGGTTGATTTCCATATCAATGGCCTCCATTTAACATTTATACCGATATGATACTTGACTTCGGCACAAATGTCAAATATGGTAGCATCCGGCAAAATCGAGTCACTTCGGAAGAGATAAGTTTACGAGCTACGGGTATGCGCCATTCATTGATGTCTTAACGCATGGTCGCTCTATATAAAAATACGGAGTTACCGTTATGCAACTCCGCCACTTGCTTGAGTTTCTAAGACACATGAGGTATCTCTTCAAACAAAGAATTCTGTGACGTATATAACGATAGCCTTGTAGGAATTTATAATGAGGAAATAGGTATTATACTGGAAACAAAATATGCAGACGATGGAAATTTGGAAGACAGCTGTCAGAAGGCCTTAGAGCAGAACAAACGTAAACGTTATGGTGAAGATCTCCAAGAAGAAGGAAATAATCACATATTAAAGTATGGAATCGTATGCTATAAAAAGAGATATAAGGTTATGCTCGAAGAATATAAATAGAGTCAAAACTTCAGATAACAAACAAAAGGGACTTTTTTACAGCCCCTTATTTTTCAAATTACATAACCCGCCTTATGTATTCAAGCAGTACCAAAACAAAAGTGGCAAACGTCATAATGTCTTGAAAAGAATAGTTATTGTTTTTCATAGTGCATCTCCTCCTAAATCTGTTACATTTCCTTCTTCCTAAAACTTATGTATAAATAGTACTCTGTTCACCGAAGAAGATCAATAGAATGCCCTTCATATGCAAGTAGCATCTGATTGCGCGCTGTTTCAAAAGTTGCAGGGAGTTGCAGAAGGTTGCAAGAAAGTTGCAAATAGACTCTATGCAAAGACAAATATTTCCATTCATGCTATGATGCAAATACAAATTACAAAAGATAGGAGATGTTATTATGTGTATCAGAAGACCTAGTAATACAAATAGTTTGGGCTCATTTGTCAGATTGTTCAAAAGAGAAATGAAGGAATATCCCGAAAGGTTTTATAACCATGATAAGTGTAAAAAAATTACCGCACCGGAAGTTTTAGACTTAGTTTATGGTACATTATATTACCCCGATGTTGCATATTTGGGCACAACGAAAGAAACAGCCAGTAAAGTCATAAATAATGCTATAAATCCGCCTTTATTTATAAAAGACAAAAGAGCTGAGTTTAGTGAAGAAAAAATGGATACTACTAAAGAATATGTTGATAAATACATACTAGGTAATGTGAAAAATTCAGATCAGT
>JAUNGG010000067.1 GCA_030524635.1 Lachnospiraceae bacterium
ACGACTTGATAAGCCAGTAATATTTAACTATTTATCAATGATACGGCACACTAGTGTTCTGGGTAAATGTATAACAGAAAGGATTAACGGCAAGATATGAGACGATTGTTGTATGGATTGATGGAAGGGATGAAGAAAATGGAGCATATGGGAGGATTCGGAAAACAGCAGAGAGCACAGAGGGGAGGCGGTGAAAGAAAACGGATATCAGGCGGAATGGATGTCGGACAGCAGGTCAGGAAGCGGAGGAGTATGGGGATGGAGCTGAGGACGGACCTGGCAGTGGAGGAGAAGGAGAGGTTTCCTGGGGATGGAGGGGAGATCAAGGGAGTTTCGCTTCGGGAGTGGTATCACCAGGAGAGACAGATCAAGATCACGGAAGTGAAGATCCTGAATGAGAAAGGTGCGAAGGCCATGGGGAAGGAGATGGGGACCTATCTGACCATTGAGGCCAGAGGCTTGGATCAGAAAGGGGAGGATTTCCGCCAGAGGCTGGCAGATGAGCTGGCAGGGCAGATCCGGAAGCTGGCATCGGCCAAAAAGGTTCTGGTAGTAGGGCTGGGAAATCTGTATGTGACACCAGATTCTCTGGGCCCCCGGGTGCTGCAGCACCTTCATGTGACGCGGCATTATGAGGGACAGTATGGAGCTGGATTTTTGCAGTCTCATGGGATGGCCTCTATCAGCGGAATCACGCCTGGTGTGATGGCGCAGACAGGGATGGAGACTGCGGAGATCTTAAAGGGTGTGGTGGATGAGACAAAGCCGGAGCTGGTGATTGCCATCGATGCGCTGGCAGCCAGAAGTGTTCACCGGCTGGGCTGTACCATACAGCTTTCCGATACCGGGATCCGGCCTGGTTCTGGAGTGGGAAATCATCGCAGCGGCCTTACGAAGGAAACTCTGGGTGTGCCGGTGCTTGCAGTGGGAGTACCTACTGTGGTGGGGGCAGCGGCGATCGTTCAGGATACCATTGAAGCCATGGTGAAGGCGCTGGAGATGGGAAAGGGGACGAAGGGAACCGGACAGTATTTAAGCGGCCTGGAGCCGGAGGAGCAGTATGCCCTGATCCGGGAACTTCTGGAGCCGGAGTTTGGGCCGATGTTTGTGACGCCGCCGGATATTGAGGAGCGGGTGGAGCAGCTTGGCCAGGTGATCTCGGAAGCGATTGAGCTGGCATTTGTATCGGAGCCGCCGAAAAAGGCGGCGGCAGAAGCTCTAAAGAAGGGGGAAACCGCATAGACTGTTGATAATGGGTTTTGGCAGGTGGTCTTGTGAAGAATGGGCGGATTCGGTTTCGCTTGATAAAGAAACAGATTCTCAAAATCACGCTTGCAGCAGCTATTTGCCTGGTGGCGGAAAAGGCCTGGAGTGGGATGGTGCTCCCGAGGCTGACGATGCATTTTGAGATGCCAAAGCTTCAGAATGTGATTTGGGATGCAGGGGAGCTTTTGCTGCAGCATATCTGGAATCAGTTTTACCCGGAACCGCCCCAGAGCGGGTGGGAAAGAGATCCAGCCAAACTGGAAGGGGAGTGGGACCCGGCATATCGGGCAGCGAAGGCAGCAGAAACCTTCTGGAGGGAGCATGAATATCTGGCCCTTTATGGGAACGAGGAGACGAGACTGGACGGGAACGGAGCAGTCTCGTCAGAAGCCTCCTCTCCTGGCACAACTGTCTCAGGAGCCTCCAACCCTGGTGCCGCTGCCTTAGATACATCCTCTTCTGGTGCAGCGGCATCCGGCGCCGGATTTCCAGGTCAGACCTACCAATTGGCACAGCTGGAGGATTACGACTTTCTGATGAAGCATTTTTACAGCGTCCACACCTCCACCACTGCAGACCGGGACCTGATGGATGCACGGAAGCTTCTCAGCCGGAATTTCCAGCTGGAGCAGGAGACGGAAAGCAGCGCTGCCCCGCAGATCTTGATCTATCATACCCATTCCCAGGAGGCTTTTGCGGATTCCAGGGAAGGGGAAAATATTGTGGCAGTGGGGGACTATCTGGCAAAGCTTTTGACGCAGAAAGGGTTTTCGGTGTATCATGACCGGTCCGTTTATGATGTCCGGGACGGGAAGCTGGATCGGAACCGGGCTTACACCTATGCTTTGGAGGGGATCAGCCAGATTCTGGAGGAAAATCCTTCCATTCAGGTGGTGATCGACCTGCACCGGGATGGAGTCAGCGAGAAGACCCGCCTGGTGACGGAGGTGAATGGAAAGCCTACCGCCCAGATCATGTTTTTTAATGGCTTAAGCCAGACACCAGACGGCCCTGTTCCCTACCTGGAAAATCCGAACCGGGAGGATAACCTGGCATTCAGCCTGCAGCTTCAGCTGAAGGCAGCGGCATATTATCCAGGATTTACCAGAAAAATCTATCTGAAAGGTCTGCGGTATAACATGCATCTTCGCCCCTGCTCCTGCCTGATTGAAGCCGGCGCCCAGACCAATACATATGAGGAGGTCAAAAATGCCATGGAACCTTTGGCGGAAGTTTTCACTATGGTGTTGCGCGGAAATTGAAAAAATGCTATATTTTTAGACAGAAAGAAAGAGAGGTAACATATGGCAAATATTGAACAAAAGAATATCCGCAATTTCTGCATCATTGCTCATATCGACCACGGCAAATCTACTCTGGCAGACCGGATTATTGAGAAAACAGGACTTCTGACCCAGCGGGAGATGCAGGACCAGATTTTAGATAATATGGATATTGAACGGGAGCGGGGAATCACCATTAAGGCGCAGACGGTCCGCACCGTTTACACGGCAAGGGACGGACAGGAGTATATTTTTAACCTGATCGACACTCCAGGACATGTGGATTTTAATTACGAGGTAAGCCGTGCGCTGGCAGCCTGTGACGGCGCCGTGCTGGTAGTGGATGCAGCTCAGGGAATCGAAGCCCAGACCTTGGCGAATGTATATATGGCACTGGATCATGATCTGGACGTATTTCCGGTAATCAATAAGATCGATCTGCCCAGTGCAGACCCGGACCGTGTGGTGGAGGAGATCGAGGATGTGATTGGAATCGAGGCACATGACGCTCCAAGGATCTCTGCCAAGACTGGCTTAAATGTGGAGGAAGTGCTGGAAGCGATTGTCCACAAGATCCCGGCACCCCAGGGGGATTCAGAGGCACCGCTTCAGGCTTTGATTTTCGATTCCCTTTATGATCCTTATAAAGGTGTTATCATCTTCTGCCGGATCAAGGAAGGCACCGTAAGAAAGGGAACGCCGATCCGCATGATGGCAACCGGGGCAGAGGCGGATGTTGTGGAGGTAGGATATTTCGGTGCAGGGCAGTTTATTCCCTGTGAGGAATTGACAGCCGGAACGGTAGGCTACATTACCGCCAGCATTAAAAATGTAAAGGATACAGAGGTGGGTGATACGGTGACCAACCGGCAGAACCCCTGTGCCAGCCCGCTGCCAGGCTATAAGAAGGTGACCTCCATGGTATACTGCGGCCTGTATCCGGCAGACAGCGCCAAGTACCCGGATCTCAGGGATGCGCTGGAGAAGCTTCAGTTAAATGATGCCTCCCTGTTCTATGAGCCGGAGACCTCCCTGGCATTAGGCTTTGGCTTCCGCTGCGGCTTTCTGGGGCTGCTCCATCTGGAGATCATCCAGGAACGTCTGGAGCGGGAGTACAACCTGGATCTGGTAACCACAGCGCCAGGCGTTATCTATCATGTATATAAGAAAAACGGAGAGATGATCGAGCTGACCAACCCATCCAATCTTCCGGATCCCACGGAGATCGATTACATGGAGGAGCCGATTGTCAGCGCAGAGATCATGGTGACTACAGAGTTTGTAGGTGCCATCATGAAGCTGTGCCAGGAGCGCCGCGGGGTCTATCTGGGCATGGAATATATGGAAGAGACGAGAGCGCTGCTTAAATACGAGCTTCCGTTAAATGAGATCATTTATGACTTTTTCGATGCGCTGAAATCCAGATCCAGAGGCTATGCGTCCTTCGACTACGACTTAAAGGGCTATGTGCGGTCGGAGCTGGTGAAGCTGGACATCCTGGTGAACCGGGAGGAGGTGGATGCTCTGTCCTTTATCGTTCATGCAGATTCAGCCTATGAGAGAGGACGCCGGATGTGTGAGCGTCTGAAGGAAGAGATCCCCAGGCACCTGTTTGAGATTCCCATTCAGGCAGCCGTAGGCGGCAAGATCATCGCCAGAGAAACGGTGAAGGCTATGCGGAAGGACGTTCTGGCCAAGTGCTACGGCGGTGATATCAGCCGAAAGAGAAAGCTTCTGGAAAAGCAGAAGGAAGGAAAGAAGCGGATGCGTCAGATCGGAAACGTAGAGATCCCGCAGAAGGCGTTCATGAGTGTGCTGAAGCTGGATGAGGAGTAAAGCACGGAGATGAATCGAAAGAAAAAACTGGAATTATATATCCATATTCCATTCTGTATGAAAAAGTGCCTTTACTGCGATTTCCTGTCCTTCCCATCGGATCTGCAGACGCAGGCAGAATACATGGATCAGCTCCGCAGTGAGATCTTAAGCTCCGGGCCATGGTATGCAGATTATGAGGTCAGCACCATCTTTATCGGCGGCGGAACTCCTTCTGCCCTGGAACCGGAGCAGATCACCCTTCTGATGCAGGCGGTGCACCGGGCCTTTCAGGTGGCAGAGGATGCGGAGATCACCATTGAAGCGAATCCGGGAACCAGGCTTGCCGGTAAGCTGCCCGCGTACCGGGCTGCCGGCATTAACCGGATCAGCTTAGGTCTCCAGTCTGCCAACAATGAGGAGCTGAAGCTGCTGGGAAGGATTCACCGTTTTGAAGATTTTCTGATGGCTTTTCAGCAGGCCAGAATGGCTGGCTTTACGAATATCAATGTGGATCTGATGAGTGCGGTCCCCGGCCAGACGGTAGATTCCTGGAAAAACACTTTAAAGAAGATCATTATGCTGAAGCCGGAACATATATCCGCCTACAGCCTGATTATTGAGGAAGGAACCCCATTCGGAGAGCATTATGGCTGCGAGGAGGAGCGGAAGCAGAGAGAAAAGCAGGAACGCAGGGAAGCCATGCTTTGCCGTGAGGCAGACTGTGGAGTGAAGATGGATCATGCCGCAGAAGCAGACCGTGTTGTGGAAGCAGACCGTGCTGTGGAAGGGAATCATAGGGCGGAAGCAGACCGTGTTGCGGAAGGGAATCATGGGACAGAATCAGGCCATGTTGTGGAGGAAAGGATCGAAGCCGGCAGCCAGGGACCTATCATCGGTGATTTCTGGCATGGGAGAGACTCCAAAAAGCCGGATCCGCTGTATCAGTGGCCGCCTCTGGTGGATGAGGAAGAGGAACGGCGCATGTATCATCTGACAAAAACCCTTTTAGCAGAGGCGGGCTATCAGAGATATGAGATTTCCAATTACGCAAAACCAGGGCAGGAATGTCGTCACAATATTGGTTATTGGACCGGTGTGGAGTATCTTGGGTTCGGGCTGGGAGCTTCCTCCTATGTAAATGGCTGCCGGTTTTCCAATGTGGAGGATATGAAAACGTACCAAAATCTGGATTTTTCCCTGGACGGGTTAGAACTTCTTCACGGAGACATCCATACCCAGAGCCGGAAGGAGCAGATGGAGGAATTTATGTTCCTTGGACTCCGGATGACAGAGGGCGTGTCCGATGCTGCTTTTACCCAGACATTTGGGGTTCATATGGATTCGGTATATGGAGCGGTGATCGAGAAGATGGTGAAGCACGGCCTGCTGGTGCAGGATGAGAGAAATCTGGCACTGACGGATTGGGGAATGGATGTCAGCAATTATGTGATGAGTGAGTTTTTGCTGGATTGACAGCAAACGATGACACGGCCTGACGGAAAATAAATGTAGAGATAGAAAGCATGACAGTATAATTGCTGTTGTGCTTTTTTATTTCATAGAAAAGCCATAGTTAGGGACTATATTTGCATGAAAATATGAAGTAAAATATTTCAAAAGGAAATAAAAAGTTAAAGGTTTTGCTGTAATTGTGCGGTATGTCTCTGAAAATAAACGTGAATTGTAAATTATGCAAATTGAAATAAAAATAGATGTGATTTATAGTTTTATATATCAAATAGTTACAAAAAGTAAGGGCAAATATAAAGGGAGGAACCAAACCGGATGAAGATTGTGGATGTAAAACTGACAAAGTTTAAAAAGAAAACCTGGGTAGGTGTGGACAGAGACGGACATATGCATCCGTCTGGTGAAAAGATTTCTCAGACGGCCTTAATTGAAATTCTGACGGATGATGGCTTTACAGGACGGTATTTTACAGCAGACAATTATCTGACCCCTTCTGAGCAATATGATGAAGCAGCGCTTACCAATCTATGTAATGACAGCTACATTCCTGTAGGAACTGGTGATTCTCTGAGGGATGCTATCGGAAAGATCAGGCCTGTTTTAATCGGTGAAGATCCTTTTTGCAGAGAACGGATTTATCGGAAGCTGTTTCGGATGCAGCGATTAGGAGGAAGCGTACCGATTCTGGATGAGATAATCGGAATCATTGACTGTGCACTCTGGGATTTGGCTGGCCAGTATGCCAATCTTCCGGTGTACAAGCTGCTGGGCGGACACCGTACCCGAATTCCGGCATACGGGAGCATTATGGTAGGTGATGATTATCGAAATGGACTGGCTACGCCGGAAGATTACGGAGCATATGCCAAGGAATTGAAAGAGAGAGGCTATCAGGGCATCAAGCTTCATACCTGGATGGATGAAAACTGGTCGGATAGTGTGATCAGCGGCAAGCCAGTGCTGGAACGTGACATAGAAGCATGTCGTGCGGTCCGTGAAGCAGTAGGAGATAACATGCCGCTCTTTATCGATGCGTTTCATGATTATACCAGATTTGAAGCATTGGAATTGGGGAGAGAACTGGAACGGCTGCATTTTGAATGGATTGAGGAGCCGATGGATGAGTATAATCTGGAGGACTATAAATGGCTGGCGAAGGAGCTTACCATACCGGTGATCGGGCCGGAAACAGCCAAAGGAAAATCACACACACGCCTGCAATGGATCTTAAACGGGGCTTGTGATATCTGCCGAGCCGGTGTCATGGACGTGGGAGGCATTACTCAGATTATGAAGACGATTCATATGTGTGAGATTTTTGGGATGCCGATCGAGCTTCATTCACCGGGAGCAGCCACGCTCCATGTTATGGCTGCCATGATGATTCCAGGAAAATATTATGAGAGGGGCCTTCTTCATCCGTTCCTGAATTATGATGTGACTCCGCCCTGGTTCCATACGCCAGTGGATGTGATGGATGGAGATGGATACATGCATGTGTCGGATCGAACGGGACTCGGCTATGATATTAACTGGGATTATATTAAGGAGAATGAAATAAAATAGGAAAGGGATGCGGAATGAGAATCAAGGGTTTCAAACAGATCATAATAAATAAAAAGACCATGCCCTACCTGCTGCTGCTTCCTGCATTTCTGTTTATTGGAGCCTTCATGCTGTATCCTATCGGCAATACGGTGGTAATGAGTATGCAGCACAATGTTATGATCGATCCGGGCGGGGTGAGATTTGTCGGGGTGGAAAACTTTAAAACACTTTTGCTTCATGATGAGGTATTTCATCTGGCATTGAAAAATTCCTTAGTATGGGTTTTGGGCAATGTGTTTTTTCAAAGTACCTTGGGAATGGCGCTGGCGCTGATTCTGAATCAGAATATGAAGTGCAGAGGCTTTATACGTGCCATCACGTTTTCGCCGTGGGCGGTATCCGGAGTGATTGTTTCGTTAATGTGGAGCTTTATGTACAGCGAAAGCGTAGGCGTATTTAATGATATTATGTTGAAATTGGGAATAATCGACAGTAGAATCTCGTGGTTCTCCACTGGTTCCCGGGCGATGCTGGCTATGATTATTGCCACTACGTGGAGAGGAATTCCGTTTTTTGCTATTAATTTTCTTTCCAGTCTCCAAACGATCTCCGAGGACATGTATGAATCAGCAAGGGTGGACGGTGCGGGAGCTCTGAAGCGATTTTTCTATATTACTATGCCGATGATGAAGGATACGGTGGTTCTGACGCTTTTGCTGAGAACTATATGGACGTTGAATATCGTAGATATTATCTACAGTACTACGGCAGGCGGGCCGGCCAACACTACATTGACGGTTCCGGTGTATATTATGAATACCTTTATGGGATCTTTGGATTACGGATATACCTCAGCTATGGCTGTTATTATGGCGGTGATCATGATTGTGTTTGCACTGGCGTTTATTAAAATTACAAAATACGGAAAGGAGTCCTTATATTGATCAAGCTTTCACCAAAGGCAAAAAGAAGATTCGTTGGAATTGTATTTGTTCGGATTCCGCTGCTGGTATTTCTGGTGATTATTATCTTTCCGTTTTTTTGGATTTTATCTACTTCACTGAAAGAACCACAGGAGATTATGACTTCGGTACTGACCTACATTCCCAAACATGCAACCTTTGAAAACTACAAAAAAGTGTGGAACAGCATTGGCTTTAATCAGTATTTTTTCAACAGCTTCTGCGCTTCCGGAGTGACTGTGATTAATGTTACCGTGGTGGCTCTGTTGGGGGGATATGCGCTGGCAAGATATCAGTTTGCCGGAAAAAGTGTGGTAATGCTGCTTCTTCTGCTGACCCAGATGATTCCCGGAATTATCCTGGTGATTCCGTTGTTCCGGGTATGGCTTCAGCTTCATCTGAATAATACGCTGTACTCTCTGATCCTTACGTACAGCACAACACAGCTTCCCTTCTGCATGGTTATGATGAGCGGTTTTTTTGCCGGACTTCCGAAAGAACTGGAGGAGGCGGCACAGATCGATGGATGTACGCTGTTAGGTGCTTTATTCCGAATTCTGATTCCCACCATTGCGCCGGGAATTGTGGCGACAGGTGCATTTGCATTTGTGAATTCCTGGAATGATCTGGTTTATGCATTAAACTTTATTAATAATCAGAAGCTGTTTACCCTTCCAGTTGGACTGAGTATGATGAAGGGAGAGTTTACGATTGACTATGGCGCATTATGCGCTGGATGTATCATCAGCTTAATTCCGGTACTGCTGCTGTTTGCGTATATTCAGAAGTATCTGGTGAAAGGCTTAGCGGCAGGCGCTGTTAAGGGATAAAAACAGAGGAGTAAAGGAATGATGAGAGACGAGAAACTGTAAATCACGATAAAAGGAGGAAAATTTATGAGAAAATTCAGAAAACAGTGGATGGCATTGGGATTGGCGGTTCTGACTGCGGGGATGTTTATGATCACAGGCTGCCAGAACAAGGGAGACTCTTCTGGAGGTTCCACACAGGCTTCCGGCACAGGTACGGGGAGCGGTGGAGCTGGGAGTACGGATACCGGAGACAATGGGGCAAAGACTGAGACTTCCGGGGAACCAGTAACCTTGACCTATTGGCATCATGATGCATCTGACAATATTGTAACGCCGTTAAAGAAGATGATTGCGGATTTCGAAGCGGAAAATCCGGACATTAAAATTGATTTTCTGGCGCTTCCGGCGGATAATTTTTACCAGAAGTACGTGACTGCAGTTGCAACAAACACAGCACCGGATATTTTCGGTGTCAGGGATACGGAGCTGCTGGCATTAGTGAATCAGAATGCAATCATCTCCTTGGATGATTATGTAAATCAGTGGGAAGAAAAGGATGATATTCCGGAAAGCATCTGGGAATCTGTGAATTCCTATACGGATGACGGAAGGACCTATATGATCCCAAGCTATATGAATGCCTGCATCATGTGGTACAATACACAGAAGATGGGAGAACTTGGAATCGAGATCCCAACTACGATTGATGAATTTTTGAAAGACTGTGAGACCTATGCCAATCCGGCCGAAAACAGCTACTTTTATTCGCTGCGGGGCGGCGCCGGCTCTTATGACAATTTGTTTATTTTCCTGATGTCCTATGCTGGAGCAGATGGCTTTTTTGATGAGGAAGGAAATTGTGTTTTGAATCAGGATGTATTTGCAGAAGCAATGGATTTATATGCGGGAATTTATAAGAACGGATGGGTTTCCAGGGACAGCGTTACCAACAGTTATAAGGAGATGGTAGCAGAATTTGGTTCTGGAATTTCCATGAGCATGTCTCACAATTCTACATCCGCTACGAATCATCAGGAAAATCTGGGAAAAGGTAATTTCACTAACGCAATCCACCCATCAGGGAAAAATGGAAAAACTGCTATTCCGGTTCCTTCTATTATTGGTGCAGCCGTGACAACACAAAGCCAGCATCCGGCAGAAGCAGCCAGATTTGTTGAATATCTGGCATCTCATGAAGCTGCATCTTATTTTTGCGAAAAAGCAGGCAAGACCCCGGTGAATGATCTGGCTTATCAGGATGAATGGTGCCAGGCAGACCCTTATATGGATAAGTACGCGGAGTTGATGAGCAGTGAAGATGTGGTGCTGTACAATAATCCAATCTGGTTGACGGAGTGGACTTCCTTTACAGGGCAGGATGTAGTAGCTGATTTCCAGGCAGTGCTGATGGGGGAGAAGGAAAGCAAGCCAGTATTGAATGAATGGGCTGAGAAGCTTACATCTTATCAGAAAGAATATATGAAAAACAGATGACCTGCAGCTATGGATCAGGTTTTGGGAATGAATCAGAGGGTTCATTCCCTTTCTGTGATGGAGGAAAAGAATGGGTAAGATTGTCTTATTTTTACCAAATGATGATATGATCGGACAAGCAATGCAGATTCTGCGGAATCAGGAGTATTTCATCGATGTGATGAAACGAGTGGATACGGAGCATATTGTAGAAGAAGCGAAAGCTGCGGTGGAAGATGGAGCCGATGTGATCATTGCCAGAGGAAATCAAGCTATGTATATTAAGCAGAATCTTACCGTTCCGGTGGTGGATATCCGGGCTACCGGTCAGGAATTGGGGCTTCTTCTCACAAAGGCAAAAGCTGTGTCTGGCAGGGAACGTCCCAGGATAGCTGTGATTGCCAATAAAAATATGCTTCCGGATACCACTCACATGGGCGAGATTTACGGAGTGGAGCTTCTGGTTTATGTGGCTCGATCCAATATAGATGTCCGGCTTCTGGTACGGAAGATTGCGGAGCAGCAGCCGGATGTAATCATTGGCGGCAGCAATGTGATCAAGGCGGCGGAAGAATTTCAGATTCCAACCGTCTATTTTTCCCTGACGCAGGATGGACTTCGGGAAGCTTTTCGCGTGGCGGAGATGATGAAATATGCCAGAGAGATTGAGAAAAAAGGGAATGCCCAGATTAAAGCGCTGACAGATCATTCCTTTACCGGAATCCTGAGAACGGATAAAAACGGCCGTGTCATTCTGGCCAATGAATTGATGAAAAGTATCCTGCAGAAGCGTGAGATCGCCGGAAAGGAAATCCGGCGGCTGTTTCCCGGATTGGAGGAGTGGGAAATCCGGCGGGTATTGGAGGAAGGCGGAGCCGTTCACAGCTCTTACGCTGTGATTAACGATCATGCTGTAAATCTGATTATTACGCCTATTGTAGTAGAAAATACGGTGGAAGGAATGATTTTATTCTGCTATCCGGTAAAGAAGCTTCAGAAAACAAGCATGGAAGTGCAGAGACAAGAAAAGGTCAGGCAGTTTTCCTTTGAGGATGTGTTTCATGAATCGCAGAAAATGCAGCAATGCCTTCATCTCGCTCGGGCTTACATGCAGTCAGGTAGTCCGATTCTGATTTTGGGAGAAGCAGGAACGGAGAAAAGGGAGTTGGCGCTGATTTTATATCATTGCAGTGAATTAAAATATGCACCCTCTTGGGCAGCAGATTGTGAGATCCTGGATGAAATCCAGCAGGAAGAACAGATTTTTGCGGAATTTCTGGAAAAGAAGAGAGCAGCAGATTGCGAGAAGCAGGTATTGTTTTTGTGGAATATTGAATTTCTAACGAAAAGAAATCAGGCCAGATTATGCGACTATCTGAATCGTTTTCGACAGGAGGAAAGAAATGAGACTGCTTCTGGAGCGCTGAAGCTGATTGCAACAGGAAGCAATGTAAAAGTCTTGGAAAAAACAGGGGAATTTTCAAGAGAGCTTTACTATTTGATTTCCGGACTGACATTGGAGATACCGGCCTTGCGATACCGGAAGGAAGATATGGAGCAGGCGTTGGAGCAATATTTTGAACGGTATAAAAAGAAATATCACCGCTACTTTTCTATGACAAAGGGAGCGAAAAATCTTATTTTGGAACAGCCCTGGTATGGAAATTTTATTGAACTGGAACGATTTTGTGAAAAAATGATATTAATCTCTGATTACCGGATGATCCGTGAAGAGTTTGTACAGCGGCTTTTAAATATGGAAGAAAAACAGGAGACAGATGCAGACAGGACAGATGTTCTGCCGGAAGAGATTATGAATTTAACGGAAAAAGAATTAGAGGAGTGGGAACGTATTAACAGGCTGCTGGAACGTTATCATGGCGATCGGCAGAAGATAGCAGATGAATTAGGAATCAGTAAGGTTACGCTTTGGAGAAAAATGAAGCGGTATGAAATGAAATAATGGAATATATCAGTTGTTCAACCGTATAGCAGCCTTGTAAGCTAATGGCAGAGGAGAATAAGAGGATGAAGGAATACGATAACCAGCAAAAAGAATTTATGGAGAGAAAAGAGGAGTTTTACCGTTATCCGGAACGGTATCGTGTGGAGCCGTTTCGAATTATAGGAAATTTGTATTTTATTGGGAATCAGGATGTGGCGGCCTATCTGCTGGATACGGAAGAGGGCGTGATTATTTTGGATACCGGATATCCTACCACACAAGGACTGCTGATCTATTCCATTATGAAACTGGGATTTTCTATGGAGCAAATCAGGATAATTCTGCACACTCATGGACATTTTGATCATATGGGAGCAACTGCACTGCTGAAACAGTTGTCCGGCCAGGCTGTCACATATATGGGCTGGAGAGATGGGGAAATGCTGGAGAAACAGCCAGAGATGGCGCTGGCGGAAATTTCCGGCTGTCCATATTTTTCTGTGTGGCAGCCAGATCAGCTGCTGCATGACAACGATGTCGTTTCACTTGGAACGACACAGATTCTTGCAGTAGAAACACCGGGGCATACTGATGGAACGTTGTCGTATTTCTTTTTTGTAAAGGAAGGCGGTGTACAGTATCGCTGCGGGCTTATGGGAGGCGCCGGGCTGAATACACTGACCAGAGCTTTTATTCAGAGACATAAGAGAAGCTATGCCAGAGAGGAATTTTTACAGAGTATTTGTAAGATTTATCAAGAAAAAGTGGATATTAATCTGGGAAATCATTCGCTGCAGAATTTTACGCTAGAAAAAAGAAAAAGGATGCTTGCCGGGGAAGGCGGGAATCCCTTTGTTGATTCAGGAGAATGGCAGCGCTTTTTAGATAAGACCAGAGTAGGATTTGAGAAGATGATAAAAAACGAAAGAGAATAAAAAACAAGGTGGATACAGCCGCCTTACGCAGCGTATCCATCTTGTTTTTTGTTGATGGTATTTTTTACGCTTCCACCACAAACACCTCAGCGTACTGGGTGCCCTGGATACGGGTCTCACCATGGGTATTGTAGAAGATATCAATATGGTTGCCCTTAACGCCGCCGCCCTTATCCTCTGCGGTGTAGATGACACCATTGATCATAACCTTCGTTCCATAAGGGATCACACGCGGATCAACGGCAATGGTATGATTTGCGCTGGCGATGGCTCCTGTGCTGGTGTGGCGTCCCCAGCCCTCAGAACAGGAATAGCATGGACAATAGCCGGTAGTCTTAAAGACTCCTAAGGAGCGCATCTGAGGCTGGCCTTTGCGGTACTGACGGTCACCGCCGATCACCTGGTCGTCTGCTGTCACATGAACCGTGTAGGTGCCGTCCGGCAGCTCTGACCATTTTACCGGAACCAAGAAGCCGCAGGCGCCGCTTCCGTAGCCGCTGGCTGCAACATCATTTCTCTGAGCATCGGCAGAGGCGGTAAGGGTTTCCAACACCGTTCCAGCACTGTCAGAAATGGTAATGGTAACGGTAAGGGCTTCCTCTGGTGCGTCGGCATTCCAGGCCCAGCCAGAGATGGAATCGTCACAGATCTCATCCACATTGCCGTGAACCTGAGCTGCCATGGCAGTTATGCTGCCGGCCAGCACAAATGCTGCGGTAAATAACATATTTATCAGGGATTTCTTGAAACAAGTTGTTTTCATATGATTGTTAACCTCTCTTTTTTATGCAGCTGTTTTATAAGGAATACCAGTGTGGGGTTGCTGATCTGGGTGTAAAAATTAAATGAAATCGATATAAAACAGCAAATAAAATTTAATACAAAATAAAAATATGTAACACTTTTGTAATAAATAACTGCAATTGCTTATTTTACTCCTTTTTTTTATTTTGTCAAGTCATTTCAGGAAAGCACTTACTAAGAAAACCCAGAAAACCCAAAAACTGCCAGATTTCCGTGGAATCAGGCAGCTTTTGAGTTAGATGATATCATGTTTCTTCTATATTTATTATTTATTGGATACATTGGTCATAAGGAATCCTTACCCTACTCCACAAGAAACACTTCCTGTTCCTTCAATCCATGGGAGTCAGCCAGTTGGTGTTCATCATAGTAGATATCGATCCACTTTCCAATAATGCCGGACCCGGTATCCTCCACCGTATAGACGGTGTCACCAATGCGGACCTTAGTTCCGATGGGCAGGACACTTAGATCGGCAGCAATGGTATGTCTTGCTTGGGGAACAGTGCCGGAATAGGTAAGGCCGAATTCACTGCTGCATTGTTCACAGCCGCAGTAGCCGCTGGTTGTAAAGATGCCAAGAGAGGTTCCGGTGCCGGAGGCCTGCGCCGAATTTCCCGAGCTGCCGGATTTGGAAGAAGAACTCCTGGCAGAAGCAGAATCGGAGGATGCTGTACCGGAGGATTTCCTGTAGCTGACGGCATCTCCCAAGGTATAATACTGATCGTCCTTTACCGCATAAGCCTTCACCTTAAAGTCGCTTCCCTTTAATTGGGACCAGTCTACGGTCACGGAAAAGCCGTGCCATCCGTCCTTTAATTCCGAAACCAGATCCTCCCGATAATCATCGGCAGTGACGTGAAGATATTTGATGGGCTCTGGATTGCCAGCCTGGCAGATATGTACCTCCACCTCCTGAACATCATTGGTATCTTCCTTATTCCATGCCCAGCCGCAGATGGTCTGGGAATCCACATCGGTAATGGCACCTCGAATGCTGGCAGCCGCAGCGGGAAATGAGAAAGACAGGGCGGCAGCGAAGGAAAAAAGGAGTGTTTTGCAGGTTTTTAAACCGTGTTTCTTCATAATTATAGTACCTCACAGCAATTTGTTATCATATGGTTATTATAAATAGAAGAGAAAACCAGAACTCTTATGACAAAATATTACAAAAACGCAGATTAATATTACAATTATTGTAGCACATTTACTATTATATTACAAAAATGTTAAATGTCAAGAAGAATGGGCATTGTTCCCTAAACTTCTAGTTTCCCGATTCTGGTAAAATTTCCGCAAAAAAACAACTTTTTTAAAAATGGTATTGACAAATAATATGGATTGTAATATATTAACTTATGTAGAAATTAGCACTCGATATCGTTGAGTGCTAACAAACAAAAACAAGTTAGATCACAAGCAGTAAAGCAGCAGAGCAGTAAAAGGAAAGCTGTGATAGCAGAGGGCAAAATAAAGCGGATGCGAAGCAGCTAACTGTGACAGAAAGGCGGGATGGCATGGAGTTAGACGGACGGAAGGTTACCATATTAAAGGCGATCATCAAGACCTATTTGGAAACCGGAGAGCCGGTTGGTTCCAGGACCATTTCCAAATATTCCGATTTAAAATTAAGTTCAGCAACCATCCGGAATGAGATGTCGGATCTGGAAGAGATGGGATATATCATCCAGCCCCACACTTCGGCAGGCCGGATTCCGTCAGATAAGGGCTATCGGTTTTATGTAGACCAGCTGATGGAAGAGAAGGATCAGGAGATCAATCAGGTACAGGAGGTAATGTTCCAGCGGGTCGACCGTCTGGAGCTGGTGCTGAAGCGTTTGGTGCAGATGCTTGCATCCAATACCAATTATGCCGCATTGATCAGCGGTCCTCAGTATCATCAGAATAAGCTGAAGTTTATCCAGCTTTCCAAGGTGGACGCAGGGAAGCTTCTCCTGGTGCTGGTGATGGAAGGCAACATTATTAAGAACAGCATGATTCCGCTGAAGGAGTCTCTGCGGGATGAGGATATCCTGAATCTGAATATCCTGCTGAACAGTACATTAAACGGACTGACCATTGAAGACATTAATTTAAGTGTGATTTCCAAACTGAAGGAACAGGCCGGGATCCACAGTATGGTTGTGGAGTCGGTTCTGGACCAGATTGCAGAAGCCGTCAGGGCAGAGGCGGAGGATCTTCCGATCTATACCAGCGGCGCGACCAACATCTTCAAGTATCCGGAGTTAAGCGACGGAGAGAAGGCAAGCAAGCTTTTGAGCACCTTTGAGCAGAAGGATATGCTCCAGGAGCTGATCGCTGATGTGAATTCATCTGAGGAGGATGCAGGCACCGGAATCCAGGTTTACATCGGGGATGAGATGCCGGTGCAGTCTATGAAGGACTGCAGCGTAGTGACAGCCAACTATGTATTAGGTGAAGGGCTGCGCGGCACCATCGGCATTGTAGGACCGAAGCGAATGGATTACGATAAAGTGGTAAGCACTCTGAGGAATGTCATGAGTCAGCTTGACTTAGCCTTTAATAAACCGCCGGAAGGCGATGGAAGTTAGAATGAAAGGTGATTAAAGTGGAAGAAACAATAAAGAACAACCAGCAGACGGCAGAAGCAGAATGCCAGGGAGAACCTGCGGCAGGAGCAGACAGCCAGGAAGAAAGAGATGCAGCTGCCTCTCAGGCAGACAGCCAGGCAGGTGCTGCAGCAGAAGCAGCCGATGCCGCCCAGGCAGATGCTGAGAACGCAGACGGAAACCCAAGCGGAGACGCAGAGGAGGATCCGGCAGGAGCGGAAGCAGCAGATGGCCAGGGAAAGGAAAAGAAAGGGTTCTTCCGAAAGAAAGAGAAGAAGGATCCCAAGGATGAGAAGATTGAAGATCTGACCGACCGCCTGCGCCGGTCCATGGCAGAGTTTGACAACTACAGAAAGCGCACCGACAAGGAAAAAGCCGCCATGTATGAGGTGGGGGCTAAGGATATCATCGAGAAGATCCTTCCGGTGGTAGATAACTTTGAGCGAGGCCTGGCTGCCATTCCGGAGGATGCAAAGGGAAGCCCGTTTGCAGAAGGAATGGAGAAGATTTACAAGCAGTTTGTAAAGACTCTGGAGGATATGGGCGTTACCCCCATCGAGGCGGTGGGCAAGGAATTTGACCCGAATTTCCACAATGCAGTGATGCATATTGATGATGAGAACTTCGGTGAGAATGTGGTATCCATGGAGCTTCAAAAGGGCTATATGTACCGTGACAGCGTGGTTCGCCACAGCATGGTACAGGTTGCGAATTGACATTGAGCACTTAACGAGGTATTTCACGAGTTTAGTGCGAAAGTCGTTCACGAACCTTAACGAAGCCGAGCCGAAGGCGACAGCTGAGTTTAGTTGAGTGAACATACCCGAACATTATTTAACATTTGCATATATTTATAGGAGGAAAAAACTATGAGCAAGATCATTGGTATTGACTTAGGTACTACCAACAGCTGTGTAGCTGTTATGGAAGGCGGAAAGCCAACCGTTATTGCAAACGCAGAAGGCGTAAGAACAACCCCTTCCATCGTTGCATTTACAAAAACCGGAGAGCGTCTGGTAGGTGAGCCGGCAAAGCGTCAGGCTGTAACCAACGCAGACCGCACCATCTCTTCTATCAAGAGACATATGGGAACCGATTACAAGGTAGCTGTTGACGACAAGAAGTATACTCCACAGGAGATCTCCGCTATGATCCTGCAGAAGCTGAAGGCTGACGCAGAAAGCTACTTAGGAGAGAAGGTAACGGAAGCAGTTATTACCGTTCCTGCATACTTCAACGACGCACAGCGTCAGGCCACCAAGGACGCAGGTAAGATTGCCGGCCTGGATGTAAAGCGTATTATCAACGAGCCTACCGCTGCTGCACTGGCATACGGCCTGGACAATGAAAAAGAGCAGAAGATCATGGTATACGACTTAGGCGGCGGTACCTTCGATGTTTCCATCATCGAGATCGGTGACGGCGTAATCGAAGTACTTTCCACCAACGGCGATACCCGCTTAGGCGGCGATGATTTCGATAATGCAGTTACCCAGTGGCTGATCAGCGAATTCAAGAAGGCAGAAGGCGTAGACCTTTCCAACGATAAGATGGCACTTCAGAGATTAAAGGAAGCAGCAGAGAAGGCAAAGAAGGAGCTGTCCACAGCAACTACCACCAATATCAACCTTCCGTTCATCACTGCTACCGCAGAAGGCCCGAAGCATCTGGATGTAAACTTAACCAGAGCAAAATTTGATGAATTAACTCATGACCTGATCGAGAGAACTGCTATCCCGGTACAGAACGCACTGAGAGATGCAGGCATCACCGCTTCTGAGCTGGGCAAGGTTCTGTTAGTAGGCGGTTCCACCCGTATGATCTCCGCACAGGATAAGGTAAAGCAGTTGACCGGCAAGGAGCCAAGCAAGTCCTTAAATCCTGATGAGTGCGTAGCCATCGGTGCAGCGATCCAGGGCGGCAAGCTGGCAGGCGATGCAGGTGCAGGTGATATCCTTCTGCTGGATGTTACCCCACTGTCCTTATCCATCGAGACCATGGGCGGCGTAGCTACCAGACTGATCGAGAGAAATACCACCATCCCGACCAAGAAGAGCCAGATCTTCTCCACCGCTGCTGACAACCAGACTGCAGTAGACATCCACGTAGTACAGGGTGAGCGTCAGTTTGCAAGAGATAACAAGACCTTAGGCCAGTTCCGTCTGGACGGTATCCCACCAGCAAGAAGAGGCGTTCCGCAGATCGAGGTTACCTTCGATATCGACGCCAACGGTATTGTAAACGTATCTGCTAAGGACTTAGGCACCGGCAAGGAGCAGCACATCACCATCACTTCCGGCTCCAACATGTCTGATGATGATATCCAGAAGGCAGTAAAGGAAGCTGCTGAGTACGAGGCTCAGGATAAGAAGAAGAAGGAAGCCATCGATGCAAGAAATGACGCTGACGCAATGGTATTCCAGACCGAGAAGGCTATGGAAGAGGTTGGCGATAAGATCGACGGCGCTGACAAGGCGGCAGTTGAGGCTGACCTGGCAGCTCTGAAGGAAGCCATCAACAAGGCTCCGGTAGACCAGATGACCGATGCCCAGGTTGAGGAGATCAAGGCAGGCAAGGAGAAGCTGATGAACAGCGCTCAGAAGCTGTTTGCCAAGGTTTACGAGCAGGCTCAGGGTGCAGCAGGCCAGGCAGGCCCAGGCCCGGATATGGGCGCTGGCGCAGGCAGCCAGGGCGGCGCAAACTACGGCGATGACGTGGTAGATGGCGACTTCAAGGAAGTTTAATATAAGAAATGAATAGATTGGCCGGCAGCAGGAAGCGACAGCCGGAGGCGCCGGTCAATTCCATCAAGCAGGGGATTTGCGGAGAATATCCGCAAACCCCTATTCCAGGTTAATGAACTGAGAGGACTATAGTTATGGCAGATAAGAGAGATTATTATGAGGTCTTAGGTGTTTCCAAGGATGCCGACGAGGCCGCCATAAAGAAAGCATACCGTGTTCTGGCAAAGAAGTACCATCCAGATGCCAATCCAGGCGATGAAACTGCCGCTGAGAAATTCAAGGAGGCATCTGAGGCATATGCCGTGTTAAGCGACCCGCAGAAGCGTCAGCAGTATGACCAGTTCGGACATGCGGCCTTTGACGGCGGAGCAGGCGGAGGCAGCGGATTCGGCGGCTTCGATTTCAACGGAGCTGACATGGGAGATATCTTCGGTGATATTTTCGGAGATCTTTTCGGCAGCGGACGAAGCAGAGGACGGGCATACAACGGACCGGCCCAGGGAGCCAATGTCAGGACCGCAGTCCGCATCACCTTTGAGGAAGCGGTGTTCGGCTGTGAGAAGGAAATCGAGATCAATTATAAGGAAGAATGCAAGAGCTGCCATGGCAGCGGCGCTAAGGCGGGAACCTCACCGGTAACCTGCAGCAAGTGCAACGGAAAAGGAAAGATCACCTATGTACAGCAGTCCTTCTTCGGTCAGGTGCAGAATGTGCAGACCTGTCCGGACTGCGGCGGTGCCGGTACTGTGATCAAGGAAAAATGTCCGGACTGCTACGGCACCGGATATAAGACCACCCGGAAGAAATTCAAAGTATCCATCCCGGCCGGTATTGATAACGGACAGAGTATCCGCTTAGCCGGAGGCGGAGAGCCTGGAAGAAACGGAGGCGGAAGAGGTGACCTGCTGGTGGAGGCTGTGGTATCGCAGCATCCGATCTTCAAGCGTCAGGACACCAGCATTTTCTCCACGGTACCGATTTCCTTCGCAAAAGCAGCCTTAGGCGGCCCGATCCGGATCAAGACAGTAGACGGAGATGTGGAGTATGAAGTGAAACCGGGAACCCAGACAGACACCAAGGTCCGGTTAAAGGGCAAGGGCGTACCGTCCCTGCGGAACCGGAATGTGCGGGGCGACCATTATGTCACCTTAGTTGTGCAGGTGCCGGAGCGGATGAATGAAGCTCAGAAGGAAGCACTCCGGAAGTTTGATGAGGCTATGACCGGCGTTTATCCAGAAGGAGAGAAGTCGGAGAAGAAAGGCTTTTTTAAAAAGAAATAAAAAAGCTTCAGCAATAAAATTATAATAAGAAAAACAGCACCACATGCTATCGATTCACGGAAGGAAATTCCGGGAACGAAAAGCATGTGGTGTTTTTGTTACATAAGAAACCTGTATGTGGAAGCGATTTCTCAAAATAAACATGCAAATAAAAGTAATTTTTATTCACTGGAATGGAAAGAAAATAAATAAGCCTGAATTATTCATCCAGTAGTTGTTGACGGTGCTAAGCACCGCTTAG
>JAUNGG010000011.1 GCA_030524635.1 Lachnospiraceae bacterium
ATCTCATAATAGAGGTGGCAGATATACTAAATATCAATGATACAACACACTAGAGCAGTGCGAAAGAGTATCGAGCCAAGTGCGTTGTGCTAGCACAAAAGCACTAGGATCGAAACTCTTTCATAGGGCGAAGCCCGCCAGCGAGGAGGAGCGAAGCGGATCCGAGCTGGAGCACTGCGGAGTTGCCCGAAGCCAAAAGCGAAAGAGCAACGAGCCAAGTGGGTTGTGCTTGCACAAAAGCACAATCGCTTAAAACCAATTACACATTGACACAAAATCAAAGAAAGGACAGAATTAATATGAGCAAAATTGATACAGTAAGAGCCGCCATGGTAGCGGCCATGAAAGCCAAGGACAAAGCAAGAAAGGACTCCTTATCCATGCTTCTGAGCGCCTTGAAAAATGCCCAGATCGATAAGCGGGAGCCGCTCACCGAGGATGAGGAAAATGCAATTGTAAAGAAGGAGATCAAGTCCACTCAGGAGACCTACGACCTGGCTCCGGCGGACCGTCAGGATATTCGTGAGGAAGCTGCTGCCCGGATCGCAGTTTATAAAGAATTTGCCCCTGAGGATATGAGCGTAGATCAGATCAAGGAGGTGATCGCCGCTGTACTGGAAGAGCTTGGAATCGAGAATCCAGGCCCAAAGAACAAGGGCGCGATCATGAAGGTATTAATGCCCCGCGTGAAGGGAAAGGCAGACGGCAAGCTGGTTAATGAAACTCTGGCAGCAATGCTGAAATAAATTGTGAAACGGTTCTCCGATCAAGCAGCAGGAGTAAACAGAATAATCGAGAAAGAAGAGGATGAATCATGTACAAGAAGAAAATAGAAGCTTATATCGATGCCCACCGCCAGGAAATGCTGGATGATATCTGCACCTTATGCAGGATCAACAGCGAAAAGATGCCGTATAAGAGCGGAAAGCCATTTGGAGAAGGAAACTTTATGGCATTGGCAAAGGCTCTTTCCATGGCAGAGGATTACGGATTCCATATTAACAATTATGACAATTATGTAGGAACCATTGATCTGAATAATGGTTCCAGAAACCTGGACATTTTAGCCCACTTGGATGTAGTTCCGGCTGGAGAGGGATGGACGGTTACCGAGCCCTATGCTCCGGTTGAGAAGGATGGAAAGCTGTACGGCAGAGGAACGGCTGACGATAAGGGGCCGGCTGTGGCGGCTCTTTATGCCATGCGTGCCATCAAGGAGCTGGAGATTCCGGTGACGAAAAACTGCCGTTTGATCCTGGGAACGGATGAGGAGTGCGGAAGCTCTGATATTGCACATTATTATGATGAGGAGCTGGAAGCGCCGATGACCTTTTCACCAGATGCGGCATTCCCGGTGATCAATATTGAAAAGGGACGGCTGGAGGGCCATTTTACAAAGGAATTTGAAGCTTCTGAGGCCCTTCCGAAGCTGTTATCCATCGATGCGGGAATCAAAGCCAATGTGGTTCCGGGAAAGGCTTACGCTTCCGCCCAGGGACTGGATCTGTCTGATCTGTGCGATCTTGCCAAAGCACTGGAGAAGGAGACCGGCGTGGAGTTTGAGATCAAGGCAGATGAGGATGTGGCACATATCACGGCGATTGGAAAGGGAGCCCACGCTTCTACCCCGCAGGAGGGTATCAATGCACTGACCGGCCTTCTGGTGCTGCTGTCTAAGCTGCCCTTTGCACCATGCAGCCAGATCGATGGGGTGAAGGAGCTGCTGGAGCTGATGCCTCATGGGGATACCTGCGGTGAAGCGTTGGGAATCAAGATGAGCGATGAATTATCTGGTGAATTAACGCTGGCATTCAGCCTGTTAAAGATGGACGATACCTCCTTAGAGGGCACCTTTGACAGCCGCTGCCCGATCTGTGCAACAGAGGAGAATGTGCTGCAAGTGGTGAAGAAAAAAATGGCGGATAAGGGCATTACTCTGCTGAACCGTTCCATGACTCCGCCTCATCACGTAGATGGAAATTCTGAGTTTGTGAAAACTCTGCTGAATGCCTATGAGCGTTATACCGGACGGAAGGGCGAATGCCAGTCCACAGGAGGCGGCACTTATGTGCATCATTTAAAGAATGGAGTCGCCTTCGGCGCTGCCATGCCGGAAACGGATAACAGGATGCACGGAGCTGATGAATTTGCAGTGATTGATGAGCTGCTGATCTCGGCTAAGATTTTTGCACAGGTAATTGCAGATTTATGCAAATAGCAAATTACACAGGTGGTCAATTACACGATAATTACTAAATAAATATCTTGGGAGGAAAGAATGATGAGCGAAAAGAAGTATGATGTGCTGGCACTGGGCGAACTGTTGATTGATTTTACAGAGAATGGGGTCAGCAGTCAGGGAAATACCATCTTTGAGGCCAACCCCGGCGGAGCGCCCTGCAATGTTCTTGCCATGTTAAACAAGCTGGGCCACAAGACTGCTTTTATGGGCAAAGTAGGCGTGGACATTTTCGGCAACAAGTTAAAAAGCGTGCTGGATGAGGTGGGGATCGATACCAGTGCCATGGTGATGGACCCGGATGTACGCACCACTCTGGCATTTGTCCAGACCTTTGCAGACGGAGACCGGGATTTTTCCTTCTACCGGAATCCAGGCGCTGACATGATGCTGAAAGAGGATGAACTGAATGAGGAGATGCTGACCCAGTGCAAGATCTTCCATTTCGGCACCTTGTCCATGACCCATGATGAGGTGCGCAAGGCCACCAAGAAGGCTATCGCCATTGCAAAGGAAAGCGGCGCTGTCATTTCCTTCGATCCCAACTTAAGACCTCCGCTGTGGTCCTCCCTGGATCTGGCAAAGGAGCAGGTGGATTACGGTCTGCGCCAGTGTGATGTGCTGAAGATCTCGGACAATGAGATCCAGTGGTTTACCGGCAAGGAAGATTTTGATGAGGGAATTAAGGTACTCCAGGATACCTATCACATTCCGCTGATTCTGCTTTCCATGGGAAAGACCGGAAGCCGCGCTTACTGCCGTGACCTTCGGGTGGAGAAGGCTCCATACCTTCAGAAGAACACCATCGAGACCACCGGAGCAGGCGATACGTTCGGCGGAAGCAGCCTGCATTTCGTGCTGAAGTACGGGTTAGAGAATCTGGATGAGGAGAAGCTTTTGGAAATGCTTTCCTTCGCCAATGCCGCCGCATCCCTGATTACCACCAGAAAAGGCGCCCTGAAGGTGATGCCGGAGGTGGAAGAAGTAAAAGAATTAATGACAAACTACTTGACAAATCAGTAGGATGGGATTACAATCTTGTCCATAGAAAAGAAATCCTAGTATATCCGTAGGAAATACCAGGAGAATGTTTCAGTATTTCAGAAGGAGGAGCCTTATGAAGCAGTTCATTACCATGCAGATGAATATGGATATGATGTGCGGCATGTGTGTCATGTGCGGCATGTATTTGCGTGGGAAAATTGAATGCTAAGGTTCGTTTGTATGGAATTGTGATAATCAGCAGGAGATTCCTGTCGGATATGGTTTTACCGCCAGGGAAGGATGATAAAAGGTCGCAGGTCTGTGCAGGACTTGCGGCCTTTTTGCATCATAGAAAATTTCGTTTCCTATGATGCAAAACCCTAGACCGGCAGGATCACGCCACATTCTTTTGTATAGAAAAGGAGAAATCATGGAAAAACAGAAGCCGATCATCCAGCTTAAGGGATTGGGAAAACAGTTTAAGACGGCCAATGGAACGGTAACCGCACTGGATGATATTAACCTGGAGATCAACAGCGGCGAGATATTCGGTATTATTGGATTGTCCGGCGCAGGAAAAAGCACACTGGTGCGATGTATCAACTATCTGGAACTACCAACCTCCGGTACGGTGGTATTTGAGGACGTGAGCCTGGCAGGAAAGAGCGAGGCTGTGATCCGAAAGGCCAGACAGTCTATGGGGATGATTTTCCAGCAGTTTAACCTGCTGGCACAGAGGAATGTTCTTCAAAATGTGTGCTTTCCCATGGAGCTGATCGGAACGCCGAAGAAGGAAGCAAGAAAACGGGCGGAGGAGCTTCTCGCCATGGTGGGCCTGGAGGACCGGATGAAGGCGTATCCGGCACAGCTTTCCGGCGGACAGAAGCAGAGAGTTGCCATCGCAAGAGCCCTGGCAACCAATCCCAAGGTGCTGCTTTGTGATGAGGCCACCAGCGCCCTGGACCCTAATACCACCAAGCAGATCTTAGGGCTGTTAAAGCAGATCAATCAGGAGCTGGGCGTTACCGTTATTGTGATCACCCATGAGATGGCCGTGATCGAGGCCATCTGCGACCGGGTAGCCATCATTGACCAGAGCCATATTGCTGAGGTGGGCAGCGTGTCCGAGATCTTCTCCAATCCGAAAACGCCAATCGGCCGTCAGCTGATTCTGGGAGATGCGGCGAAGCAGGTGAGACTGGGAACGGACAGGCAGCTGCGGATCATCTTTGACGGACGGGAGTCCTCAGAGCCGGTGATCTCTAATCTGGTGCTGGCCTGCAAGGTTCCGGTGAACATTATGCATGCAGAGACCAGAGATGTAGGCGGCAAGGCCATGGGCCAGATGATGATACAGATCCCGGCAGACGAGACAGAAGCCAACCGGGTAATCAATTATCTGAAAACGACGAAGATCACATTTGAGGAGGTGAAGTAGGATGGTTTGGGATGCAGCAACATTAGAAATGATAAAAGACGGTATTTTGGAAACCTTTTTGATGGTATTTGGTTCTTCTCTGATCTCCTATCTGATTGGAATTCCACTGGGAATCATCCTGGTGGTAACGGACACAGATGGGATCAAGCCGATTCCGGCCCTCCAGAAGGTGCTGGGACTGGTAATCAATCTGCTGCGGGCCGTGCCCTTCATCATCATGCTGATCATGATGCTTCCGGTCACCCGAGCGATCGTGGGAACGACCCTGGGAGCCAAGGCCGTGATCCCGCCGCTGGTGGCAGCAGCAGCGCCTTACATTGCGCGAATGGTGGAATCCTCTTTTAAGGAGGTAGATGCCGGGGTGATCGAGGCAGCCCAGTCCATGGGAGCCACCACCTGGCAGATCATCTGGAAGGTGCTTCTCCCCGAATCAAAGCCAAGTCTTATGGTAGGCGCAGCCATTTCCATGACGACGATCCTGGGCTATTCCACCATGGCAGGCTTCGTGGGAGGCGGCGGCCTGGGCACCATTGCCATCAACTACGGTTATTACCGGTACCAGACGGATATGATGCTGGTAACGGTGGTGATCCTGGTTATTATCGTTCAGATCATTCAGGAAACCTGGATGAAGCTGGCAAAGGTCAGCGATAAGAGGATCCGTTAGAAGAACGATTGAGGAGAGATCCGCTTTCTGCCTGCAATGAAAAGCAGAACATGAAAAGGAAAGACAGAAGGTCTTCGAATGGCTCAACGGAAATACCGGGAGCGATTCTAAAAATAGAGGAGACTGAAAAAGGAGGAAACATATTATGAAAAAATCATTATCCATCATCTTAGCAGCATCATTAACTGCACTGACACTGGCTGCCTGCGGCGGAAGTACAGGGACCAATACCAGTGAGACCACAGCCGCTGCTCAGACAACGGCAGCCGCAGCAGATGAATCCGGCGCAGCTGCAGAAGAAACCACAGAAGCCGCAGCCTCTGAGGCTCCGGCAGAGCTTCAGAAGATCGTGATCGGCGCCAGCCCGGCTCCCCACGCAGAGATTCTGAAGGCAGCACAGGAGCCGTTAAAGGAAAAGGGCTATGAGCTGGACATCAAGGAGTACACCGATTATGTACAGCCAAACAATGCACTGCAGGCAGGAGATCTGGATGCAAACTACTTCCAGCACATCCCATATCTGGAGCAGTTCAATGAGCAGTACGGCACCAAGCTGGTAAACGCAGGAACTATTCACTATGAGCCATTCGGCATCTATGCGGGAAAGACTTCTGATCTGTCTGCATTAGCTGACGGCGCCAAGGTAGCTGTTCCAAACGATGTAACCAATGAAGCAAGAGCACTGCTTCTGTTAGAGGCACAGGGACTGTTAAAATTAAAGGACAGCACGGACTTAAATGCTACCAGAAATGATATTGTAGAGAATCCAAAGAATCTGGAGATCATCGAGATCGAGGCTGCTCAGATCCCGCGCTCCCTCAGTGATGTTGATATTGCCGTAATCAACGGAAACTACGCCATCGAAGCTGGCTTAAAGGTATCTGACGCCCTGGCAGTAGAAGCCTCCGACTCGGTAGCAGCAACTACCTACGGAAATGTGATCGCTGTCAGAGAAGGTGATGAGACCAAGGACTCTATCAAGGCACTGGTTGAAGTATTAAAAGGCGATGAAGTAAAGAAGTTTATCGAGGACACCTACGAAGGAGCAGTGGTTCCGCTGGATTAATTAAGATCTGAGATCGTTAGGAAATAAAGCAATCGCAAAACGCCCTGGAAATGAAATCGTATCCCATTTCATTCCAGGGTGTTTTTTGTCTGCCAATTTCCCACCAACAGGAATCTTTCCTGCACGCCCCCATACTCTAATAGTAAGACGCTCCCAGAATTGAGGACAAGAAATGCGGATCTGCGATCTGAAATGCCGTGAAGTCATCAACATCAGAGACTGCAAGCGCCTGGGCTTTGTAGGGGACATTGATTTTGATCTGGAAAAAGGCTGCATTCTGGCCATCATCGTACCAGGTCCTCCTACGATCTGCGGATTTTTGGGTAGGGAAAAGGAATTTATCATTCCATTTCGCTGCATTAAGCAGGTAGGACCAGATATCATTCTTGTGGATGTAGATGAAAAAGAGGTAACGGGAAAGTGCAAAACGTAGCAGATAATCAGCAAAGCAGCTCCATGCCGGCTCTAAAACTATTTTTGCAGGCAGTCTGCCGGATATGCGGTGGAAAAAACTTGCAAAACCGTATAGCCTAAGGTAAAATATAGCTAAAAAGGTAACTGTGAAGGTACTGAACAGTTACCTGAAAGTAACGGTTCCGGAGTTAGAAAAGATTTAGGAGGATACGATTTTGAAATGCCCATTTTGCAATGCAGCGGACACCAAGGTGATTGATTCAAGACCGGCAGATGATAATAGTTCCATCCGCAGACGAAGACAGTGCGAAACCTGCGGAAAACGGTTTACTACCTACGAAAAGCTGGAAACCATGCCTCTTATGGTGATTAAAAAGGATAATTCCAGGGAAACCTATGACCGGTCGAAGCTGGAATCTGGTATTATTCACTCCTGTCACAAGCGCCCGATTTCCACCCAGCAGATTAAGGCCATGATCGATGAGATCGAGAATGAGATCTTTAATAAGGAAGAGAAGGAGATCCCCTCATCGGCCATCGGTGAACTGGTGATGAAGAAGCTTCAAAATCTGGATGAAGTAGCATACGTCCGGTTTGCATCGGTGTATCGTGAATTTAAGGACGTGAATACATTTATGGAGGAGATCGGAAAGCTGCTGAATAAATAGGCGGCCGGCAGAAGGATCCACGGAGAAAACAGAACACAGTAAGCAGCAAAGGAGCGGCAGATGATATTGGAACGATTTTATCCGAAAGTATGGGCAGACAGCGCCTATGGGCTTCCCTATGAAAATATGGCGAAAAAGGGCATCAAGGGACTGATTTTTGATGTGGACAATACGTTGGCGTTCCATGATGTTCCGGCAGATGAAAAGGCGGTGCAGCTGTTTGAACGGTTCCATAAGCTGGGACTGGAAACCTGCCTGCTTTCCAACAATAAGGAGCCGCGGGTCAAGGCATTTGCGGAGGCGGTAGGCTCCCATTATGTGTACAAGGGCGGAAAGCCGGGGGTAAAGGGATACCGCAGATCCATGGAGCTGATGGGAACGGATGCCAGGCATACGGTAGCTGTGGGGGACCAGCTTTTTACGGATATCTGGGGAGCAAACCGGACCGGGATCTACAGCATTCTGGTCACGCCTATGAACCCGAAGGAGGAGATTCAGATCGTGATGAAGCGGTTCTTGGAACGGCCGATCCTCTGGGCTTACAGAAGGAAGCACCCGGGGGAACCAGTCAGGGGAACAGCATGACTGCAGGTTACGGTTCCATGAATGCATCAGGCTATGAGAAGAAAGCAATAACAGCAGAAGATAAAAAGAGGTGTTTTGAGATGATTACATCAGTGAAAGTACGGAATTGTGTTCTGGGCCAGGGACGCCCGAAGATCTGTGTTCCCATCGTGGCCCGGACAAGAGAAGAGATAAAAAAGGCAGCGCAGGAGATTAGCGGGCTGCCTGCGGATATGGTAGAATGGCGGGCTGACTGGTATGAAGCTTTAAGCAGGCCGGAGGAGGTGGCCGGTACGCTTAACGTGCTGCGGGCAGTGCTGGGGGAAGCGATGCCGATTCTGTTTACAGTCCGCACAAAAAAAGAGGGCGGGCAGGCAGAACTGCCGGCAGCGGATTATGTGGCGATCAACCTGGCTGCGGTTGCCGCAGAAGAAGTGGATCTGGTGGATGTGGAGCTTTCTACCGGAAAAGAAGGAGCATCCATGATCGTGGAGGCAGCTCATCAGATTGGAAAAAAAGTGATCATGTCCTGTCATGATTTCTACCGGACTCCGGAAGTGGAGGAAATGATCGCATATTTAAAGAAGATGCAGGAGTGGAACGCGGATATCCCCAAGCTGGCGGTGATGCCCAAGAGCAAGGTGGATGTGTTAAAGCTTTTGACGGCCACTCTGGAAATGCGGGAAAAGTATGCAGACCGTCCTATTATCACCATGTCCATGGCAGCGGAGGGTGTGATCAGCCGTCTTGCCGGGGAGACCTTCGGCTCCTGTCTGACCTTTGGCTGTGCCGGGCAGGCATCAGCACCGGGACAGATGGAGGTGACCAAGCTGCATCAGATTTTGGAATTGGTGCATAAAAGCATGGAATAGGATATCCGGCAATGATTTCAGCTGATTTTTCTGTCTATTCCTGAAAAAAATAGTTGAAAATGCATGAGATATCGTTTAGAATATAGAGGATAATGAGATGAACGCATTTCTCGGCGGCAGGAACGCTGGAGCGTTCTTGAGATTTAAGGAGGAATATCTTTATGATATCAGCAGGTGATTTTAGAAACGGCATTACCTTAGAGATTGACGGCCAGGTTGTTCAGATTCTGGAATTCCAGCATGTAAAGCCAGGTAAGGGCGCAGCATTCGTTCGTACCAAGTTAAAAAATGTAATCAACGGCGGCGTTGTTGAGAGAACCTTCCGTCCAACTGAGAAGTTCCCGGCAGCAAGAATTGACCGTGTGGACATGCAGTATCTGTATTCTGATGGCGACTTATACAACTTCATGAACGTTGAGAACTACGACCAGATCGCATTAAATTCCGATTTAGTAGGCGATGCATTAAAGTTCGTAAAAGAGAACGAGATGGTTAAGGTCTGCTCTTACAATGGAAGCGTATTCTCCATCGAACCTCCTCTGTTTGTAGAGCTGGAGGTTACCGACACCGAGCCAGGCTTCAAGGGAGACACCGCAACCGGCGCTTCCAAGCCAGCAACGGTTGAGACCGGCGCACAGATCAATGTGCCTCTGTTTGTCAACATTGGTGATAAGGTTAAGATTGATACCAGAACCAGCGAGTATCTGGGACGTGCATAATCTTCGGATCTGCACAACCGTAAATTGCATTTTGGGCCTGTGTCTTCGGACGCAGGCTTCTTGCGTTATTGGAAATATGAGTTTCATGGGAAAATAAGCCTTTCGCGAAATATCGTTTTATGATATAATTAATAGTCAACTTAGAACCAGTGATCCATGGAACAGAATGAGTGAAGAAAACAGGATAGGTTTTAGGCAAAGGAATTGCAGGAAGTATTACAAAATAGAAGGAGACGGCTATGAAAAAGATCCTGGGAATGATAGAGGCGGAGCTGAAGAGCGCGTTTACCGCCTGTGGTTACGAGGAGAAATTTGGAAAGGCGGTTTTGTCCAACCGCCCGGATTTATGTGAATATCAGTGCAATGGCGCCATGGCGGCAGCCAAGGCATATAAGAAAAAGCCGATTGATATTGCTGGTGATGTGGTGGCAAAGCTGCGGGAAGGCCATATGTTTTCCCTGTGTGATGCCGTGATGCCGGGCTTTATCAATTTAAAGCTGGATGGCGGATTTGTGGCGGAATATCTGAATCAGATGGCAGCAGATCAGCGGCTGGGGCTGGAGACACAGGAGAAGCCTCTGACGATTATCGTGGATTACGGCGGAGCCAATGTGGCGAAGCCGCTGCATGTAGGCCATTTGCGCTCCGCAGTTATTGGTGAAAGCATCAAGCGGATGGGACGGGCGCTGGGGCATAACATGATCGGCGATGTTCATCTGGGGGACTGGGGACTGCAGATGGGACTGATCATTGAGGAGCTGCGGGACCGGAAGCCGGAGCTGCCCTACTTTGATGAGAGCTTTACAGGAGCATATCCCAAGGAGGCTCCCTTTACTATCAGCGAACTGGAGGATATCTATCCCACTGCCAGCAAGAAGGCCAAGTTTAAGGCAGATGAGGCCAGAGAGCAGGGCATGAGCGAGGAGGAGATCGCAGCGAAGGAGGCAGCATCCAAGGCATTTGCGGAGCGTGCCCATCTGGCTACCAGAAAGCTGCAGGAGGGGTACCCTCCATATACCGCTATCTGGAATCACATTATGAATGTGTCCAAGGCAGATTTAAAGAAGAATTATGGAAACTTAAGTGTTTCCTTTGATTTATGGAAGGGCGAGAGCGATGCCCAGAAGTACATTCCGGATCTGATCCAGAACCTGATCGACCAGGGGCTGGCTTATGAGAGCCAGGGAGCGCTGGTTGTGGATATCGGGGAGCCTGCAGATACCAAGGAGCTTCCGCCATGTATCGTGCGGAAGTCAGACGGAGCGGCATTGTACGCCACCTCGGATCTGGGAACCATTATTGAGAGAGAGAAGGACTTCCATCCAGATGCCTATATCTATATTGCAGATAAGCGCCAGGAGCTTCACTTCACCCAGGTGTTCCGGGTAGCAAAGAAGGCCGGATTTGTAGCACCGGATCAGTCCATGAGCTTTTTAGGCTTCGGCACCATGAACGGCAAGGACGGGAAGCCCTTTAAGACCCGTGACGGCGGCGTGATGCGTCTGGAGCATTTGATTGCAGATATCGACGAGGCGGTTTACCAGAGGATCATGGAGAATAGGACCGTATCTGAGGAGGAGGCCAAGGAGACAGCGAAGACAGTAGGGCTGGCTGCCTTAAAATACGGCGATCTTTCCAATCAGGCAGCAAAGGATTATATTTTTGATATTGACCGCTTTATTTCTTTTGAGGGAAATACCGGGCCTTACATTCTTTACACCATCGTCCGCATCAAGTCTATTTTAAGCAAGTACAGGGATCAGCAGGGCAGCACAGAGAGCCTTGCTATCCTTCCGGCGGCATCGGAGGCAGAGAAGGATCTGATGCTGGAGATTGCCAAGTATAACGATGTGCTGGAGACGGCATTTGCAGAGAAGGCACCTCACAAGATCTGTCAGTATATTTACGATCTGTCCAATGATTTTAATCGTTTTTATCATGACACCAAGATCCTGTCAGAGGAGGACAAAAAGCAGCAGGCAAGCTGGATCGGGCTGATCACGCTGGCAAAGGATGTACTGAGTGCCTGCATTCAGGTGCTTGGCTTTGAGGCACCGGAGCGGATGTAGAAGAAGCGCAGCTGGTTTTGGCACAGCAGTGTATGGGCAGTGTGGCTCTGCAGTGATGCAGCGGCGTCAAGTTAACGGGGGGAGCCTGTTTTGAAAATTAAAAATCTATCGACCAGCGCCTTCTGGAAGGGCGAGGTAGGAGTTAAAGCTCTGGTAGAGGATGCCGGGGCAGAATATCAGGTACAGCTTTATGGCAGGGGTAGTTCGGTGCGGGACTACTCCTGTTCCTGCGGGGAAGGAAATTCCTATAAGGGAATGTGCTGTCATGGGGCGGCTGTATGGGAAGCATATCAGAAAAGCATAAAAAGTACGAAAACCAGTGGTGCTCCGTCTCTGGTCTATACTTCTCAGGAAGTGCGTACTATGATTCGGGAGTATACCAACCGTGAGGTGGCTCAGATCCAGCTGGAGGGGCAGGAGGCCTACGTGATGCTGATCCCCAGGCTGATGATCACCAACAACAGCCGTGAGGTGAAGGTGGAGTTTAAAGTAGGCCGGGAACGGCAGTATATCATAAAGGATCTGGTTTCCTTTGCCCAGGCTGTGAGTCATGGAAGCTTGGTAGAATATGGAAAGAATTTTGCCTTTCATCATAGCCTGGATGCCTTTACGCCGGAGTGCCGGCCTCTGGTAGAGCTGGTAGTGGAGATCGCCAACACCTACCGGGAGTATTACTCCCAGTTTCGGAAGTCTTCCTTTGAGACTCAGCCGCCTCTTCGGGAGCTGAGTCTGAACCGGGAGAACCGTGACCGATTTTTCTCCATTATGGAAAACAGGGTGGTGGAAACCGAGGTGGGCATGAAGGGGAAGAGCCTGCTTCTGATCTGCCGCCAGAATCCACAGTTTCATGTGCAGGTGAAGCAGCAGGGGAGGGATGGGCTTTCCGTGTCCTTAAGCGGCAAGCGGTTTACCTTCTTTGGGGAGAAGTGCCTGTATCTGGGGGATGAGACACGGCTTTACCGGTGCGACGAGGAGTGCAGCCGGACTTTGGGCGTGTTTGTGGACCAGATGAATCAGAGCATTAAGAGTACGGTAACTGTGAATGAGAAGGATATTCCTCTTTTCTATGAGCGGGTGCTCCGCAAGATCGAGCCTTACTGTATCTTTGACGGGGATGAGATCGACTGGGAAGCTTACCGTCCCAAACCGCTGCGGGCCGAGTTCCGTTTTGATTCGGAGCGGCCGGGAGAGCTTTCCATGGAGCCGGTTCTTTCCTATGGGGATTATTCCTTCCATCCCATTGAGGATGAAACCCTTCCAAGGACGGTATGCCGGGATGTGCCGGGAGAATTCCGTGTCAGCCAGGTGATTGCCCGGTACTTTAAATACAAGGAGCCGGATGAGAAAAAGCTGGTTATCCGCAATGATGATGAGACACTGTTTCGTCTGCTCGGAAGCGGAATGGAAGAGTTTTCACAGCTAGGCTCTGTTCTGATTTCCGATACCATTCGAAAATGGAAGATTCTTCCGCCTCCTAAGGTGGAGGCCAACGTATCCATGGGAAGCGGCTGGCTGGATATTAAGATCGATATGGAAGGTCTGACCAGCAGCGATCTGACGAAGATCCTGGAGGCATACCAGCAGAAGCGGAAGTTTTACCGCCTGAAATCCGGTGAATTCTTAAAACTGGAGGATGGCGGCCTGCTGGCAGTGGCCCGCTTAAGCGAGGGCCTTTCCCTGTCTGCAGAGGAGCTGCTGGGCAATGGAGTCCGCCTGCCGGGTTACCGTGCCCTTTACCTGGACAGCTTGTTTAAAGAAGGGCCGGGGATCGCATTTTACCGGGATCAGATGTTTAAGGCCATGGTTCGCGGGATGAAGGCTGTGGAAGACAGTGATTTTGCAGTTCCGGTTTCCCTGCAGGGCGTGCTGAGAGGCTACCAGAAGATCGGCTACCGCTGGCTGCGGACCCTGGACGCATACGGGTTCGGCGGAATTCTGGCAGATGATATGGGACTGGGAAAGACGCTGCAGATGATCTCCCTGTTTGCTGATGAGTATGGAACAGAGGAAGGCGTACAGGGAAAAGACCGGTCCATTATCATTTGTCCGGCTTCCCTGGTTTACAACTGGGAAAACGAATTCCAGAAGTTTGCTCCCCAGCTTGGCGTCTGCGCAGTAGCCGGCAATGCTGCTGAGCGGGAGGCGCTTCTCCATTCCCTGGATGAGCAGGGCTGCCAGATTGTGATCACCTCCTACGAGCTGCTGAAGCGGGATATGGAGCATTATGAAAAGATGTCCTTCCGCTACCAGGTGATCGATGAGGCCCAGTATATCAAAAATGCCTCCACCCAGAGTGCCAAGGCGGTAAAGGCTATCTGCGCCAAGACCCGCTTTGCCCTGACAGGAACTCCCATTGAAAATCGGCTCAGTGAGCTGTGGAGCATCTTCGACTATCTGATGCCTGGATTTTTATTCACCTATCAGAAGTTTAAGAAATCCTATGAAACCCCGATTGTGAAGGAAGGGGATGAGGAAGCGGTCCGGAACTTAAAGCGCCTGATTGGCCCCTTCATCCTGCGCCGGCTGAAAAAGGATGTGCTGAAGGAGCTGCCGGATAAACTGGAAACCTATGTATATTCCCGGTTCGAGGGCCGTCAGAAGGAGCTTTACACAGCCAATGCAGCAAGGCTGAAGGCAGAGCTGGAGAACCAGACCGACGGAGCCTACAACTCCGACAAGCTTCAGGTCCTGGCAGGCCTTACCAGGCTGCGCCAGATCTGCTGCGACCCCAGCCTGTGCTATGAGAACTACAAAGGCGGCTCCGCCAAGCTGGATACCTGCATCGACCTGGTGAAAAACGGCGTCCAGGGCGGCCATAAGATCCTTCTATTCTCCCAGTTTACCTCCATGCTTGCCATCATCGAAAAACGGCTGAAGGAGGAGGATATCCGCTTCTACACCCTGACAGGAAGCACATCCAAGGAAGAGCGGCTCCAGATGGTAGAAGCCTTTCACAGCGACGATGTGCCGGTGTTCCTGATCTCTCTGAAGGCAGGAGGCACCGGACTGAACCTGACAGCAGCCGATATGGTGATCCACTACGATCCATGGTGGAATGTAGCGGCGCAAAACCAGGCAACCGACCGGGCGCACCGCATCGGGCAGGAGAAGCAGGTCTCTGTGTTTAAGCTGATCACCAAAGGGACCATTGAAGAAAACATTATGATGCTGCAGGAATCCAAGAAGAATCTGGCGGATCAGATTATTGCGGAAGGCACCTTGTCCTTTGGCAGTCTGACCAGAGGGGATATTCTGCAGATGCTGGGGTGAGGTTTGCTTGTAAGGCTGTATACAGTCTGCAGATTGACACAGCAAAAAGTAGTTTTACAGTTACGTTTTAATACAGAAAAAGGAGCATAATAGTTATGAAAGTATTAATGATTAACGGCAGTCCTCACGCAGAGGGCTGCACCTACACCGCATTAAGCGAGATTGCAAAGGCATTGAAGGAGGAGGGCATTGACAGCGAGATCCTTCAGATCGGAACGGGGGCGATCCATGGCTGTATTGGCTGCGGCGGCTGCGGAAAGCTGGGACATTGTGTCTTTACGGAGGACCCGGTCTGTCAGGCAGTGGAGAAGGCGAAGGAGTCAGATGGCCTGATCGTAGGCTCTCCAGTTTATTACGCTTCTCCAAACGGCTCCATCCTTTCCTTTTTGGACCGGATGTTCTGCTCCGGCGGCAAGTATCTGGCCTATAAGCCGGCAGCGGCCATCGCATCGGCAAGAAGAGCAGGAACCACGGCAACACTGGATGCTCTGAATAAGTATTTCCTGTTCAATAAAATGCCGGTTGTATCCTCCAACTATTGGAATATGGTTCATGGAAGCTGTGCGGAGGATGTGGCTCAGGATCTGGAGGGGCTTCAGATTATGCGGACTCTGGGACATAATATGGCATGGATGTTAAAGTGTATTGAGGCAGGAAAGCAGCAGGGAATCGACCATCCGGTGGGAGAAACGAAGATTAAGACGAATTTTATCCGGTAAAGAAGGCAGGAAGGATGCTATATTTGCCGTAGTTCTGAATACCTGGCTGAGAGCGAAAAAGCAGGAAAGACCGTAAGAATTTGCAGATAATAGTTCGGATTCGGTGGATCAGCCAAAACAGAAAGCTCCAATTTCTGGACAAAAGAAATTGGAGCTTTTGTAAATTATAGATTGCTGAAATTATGAAGGGTTTCTGCTTATTTCAAGCAGCCTTGGCTGTCAGTCCGGGAGGAGAGCACCGCGTGGATTTTATTGCAGTCATAATCAGGAGCAAAGGGATGAGCGGCGCTGCAGATGCGGTTGATGACATCCAGCTCCTCTTCCAGATCGTCAGCGATTGTTTCAGGAGATTTTCCTTTGAGAAGTTTTTTGCATACCTGCTGAATTAATTTTATTTCAAGTCCTTCTGCATGTCCCTGTGCGCGGCCTTCCGCTCGTCCCTCTTCAAGTCCATTTTGCTTCATCTGTTTTAATTCATCAGCAAATAATTCTCGTAATGCATCACACATTTGTTCCGATCCCTCCTTAAAATGCTTCTGGTTAGCGCGTACAATCAAATCCATTACAGCGGCGTAGAGAGGACTTTTATCATGTCCTTTGTAGGCATGAATTAATGGATTCATATCCTCTTCTTCTTGAAGATCCTGACGCAGCCGGCTTAACCAGACATTTTCTTCCTTGGATAACTTTTGGTTGATTAAAATCTGCATGGGAAACAGCAGACCTGTTACATAATAGATGCCGGGAAATGCTTTTTTTATTTCTGCATGGTATTGCTGCTGCAGATGCTTAATCATTTCACGGGGATAATGATTGCTGACCAGCGTCATAGTCAGTTCATCTGGCGGGATTTCCATTACCTTCTCGGTATCCGATTGATACAGGCAGAGATACCCCAGCACCTTATAGAAATCATTTACACATAAATAGTCGGTGGGACTTTTATATTCGATGATATTGTACTGACGAAAAATCCGGCCGAAGCTTTTCTTGATTTTTCGTCCGGCCTCTACTTTGATAATCAGGGTGTCAATCTGAAGGGGTTTTTGGGTCAGATTATATTCCTGAAAAAACTGCAGAAATTCCATATCCTCCATAAGCTCGATTTGGATTGCTGCGTGGAAAGCGGAGTGCCATTGTAATGCCTTTTCTTCCCTATCTTTCATGAAATGATTTCCTTTCTATTATAGTCGATGGAAATAAAGTTCGCAATTGGTAAAATAGATTTACTGGAAATATGTAAAAAATTTACATTTCATAAGAAGTATATCATATCTTACAAATATTGTCAATCACAGATTGACTTTACGGCATCCTCCTGATAAAATATCGCTATCGTACTTATTTAGCCCCTTTATTGTTATTTAATTGATAAAGAACAGAAAGCATGTGAAGAAAATGATAAAACATACAAACGCTCGTCCACAGGCCGCCAATTACAATCTTTTAAAAAGCCTTGCCATTTTTATGGTAATCGCAGTCCATATGCTGTCCGTGGCAGAGCTGATGCCGGCGGGAGATGTTCGGGCCTATCGGATTCATGAAGTGATCCGAACCATCCTGCTAACCTCCAACGGCTTATTTTTCATGATCAGCGGACGGTTTCTTCTGGAACACTATGATGGCAGAATCGGTCGTTTTTACTGGAAGCGTGTGGTAAAGATTGGGATTCCCGTGCTGCTGGCAGCGTTTTTTTATTACTGGTATGTATACGGAAGAAATGGAATCGGTTTTTCCTTCTGGAAGGGATTTGTGAAGGATTTTCTTCAGTGCCATATTCAGGGATATTTCTGGTTTGTGTTTGCGCTGGCTGGATTTTACCTGGCAGTGCCGTTTCTGGCGAAAATGTTTGCAGCCATGAGCCAGAGGGAGAAACGGATCCTTACCTGCGTTACTATGGCATACTTTTTCATTCAGAATTTGTACCAGATTTTCAGCCTGGAGATGGTTCTGACCTCCTATCCTTTTTACAGCTGGCTTTTTTACTGTATTCTTGGTTATCTTCTGGACAGTCTGGAATTATCGGGGAAGGAGAAAAATTGGCTGATCCGGACAGGAGGTCTGGCTTTTCTGGTTTCTGCCTGGGAGATTTGTTTCTGGGAGCGGGAGAATCCGGCTATCCATAATTATTCTGTGACGATGATTCTGATGACTACAGCAATCTATCTGGCTGTGACCACATATGGGGCGCATATTGCAGAACGGTTTTCTAATGTGATCAATTTTATTACCCGGCGTTCCTTTTATATTTATCTGATGCATGGCATTACCCAGTTTTGGCTGGGAGAGTGGATTTCCAGATATCTGGCAGGAAATCCCACAACGGGCCTGATCAGTGATGGTGCCGGGACCGTCATTCGGGCGGTGCCGGAAAGCGGGGGGCTTGCAAGGCTATGGCTTCTCTGGCTGGGCTTATCCATTATTTCTTATGGGATGGCGCTGGGAATCGGATGTGCTCTGGACTGGATCTATGGTCCGGTATCGAAAAGACTGATAGGGATAAAATGGCCAATTAGAAAAGGGGATGTGAAATGATTTATATAACAAAGTTTGAGATCCCAGTTTCTCAAAGAAATGAAAAATACCAAATGGAGCATCAGGCCGGGCTGGAGCTTCTGGCATATGGTCTGCACCGGGAATACGGTCTTTCTTTTCACGATCTCTCTGCTCAGATTCAAAAAGGGGAGCGGGGAAAGCCATATCTGCCGGATTTTCCGCAGATTCATTTTAATATCAGCCACAGCGGATCTGTGGCGGTCTGTGCCCTGGGAAATCAGCCTTTGGGGATCGATGTAGAGCAGCTCCGCCCGGCAAGACTTGGGGCTGCACGGAGGATCCTGACAGATGGAGAGAGAAGACATCTGGAAGCCTGCTCGGAAAGGGATCGGGATCTGGAATTTTTCCGGATCTGGACGTTGAAGGAAAGCTATGCAAAGGCACTGGGTATTGGCCTGGCCCTGGACTTTCCTGCAGTGGAATTTTCCTTCGGCAGGCAACCCCAGGGAGAGATCCAGATGAAGCTGCTGAAAGCAGGAGCCCAGAAGGAGAACGTACCCTGGAGATTTACCCAGACCATATGGGAAGATTCCTATGTGATCTCCTTCTGCGGATTGGAAGCACCTGGAAGTCTAATCCTGGTTTCATCGGGACAGCAGTATTCCCGGATGATCTGGATATAGTCCTTGGCGTGCTGCGGCAGATACCGCCGCGGCTGGTAGGCGGCGATGGTTGTGGTTTCCACCGGCTGTCTGCCAATGGAAAAGCAAAGGGGATGATCGGGTCTGTTCCTTTCCAGAGAATGGAAATAAGAAGCCGGCGCAAAGGCAGCTCCCATTCCATCCATAGCCAGCTGGATGGACATCTGGCTGTTTCGGGTGTGGAGCAGCACCGGCGGTTGGATTTCATACTCCTCAAATATTTTTAATGCGATTCCTCCTGTATTCTGATCCGGGTACAGGAGGATAAAATTTTCCTGCTCTAATAACCGCAGATCCAGCCAGGGGTACTGATACCCTGGCTTTTTTTCTGCCCTCCCAGCCAGTGGATGGTTTTCTGATAAGATCAGCACGATTTCCTCCTTCCGAATGATCTGATAGTCTAATAATTTAGGAAATTCGTGGACATTATAAAAGGTGAGATCAATGGAATGATTCCGCAGCGTTTGTTCTGCCACAAAATTAACCTCCTCCATCACATTGATGGTCACATAGGGATATTTTCGGTGAAACTCCATCAAGGTAGGCTGCAGCAGCGTGCTTCCCAGCATGATCGGGATGGCAATATTCAAACGCCCCTGCTCCTTGTGAGTGATATCCTCATACTCCTGATCCCATTCCTCCCCAAACGCCGCAATCTGTTCCGCATAATGCAGATACCGCTCCCCAATATAGGTAGGAATATAAGCATTATCGATCCGCGAAAACAAAGGCGCCCCCAGCTGCCGCTCCAGATTTTTCAGATATTTACTCAAGGAAGGCTGGGAAATAAAAAGCGATTCCGCAGCCTTTCCGATGTTTTTATGTTTTGCGATGGCTAAGATATAACGCGCCTCCTTCAGGTCCATTCTGCACCTCCGTAAATAAAATAGCTTTACTGCATAAAAAAAATAGAATTTATGTATTTGACGTATATTATATAACTTTTTATAATAACCGTAAAGGTTTAAATTAGAAAACTTAATAAGTAAAATCAATCCAAAAGCAAGACATGAAAGCCAAAAGCGAAACACGAAAAGGAGGAGAAGTATGAAAAAAAGCAGTACATGGATCATGCTGGCGCCAGGTCTTATCATCCTGCTGGTATGTCTGGCCATGCCCTTACTAAAAGTGCTGGTTCCCACCTTCACCATAGGTGATTATCCCTTCAGCGCTTATGTGCAGTTTTTCCAGGACGAGTATTACCTGAAGATCTTTTTCAGGACAGTCCGGATTGCAGTGATCACCACAGCAGTCTGTATGCTGGGAGGAATTCCCACTGCTTACTTTATCAGCCGGTGCAGCAAGAAGTGGAGGGGACTTCTTCTGGCAGCGTCCATTTTCCCTATGATGACCAACTCCGTCATCCGAAGCTTTGCCTGGATTAATATTCTGGGAAGCAATGGGATCGTAAACAAGCTTCTGATGGCCCTCAATGTGGTGGAGAAGCCTATGAAGCTTCTGTACACAGATTTTGCTATTATTATCGGCTCTGTCTACCTGTTCCTTCCGCTGATGATCGTGACTGTAACCGGCGTGATGGAAAATATTGATGATGACATGATGGAAGCCGCTCAAAGCCTTGGCGCCAACCGCCTTTTAGCTTTTATGAAGGTGATCTTCCCCATGAGCCTTCCCGGCATTATTGTAGGCGGCATCCTGGTATTTACCGGAACGCTGACGGCCTACACCACGCCTCAGCTGTTAGGAGGCAACAGCAACATGGTTCTGGCAACCCTGATCTATCAGCGGGCCATGTCCGTAGGAGACTGGAACGGCGCTTCCGTGGTGGCGCTGATTATGATCATTGTTACCCTGGTTGTGATCAAGGGCTTCAACGCGCTGGCTGCGAAGCTGGATAAGAGAGGTGAAAAGGGATGAAAAAGAATAAATGGCTTACTGCCTATGCAGCAGTTATTTTCGCGTTTTTAATGATCCCGCTGCTGATCATTACCGTGACGGCCTTCGGAGGCGGAAGCGCCATCACCTTTCCCATTGATTCCTTTTCGGTGAAATGGTTTGCTAACGTATTTTCCTTAAAATCCTTCCGGCGCTCCTTCTTAACCAGCCTGGAGGTAGCATTCCTGGCTACCATCATTGCTCTTTTAGTAGGTGTTCCGGCGGCTTATGCCCTGGCACGTTCTCATATGAAGGGACGACAGCTGTTAAAATCCATTTTCCTGTCACCTACCATTGTGCCGGGAATCGTAATCGGCTTTATCCTGTACCAGTTTTTGATCCTGACCTTCCGGATTCCGGTGCTGCCAAGTCTTTTAGCCGGCCATTTTATGGTGACGCTGCCTTACGTGATCCGCGTGGTAGGCTCTGCCATGGAGCAGTTTGACTTTTCCATCGAGGAGGCGGCATGGAGCCTGGGCTGTCCCAAGGGGAAGGCATTTTTCCAGGTGGTCCTGCCTAATGTGACCTCCGGCATTTCCTCTGCGTTTATGCTGGCATTTATCAATTCCTTTAACAATATTCCAGTGTCCATGTTCCTGACCGGACCGGGAGTCAGCACCTTCCCGGCGACGCTGATGAATTATATTGAGTACAATTACGACCCTACTGTTTCAGCAGTTTCTGTGCTGCTGATGGCGGCTACTGTGATCATCATGGTAATCGTAGATAAGACCCTGGGCATCGCTTCCCTGGCAAAATAGGAGGAAAATGACAATGGCTTTCATGACATTAAATCAGATCGACGTTAGTTATGATAAGAAAAAACAGATTTTAAAGGGACTGAATCTGGATGTGGAAAAGGGAGAACTGGTTTCCCTCTTAGGTCCCAGCGGCTGCGGAAAGACGACAACGCTCCGTGTAGTAGCCGGATTTATCGAGCCAAAGGGCGGCACCTTTACGCTGGATGGGGAGGATATGACCCGGTGTCCGGTTCACAAGCGGAATTTCGGCCTGGTGTTTCAGAGCTATGCCTTGTTTCCACATTTAAGCGTCTATGACAATGTGGCCTTCGGCCTCCGCACCAGAAAGGTGGAGAAGGACGTGATTGACAGGAAGGTAAAGGAGATTCTGGAGGTCTGCGGCCTGACCGAGCTGGCAAGCCGTTTCCCCAAGGAGATGTCCGGCGGTCAGAGACAGCGTGTGGCTCTGGCCCGTGCGCTGGTGATCGAGCCCAAGCTTCTCCTTCTGGATGAGCCCTTAAGCAACCTGGATGCCAAGCTGAGAGTCAGCATGCGTGTGGAGATCAAGCGGCTGCAGAAGAAGCTGGGAATCACCACCCTGTTCGTCACCCACGACCAGGAGGAGTGCTTCTCCATCTCCGACAAGGTTGCCATTATGAACCAGGGTGTGATCGAGCAGTACGATTCCCCGGAAAATATCTACAAGCGCCCTGCCACCGAGTTTGTGGCACGGTTTATCGGGTTTGAAAACTTCCTGGAGCTGAAGCCGGCAGGCAATAACTGCTATCAGGCGTCAGACGGAAGCACGTTCCGTGTGTCCATGAGCTGGGGCAATGAGCCCTTTTCCGGAACCATCCGCCCGGACGATATCCGGCTGGCAGAGGACGGCCAGAAGGAGAATGTGATCACCGGAACGGTAGGAGTGCGCACCTTCCTTGGAAAGAGCTATCAGTACGAGGTGAGCACCGCAGCGGGGACGCTGAAGGTAAATATGGATACGGAGTATGCATTCCAGGAGGGTGATTCGATCCGGCTGTATCTGCCGGAGGATAAGCTGATCCTGGTAAGAAAGTAAAAATGAAAAGTAAAGGAGAGACAATTATGAAAAAGAGAGTATTAGCATCCATTCTTTGCGCCGCTATGGTGATGACTGCATGCGGCGGACAGGCATCTGGAGACAGCGCCGGGAATTCCGGCAATGCAGGCGGACAGAACACGGAGCAGGCAGCTGGTTCCGGTGATTCCTCCAGTGCAGCAGGCGGACAGAAGCTGGTTCTTTCCACCTTCGGTTTAAGCGAGGATATCTCTGCGGAGGAGGTTTACGCCCCGTTTGAGGAGGAGTTTAACTGCGAGATCGTGACGGAGACCGGCGGAGCCAATGACCGTTACACCAAGCTGGCAGCGGACAGCCAGTCCACCATCGATGTGATCGAGTTATCCCAGGCTATGACAGCAAAGGGAATTGCAGAAGGCTTATTTGAGGATATTGATTTAAGCAAGCTGGAAAATGCAGCCGATATGATCACCGCAGCCAAGACCATGGCAGAGGAAGGCCAGGGCGTAGCCTACACCATCAACAGCATCGGCATTATGTATAATCCGGATGTGGTGGATTTTGAGATCACCAGCTTTGATGATCTGTGGGATCCTCGTCTGGAGGGTATGGTTTCCATCCCGGAGATCACCACCACCTTCGGTCCGGCTATGGTATACATGGCAAGCGATCACGCAGGCGTTGATATCAAGAGCGACAACGGCGAGGCTGCCTTCCAGGCACTTTCTGAGTTGAAGCCAAACCTGGTAAAGACCTACACCAAGTCCTCTGATTTAATCAACATGTTTACCTCCGGTGAGGTGGCTGCTGCTGTAGTAGGAAACTTCGGTGTGCCCACCATTCAGGCAGCAAATCCAAATCTGATCTATGTAAGCCCGGAGACCACCTATGCAAACTTTAACATTATCAGCATCACCAAAAACTGTAAAAATAAGGATCTGGCATATGCCTATTTAAACTACCGGTTAAGTGAAGAGCTTCAGACCAAGACCGGAAAGGCATTAAACGAGGCGCCTACCAACAGTAAGGTAACCTTTACCGAGGAGGAGGCCAAGAACATGACCTACGGCAAGGTAGCAGAGGGTGCAAAGGCGCTGGATTATTCCTTCGTGAATCCCCAGTTAAACAGCTGGATTGATCAGTGGAACCGCATTATCAACAACTAAGGAGATTTTGTGAAGGTTGATTATATCATAAAGGATGCCTGGGTCTATCAGACCTTCCGGCAATGCTTTGAAAAGAGAGAGGTAGCAGTTTCGGGGGAACGCATTTTAGCGGTTTCCCCGAAATTTGCAGGTGCATGTGATCGGATCATCGACGGCAGCGGGATGTATCTGATCCCGGGACTGATCGATATCCACATGCATATTGAAAGCTCCATGACCTATCCAAAGGAATTTTCCCGGCTTGCATTGCAGCACGGGACCACCACGGTAGTGGCAGATGCCCATGAGATCGCCAATGTATTCGGCATGGAGGGAATTTGCTCCTTTATGGATCAGGAAACGGAGATGGATATTTTTTATGCCATCCCATCCAGTGTTCCTGCTACCAGCTGGGAGCTGGAAACGCCGGGAGCGGCCATCGGGGAGGAAGAGACCAGGCAGCTTTTAGAGGATGATCGGGTGCTGTGTCTGGGTGAGGTGATGAACTTTAGGGATCTGGTGCCAGAAGAGCCGGATGGACTGATTTCAAAGCCGGATGCTGCACTGGCTCATAAAGCCGATACAAAGACTCTTCGCCTGATCCGTATGTGCCGCAGCCGGCGGGGGCGGGATATCCGGATCGAGGGGCACTGCCCGAAGATCACAGGAATGGACTTAAACCGCTTTATCTTCGCCGGAGTGGATGCCGACCACACCCAGCAGACCCCGGAGTCCGTTCTGGAAAAGTCGGATCTGGGAATGTTTCTGGAGCTGCAGAGAAAATCTCTGACCCCGGAGGTGGTGGAGGCAGTGTGCAGCCACAGGCTGTATGAAAATGTTGCTCTGATCACAGACGATACCATGCCGGACCAGCTGTTGGAGGGACAGCTAAACCGTATTCTGCTGGCTGCCGTTCAGGCAGGAATGCCGGTTGAGAAGGCTATCTACTGCGCCACCTATACACCAGCCAGACGGATGCATTTAGATGACCGTGGCATGATCGGGCCGGGAAAGCTGGCGGATTTCCTGCTGCTGCAGGATCTGGATACCTTCCGCCCGGCTGCCGTAGTCAAAAGCGGCCGGCTGGTGTCCGGGAGCTGGTGGATGGCCGGGAGTGCAGGAAAGGCGGCGGAACAAGCAGATCCGAAGGAGGAAGAGCCATCTGCTGTCAGTACCGTATGCTCGTCTCGTTTTGCAGCGGATACCATATTTCCGCCCCATTTTTATCATTCCGTGCATTGCCGCGGAGCAGTGGCTTCCGACTTTATCCTGACGGCAGGAAAGGCCTGCACCAGTGTCCTGGCCAATGTGATCCGGATCGGCACCTTCGGAACGGCCACGGAGCTGGTCAGACGGAGGATCCCGGTAAGAAATGGTGTCATCTGCTGGCAGGAGGCAGGGCTCTGTCTGGCTGTGATTTTTGAGCGGCATGGCAGGAATGGAAATATTGCAGCAGGGCTGGTGGAGGGAGCCTTCCAGAAACCGGGAGCAGCGGCCACCACCTGGTCCCATGACAGTCATAATCTTCTGGTGCTGGGAAATTCGCCGGAGGATATGGTGATTGCCCAGAATCGGGTCATAGCCCTTCAGGGGGGATATGTGGTTGCAGCAGAAGGAGCGGTAGCTGCGGAGGCCCTATTACAGGTAGGAGGCATTATCAATGACGGTCCCCTTGAGAAGCTGGCCAAGGATCTTGGCAGGGTGCGGGGAGCGATGGCTGCGCTGGGATATGAAAATAACAATGAGATCATGTCCATGTCTACCCTGGCGCTTCCGGTTTCTCCAGCTTTGAAGCTGACGGATTACGGGCTTCTGGACGTAAAAACACAGAAAAAAGTGGCATTGATCGCAGAGGAGTGCTTGGATGTATGAAAACAATAATGATCAATGGGATCGTGCTGACCATGAACCAGAGCATGGACTGGTATCCTGACGGATATGTGATGTTTGAGGAAAATAAAATTTTGCAGGCTGGCCCTATGGAGGAGATCGAGCCTCTTCTGGAATCGGTTTGTAATGATAAATGGGAAAAACTGGAAACAAAAAAAGAGCATGCTGAGGGGGAATACCGTATTGTGGATGCTGCCCGCGGCATCATTATGCCGGGCATGGTAAATACCCATTGTCATCTTGGCATGATACCCTTCCGCGGCCTGGGGGATGACTGCAAGGACCGCCTGCGTGTGTTCCTGCTTCCCATGGAGCAGCAGGCCATGGATGCTGAGATGGCAGCTCTTTCCAGTCGGTATGCAGTCTGCGAGCTTCTGCTGGCCGGAGTCACCACCGTTTTCGACATGTACTATTTTGAGGGTGAGATCGCCAGGGTCATGGATGAGATGGGGATTCGGGGAATTGCCGGGGAAACCGTTATGGAGCAGGGAGCCTGTGATGTAAGGTCAGTGGAAGAGGCCATTGCCTACGGGGAAGCAATGATGAAGAAGTACCAGCATCACCCCAGAGTATCCTGCTGCCTGGCGCCTCACGGCACCACCACCTGCAGTCCCAAAACGCTGCAAAAGGTTTATGAGCTGGACCGGAAGTACCAGGTTCCGTTCACACTCCACACAGCGGAGATGGATTATGAGATGAGAGAGCTGGAGGAGAGGTTTGGCTGTACTCCCGTGGAATTCCTGGACCAGATCGGTGTGCTGGGGCCATCAACCCTGGCAGCGCACTGCATCCATCTGTCAGAGTCCGATATCCGGCTGTTAAAGAAGCGGGGAAGCAGCGTTTCCCACTGTATTGCCTCCAATACCAAGGCAGCCAAAGGCGTGGCTCCGGTGCTTTCCATGCTGGAGCATCAGGTCCCGGTAGGACTTGGCACCGACGGACCAGCCAGCGGCAACACGTTGGATCTGTTTACCCAGATGCGCTTCTGTGCCAATTTCCACAAAAATGAGAACCGGGACCGCAGCGCCCTTCCGGCAAAGGAGATCGTGGCCATGGCTACCATCGGCGGAGCAAGAGCTCTGGGACTGGATGGTATCACCGGTTCCCTGGAGCCGGGGAAGGAAGCAGACCTGGTGCTGGTGGAGACGGATTCTGCCAATATGTTCCCTGTTTACGATCCCTATTCCGCACTGGTCTACAGCGCTAACAGTTCCAATGTAAAAATGGTGTATGTAGCCGGGCGCCGGCTGGTAGACGAAAAAAAACTGGCAGGTGCGGACATTAGGGAGATCCGCAGGCAGCTTGCAGAAAAAATGAAGGATTCCGCGTTTGGAACGATGGAGGAGCTGACAGATCCTTCTGGCAGAACACTTTTTTCGTCATTGCTCACTTAAGAAACAAAAGAATTTGTTTCTTAATAGGAAAAATAACCAAAAATTAATATCTTGGAAATTTTAGTAGACTTTTTAAAAGAAAAGTGCTATAGTATGTTTCAGCGCAAGGAAGCGTAGAAAAATCAAACGCTATCCTTGCGCTATTTTATTTAAGGAGGATGTAATTATGAGAAAAACCAAAGCTGCTTTAGCAATTTTGACTGCTTCAGCAATGGTGCTCAGCCTTGTAGGATGCGGCGGTTCATCCGCACCAGCAACTGACACGGCTGCCGCCACAGAAGCAGCACCAGCTGACTCCAGCGCACCGGCAGATTCTGGAGAAGGTGCGGAAGTCGTAGCCGGCACTTCCGACTTAAACATCATGTTGGAAACTCCGGTACAGTCTTTAGACCCGCAGCAGGCAACGGACGGTACCTCATTTGAGGTGATCGCAGATTATACCGATGGTCTGATGCAGATGGATGCAGACGGCCAGGCAGTTCCTGCAATCGCAGAGAGCTATGACCTGTCTGATGACGGTACGACCTATACCTTCCACTTACGCGATGCACAGTGGAGCAACGGCGAGCCCGTAACGGCAGCAGACTTCGTATTCGCATGGCAGAGAGCCGTTGATCCGGCTGTTGCTTCTGAGTACGCCTACATGTTAAGTGATATCGGCCAGGTAAAGAACGCTGAGGCAATCATTGCCGGCGATATGGATAAGAGCGAGCTGGGCGTGACTGCAGTGGATGATAAGACCCTGGAGGTTCAGTTAAATGTTCCGGTCAGCTATTTCCTGTCCTTAATGTATTTCCCGACCTTCTATCCGGTAAACCAGGCATTCTTCGAGTCCTGCGGCGATACCTTCGCTACCAGCCCGGAGACCACCCTTTCCAACGGCGCCTTTATTCTGGATTCCTATGAGCCGGCAGCAACCGCATTCCACTTAACCAAGAATGCAGATTACTGGGATGCTGACCGTGTAAGCCTGGCAGGCTTAAATTATCAGGTGATTCAGGATTCCCAGCAGGCTCTGATGAGCTATCAGACCGGTGATCTGGATCTGACTCTGGTAAACGGCGAGCAGGTGGATCAGGTTCAGGATGATCCGGAGTTTACCACCATCGGTGCAGGCTACCTGTGGTATGTAAGCCCGAACATGGATGCAGTTCCTGAACTGGCTAATTTAAATGTCCGTATGGCACTGACTCATGCCATCGACCGTGAAGCCATCACCATGGATGTATTAAAGGACGGCTCCGCACCTACCTTTACCGCAGTTCCAATGCAGTTTGCAGCAGGCCCTGACGGTTCTGATTTCTCTGAGGATCAGGAGAAGTTTGCAGATGTTTGCTCTTTCGATGCTGCCAAGGCAGCTGATTACTGGGCCAAGGGCCTGGAGGAGTTAGGAATTTCCCAGCTGAATCTGGATATGGTAGTAGATGCAGATGATGCTCCTCAGAAGGTTGCACAGGTATTAAAGGAGCAGTGGGAGACCACCCTTCCGGGACTTACGGTAAACCTGACGGTTGAGCCGAAGAAGCAGAGAGTAGAAGATATGCAGAACGGCAACTTCCAGTTAGGCCTGACCAGATGGGGTCCGGACTATGCAGATCCTATGACTTATCTTGGCATGTGGATCACTGACAACTCCAACAACTATGGTCTGTGGAGCAATGCTGATTACGATGCGATCATCGCTGAGTGCACCACCGGCGATCTGTGTACCGATGCAGAAGGCCGCTGGGCAAGACTGTATGATGCAGAGAAGATCGTAATGGATGAAGCTGTGATCTTCCCGCTTTATACACAGTGCAATGCAGAGATGATGTCCTCCAAGGTAACCGGAGTTGAGTTTCACCCAGTTGCTTTAAACCGTGTTTACAAGAATACGGTTAAGGCAGACTAAGCCGATCAATTTCGAAATATCCAGTAATTCACTTTCATTTCAGGGTGTTGCATCACTCAGCAGCAAGAGCAGTTTCTGACTGAGTTTTGCAGCACCCGTTTTTGTATCGCGACACCTTGCCCGGTTATCGCTTTCCCGCAAACCTGCACACGCCGGCGGCAGAGCTCTGCCACATTATGAAAGCCTGGCGGGCGCGTTTGACATATCCGAATGAAGGCCGCTTGTTGGGCGGCAGGGCTTTCACAGCAACAAAGGAGGCAGAATGTGAAGAAATATACCCTTAAGCGAATCCTGACTTCTCTCTTTACCCTTCTGGCGATCCTGCTGGTATTATTTATCCTGATGCAGCTGATGCCAGGTTCTCCGTTTAATGATGAGAAGCTGAACAATGACCAGCGTATGGCGCTCTATGCGAAATACGGACTGGACCAGCCGATCGTGGTTCAATTTTTTAACTATGTAAAAAACATGCTGAAAGGTGATTTCGGAGTCAGCTACAATATTTCCAAGAACACTCCCATCTCTCAGCTGATCCAGACCCGTCTTCCTGTTTCCATCCGGATCGGCGGTTTTGCCGTCAGCCTGGGCGCCGTTATGGGCCTGCTCTTAGGACTGGTGGCAGCCTTAAAGCATGATACGATATGGGACTCGATGGCCACCGTGATCTCCGTTATCGGTGTGTCTGTGCCGTCCTATGTGTTTGCATTGGCATTAAGCTATACCCTGGGCTTTAAGCTGGGATGGTTCCCCATGCTGTATAAGGAAAAGCTGGCATTAAGCTCCAGTGTTCTTCCAAGTATTGCATTGTCCATGTTTACCATGGCCAGTATTGCCCGGTTTACCCGAAGTGAGATGCTGGAGGTTCTGGGAAGCGATTACATGCTTCTGGCAGAAAGCAAAGGAATCTCCGGCTCGGCGCTGATCTTCCGCCATGCGCTGCGGAATGCACTGATTCCCATTATCACGGTGCTGGCGCCTCTGATCGTAGACCTGATGACCGGTTCTCTGGTAGTGGAGAAGATTTTCTCCATCCCAGGCGTAGGCAGCCTTCTGGTCAATGCCATCCAGTCGAATGATTATAACGTGGTAATCGCATTGAGCTTTATCTATTCAGCCATGTATATCGGTATTATGCTTGTGGTGGATATCCTTTACGGAATCATTGACCCCAGGATCCGGCTGACAAAGGAAGGAGACTGATGGTATGAAAATTGGAAAATCCGCAGCAGCAGCTGCTGCTGTGCAGAACGCATATGTACCGGTGGATGCTGACTTCCGGTTAAAAGATAATGCAGGAGAGATCGCCATTGACACCAACTTTTCCGCCCAGAGCTTCTGGAAGGATGTCTTCATCCGATATTTCCGAAAGATCAGTGCCGTCATCGGGCTGGTTCTGATCATTCTGATCTCCGCCATGGCAGTAGTCGGGCCGGGAATGAACACATATACCTATTCGGAACAGAATTTAAGTCAGAAAAACTTTGCTCCCAGAGTGAAGAGTCTGGAGAAGTTAGGAATCTTTAACGGTAATGAGTCGATGAAGACCACCACCGGAAGCAAGATCGTGAACCAGTATGAAGCGAAAGGGCTGGATGATGTGTATTACTGGTTTGGAAGTGATAACTTTGGACGTGATATCTGGACCCGTACCTGGTCCGGCGCCAGAGTTTCTCTGATCATTGCAGTTGCTGCTGCTGTCATCGACATGGTGATCGGCATGAGTTATGGTCTGATCTCCGGATACTTCGGAGGCAAGGTGGATATGATCATGCAGCGAATCCTGGAGATCGCCAATGGTATTCCCAGGCTGGTTATCGTAACACTGCTTCTGCTAGTGCTTCAGCCCGGTATGGTCACCATTATCTTCGCCCTGATGCTGACAGAATGGGTGGGAATGAGCCGGATCGCCAGAGCAGAGATGCTGAAATTAAAAGAACAGGAATTCGTCCTGGCCTCCAGAACCTTGGGAGCCAGCAGCTTTTTCATTATTTTCCGTGAGATCCTGCCTAATATCATCGGACCGATCATCACACAGGTTATGTTTTCTATTCCTACCGCCATCTTTACAGAAGCATTCTTAAGCTTCGTAGGGCTTGGCATTCCGGTGCCCCAGTGTTCCTTAGGCTCCCTGATCTCCGAGGGCTTTAACAGTTTTACCACCCATCCGTATCAGATCATCCCGCCCATCGTGGTGATGGCACTTCTGATGCTCAGCTTCAACCTGGTGGCAGATGGCCTGCGGGAAGCGCTTGACCCGAAAATGAAAGAAATGTGAGGTGATCGATTATGTCAGAAGCAAAAGAAAAGATTCTTCAGATCCGTGATCTTGATATCACCTTCCGCACCACCGCAGGCCCGGTCCATGCCATCCGCGGTGTTAATATCGATCTGTACAAAGGTGAGACGGTTGCCATCGTAGGCGAGTCCGGCTCCGGCAAGTCGGTTACCATGAAGGCAGCTATGGGAATTCTGGCAGGCAATGCCACGGTGGGAAAAGGAACCATTGAATTCAGCTATCACCATGAGGACGGCAGCCCGGAGACCGTGGATATTCTGACTAAGGATAAGAAGTGGATCCGCAGGCATATCAACGGAAAGCGGATTGCTATGGTATTCCAGGATCCTATGACCAGTCTGGACCCTACAATGTCCATTGGAAAGCAGATCATGGAGGGGATGATCTGGCACTTTAAGACTCCGAAGAAGGAGGCCTGGGATCGGGCCGTGGAGCTTTTAAAGGAAGTGGGCATCGAGGATGCAGAGAAGCGGATGAAGAATTATCCCCATCAGCTTTCCGGCGGTATGCGCCAGCGTGTGGTCATCGCCATTGCCCTGGCATGCAATCCGGATCTGCTGATCTGCGATGAACCAACTACGGCGCTGGATGTTACCATTCAGGCAAAGATTATTGAATTAATTCGAAGAATTCAGAAGGAACGAGGCATCTCCGTCATTTACATCACCCATGACCTTGGGGTGGTGGCGAAGGTAGCCGACTACGTCAATGTTATGTACGCGGGAAAGATCGTGGAAAAGGGAACCATCAATGAGATTTTCTATGATCCCCGCCATCCCTACACCTGGGGGCTTTTATCCGCCATGCCGGATCTGGATACCGACGATGAGCGGCTTTACACCATCCCAGGTTCCCCGCCGAATCTGCTTCATGAGCGGGCAGGGGATGCATTTGCACCTCGAAACCGTTATGCTTTGGTGGTGGACGATAAGGCAGATCCGCCTATGTTCCAGATTACAGACACTCACTATGCCGCTACCTGGCTGTTAGACCCGAGAGCGCCGAAGGTGGACATGCCGGAGGAACTTAAGACACGAATCCAGCGTATGAAGAAGGAGGCAAAGGAATATGGCAGTGAATTATAATGCAGAGCCTCTTTTAAAGGTAGAGGGATTAAAGCAGTATTTTAAGGTCAGCGCAAACTTTACCGTAAAAGCGGTAGAAAATGTTTCCTTTGAGATTTATCCAGGGGAGACTTACGGACTGGTGGGAGAATCTGGTTCCGGAAAGTCCACCATTGGAAGAAGCATTATCCGGCTGTACGATCCCACCGCCGGTAAGATCCAATTTAACGGCATGGATATCAGCAAACGGATGAGCAAGGATACACAGAAATCGCTGCGGACCCAGATGCAGATGATCTTCCAGGATCCTATGGCCTCCTTAAATCCCAGAAAAAAGGTGGGAGATATCATCGGCGAGGGATTGGATATCCATCACACCTATCAGTCTGCCGCAGAGCGGGACGCCAAGATCAAGGAGATCCTGGCTAAGGTAGGACTGGCGCCGGAACATGCAAGCCGGTATCCTCACCAGTTCTCCGGCGGCCAGCGGCAGCGCGTGGGGATCGCCAGAGCACTGATCATGAATCCGAAGCTGATCATCGCAGACGAGTGCATTTCTGCCCTTGACGTATCCATTCAGGCTCAGGTGGTAAACCTGATGAAGGATATCCAGGAGGAGACCGGGACTGCGTACCTCTTTATCGCCCATGATCTTTCTATGGTAAAGTATATCTCAGACCGCATCGGAGTGCTTCACCTGGGGCATCTTCTGGAAACAGGAACCACGGAGGAGATCTTTGAGAATCCGATCCATCCATACACCAGAAGCCTTCTGTCAGCCATCCCGGCGCCGAATCCGGTAGTGGAGAAAAAACGGGTGGCGGAGAGCTATGACTATAAGACCTCCGGCATTGATTATAATCAGGGAACGTATCATCTGGTTTCCGGAAGTCATTATGTGAAGTGTACCGACGCGGAATTTGAGAAGTGGAAGAAATAAAACAGGAATATCTGATTGCATTTTTGCTGAAACCAGATATAATGGTTATAAAAGAAAATCCTTGCAATGCAGGTAGGATACAGAACGTATTCTTTGAAAAGGAATCCCTGTCATGATATGATAGGGATTTTTTGTTCATGGAAAACTCCTCTGCAGCAGGATTCTTTTACATAGGAAATATGGATCAGGAGGAATGATATGGAATATCAAGACCAGCCGCATAAGCGGCGTGTCCGCTACAAAGGAACCCACCCGAGAAATTTTCAGGAGAAATATAAAGAGCTTCAGCCGGAAAAGTATGCCGACACCATTGAAAAGGTGATCCAAAAGGGAAGCACGCCGGCTGGTATGCATATCTCCATCTGCGTTCAGGAGATCCTGGATTTCCTTCAGATCAAGCCGGGCCAGACCGGACTGGATGCCACCCTGGGCTATGGCGGCCACACATCCCACATGCTGAAATGCCTGGAATCCCAGGGGCATATTTACGGGCTGGATGTAGATCCCATCGAGATCAAAAAGACGAAAGCCAGACTGGAGGCTATGGGCTACGGCCCGGATATCCTGACGGTGCGGCAGATCAATTTTGCCCATGTGGATCAGGTGGCAGCCGAGGCTGGGCTGTTTGATTTTATCCTGGCAGATCTTGGGGTATCCTCCATGCAGATCGATAACCCAGACCGGGGCTTTTCTTTTAAATACGACGGCCCTCTGGATCTGCGTCTGGATCCGGAAAAGGGCGTGTCAGCGGCAGAGCGTCTGAAGGAGATTACACAGGAGGAGCTGGAAGGAATGCTGGTGGAGAATTCTGATGAGCCCTATGCCAGAGAGATCGCCAGAGCGGTAATGCAGGAGCTGAAAAAGGGACGGGCCGTGGACACCACCACCAGGCTGAAGCAGGTGATTGAGCATGCCCTGTCTTTTCTGCCGGAGAAGGAGCAGAAGGAGGCAGTGAAGAAGTCCTGCCAGAGGACCTTTCAGGCGCTGCGGATCGATGTGAACAGTGAATTCGAAGTGCTGGAAGCCTTTTTAGACAAGCTTCCTTCTGTCCTAGCGCCAGGAGGAAGAGTGGCGATCTTAACCTTTCACTCCGGTGAGGACCGAATGGTGAAAAAGTCCTTTAAGCGGTTCCAGAAAGAAGGGCTTTACAGCCAGATCGCAGAAGATGTGATCCGTCCTTCCACCGAGGAATGCGCCAGAAACAGCCGTGCCCGTTCTACCAAGATGCGGTGGGCGATCCGGGCGTAAAGGACCGGCTGCGCTGACATTTTGCTGAAAATGAACGGTACAGCACATTAGTATAGTTACGGAGGATAAGATGAAGGTAATTCATTGGATCAAGACCCATCGGTACTGCCTGGCAGGGCTGTATCTGTTTGTATTTTTGCTGGGATTTTTTCTGCTGGAGGTATTCATCTCAGAGCCGAAATATATCCTTCACTGTTGGATCGACGACCTGATTCCTTTTCATGAGTGGTTTGTGCTTCCCTACTTTTTATGGTATGCCTGGGTGCCGGTGTTTCTGATCTTTTTCATGATTCGGGAAAAGGATTCCTACCTGCGGCTGTGCTTTATCATGTTTGCCGGGGCAACGCTGGCGCTGATCATCTATTTCATCTGGCCTAACGGCCTGGATCTGCGGCGGGAGATCACCAGCACCAATTTCTGTGCAGAGATTGTCCGCTTTTTAAGACGTATTGACCCGCCCTGCAATGTATGCCCCTCCATCCATGTGTCCAGCACCGTATCGATCCATAAGGTAATCGGCCATTCGCCGTATTTTAAAGAAAACAGAAAAATCAAACTGCTGTCCTGGGCTGTGACACTGGCAATCTGTATTTCTACCATGTTTATTAAACAGCATTCGATCATTGATGTGGTCTGCGGCTGGATCATGACAGAAGTGCTGAGTGCAGCGGCTTATTACAGAAAATAGAAAGCTTAATTGAAACAAACCAGGGAGGTCTCCCGCTTCTGCGTCACAAAGATAGAAGCGGGAGACTTTTTGTTATACAGAAAATTCCTGTGCGTTAAAATCGATATAAGATGATATTTCACAAAACTTTCACATTTCCCCCCTTGCATCTTCCATGTTCTTTCGCTATAATGCGTATATCAATTAAGTAGTTAGCTAACTATTAACTATTTAATTAATGAATCCGCAATGGAGAAACAAGGAGATCTTAAGATCCTGACCAGCAGCGGAAATTCAAAAAAGAAAAAGGAGGGACCCTATGTTCGGATGCTGTCAGGAACCCAACACACCTGGCCACCGCGTTATGAAGCTGTTTGCAAAGGTTACCCGGATGCAGCGGAGCGTAATTGCCAGCCGGGTGAAGCAGACCGGAGTTTACCGCAGCCAGCATCAGATCCTGATGTACATTGCTTTGAATCCAGATGCATCTCAGAAGGATATTGCCAGGATGCATGAGGTTTCCACTGCTACCATTGCCGTTTCCTTAAAGAAGCTGGAAAAGGGCGGCTACATCCGCCGGGTGGTGGATACTCTCGATAACCGCTGCAACCGTCTTCAGGTAACGGAGAAGGGCCAGCAGGTGGTGGATCAGAGCCATGAGATCTTTTTGAATACGGAAAAGGAAATATTTGGCGGATTTACGGAAGATGATTTCCAGGCATTGGAAAGATTGCTGGCCCGTGTGTACCGCAATATGGAACAGATGAATGGAGGAAGCTGCAAAGAAACGGATACAGATGAAAAACAATTGGAGGAGAAAGAGAGGAATTTGACGTGAAGCGATACAAAAAATATATCAGCCCATATCTCAGTGCGTTCATTCTGGGGCCTCTCCTGATGCTGACGGAGGTGGCCGGGGAGATCATGCTTCCCAAGCTGATGTCTCTGATCATCAATAACGGAGTGGCAAACCGGGACACCCGGTATATCGTGATGATGGGACTGCTTATGGTGCTGGCTGCCGGGGTGATGGCAGTAGGAGGAATCGGCGGCGCTTATTTCAGTGCCAAGGCATCCATCTCCTTTACCAGTGATCTGCGCCAGGATCTGTTTGCCAAGGTGCAGAAATTTTCTTTTAAAAATATTGATGATTTTTCCACCGGATCCTTGGTTACCCGTCTGACCAATGATATCCAGCAGATCCAGAATGTGATCATGATGGGACTTCGGATGATGTTCCGCGCACCAGGTATGTTTGTGGGTGCGCTGATTATGGCGTTTCTGATGAACGCAAAATTAGCGGCAGTGATCCTGGTGGTGATCCCGCTTCTGACGCTGGCCATTGCCCTGATCTTAAAGACCGCGTATCCCAGGTTCCAGATGATGCAGAAGACCATTGACCATTTAAACAACGGCATCCAGGAAGCGCTGATCAATGTGCGGGTGATCAAATCCTTCGTCCGGGAGAACCATGAGGAGGAGAAGTTTCAGAAGGCAAATGACAATCTTAAGCAGGCCAGCATGGGCGCTTTAAAGATCGTGATCGCCACTATGCCGGTGATGACCCTGGCCATGAATGTTACGACGCTGGCAGTTGTCTGGTACGGCGGCAATATCATCATTGCCGGCAATATGCAGGTAGGCGATCTGACTGCCTTTACCACCTATATCGTGCAGATCCTGATGTCTCTTATGATGCTTTCCATGGTGTTCCTGCAAAGCTCCCGTGCCATGGCCTGTATCAAGCGTGTAAATGAGGTCATGGATGTGGACATCGACTTAACGGATGATGAGGCAAAGCAGCCTGAGCGGAAGGTGACCGAGGGGAGAGTGGAGTTTCGGGATGTCTGTTTTGCCTATGATGGACAGAAGGACAGTCTGGTGCTGGAGCACTTAAACTTTACTGCAGAGCCGGGGCAGACCATCGGCATCATCGGTTCCACCGGCAGCGGAAAAACCTCCCTGGTACAGCTGATTCCCAGATTGTATGATGTGACCTCCGGCCAGGTGCTGGTGGATGGAGTGGATGTGCGGGATTATTCCCTGCGCCATCTACGGAATGGTGTGGGCATGGTGCTTCAGAAAAATGTACTGTTTTCCGGCTCCATCGAGGAAAACCTGCGCTGGGGTGACGAGGAGGCCTCCATGGAGGAGCTTAAGTCAGCAGCCGACAGCGCCCAGGCGGACGGATTTGTGACAGCATTTCCAAATGGTTATGATACGGAGATGGGGCAGGGCGGCGCCAATGTTTCCGGAGGCCAGAAGCAGCGTCTCTGCATCGCAAGGGCGCTGTTAAAGAAGCCGAAGATCCTGATTCTGGATGACAGCACCAGTGCGGTGGATACGGCTACCGAAGCAAAGATCCGGGAATGCTTCCGGACTGCCCTGAAGGATACCACGAAATTTATCATTGCCCAGCGGATCGGTTCTGTGGAAAATGCAGATCAGATCATGGTGTTAGATGACGGGAAAATTCTGGCTATCGGTACCCATGAGGAGCTTTTAAAATCCTGTGAAGCCTACCAGGAGATTTATTATTCCCAGAAGGATCGTGAGAAGGAGGTGAGTGCCTGATGGATATGGAGAAGAGAAGACAAAGCTTAAAGCGAAGATATGGAAATCGGGCAGCCTCCGCACCGGTGAGAAGAGGTCCAGGTCCGGGCGGTCCGGGAGGCGCCAGACGGATGGGCGGGCCGAAGGGAATGCCGAAAAATACAAAGCAGACAGTAAGCCGTCTGATGCATTATCTGGATGCCGATAAGGGGAAAATGATCCTGGCTGTTTTCTGCGTGATCATCAATACCCTTGCCACTCTGGCCGGCTCCTATATGCTGCGGCCGATCATCAACACATACATCGCTCCCACGGACGGAAGCCGCGGCGATGCAGCAGGGCTGGCAGGCGCCTTGCTGGTTATGGCAGCGATCTATCTGGCAGGCGTTCTGGCGAACTATTTCCAGGCGAAGATCATGCTGACAGTAGCCCAAAATGCCCTTCAAAGGCTGCGGGATGACCTGTTTACCAAGCTGCAGACTCTGCCGGTCCGCTACTATGATACCAACAGCAACGGCGATATTATGAGCCGGTTTACCAACGATGTGGATACCATCGGCAATATGCTGAGCAGTACTCTGGTGCAGCTGTTTTCCGGTGCTCTGAGTCTGGTGGGAACCCTGCTTCTGATGCTTTATACGAATATCTATCTGACCGCAGTGACCCTTGTGATGATCCCGCTGATGATGAAGGCAGGAGGAGCGGTGGCAGGACGGAGCCAGAAGTTTTTCTCGGCCCAGCAGTATTCCCTGGGCGCCTTAAACGGTTATGTGGAGGAGATGATCACCGGGCAGAAGGTGGTCAAGGTATTCTGCCATGAGGATGTGGCAGAGGAGGAGTTCCATATCTTAAATGAAGAGCTTCGGGAGAATCAGATCCGGGCACAGTTCTTCGGCGGTGTTATGGGGCCTGTGATGAACAATTTAAGCCAGGTCAATTACGCTTTGACGGCCTGTATCGGCGGCCTGCTGTGCGTGCTGAAGGGCTTTGATGTGGGAGGACTTACTGTATTTTTAAATTTCTCCCGTCAGTTTTCCAGGCCCATTAATGAGATCTCCATGCAGATCTCCAATGTATTCTCTGCCCTGGCCGGAGCCGAGCGTGTGTTCCGGGTCATGGATGAGGAGCCGGAGCCGGCTGACGCACCAGATGCCAGGGTACTGGAGCCTATGGAAGGCCATGTGATCCTGGATCATGTAACCTTCGGCTATGTGCCGGAAAAGACCATCCTGAAGGATGTGAGCCTGTACGCAAAACCGGGTCAGAAGATTGCTTTTGTAGGCTCCACCGGAGCAGGAAAGACCACCATTACCAATCTGATCAACCGGTTCTACGACATTCAGTCCGGCACCATCACCATCGATGGTGTGGATATCAAGAAGATCAGCCGGGAGAACCTGCGGAAAAACATTGCCATGGTGCTTCAGGATACCCACCTGTTTACCGGAACCGTCCGGGAAAATATCCGGTACGGCCGGCTGGATGCCACAGATGAAGAGGTAATCCAGGCAGCAAAGACAGCATCCGCCCACTCCTTTATCATGCGTCTGCCCAAGGGCTATGACACCATGCTGGAGGGTGACGGCGCCAACTTAAGCCAGGGCCAGAGACAGCTGTTAAATATCGCCAGAGCCGCCATCTCCAAGGCTCCGATCCTGATTCTGGATGAGGCCACCAGTTCAGTAGATACCCGTACGGAAAAGCATATCGAGCATGGTATGGATCGGCTGATGGCAGACCGCACCACATTCGTGATCGCTCATCGCCTGTCCACCGTCCGCAATGCCAATGCCATCATGGTCCTGGAAAACGGTCAGATCATTGAGCGTGGTGATCATGATGATCTGGTAGCACAAAAAGGGCGTTATTATCAGCTGTATACCGGTCTGTCGGAATTGGATTAATAGTTTTTTCTAATGAAAATATATTAGATATATTAATAAAAAGTAACAGGGCGATGAAATTGGAAAATAACTGGTGAAAAAATAAATAAAATTTTCACAATGTTGGAACGGCCCATAGTTTCCTAAAGTTATCTGAAATTTACAGGGAATTGGAAGAAAAAACCAAGAAAATTTTCGAAAAATAAGGGGCGCCAAAGCAGGAAATCAAGAAAAGTCCGATCAAAATTTAGAAGGAAATGTGTAGTGATTTTTCCTAAATTTTAATCGGACTTTTTGTTTGTTTTTCCAAAAAAACAATCTGGGATAGGTACTGTTTTAAATTGTGCAAATTTTAACAAAAGAAGAAAAAATTACTGGTTCAAAGACGACAAAAAATGGAGAAAAAGGAATAAAAACTTGCAAATCCATAGGGAAATTTGAATTGTGCGTGACAAGGAAGTGTGTTATACTGTTAAAGATGACCAGGCTGAACAGGTCAGCAGTCTGATCAGAAATTCAGGAAAATCCGGCAATTCATGATGTAAGCAGTTACAGCTGTAATTATTGTCTGTATTGTTCGGATTTTCAAGAAAATGTTATAGAAAGAGGGTTAGGTTAGATGGGTTTGGCTACATTTAAAGGCGGCATTCATCCATATGAAGGAAAAGAGCTGTCAGAGAACAAACCGGTTCAGGAACTGCTTCCGAAGGGCGAGCTGGTGTATCCGATGTCTCAGCATATCGGCGCTCCCGCAAAGCCATTAGTGAAAAAGGGCGACCGTGTATTAGTCGGCCAGAAGATCGGTGAAGCAGGCGGATTCATCTCCGCGAACGTAATCTGTTCCGTGTCCGGTACTGTAAAAGCGGTAGAGCCGAGACTGGTTGTAAGCGGTCAGATGGTAACAAGCATTATCGTGGAGAACGATGGATTGTATGAAACCATTCCTCATTTTGGGGAAGATCGGGATTACACAAAGCTCTCCAAGGAAGAGATCCGCAATATCGTAAAAGAAGCAGGTATTGTTGGTTTAGGCGGTGCAGGCTTCCCCACTCATGTGAAGCTGACACCAAAGGATGAGTCCAAGATTGACTATATCCTGGTAAATGGTGCGGAGTGTGAGCCATACTTAACTTCCGACTACCGCATGATGATGGAAGAGCCGGAGAAGATCGTAGGCGGATTAAAGGTGATCCTGTCCCTGTTCGACAATGCCAAGGGCGTCATCGGTATCGAGAACAATAAGCCGGAGGGCATTAAGAAGCTTCAGGAATTAGTGAAGGATGAGCCAAGGATCGAAGTAAGAGAGCTGCTTACCAAGTACCCTCAGGGCGGTGAGCGTTCCCTGATCTATGCCATCACCGGAAGAAGCGTAAATTCCTCCATGCTCCCTGCAGACGCAGGCTGTATCGTGGACAATATCGATACGGTGATCGCGATCTACAATGCGGTGTGCAAGCAGACACCTCTGATCCGCAAGATCATCACCATCACAGGAGATGCCATCGCAAATCCACAGAACTTCAATGTAAAGCTGGGAACCAATTACCAGGAGCTGGTAGCAGCAGCCGGCGGCTTTAAGACCGAACCGGAAAAGATCATCTCCGGCGGCCCGATGATGGGTATGGCGTTATTTACCATCGATGTGCCGGTAGCAAAGACTTCCTCCGCACTTACCTGCTTTACCAAAGATATGGTAGCAGCTCAGGCTCCTACTCCATGTATCCGCTGCGGACGCTGCGTGGCAGCATGTCCAAGCCATATTGTACCGCCGATGATGATGAAGGCAGCACTGAAGAATGACTGTGCAGCATTTGAGAAGGTAAACGGTATGGAATGTATGGAGTGCGGAAGCTGTACGTATGTATGTCCTGCAAAGCGTCCTCTTACCCAGGCATTTAAGGATATGAGAAAGCAGGTTGCAGCAAACCGCAGAAAGAAAGCGTAGGAGGGATTATAGCATGAATCGATTATTAAACGTATCATCGTCCCCTCACGTCAGGGACTCGGTGACAACGCAGAGCGTTATGTTCGATGTGCTGATTGCCATGCTTCCGGCAGCAGCCTTCGGTGTTTATCAGTTTGGCTTCCATGCACTGCTTGTGATTATCGCCACCATGGCAGCATGTGTGCTGAGCGAGTATCTCTATGAAAAAGGCATGAAGCTTCCGATTACAGTGGCTGACGGCAGTGCCCTGGTAACAGGTATGATCCTGGCATTAAACATGCCGGCAGATATTCCGCTGTGGATCCCCATGTTAGGCGGCGTATTTGCGATTGTTGTAGTAAAGCAGCTGTACGGCGGTCTGGGACAGAACTTTATGAACCCGGCTTTAGCAGGCAGATGCTTCCTGCTGATTTCCTTTGCAGGCAAGATGTCCAGCTTCACTCTGGACGGATGGACCGGCGCAACTCCTCTGGCTCAGTTAAAGGCAGGCCAGAGCGTAGATGTGGCAGCTATGTTTATCGGCCGCATCCCTGGAACCATCGGTGAGGTATCGGTAATTGCCCTGCTGATCGGTGCAGCTTACATGGTATTTAAGAAGGTGATTTCCCTGCGGATCCCGGTTACCTATATCGTAACCACCGCACTGTTTGTATTTATTTTCGGACAGCATGATTTAGGCTTTGTGGCAGCACATGTATTCGGCGGCGGTCTGATCTTCGGTGCATTCTTTATGGCAACGGATTATGTGACCAGCCCCATCACTCCAAAGGGACAGATCGTATTCGGCGTGCTGCTTGGTATCCTGACCGGACTGTTCCGTCTGTTCGGCGGCTCCGCAGAGGGCGTTTCCTATGCGATCATCATCAGCAACATGCTGGTTCCGCTGATTGAGAAATTTACCCTTCCGACAGCATTTGGAAAGGAGGGCAAGAAGTCATGAGTAAAGGTGGATTTATGAAGGACGCCCTGGTTCTGTGTGCCATCACAGTAGTGGCAGGCGCATGTCTGGGCGGTGTTTATGAGCTGACAAAGGCTCCCATCGAGGCAGCAAATCTGGCAGCAAAGGCAGAGGCATACCGTGCGGTTCTTCCGGAGGCGGTATCCTTCGAGTCTGATGATTTAACGGATACCATAGCAGCAGCCAATGCTGATATTGCCGGCATGGGCTTCGGCAATGTTACCGTAGATGAGGCAGTGACCGCAGTAGACGGTTCCGGCGCACCTATGGGCTATGTGGTAACCTCTACCTCCAACGACGGCTACGGCGGCGCCATCACCGTATCCGTAGGTATTCAGGCAGACGGTACCGTAAACGGCATCGAATTCTTAACCCTTGCAGAGACCGCAGGTCTTGGTATGAACGCAAGCAAGCCGGAATGGAAGGCTCAGTACGCAGGCAAGAAGGTTGAACAGTTTGCCGTTACCAAGAACGGCGCTTCAGCAGAGAATGAGATCAACGCAATCAGTGGTGCGACCATTACCAGTAACGCAGTCACCGGTGCGGTAAATGCGGCAGTTTACTTTGCAACAAACTGCATGGCACAGTAGGAGGTGGGAAGTCATGAATAAATGTGTAGAACGTTTATACAACGGTATTATCAAAGAAAACCCGACCTTCGTCCTGATGTTAGGTATGTGTCCGACCCTGGCTGTTACCACGACGGCAATCAACGGTGTGGGTATGGGACTGTCCACGACGGCGGTTCTGGTGTTCTCTAACTTAATTATCTCCGCTTTGCGGAAGATTATTCCGGATCGTGTTCGTATTCCGGCTTACATTGTAATCGTAGCATCTCTGGTTACCATCGTTCAGCTGCTTCTGCAGGCATATATCCCAAGCCTGTATGAATCTCTGGGTATCTACATCCCGCTGATCGTAGTTAACTGTATCATCCTGGGCCGTGCTGAGGCTTATGCGGCAAAGAACGGCGTGGTAGAATCTGCATTTGACGGTATCGGTATGGGACTTGGCTTCACCGTAGGCTTGACCTGTATCGCAATCTTCCGTGAGATCCTTGGCGGCGGTGCTGTATTCGGCATGGAATTTATCCCGGAGGATTTCCGCATCACCATCTTCGGTCTGGCTCCTGGTGCATTCTTTGTACTGGCAGGTCTGACTGCACTGCAGAATAAGTTCAAGGCTCCATCTGCAACCAACGGCTCTGCTCCAAAGTCTGCTCTGGCATGCGGCGGCAACTGTGCAAGCTGCAGCGGCTCTGCATGTGCATCCAACCATGAAGCTCTGGATAAGATTCGGAAGGAGCAGGAGGCTAAGGCAGCAGAGGCAAAGAAGGCAGCTGCTTTAAAGGCGGCAGAGGCGAAAAAAGCAGCAGAAGCAAAGAAGGCTGCTGAGGCAGCTGCTGCTGCAAAGAAAGCTGGAGAATAGGAGGGACCAGGTAGATGAAAGAGTTAATTTTAATTATTGTAGGATCTGCTCTGGTAAATAACATTATCCTGAGCCAGTTCCAGGGTCTGTGCCCATTCCTTGGCGTTTCCAAGAAGGTAGATACCTCCATCGGTATGGGCGGAGCCGTAATCTTCGTTATCACATTGGCATGTATCGCTACGAACCTGGTTTACTCCTTCGTGCTGGTTCCCCTGCACTTAGAGTACTTACAGACGATTGCCTTCATTCTGGTAATCGCAGCTCTGGTTCAGTTCGTAGAGATGTTCTTAAAGAAGAACGTGCCTTCCCTTTATCAGGCGCTGGGCGTATTCCTGCCTCTGATCACCACCAACTGTGCCGTATTAGGTGCTGCACTGACCAATGTTCAGAAGGGCTACAATTTCATTTACAGCGTGGCAAATGGAATCGGTACTGCAGTTGGTTTTACCATCGCGATCGTATTACTGGCAAGTATTCGTGAGAGCATTGAGGACAATGACATTCCATTTAACTTTCAGGGGTCACCAATCGTTTTGATCACCTCCGGTCTGATGGCAATTGCGTTCTTAGGCTTCTCAGGTTTGATTTAATTAGGGAGGAAGATGACTATGACAGGATTGCTGTTAGCGGCGGTCATCATCGGTGCAATCGGTATTATTATCGGTGTGCTCCTGGGGATTGCCAGTGAAGCGTTTAAAGTTGAAGTTGATGAAAAAGAAATCCTGGTTCGTGCTGAGCTGCCTGGCAATAACTGCGGCGGCTGCGGCTTTCCGGGATGTGACGGTCTGGCGGCTGCCATCGCTGCAGGAACGGCTCCGGTTAATGGATGTCCGGTAGGCGGCGCTGCAGTAGCAGACAAGATTGCCGCCATCATGGGCGTAGAGAGCGGAAGCTCCGACAAGATGGTTGCATTTGTAAAGTGTAAAGGTACCTGCGATAAGACCAGAGTACAGTACAACTACTTCGGTATCGATGACTGCAGCAAGGTAGCGGTAGTTCCAGGTGCAGGTGAGAAGGCTTGTGCTTACGGATGTATGGGCTACGGAAGCTGTGTGAAGGCATGCCAGTTTGACGCCATTCATGTAGTGGACGGCGTGGCAGTGGTTGACAAGGAGAAGTGTGTAGCCTGCGGCAAGTGCGTGGCTACCTGTCCAAACCATCTGATCGAGTTAGTTCCTTACAAGGCACAGCATCTGGTACAGTGCTCCTCCCACGATAAGGGCAAGGACGTTAAGGCGAAGTGCGACAGCGGATGTATCGCATGTACCCTGTGTACCAAGCAGTGCGAGGTTGGCGCGATCCATATGGATAACAACGTAGCTGTAATTGATTACAGTCTGTGCACCAACTGCGGCAAGTGCGCCGCCAAGTGCCCGGCAAAGGTAATCAAGTAGGGAATCTGATCCGGAATGAAAGAATTGTTCCTTTCCTTTTATTTCCTAAACAATAGGATATAAGGATTGATATTTTTCCTTTGCTTCAGAAACAACAAAAAGGTACTGTTCTGTTGTCAAAATCGACAATTGAACGGTACCTTTTATATATGGATGTTAATTTGTCCTTAGCCCAATATGCGTCGAATGACATCCTATTTGAATCAAGCAAAGCCCAGGAGCGCGGAGGAAATCGTGCGTTTCGTGGAGGAGAATACAGAGGCGGAGATTGTGGCAGAGGAACGAGAGATAAGATAAAGCAGAATTTGGAATTATTGATTGTATCGAACCAGATAAGGATTATTCGAAATATGAGCCGGAGAAGTATAACTGTATCAGTATTAATGACTGCTATTTTGACGACTGGTGGCCTAAATTATCTGTGATGAAAACATATTTTCACAGTTTGAGTTGTCCGGCATCTGGCTTGGCCAGATATGGTGTTACGCTGATTCCGCCGGAATCGCTGTTATGGAATATAGAAATGGATACAGGGGCAATTTTGCCGGCTTTTTCATTTATTGCGCTTTCCATACCAGAGACACCGTCTTTTTACATTATCAAGGATATCCAGTTTGCGGGTATTGGAAAGGCTAAATGCTCCAAAGTGATGAGAATCATCCCGTCTTTATTAATTGGAGCATTTTAGTTATTTTACCTGGATGCAGATCTGCATTAGTTGTTGGTATGGATCCTTTGAGGCAATTTCGTCAATCAGACGGGTTTCATAAGCATGACCGGAGATTTCAAGATTCTGTTCCTGGATGTATTGTAATAGCTCTTTGTAGAGAGGTTCCGTATCCCCAAAACTGCCATGACCGCACACAGATACATAGTTTCCTTCGGGCATACAGGCATTTGCATATTTTTTATCTCCGACATGGCAGATGATATGGCCGGCAATGTCTGTCTGACCCTCACATAAATATTTCTGGTCAACAAGAAAGCCTTCGGGATAACCTAAGGCGATTCCGCGTTCTTTGCATTTCATGTAAAACCCAACCCATTCTTCATCATACACATCATCTTTTTTCTTTTCTATAGGATCGCTGATGAAAATTGGCTGTTCTGTCTGATGGATCCATGTGACGTTCGTATGGGATTGCAGGAGACCTTGTTTTAGTTTCTGTAGCTTGGAGTTCAGCATATCCTGAGTTCCGCGAAGCTGGTCGATTTTGCTGGTAATTAATTTATCTTGTGTTTCTAATAGAGTCACTGCGTCCATAGGTGAGCAGGTTTTCATATATTCTTTGATTTGATTCAACGGTGTCCCCAGTTCTTTTAGAATCGTTATAGCAAAAATAAAATAGATCTGAGAATGTGAATAATACCGGTACCCATTTTCAGCAGTATATTCGGGAGAAAAAAGTCCGATATTGTCATAAAAAATGAGCGCTTTCCGGCTGATTTCCGAAATCTTTGAAAATTCGCTTATGGTAAGATAACGCTTTTTTCCTTCATGTTTCATACTGATTTATCCTTTTGGTTATTTAAACAAAAAAGTCAAAAAACTATTGACTGTCAAGTTACTATACACTTTATACTGTGACTAACATTAAGTTAAATGTAATTTTGGAGATTGTCAAGTGGAAAAACAAAATTTCCGTTTTTTAGAAGTGGTGGCCAGAATCATTTGTCTGGCTGCGTGTTTTTGTGCATGAAAATAAGTCTGTTGTCGGCATCTTTTGACAACAGACTTATGATACAGGCATCCTGAGAGATCGCCAATTATTATAAGGAGGACGGATATGAAAAAGTATGAAGAACTGGCCAAAGATATTTTAGCACATATCGGCGGCACCGGAAACGTGGTAGATGTTGTCCACTGTATTACCAGGCTTCGCTTTCATTTAAAGGATGAAAGTCTTGCTGACACAGAGTATCTGAAAAAGAGGGAAGGAATCGTTACCGTTGTAAAGAGCGGAGGCCAATATCAGGTCGTGATCGGAAATCATGTACCGGATGTGTATGAGACGGTTCTGGAAGTGGGTAATCTGAAAGCAAGCCAGGGAGAGGCGAACGATGAGCCGAAGGGGAATCTGTTTAATCAGTTTATTGATATGATTTCGAATATTTTCCAGCCGATTCTGGGGGTGATGTGTGCAGCTGGTATGATTAAAGGTATCTTGACGGTGCTTACATCTGTTGGACTCATGAGTACCGAGGGCGGAGCTTATTTAATTCTTTATGCGATTGGTGATGCACTGTTTATGTTTTTACCGGCTCTGCTGGGGTATACTTCGGCCCAGAAGTTTGGATTAAAACCTCTGGTAGGATTGCTGGTCGGCCTGATTTTGTGTTATCCGACGGTTCAGTTATCAGCAGTATCTGCTTCAGGAGCAGCATTATACACAATGTTTTCAGGAACTCCGTTGGCAAGTGATATTTACACTACTTTTGCCGGAATTCCGTTTATTGCCATGAACTATACTTCCACAGTGGTTCCGGTTATCATTGTGGTATATCTGGCCTCCAAGCTGCAGAAATTGTTTGAGAAGCTTGTACCAGATGTGGTGAAAAGCTTTATTGTTCCTATGCTGACACTGGTTATTTCACTGGTATGTGGATTTTTGATAATTGGGCCTGTTGCTACTTTTGCAGCAAACGGTATCTCCCAGCTGTTCCAGATGATCTATCAGGTATCTCCGCTGCTGGAAGGACTTTTAATTGGATTGTTCTGGCAGGTGCTGGTTATGTTTGGCCTGCACTGGGGTGTCATACCGATTTATATCAACAATCTGGTTACCATCGGTTATGATCAGATTATGATGCCGATGTTTGCAACAACTTTTGCCCAGTGTGCGGTTGTTCTGGCATTATTCTTCAAAACTAAGGATCAGAAACGCAAATCCTTATGTATGCCGGCATTTATTTCTGGCATTTTTGGTGTGACGGAGCCAGCGATCTATGGTATCACATTGCCGCTGAAAACGCCATTTATTATCAGCTGTATCGCCAGCGGTATCGGCGGCGCATATCTTGGAATGTCCGGCTTTAAAGAGTTTACTATGGCAGGATTGGGAATCTTTGAGTTTCCAGGTCTGATTAGTCCTGATGGAGATCTGACACATCTGTTCGCGGGCGTTATTGCAGCAATAGGAAGTGCGGTTATTGCTTTTGTGCTGACTTTGATTTTTTATAAGGAAAAAGATGCAGAGGAGAAACCAGAGGTTCCAGGCAGAAGGAAAGATGATGAGAAAGCTGAAGAACAAATGCCTTCTGAAATCATCTGTGCACCTATTTCCGGTAAAGTGATTCCGCTGAATGAAGTGGAGGACGAAGCATTTGCAAGCGGACTGCTGGGTGATGGGGCGGCGATCGTGCCAGATGAAGGCAAGGTTTATGCACCGGTGGACGGCATAATCAGTGCAATGTTCCCAACCGGTCATGCGGTAGGATTGACCAGTCAACAGGGCGCAGAGATTATTATCCATGTTGGTTTCAATACGGTTTCCTTAAACGGAGAGCATTTTACGATTATGAAACAGCAGGGGGACAAGGTAAAGAAGGGAGATCTTCTGATTCAGTTCGATAAGGGACAGATTGAGAAAGCAGGCTTCAGCACAGTGACACCGGTTATTATCACTAATACTCCTGTATATGCAGAGGTGAAGAAAACCGATAAACCACATGTGGAAGCCTCTGATTATCTTCTGGAAGTTGTCAAATAAGAAAAAGATGGGGGAAGATATGAAGCAGAGCAGAAATAATAAATTTTTATGGGGCGGCGCAACGGCTGCAAACCAGTATGAAGGAGCCTGGAAAGAGGATGGGCGCGGGATGGCCAATGTTGATCTGATTCCCAGCGGACAGAGCCGATATGAGGTGATGAGCGGCAGAAAAGTATCTTTTGCGTTTGATGAAAAGCTGAACTATCCGGCAGCAGAGGGAGTCGATTTTTATCACCATTATGAAGAAGATATCCGGCTATTTCACGAGATGGGATTTCGGTGTTTCAGACTGTCTGTTTCCTGGACAAGGATCTATCCAAATGGTGATGAGGATATGCCCAATGAAAAAGGACTGGAGTTTTATGAGAAGGTATTCCGGGAATGTCAGAAATATGGTATTGAACCGGTTGTTACGATTTGCCATTTTGACTGTCCGGTGGGGCTGATTCAGTCTATCGGTGCCTGGAAAAGCCGTAAGATGATTGATCAGTATTTAAAGCTGTGCACGACTTTATTTAAGCGCTTCAAGGGAATGGTAAAGTACTGGATTACTTTTAATGAGATCAATATGATCCTCCATGCACCGTTTATGGCGGCGGGGATTGTGATAGAAGATGGGGAAGACGAATTGCAGGTGAAATATCAGGCATCCCATTACGAACTGGTGGCCAGTGCTCTGGCGACAAAGCTGGCCCATGAGATCGATCCGGAAAATCATGTGGGCTGCATGATTGCAGCAGGAGATGTGTATCCCTATACCTGTAATCCGGAGGATATCTGGGCATCAAAGCTGGCAGATCGGGAGAATTATTTCTTTATCGATGTACAAGTGAGGGGAGCGTATCCATCCTATGCCCTTCGTTTTTTTGAACAAAAGGGAGTGAAACTGGATATGACTGAAGGGGATATTCAGGCATTGGCAGCATATCCATGTGATTATATTTCTCTGTCCTACTATTCCTCCAGTCTTGTCAGCGCGGATCCGGAAATGAAGGATAAAACAGAGGGCAATCTGTTTCCGACTCTGCGAAATCCCTATCTGTCTGCCAGTGATTGGGGATGGCAGATTGATCCGCTGGGATTGCGGATTACACTGAATTCTTTGTATGACCGGTATCAAAAGCCTCTGTTTATTGTGGAAAACGGTTTGGGCGCAAAGGATGAGCTGGTGAATGACACAGTGGAGGATGATTATCGGATTGATTATCTTCGCAGCCATATTCGGGCTATGAAAGATGCTATGAAAATTGACGGAGTGGATGTGATCGGGTATACGACGTGGGGCTGTGTGGATCTGGTCTCTGCTTCCAGTGGCGAAATGAGAAAGCGCTACGGATTTATTTATGTGGATAAAAAGGATGATGGAAGGGGAACGATGAAACGATACAGGAAGAAATCCTTCGATTGGTATCGGCGGTGCATTGAATCGGATGGAGAGCAGTTATTGTAATCAAAAACAGGGGAGTTTATGATAAAAGAGCGGAAAGGGAGTTTCTTCGATAAGGGTTGAAGAAACTCCCTTTTTGAAAAAATAAATAAAAAAATATGGACAAAGATTTATTTTTACAACAAAATAACGGAATATGACAAGTTTAAACCAGAAAAGTTCAAGAAATCATCTCCATTATTATGATAATATTTGTGCATAAGTTAATGAAGCCGGCTGAAATAAAAATAAAAAGGAGAAATAAAGTATGAAGTCAATTGATGTTTTCTGTCATTTGATGCCAAAGAAATACGCAGAATTGGCGATGAAAGAGTCACCTAACAGATCCCATATGTTTGTGAGGGCGTTGAAAACACAGGCGATGTCCGATATGGACTATCGTGCGGAGGTGCTGAAGCAGTTTCCGGGTTATAAGCAGATTCCGAACATTGTATCTCCGCCGGTAGAGGCTTTTGTAGGGCCGGATAAGTCGCCGAAGATTGCTGCCATCGGCAATGATGAAATTAAGGAGATTACAGAAAAGTATCCGGAATACTATGAAGGATTTATTGCCGGAATTCCGTTTAACAATGTTCCTGCATCTGTTGATGAGATTAAGCGCTGTAAGGCGATGGGTGCAAAAGGTGTTCAGATTTATACCAATATGAATGGGGAAGCAATCGATCAAGAGAAATTCTGGCCTATTTATGAGATTTGCGAGAAATTGGAATTACCGATCCTGATTCATCCGGTAGGCGGACAGATGACCCCGGAGTATCCGACGGAGGAGCGCTCGAAGTATGAACTGTGGTTCTTGATCGGTTGGCCATACCAGACGACAGTTGCTATGTGCAGACTGGCATTTGCAGGAATTTTTGAAGATTTCCCGAATCTGAAAATTGTGACACACCATGTGGGCGCTATGATTCCCATGCTGGAGGGACGGATTGGAAATGGCCTTAAGATGTACGGAGGAAGGACTGCTCCTGAACTGAAAGAAGCCCTGACAAAGACAAAGATGAAGGGAGATCCGCTGGATACCTTTAAGAAATTTTATGCGGATACTGCATCCTTTGGTTCCACGTCTGCGATTCGGGCAGGGATTGATTTCTTTGGAAAAGACCATATTCTGTTTGCATCCGATATGCCATTTGACCCGGAAAAGGGACCAGGGTATATTGATCGTACATTGAAATGTATTGATCAGCTGCAGCTTTCCGAGGAAGACCAGGCAGCAATTCTTTATGGCAATGCTCAGCGGCTTTTCCACGTTTAGCAGCCATTATTGGGGAGGGTATTCTATATGATGAAATTGGTGGTTTCCACATTAACGAATCAATTTTTCTTAATGTTCCTCGCAATCGCAACCGGGCTTTTAATTGGAAAGATTAAAATAAAAAGTTTTTCTCTGGGAGTTTCCGGCGGTATCTTTACCGGGATTGTGATCGGTTACATTGCTACTAATTGGGCACATGGTGTGGCAGAGGGAGGACTTGGATTTTCAGATGCAAAGCGGATTCTGTCTACCGGCGTAGTGGCACAGGCATTTTTCACTTTCTTCCTGCTTCTGTTCCTGGTTTCCATCGGAATGAAGGTTGGAAGCAGTATCGGATCGATTTTTAAACGGTATGGGATGAAATTTGTGGTAATCGGCGTGTCGATCCCTGTAGTATCCATGATTGTTGCATGTGTTATGTATGCAACTGTGCTGTCTTCGAATAAATCCATCACACCCAATGAGACGATCGGCATGTTTGCGGGAGCCATGACTTCTACACCGGGATATGGAACGGCGCTGGACGCATCCAGCCATGTTGACTATGCAAAAATCTATCAGGAAGCGTCAGCAGAAAAGAAGAATGAAATGCTCCTGAAGATTGATGCATCCGGTGCTTTGACGGCAGATAATACGTCGGAGCTTAGTGAAGAGCAGATTGCGGCATATAAGGAGGCGGCGTCTTCTGCAATCAGTCTGGGATATACGGTTGCATTCCCAATCGGGGTGCTGGTGATTGTGGTGATGATCTCGCTTCTTCCGAAAGTATTCGGCATTGATATGGAGAAGGAAAAAGAAAAGTATCAGCTGGAACTGAATGCGATTGCCGATTCCGGAAAGAAAATCAAAGAACAGCCCATTAACTTTATGGTAATTGCATTTGTTACGGTAATCGGTATTATTGTAGGAAACATTACGATTCCTCTGGGAAGTTTTGGAAGCTTTTCTTTGGGAGCGGCAGGCGGAGTACTCCTGGCTGCACTGATATTGAGTTATATCGGGCAGATTGGGCCGGTTAATTTCCGGATGGACTCCAAATCACTTGGAATCATGTATCAGATGGGACTGATATTCTTTATGGCAGTGGTCGGCCTTCGATATGGATATGATGTGGTTACATCCCTGATGGGATCCGGGCTGGCTCTTGCAGTGGCAGCGATTTTTGTAGAGGGAATTGCAGTTTTGGTAAGCTTCCTTATCGGTCATAAGATCTTTAAATTAAACTGGCTGATTTTGAGCGGTGCAATAGCCGGAGGATGTACGTCAGCGCCGGGACTGGGAGCAGCAATCAGCTCTACCGATTCGGAAGAACCTACGGCAGGCTATGGAGCTGCGCAGCCCTTTGCAATTCTTGCTAATGTGCTGCTGGCAACCATATTCTTCAGCTTCATGCTCTAAGGTAATTTTGGTATGGCAGCAGTTATGTTACAATGGGCTTATCATAATAAAATGATAACCGAGAACTGTACGGAGAGGGGACCGATTGTATGAATGATTTCTGGATTGAACACCGTTATACAGCCAGTAACTATAAGCTGCCATATCATTATGAGAATACATATCAGATTGTGTTTTTGCTTGCCGGGAAAATATTGTATCAGGTAGGAGAAAAGGAGTATGAGGTTTCCAAAGGCGGGATGATTGTACTGAATACCCTGGAGGAACATACGTTGAAGGTTCTGGAATATCCTTATGAACGTTATGTGATCCAGATCCGGCCGGATTTCTTTCAGCATGAGGTAAAGTATCCGGAGGTGATCGCAGTATTTATCAAACGCCCTGCAGATTTCTCGCACCTGCTTACTGTGACAGAACCGATCTGGAATTACCTGTATGATGTAATTCTGGAAATGGAAAAGGAATATCTGACAAGAAAGAAATATTGGGAAATATATGTAGGGGCTGACCTGCGGAGAATGTTTATTACAATCTTCCGGGAATGTGCGGATGCACTGTCCATGGTAAAAGTCGGAAATGGAATTACGGTGGCTTACAATGTAATGAATTATTTAAACCATCACTTTACGGAGGATATCAATGTGGACAGCATTGCGGCGGCATTGTTTCTGAATCGGGATTACATATCGCATGTGTTCAAGGATGAAACGGGATACAGCGTAATGGCATATGTGATTTCCCTGCGCATCAATCAGGCGAAGTTGCTTCTCGCAGAAACGGACCGGAGTGTTGCGGATATTGCAACCGAGTGCGGATATACAGATTTTTCATATTTTTCCAAGCAGTTTAAAAAACATACCAATATGTCGCCCAGCAAGTTCAGAAAGGATGCTTCACAGAAAAAGAAAGATGTTTTAGCTTAAAGGAGTCAGAAAATATATGGCACATGAAAAGTTTCATTATAGAAGTTTGGAAGAAGTGATGGCAGCAGCAGAAGCATGGAACCTGCATCTGCCGTTTGCAAAGGACACGAAGGTTCTGGCAGAGCCGCTGAAGGTAAGAAATTTATGTCTGCCGAACCGACTGGGAATCGCTCCCATGGAAGGGGCAGATTCCCTGCCGGATGGTTCACCATCTGACTATACGACCCGTCGTTATGTGAATGAAGCAATCGGCGGCAGCGCAGTAATCTGGTTTGAGGCGATTTCCATCGTGGAGGAAGGCCGTTCTTCAAAGACACAGCTGCTTCTGACAGAAGATAATCTGGAAAATTATAAGCGGTTTACGGAAGAGATTAAGGAAGCAGGGCGGAAGGCGAACGGGTTTGCACCGTATCTGATTATGCAGGCAAACCATAGCGGCCGCTATTCCAATCCGGACAATAAACCGGCGCCGATGATTGCCTACCGGCATCCGGAGTTGGAGAAATATCGGGAAGCGGATGATTCCTGTATCGTTACGGATGATTATTTGAAGGGGCTGGAGGAGAAGTTTGGCGAAGCAGCGAAGCTGGCGAAGGCAGCGGGCTTCGATGCCGTTGATATCAAGTCTTGCCATGGATACCTGCTTGCGGAGCTTTCCTCTGCCTATACACGCCCCGGAATGTATGGAGGAAGCTATGAGAACCGCACCAGGCTCCTGAAAAATGGAATCCTGGCGGCGAAGGCTTATGAGGATGACCAGTTCATGGTGACCTCTCGGTTGGGAATCTATGACGGATACCCGTATCCATATGGATTTGGTGTCAGTGAGGAAAGCGGCATGATCCCCGATTTGGCAGAACCAATCCGTCTGGTAAAGGAACTGCATGAGCAGTATGGTATGGACATGATCGATCTTACTATGGGAAATCCCTATGCAACCACCCATGTGACCCGCCCCTATGATGCCGGTAAGTATGTACCAGATGAGCATCCATTTGTGGGGCTTGACCGGATGATAAATGGAATTGGTGCAGTCAAGAAGGCTGTGCCTGGAATGGTGGTTTATGGGTCCGCACCTACCTATTTAAGACAATATGCTGATTTGTTTACAGCCGGCGCAGTGGAAGAGGGACTGTGTGACGGTATGCTTTTTGGAAGAATGGCTTTCGCAGATCCGGATTTCGCCAATGAGATTGTGAAAGAAGGAAGAATTAACCCGAAGAGAGTGTGCATGACCTGCGGAAAGTGCGGCGATCTGATCCGGGCACATAAGCCTACCGGATGTGTCATTCGTGATTCTAAGACATTTATGCCGTTCTATAAAGAATTTGCTGAAACAAAAAGCTCTCTCCCGGCAAATTTCAGAGGATAAAATCAGATCATTAAAACAGATAAGGAAAAGTGTGATTTATGGCAGTCCTATGAGGCTGATATAACAGTGTTATATAAGATTGGAGGATAATTTATTATGAAGAAAACAGCAATTGTTACAGGCGGAAGCCGTGGTATTGGCTATGCAGTGGCAAAACAGCTCGGATTGGACGGATGTCAGGTGGTAATCTTTTCCCTGGAAAATCCGGCAGATTGTCAGGAGGCATTTGACAAACTGACAGAGCTTGAGATTGACTGGTATTACATTCAGGGTTCCATCGATTCCCAGGAAGGAAGAGAACGCCTTGTAAAAGAGACCGTAGAGCATTTTGGAAGAATCGATATCCTGGTAAATAATGCGGGCGTGGCACCAAGAGAGAGAAAAGACCTTCTGGAAATGACACAGGAAAGCTTTGACCGTGTGGTAGGAATCAATACAAAAGGAACGATGTTCCTGACCCAGGCAGTAGCAAAGCAGATGGTCAGCCAGGAGCAGGTATTTGCAAATAAAGGGCATATTGTGAATATTGGTTCCTGTTCTGCAGAGGTATCTTCTATTTCCAGAGGAGAATACTGCATTTCCAAAGCAGCAGTAGCCATGCTGACTACCCTTTTTGCAGATCGTCTGGCACCGGAGGGCATCGTAGTCAATGAAGTCCGTCCGGGTGTAATTGCAACCGATATGACCAGTGTTGTTACAGAAAAGTATGACAAGATGATTGCAGACGGTGTATTCCCGATTGCGCGCTGGGGAAAACCGGAGGATGTTGCCGGAGTTGTGAGCCTGTTCTGTTCAGATCGGGTATTATATACAACAGGTAACTATGTAGATGTGGATGGTGGTTTTCACATTAAGCGTCTGTAAGGAGAGATTATGAGGATACAGGAACTTAGAATTGAGAATATTGTGATCGGAACAGGAGCAGCAGGTTTTCAGGCAGCGTTGCGGCTGCATCAGAATGGGGAGACTGACCTTGCCATATTAGCGGAAAACGTGAATGCAGGGACTTCCAGAAATACAGGCTCTGACAAGCAGACCTACTATAAACTGTCCCTTGCCAGCGGTGATCTGGATTCTGTGCGTACCATGGCTGAAGATTTGTTTGCAGGCCAGTGTGTGGATGGTGACCAGGCGCTTTGTGAGGCGGCCTTGTCATCCCGGAGTTTTTTCCGCCTGACAGAACTTGGTGTACCCTTCCCGTGTACGGAATATGGCGAGTTTATGGGTTATAAAACCGACCATGACCGGGGAAGACGCGCTACAAGTGCCGGACCTTATACTTCAAAGCTCATGACGGAATGTCTGGAGAGAAGTGTAAAGGAAAAGAATATCAAGGTCATGGATCAGATGCAGGTAATCCGTCTCCTTGTAAAGGACAATGAAATTTACGGCGTTTTATGTCTGGATAAAAATGGGAAGGAAGAAGCCAGTTATCTGTTGATCTGGTGCAGAAATGTGATCCTGGCAACCGGAGGTCCGGCAGGGATGTATCATGACAGTGTTTATCCGGTTTCCCAGCTTGGTTCCAGCGGTCTTGCTTTTGAAGCAGGAGCGGCAGGAAAAAACCTGACGGAATGGCAGTTTGGCCTGGCCTCATTAAATCCCAGATGGAATGTCAGCGGAACCTATATGCAGGTACTGCCCAGATTCGTTTCCACAGATCCGGATGGGCAGGATGAGCGGGAGTTTCTCATGGATTTCTTTGAAACAGAAGAAGAAATGTTATCCATGGTATTCTTAAAAGGGTATCAGTGGCCCTTTGATGTGAATAAGATTTTCGGCGGTTCTTCCGTGGTAGATCTTTTAGTCTATCAGGAAACGATTCTGAAAGGAAGAAAGGTATATCTGGATTTTACAAAGAATCCAGGCGGCGGCAATATTCCATTTGAGAAGCTGTCACAGGAAGCTTATGATTACTTAAAACAGGCAGGCGCTTTATTTGGCACACCAATTGACCGGTTGAGGCAGATGAACGAACCAGCGATCAGCTTTTATCAGGATCATAATGTGGATTTGTATCACGAAAAGCTGGAAATTGCCATCTGTGCCCAGCACAATAATGGCGGGATTTCAACAGATGCTTATTGGGAGACAAGGATTCGTGGCCTGTTTGCAGTCGGGGAAGTGTGCGGAAGCCATGGCGTGACCAGGCCGGGAGGAACAGCTCTGAATGCGGGGCAGGTCGGTGCCGTGCGGGCTGCTGAAAAGGTTCATCTGAGAAAACTGCATGAGAAGAAAACAATGGTTTCTATTGTGATTGAGCAGTTCCTGAGAGAAGAAGTACAGGAGTTTGTGAAGCTTCCGGATCAGGCATCCGGCAGCATTGTCCTTGGAGAATTGTGGCAAAAGGCAGCCAAGCGAATGAGCGCTTACGGCGGTATGATCCGGAAACGGGAAAACTTAGAGTCTGCATTAAAGGAAACTGAAACAGAACTGGATGGTTATCTTGGACTTGTGAAACGTCCGACAGCCGCTCAGCTGCCCTTGTTTTACCGGCTGCGTGATATGTTGATTTCGCAGAAAGTCTACCTGTTTGCAATGCTGGATTATACAAAGAGCGGAGCGGGAAGCAGAGGATCCGCCCTTTATACGGACAAAGATGGAAGAAGACCAGATTTAAAACTGCCAGAGCTTTATCGCTGCAGACTGGATCAGGGAACTCATGGAGGTATCGTTCAGGAAATTACATTGAATGATGCGCAGTGCAGTTCGGAATGGCGTTCCGTTCGTCCGCTTCCAGAGGTTGATTACTTTTTTGAGAACCAATGGAAAGCATATCGGGACAGAGAAAAAATTTAAACACTAATGTGGTAAACAGCCTTCGGCTTCAGAGAGCAGGATATCCTGGGAGCTGGAGGCTTTTTTTGCGGAAATGCAGGATAGGATGAAAAAAATAAAACGATTACTATGCATTGCCGTAATGATACTTTTGACAGTATGTGGGGAAGGGAACTGCGGGGGACAGTGAAGTAAAGCCGGAATAGAGTGGCACCTGCTCCGGCTGTATTTTTTATTACGAAGGGTCCAGTAAAACGCGCCAGTGATGCGTTTTGTCGGATTTACCGAACATACCGGGAGAACCGCCAACGGCGGAGACTCGGGCTATATAAAAATAATGAAAAAAGCGCTTGACTGTCAAGCAACTATACACTGTAAAATACAGCAGGAAAACAAATAGTACAGGAGGTATTTTGATGAAGTCAAATGGAAGGAGGCTTTGCCGATATGTATTTCCTGCAGTTGGAGGGCTGTGTGTTACTTATCTCTATAATATCATAGATGGTATTTTTGTAGGGCAGGGTGTTGGGTATATGGGGCTCGGTGCGGTGAACATCGGAGTTCCTTTTATTACATTTGTGGTGGCTGTTGCAGCGATGTTTCCTATGGGAGGGGCAACGGTTGTTGCAATCAGGATGGGACGTAGGAATGAAAAAGGTGCCAATCACGCATTTATGACAGCATTAATTTTAACTGTTTTAATGTCCTTGATTCTTATGGCAATTGGTATGCTGTTTCCGTGTCAGATTGCACGGCTCAGCGGCGCCAGTGATACGATGCTGGAAATGTCATCCCAATATTTGTTTTACTATACGGCGTTTTCTGTTCCCATGCTGTTAAGTACATGTTTATCTGTTTTTGTGAGAAACGATGGATCTCCAGGTTTGGCTTTCTGGGGAATGTGCGCAGGGGCGGCAGCGAATATTTTTCTCGATTGGCTGTTTATTTTTCCGCTTCAGATGGGAATTATCGGTGCAGCCATTGCGTCCGGTTTGGGGCAGGTAATTTCGCTTGTCGTGCTGCTCAGCCATTTTGTCCTGAAGAAGGGAAAGCTGCGAATTACAAGGATATCGATTTCTGCTAAGTTGGCAGGAAAAATCTGTAAGAGGGGAATTCCAGAAGCGATTTCCCAGTTAAATACTCCTGTTACAGCTTTATGCTATAATCTTGTGCTTTCGCAAATGATCGGAGACATGGGAGTTTCAACGTTCAGTGTTCTAAGCTTTATTTTCTCTCTGGCGAATGCGATTCTTTCAGGGGTTGTGCAGGGACTCCAGCCGCTTTGGGGATTAAGTTATGGAAAAAAGGATGCCAGGGAGATGGGATATTACTTTCGGGCTGGTATCATAATGAATGGAATTTTGTCCGTGTTGATTTATGGAGTGCTCTTTGGCTTTGACAGACAGATTATTGCAATCTTTAACCGCGATCCGGCGCTTATCGAGATGACAAGCGCAGCCCTGCCGGTTTTTGCATTGTCTTTCTTTCCAATGGGACTGAATCTGGTTATCACGGGATTGTTATTTTCCACAAAAAGGACGAACCAGGCTAATGTGATTGCGGTTAGCAGAGGAATTGTATTAAAGTCCCTCAGTATCTTTTGTATTCCAATAATTTTTGGAAGGGAAGCCATTTGGTTCGCAGCAATTGCATCGGAGTCTCTTACATTGACGGTTGCTGTCATACTTTTAAGAATAAAGCAAATCAAGTGGCAGTGAAGCTGATATGGGGAAACTGCCGGAATTGCAATTGTCTGTTATTTATCTAGTTTTTTGTTTTTGAAAGGAGAAATCATCAAGTGGACTTTTTAAATGGCAAAATAAAAACGATCTATTTTAAGTACCTTGCGGCTGCCTTTGGCAGTGCGTTAATTACTTCTATCTACTCCATCGTAGACATGGCTATGGTAGGGCAATATCACGGACCGGAAGGTACAGCGGCACTGGCAGTTGTAGCACCTATTTGGAATGTTATTTACAGTTTAGGGCTTCTCATGGGAATTGGGGGTTCCGTCCTTTTTAGTACCATACGCGGAAAGGAAGAAGGACATACAAGGAAATCCAACGAGTATTTTACAGCATCTGTAATTGGTTCCCTGATTCTTGCGGCAGTTATCTGGATCATCATTGCGGTTTTCGATAAGGAATTGTTGATGCTTTTCGGCGCCGAGGAAACAACTCTGTCGTTGGCAAGAGAATATGTATTGCCGATTAAATTTGTCATTCCATGTTTCCTTTTTACCCAGATGCTGGCTGCTTATCTTAGAAACGATAAAAATCCAACACTGGCTACAGCTGGGGTTCTGGCAGGCGGAATATTTAATATATTCGGTGATTACTTTTTTGTTTTTGCTTGTGATTTGGGAGCTATGGGAGCAGGTCTTGCGACAGCAGGCGGTACGGTGATTTCTGTTCTTGTCATGTCTGCGCACTTTTTTACGAAGAAAAATACTCTGCGTTTGGTTCGCCCTGTAAAATTGATGCATAAATTTCAGGAGATTTGCGTAACAGGGTTTTCAACGTTTTTTATTGATATTGCTATGGGGATTCTGACAATTCTGTTTAACCGTCAGATTATGAAGTATCTCGGCACAAACGCACTTTCGATATATGGAGTAATTGTCAATATCAGCACACTTGTACAATGCTGTGCTTACAGCATCGGGCAGGCGTCCCAACCTATTTTTTCAACAAACTTTGGCGCTGGAAAAGCGGAACGCATCAGGCAGACACTGAAATATGCGTTGGAAACCACAGCTTTTTTTGGATTACTCTGGACAGCTCTCTGTATGGCAGTTCCAAATCCGCTCATTCGTATTTTTATGAGTCCCACGGAAGAGGTTTTGCAGATTGCTCCGACAATTATCCGGTGTTACGGGCTTTCTTTCCTTTTGCTGCCGCTGAATGTTTTTTCTACCTATTACTTTCAGGCAGTTATGAAACCAAAGGCAGCATTTATCGTATCTATCTCGCGGGGATTGATAATCAGCGGCATTTTGATTTTCCTGTTTCCTGCAATTGCCGGGGCAAATTCGATTTGGTTTGCAATGCCGCTTACAGAAATGCTCGTAGCAGTCTATGTTGTATGTATGATCATGAGATATACAAAACAATTATCAAATTATCGATAGAAAGGAAGGGATTTTATGAATCGGATTATTACAATTGGACGTGAATTCGGAAGCGGCGGGCGTGAACTTGGCAGACGGCTGGCAGAGCAGCTGCAGTTTGCCTATTATGATCAGGAGATTATCAGCGAAATTTCCAGAAGGACATCATTATCGGAACAATATGTCCACTCCATTGTGGAACACCAACCTGTATTTTCGTTTCCCATCCACATTGGCAGAAGTTTTCATCCTACAGCAAACCCTGTGTTTGAACAGACAATGTCAATATATCAGGAACAGGCGCGTATTATTTCGGAAATGGCAGATCAGTCAGATTGTGTCATTGTAGGACGCTGTGCGGATTACATATTAAAAGAGCAAAAACCGTTCCGTATTTTTGTATATGCAGACATGGAAAGTAAAATCATACGCTGCCGGGAAAAAGCTCCAGAGGATGAAAGACTTACAGATAAAGAGCTAAAGCAAAAGATTTCAGGAATGGATAAAAAGCGTGCCCAATATTATGAATTCTACACCAGACATTCTTGGGGAGATAGATTGAATTATGATCTTTGTATCAATACAACGCAAACGGTCATTAAGGAAATTGTGCCGGCAATTGCAAAACTTTTTTATAGTATTTCCCAATAGTCCATAACGGATAGCCATTTGCGGCAATGCATTCCGGAGAAAACAAACATATGCAGCTGAAAATATAAAGGCTTGCAAATGCAGTTCTCTTCGGTGCCGCACAGGGACAGCAGCTGCTTTGGAGACTGGTATTGGACGCGGTGACAGACAGGAATTAAAAGGATATTTTCATACCGGTATGAAGATTAATATAGCCGTTATTCAACGAAACAATCTTTAAAATCGGATATCATTGCTGTCAGCAGAGGAGTTGTTATGAAAGCATTTGCGATTTTTTCATTCCCACAGTTTTTGAAACTGGAAATATATGGTGTTCGGCAGCAACCGCAGAAGTGAATACATTAACAATTTGTTTGTTTCTGGGTAAAACGTAACATAAACAATGCGGAGATATTTTTACAGTAAGTGCAACAGAATTTTTGAAGAGACCTTATTGCCGGAAATGTGATGAAGAACATATCGCTGAAGCGAGATTTCGAAAAAGAATCCAAGAACTGGCTGGAGATAACTATGAATTGGTATCTGCATACGAAAACAGCAGAAAAATGGTTAAGATCCGGCACCGTATGTGCGGGACAATCACATTTAGAAGAGAATTATCGACAGATCGAGGGACTAAACCTGCTTATGTTTTTGATGAAACACACGACCTATCAAAAGGAAGTGGAAGACCATCTCATCAGAGAAAAAATATTTTTGGAAAATCTGGAACCTTTCATTGATAAATACCCAAAGAGTATTTTAAAGGTATTCAGTAAATTGTTCCGATAAGGCAGAATAGAAATGTTTCAGAAATAAAAGGAAAGAAACAAGAATAAAAGCAGTTCTACAATGAAAGCCTGCTCCTGTGTTCTTGGACACAGAGCAGGCTTCTTTTTTTAAAAGGTATGGGGCACGCTTTTTGCGTCCCCCAAGGAGGTAGTATAAAAAGAATTTGTATTACAGGAAACCATAGGAATGATTTCTCTGTCTACGGATTTAGTATAGAATGGAATTGTGAAAATGCTGTGTGTACTTTATGAAAAAAATGTTAATTGATAATTTTTTGTCTCCTCGCTGTATGGTTCGTCTGAATGCGGGCAAGCTTTCGGTATCAAAGCAGGAGGAAGGAAGATGGAAATAATCATGATCCTGGCTGCATTGGCAGCTTTTTTTGGCTTTGCGATGGCCCGCGCAGCAGATCAGGGAGACAGGCTGCCGGGTCCGGGACAGTTGACAAAGGTGCCGAAGATGGAGAAGCCGGTGAACCTGTCAGCAGACAAAAAAAGGCAGCCGAGCGAAGGCTGCCGAAAGGAGGGTATGAAAAAGATATCTATGTAAAAAGGATTAACTCCTTGTTGATAGATATAGGATACCCTCTATTTGTGTCGCAGATGTGTTCAGTTTCTAAAAGGTTTGTAAAAATCATGATGGAAACCGGAAGAAAAAATAAAAAATAAAAGAACCTTGATCCGATCAAGGTTCCTAACTGGAGCATACGGGACTCGAACCCGTTATCGATCCCGTAAAACCCCTGATTTTACTTGACTTTTTCACCATTGTGTTGCATTTCGTGTTGCATCTTTTCAAAATGACCAATGATCTTTTTATTTTGTTTTCTGGATTCCAGATCAATAACATTTCGGTAGACTGATTTCATGACGTTGTCAGAAGCCCAGCCGCCACGCTGCATGATATACTGATCAGGAACACCAATGGCATGCATAATAGATGCGGAATAGTGCCTGAGATCATGAAAACGAAAATGAGGAAGTTTCGAGAAGCGCACAGCTCGTTTAAAACGATTCGATATTTGATCTGGAGTGGCTTTAATGATTCTGCCTTCGATTCCCTGCATTCGATCGATTACGAAGTCAGGGAATTCGATTGTGCGGTTGCTGGAAAAAGTTTTTGGGGGCTTTAGTTCCCAAGTTTTTTCTGGTGTTAATACCATGGCTTTGTTTACGGTTACTGAATTTCCATTAATATCTGTGGATTCCAGTGCACAAATTTCCCCCCGCCGCATCGGGCCAAATGCGGCAAGAAGCACCGCAATCTCTAATTCGCTTCCCTTGATGTGGTTGAGAAGCACTTCAATATCTGAATCGGACGGAACATAGAGGTTTGGATTTTCTTTTTGCGGCAATGAGGTCTTTAAACGGAAATCTGGAAGAAACATTTCTACGGTGGAAGCAAGCAATCCGTGAGCATTCCGGACGGTTTTGGGGCTTACTTTTTTAGATAAATCGCTTACCCAAATTTGAATGTCCGTATTGCTTAAGTTACGAATATTAATCTGACCAATCTCTGAAAAATAGTTCTTCTGGATGCTATAATAGGACCGGATAGTGCTTGGAGAGAGGACTCCTGATTTAGTTTCAATATATCGTGTAACTGCGTCATTAAAGGTCAGATTAAGTGTGCGATCTTTTGTATCTTTATTCTTGGCAAATTCGGCAGCCAGGTATTCTGCTTCCTTCTTGGTTTCTGCTGTGAATGATTCGTAGTGCCGTTTGCCGTTGGAGTCTGTGTAATCGTATACCAGACAGCGCCAGGAGCCAGATTTAAGTTTCTTTGCTTTTGCCATAATATCATCCTTTCTTGCGACATCGCAAATGAATTTTGGGTATAAAAAATACACCTATTGCGAAAATGGGTGCCGGATGATATAATCAAATTGATGGGATGATTATATTCCGGGCCTGTCCCGCAATAGAACATCTATGGAAAGCCGTTCGGTGCTGGTAACACCGGGCGGTTTTTGCATTTAAATTTCCTTTTATGTAATGATTTAAATTTTTTTCTTTAAACAAGTTGAAACATAACATCTACAGAAATCACTGGCGCAGTCATCAAAAGGCGGAAAAGTTACTCCCAGTATAGCATCTTTGTATGAATAGACTTTTTCATTATACTTTTTACAATGATCACATACTCTTTCATCATTCACACTTTTTATTATATATTTCATTTCATATCCATCAGGTATTGACTCTCCGGATTCTAGAAGCTGTTTGAAAGAAATAAATCCGCTTAAATATTTTGCTGTTTTATAAAAATAATTAAGAGGGATATCATGATTAAAAAAATATTTACAGATATCGCCATTATGTTCCGTACGCACCCCCAATATGTGTGACGCAATAGTTACGGCTATTATTTCTTTTTTGTAAAGTTTAAAATCATCCAACATACCTAAGCGCATTTCCTTAAATTCAAGGTAATGTTTTTCATTTTTAAAGTCTGAATAATCTGAACACAAGCATTTGTCAAAAACTCTTCTATATTCCGCAAGGCTTATGCATGGGACATTGAAAATAGCATGGGCGCTGTTTAATACTTTTTTTCCTTCGGTTGTTAATACGTAGTATCTTTTGGAAAAGTAGCTTAAAATAGTGTCTTTATCATAATTATTGATAATGCGCCTGACCAAAATATCCTTGGAGCCAGACCTCTTATCTTCGTGAATCTTTAAAAAATCTTTAAGCGAAGCGGTGGTTTCGCGAAGGAGGATTTGGTCAATCTCAGCATAAGCAATAAGATTTTCTTCAATAAGGTGAGTTATAATTTCATCCGCTGGCCTTTCGCACTGGCTTGAAACATGAAATGGAATTTGACTCCCTACATTATGCATAGGATCAATATAATTTAGGATAACTAATTTTTCGTTTATCTCTTGAGAATTTTTCTCCATAGCGTTCATGACCTTTCTAAAATATATAGAGCTATTTTAACCTTAACTCAATTAATTCTTTCGGGTATCCAGTGCAATTACAAAACTGCTCCTGGGTATATTCATCATATTCATGTAACATTTCATCTGATATTAAAAGATATGCTGCAAATCGATTGGCTCTCCGTTCATTTCTGGAATTTAAGAGAAGAGTTTTGTTTCGTATAAAATAGCAGTCATCTTTTCTATCAAAAATAGCATGAGCCAATTCGTGCGCCATTACAAGCTTTAACTCAGCTTGTTCTAGTCTATTACTGAGAAATATGTATCTGTGATTTTTGAGGAACATATAGCATCCCTCATTTTTGCAATTTCCAATTTGATACAGCACTCCTAGGTGGTCTGCAATTTCAAACGGGTCATTTGTGCCATAATGTTTTTTCAAATAAGCAACAAGACGCTTAATGCGTTTGATTTCTTCCGTAACCCTCACCTACTTTTTATATTTCTTAGGAGTGTATTTCTCCTTGTTGATGATTTTGAGGCGACGAAGAGCGATTTCCAGCTCATCTCGGAATAACTCTGCGGCCTCAGGGTCTAATTCTTGACCATCATAACATGCAGGACCTTCCTCACCGGAAGATAGCTTTTCCATGATCCGGTTCAAATCTTTGGTGATATCGCGTTCATCACGTGCGGTAAGTTCTGGGGTTTTTGGTTCCAAGGCTTCCTTTCCAGTCATTAAATAATCAATAGTCACTCCGAAATAATCTGCTATTTTTTGCAGTGTTTTTGTGGTGGGCGTACTTCTTCCTGATTTCCAATTGCTTAATGCTGTTTGTGTCACTCCTGCTTCCTTTGCGACTTTATAAGGAGTAACACCATATTTTTGTAGAAGTTGTTCAAATACTTCGTACATATTTGTGCTCCTTTCACAAAGATAGCATACTTTCGCAAAAAATAGTAAAAATGCTTGACTACTAACGCCAAATGTTGTATTATTTACTTACGCAAACGAAAGCAAGCGTAATAAAAATACTTACTACTGCGATATGCTTTCTTTTATAAAATGTGGTAGTTTTGTAATTGAAAGTATATCACAGCGCGAAAGTATTTGCAATAGTTTACTAACGGAAAGGTGGTGCAAAGTTGTACAAAAAATATCTTGCTTTGTTGGGCAAAACAAACAAAACGACGTATCAGGTATCAAAAGAAACGGGAGTTAGCCAGACGGCCTTTTCAAATTGGAAGTCTGGAAGATCTGAACCAAGTTTAGAAAGCTTGAGAAAATTAGCAAAGTACTTTAATGTACCGATTGAGTATTTCTTAAATGAGGAAGGAGGCGAAGCAGGATGCCAAAGCTAAAACCGCCAGAAAATGAGTTAAGAGATGATGCAGTCCGTGAGGCTTTGGGTAGAGCAATGGGAAAAACGAAGAAGTCCGATGAAGATATGGGGATTTGCATCATGGCTACACGGCGAACCTTCCAGAACCGGCGGAAACGGCCGGAGAAATTTACACTGAAAGAAATCCGCCTGATGGACAAGGTTTTGAAATTTACGGACGAGGAGATTGTTTCTATGGTTCGGGGAAGAAGGTGAGATGATGAAAACTAATTTAGATTACATACCCAACACCGCCGATCAGGAGCGTGCGGAGCGGTTCCTGCGGGCGGTAGGTAAAGAAACATTAGGCAGTAAGCTATACCGCCGGATGATGAAAGTGTACATGGCGGTTATGGTGTCAGGGACGCTGGCGGGGATTTATTTAGGAATACGATTGATGGGAGGGAGGTGATCTGATGAACAAAAGAGAACAGGCCCAGATCATTTTAGAAGTTTTGGACCGCCGGGCGCCCACTAATATTAACTGGGCGATGGAGGAACATTGGCTGAAGGCCATCGAAGAGGGGCTTAGGGAGGTGGAGAAGCATGAACAGAAATTATAGAGGAGCCTATGAACGTGGCGTAGACCGCATGATTTCGGAAGGCACAGAGGAAATCTGTATTAACTGGATCAACATGTCTGCAAAGGAAGCTGGCAGCGGCGGCGCTGATCGGATCACCAGGAAGCTGATCGAGGCCGGATATCGCCCGGATGGAGCTGCGTGCGCATCGAGAGTCCGTGAGGCATACGAGGCCGGTCAGAAGGTCAATGGCCGTTATATTCGGCTACCGCAGGAAGCGTGGAGAAAGATTGCATAGGAAGGCGAGAGGTATGAATAGAGAAGAAATTGAAGAGATTTTAAATGATCCGGAGATGAAGCGGTTTGTAGATGCACAGCTTGGAAAGAGCGCCGCCATTGAATACAGCTACAGCCCAAAGGACGGAGCATACGTGAAAGCAAAAGGGACAGGCCCAATGCTGTTTGATGGGGTTTGCACGGTTTTAAAGAGCATTGCAGCATACGAAAGCGAGGATATCGAAGACCAGAAACTTTATGTTGAGGTTGTATGCCAGCAGGTTTTGGAAGAACTGGACGAAAAATCGAGAGAGAAAATGGACCCCGCAGCGGCAACTGCGAAGGTCCAGAGCAATGAAAACTAATTTTCACCCTTAGTATAAGGGATTTTTGGAGGAAAAGCAAGGATGGAAAGCTTGAAAATCAATAAATTAGAGATCGAGAACGTGAAACGAGTCAAAGCGGTTAAGATGGAGCCTACCGAAAACGGCCTGACGGTGATCGGCGGTCGGAACAACCAGGGAAAGACCTCAGTCTTGGATGCAATTGCATGGGCGTTAGGAGGGAACAATTTCCGCCCTTCCCAGGCACAGAGAGAAGGATCTGTGATCCCTCCGAACTTACATATTGTCATGAGCAATGGGCTTGTTGTGGAACGGAAAGGGAAGAACAGTGATCTGAAGGTTACGGATCCAAACGGAAAGAAAGGCGGCCAGCAGCTTCTTAATGAGTTTGTAGAACAGCTTGCTCTGGATCTGCCCAAATTTTTAAATGCATCTGGGAAGGAGAAAGCCAGCACCCTTCTAAAAATCATTGGGGTTGGTGATCAGCTGGCTGCTCTGGAGAAAAAGGAGCAGGAGCAGTACAACAATCGCCAGGCAATCGGAAGGATTGCAGATCAGAAGGAAAAGTTTGCTAAGGAACAGCCGTATTATCCGGAAGTGCCATCGTTACCGATATCTGTTTCTGAATTGATCCGGCAGCAGCAGGAGATCCTGGCCAGGAACGGGGAAAATCAGAGAAAGCGGGAACAGCGTCATAAGCTGGAGCAGGAGTATCAGGAAGTTGTTGCTCAAATCCAGGAACTTCTGCAGAAGCAGGCCAGATTGGAGTTAGATCTTAGGATTGCCGGAGAAAGCACAGAAAATCTGGTGGATCAGTCTACTGCAGAGCTGGAAGCAAACATTGCCAATATTGAGGAAATCAACCGTAAAGTCCGGGCAAATCTGGATAAAGATAAGGCGGAAGATGATGCCAGGGAATACCGCCGGCAGTATGACCAGCTGACAAAGGAATTGACAGAAACCAGGGATGCGAAAGCAAATCTGTTAAAAGATGCAGATCTGCCGCTTCCAGAGCTGACAGTAGTGGATGGAGAACTGGTCTATAAGGGACAGCAGTGGGATAACATGTCCGGTTCTGATCAGCTGAAGGTAGCTACCGCAATTGTCCGGAAGTTGAATCCGAAGTGTGGTTTTGTCCTATTAGATAAGCTGGAGCAGATGGATGTGGATACTTTAAATGAGTTTGGACTTTGGCTGGAGGCCGAGGGTCTGCAGGCAATCGCAACCAGAGTGAGTACTGGCAAAGAGTGCAGTCTAATTATCGAGGATGGGTATGTAGCAGGGCAGGAACATCCGATTATGGAAGATAAGAAGACATGGAAGGCAGGTGTATTTTAATGAAGATCATCAGAGGGAAGATCCCTTCCGCTAAGAAAACGATTATCTATGGCCCGGAAGGCATCGGGAAATCTACGCTGGCTTCCCGGTTCCCGGATCCGGTCTTTATCGATACAGAAGGCAGCACCAAGGACATGGATGTAGCCAGGACAGAAGCCCCCAGCAGCTGGGCTATGCTTCTGGATCAGGTAAAGTATTTTATCAGCCATCCAACAGAATTGAAAACGCTGGTCATTGATACAGCAGACTGGGCAGAGCAGCTCTGTAGTGCCCATATCTGTGACAAATATCAGAAATCAGGGATAGAAGATTTTGGATATGGAAAGGGATATGTGTTTCTCCAGGAGGAGTTTGGAAGGCTCTTAAATCTTCTGACAGAGCTGGTAGAGAAGAACGGTGTCCATGTGGTACTGACAGCCCACGCAAAGATGCGGAAGTTTGAGCAGCCGGATGAGATGGGGGCTTATGACCGGTGGGAAATGAAGCTGTCCAAGCAGGTATCCCCTATCGTAAAAGAGTGGGCGGATATGGTTCTGTTTGCCAATTATAAAACCTTTGTAGTCAATGTAGATGGCCAGGGAGCGCAGAAGGGAAAGAACAAGGCTCAGGGCGGGAAACGTGTTATGTACACAACGCATCACAGCTGCTGGGATGCCAAGAACCGGTATGGGCTTCCGGATGAGGTGCCATTTGATTATGAAAGCATCCGGCATATCCTGGAAGGCAGCGGATCGCAGACGGCGCAGATTGATTCTAAAGCTGCACCAAAAGCAGAAACTGCGCCGTTCCAGGAAGACAAGAAAGGATCTTCTGTTAATCCGCCAGCCAGTAACCAGAGCAAAGAGAAGCCTGCAAAGGAAGCGAAAGCAGCGCCATCTGTGGAGAATCAGCAGGGATCTGTAGAAGAAGCGGAGCAGATGACAATGGCTCTGAACACAGGGCCGGCGCTGGATCCACGCATCCCGAAGAAACTTCGGGATCTGATGATCGCCAATGATGTATGTGAGTGGGATATCCAGAATGTAGTAGAAGCCCGTGGATATTTCCCTGGAAATATGCCGGTGGCGGATTATCCGAAAGATTTTGTGGATGGCTGCCTGGTTGCAGCCTGGGGCCAGGTATATGAAATGATCAAGGAAATGAAGGCAAATGATGCCTTGGTATTCAATTAAGGGAGGATGCTTACGATGAATGAAGATAAAGGAAGAGAACTGGGCTGGGATGACCAGATCGAAAACGAAGGCGTGGATTTTGAACCGGTACCAGCGGGGACCTATGAGTTTGTGGTATGCAGCATGGAACGTGCAAGGTTCCAGGGCAGCGAAAAGATGGCAGCCTGCAACATGGCGAATCTGGACTTGGTGGTGAAGGATAAAGAGGGAAATGAACGGCATGTGTTTGACAGCCTGTACTTAAACTCGAAGGCAGAGTGGAGATTGAGCCAGTTCTTCCTTTGCATTGGCCAGAAAAAGAAGGGTGAGCCATTAAGACCGAATTGGAATGAGGTAATCGGGTCTTCTGGAAAGGTAGAGCTGATCGTGAATGAATATAAGGATAAAAGCGGAAATCTGAGGAGAAATAACCGGGTTGATAAGTATCTGCCCTATGAGCCGAAGAAATTTACGCCAGGGAGCTTTTAATTATGGAGCTTAGACCATATCAGGAAGAAGCAAGAAAGGCAGTAAGAGAGGAATGGGCAAAGGGTGTTAAGCGGACACTCCTGGTCCTTCCTACTGGCTGCGGAAAAACAATTGTATTTGCCAAGATCACAGAAGACTGCGTCCGGAATGGAGACCGGGTGCTGATCCTGGCACATCGAGGAGAACTTTTAGAACAGGCTGCAGACAAGATCAAGAAATCAACCGGCCTGGGCTGTGCGACAGAGAAGGCAGAAAAAACATGTCTGGGAAGCTGGTTCCGGATCGTAGTTGGGTCTGTCCAGACTTTAATGAGGGAGAAACGCCTTGGGCAATTTCCGTCTGATTATTTCGATACCATTATCATTGATGAAGCCCACCACAGCATATCCGACAGTTATCAGAACGTGTTAAAGTATTTTGAGCAGGCGAGGGTGCTGGGAGTTACAGCTACTCCAGATCGGGGTGACATGCAGAATCTGGGTGAAGTGTTTGACAGCCTGGCTTATGAGTATACGCTGCCAAAGGCGATCAAGCAAGGATACCTTTCCCCAATCAAAGCCCTGACGCTTCCATTAAAGCTGGATCTGTCCCAAGTGGGAATTCAGTCTGGTGACTTTAAGGCCGGTGACATTGCAACGGCATTGGATCCATATCTGTACCAGATTGCAGATGAGATGGAAACGTACTGTAAGGATCGAAAAACAGTGGTGTTCCTTCCACTAGTCAAGACCAGCCAGAAGTTTCGGGATATCCTTTGCGAGAAAGGATTCCGGGCAGCAGAGGTCAATGGGGAAAGCAAAGACCGGGCTGAGATCCTGGAGGATTTCGAGAGGGATCGATACAATGTGCTGTGTAATTCTATGCTCCTGACAGAAGGATGGGACTGCCCATCCGTGGACTGTATCGTAGTGCTGCGGCCAACCAAAGTCAGGAGCCTGTACAGCCAGATGGTAGGTCGGGGGACTCGGCTCTGTCCGGGTAAGGACCATCTTTTACTCCTGGATTTCTTATGGCATACGGAACGCCATGAGCTTTGCCATCCGGCCGATCTGATCTGTACCAACAAAGAAGTAGCGCAGAAGATGACAGAGAACCTGGAGGAGGCAGCAGGCTGTCCGGTGGACATTGAGGAAGCCGAAAAGATGGCTGCCGAAGATGTGGTGGCGCAGCGAGAGGAAGCTTTGGCCAAGCAGTTGGCGGAGATGAAGCACCGGAAGAAGAAACTGGTAGATCCCCTGCAGTTTGAAATGAGTATCCAAGCGGAGGACCTAGCGGGATATGTTCCGGCCTTTGGCTGGGAGATGGCACCGCCCAGTGAGAAACAGAAGGCAACGTTAGAGAAGCTGGGGATTCTTCCGGATGAGATCGACAATGCCGGGAAGGCAGCAAAACTCCTGGAACGCCTGAATATGCGGCGGATGGAAGGGCTTTCCACACCAAAGCAGATCCGGTGCCTGGAGAAGTATGGATTTCAGCATGTAGGAACCTGGAGCTTTGATGCAGCAAAGAACATGATTGACCGGATTGCGGCTGCAGGGTGGCAAGGTGCCCCAAACGAGATTATCCCTCATGAGTATGTGCCGGAAAAGTAAGGAGCATAACAGATGGAAAACAGCCAATACGACCTGTTAGAGGTATTAAATTACATAGAGCCGGCGGAACTGGATTACCAGGAATGGGTCAATGTTGGCATGGCCCTGCAGCATGAAGGCTACGGGGTAGAAGCCTGGGACGCATTCAGCCGCCGGGATCCAGGACGATACCATGTGGGAGAATGCCGGAGAAAATGGGAAAGCTTCCATGGCTCATCCCATGCCCCGGTGACCGGCGGGACGATCGTGCAGATCGCCCGTAATCAGGGCTGGACGCCGCCTTATGATCCCGGGTATGCCCTGGACTGGGGAGACTGTATCCAGGCGGAAACATCGGTTATAGACAGCAACTGGGTGGAAGAAAAGGAAATCGAAGCGCCGAAGGATAACTGGGATCCAGTGAGAGATCTGATCCGGTACCTGGAGACCTTATTTGATTCCACGGAAAATGTGGGGTATGTGACGACCAGCTTTGAAAAGGATGGGCGCTACATGCCGACCAAGGGAAACTGGGACCGGACAGCCGGGCAGCTGATTGAGCAGCTTTCCCGTTGTGACGGGGACATCGGAAGTGTTTTGGGGGACTATAATCCAGAAGTCGGCGCTTGGATCCGGTTTAATCCATTGGATGGAAACGGCTGCAAAAATGACAACGTAACGGATTTCCGCTATGCCCTGGTGGAGTCCGATTCTATGGAGATCGAGAAGCAGAACGCCCTGATCCGGGAGCTGGAGTTGCCGGTGGCATGCCTGGTGCACTCCGGGAAGAAAAGTCTTCATGCCATTGTTCACATCGATGCAGCCAATTATGCAGAATACCGGCAGCGGGTGGATTATCTGTATGAGACGTGTAAAAAGAATGGGCTGGCCCTGGATCAACAGAACCGGAATCCTTCCAGGCTGTCCAGGATGCCGGGAGTAATGCGGAATGGACAGAAGCAGTTTTTGGTGGATACCAATATCGGAAAAGAAAACTGGGCAGAGTGGAAGGAATGGATGGATTCCATCAATGATGACCTGCCGGATCCGGAAAGCTTGGAAGAGGTATGGGATCATCTCCCGGAGCTGGCGCCTCCGCTGATTGACGGGGTGCTGCGCCAGGGGCATAAGATGCTGATTGCAGGGCCTTCTAAGGCCGGTAAGTCCTTTGCACTGATCGAATTATGCATTGCCATTGCAGAAGGCCGGAAATGGCTTTCCTGGCAGTGTACACAGGGGAAAGTGATGTATGTGAACCTGGAACTTGACCGGCCAAGCTGTCTGAACCGGTTTAAGGACGTGTATCAGGCCATGGGGCTGCGGCCGGAGCATCTGTCCAATATTGATATCTGGAACTTAAGGGGAAAGTCCCGCCCTATGGATAAGCTGGCACCGATGCTGATCCGGAGAGCCGCCAAGAAGAATTATATCGCTATTATTATTGATCCGATCTACAAGGTCATTACCGGCGATGAGAACAGCGCGGACCAGATGGCGAATTTCTGCAACCAGTTTGACAAAGTATGTACGGATCTGGAGGTTGCAGTGATCTACTGCCACCATCACAGCAAGGGCAGCCAGGGAGGAAAGAAATCCATGGACCGTGCATCCGGCTCCGGTGTGTTTGCCCGAGATCCGGATGCCATGCTGGATATGATCGAGCTGGAGTTGTCTGAGGATGTGCTGAAGCAGGAGGAAAATAAGGCGGTCTGCGCGGCTTGCAGGCAGTATCTGGATGCCCATTTTAAGTGGGAGGATGACCTTTCCCAAGATGATTTATGCAGCAGTTATCAGATGCTAAACTATTGTGAAAACAAGCTGGATAAATGGCAGTGGGCGGCCCTGCAGCGGATTCTGGGGCCGGTGAGAGTGAAAGCAAAGGCGATCACGGCATGGCGAATCGAGGGTACACTGAGGGAATTTCCGAAGTTTCCACCGGTGAATTTGTGGTTTGATTATCCCATTCACAGAGCCGATCAGGTGGGGATTTTGAATGATATTCAGCCGGATATAGAGAAGCCTTCCTGGCAGAAAAACTTCAAAAAGAAGCGGACTCCGGAGGAGCTAAAGAAGGATCGGATGGACTCATTAGAGATGAATTATGAGTCAATTTTAAGCTTCAGTGAGGACGGAAAAGTAACAGTAAAAGACTTAAGCGAGGCAATGGGGAAGTCGGAAGACACGGTCCGCCGGTACATAAAAGAGCATGAAGGGTTCTGGGTGGACGGCGGTCAGGTCGGCAGAAGGTGAGCCGCAAAGTCGAGAGCCGCAAGTGCGTGAGCCGCACGCAAAGTCGAGAAATGCGTCTTGCGTCTGAGAGCCGCAAAGTCGAAGATTTTCGAGAATGCGGGAAGGAGCCGCAAAGTCGGGAAATTTCGAGTTTGCGTGAGCCGCACGCAAACCTATGTATATACATACATAGAAATGCGGCTTGCGCCCCCAAGGTACGGGGGTGTGTGGGAGTGGGCTAAAGCACAGCCCGCTCCACATCCCACCCCTGCCCCGTACAAAGTCGCATACGAGGATAAAAATGAAAAGTAAAAAATTGGAACATAGTTTTTTTATGGTGATGGAACCGCCAACCTGCACCCATCAGGAGAAACAGGTCAAGGTGGTGAATGGAAAACCAGTGTTCTATGAGCCTGCAGAGCTTAAGGCAGCCAGGCAGAAGCTTAGAGCACATTTAAGCCAACACCTTCCAGAAGAAGTTTTTGTTGGTCCGGTAAGACTGACAACCTGGTGGTGCTTCCCGATCAAAGGCGATCACAAAGATGGAGATTACAAAACATCAAAGCCCGATACAGACAACCTGGTAAAGATGCTTAAAGACCTCATGACAGAGCTGCAGTTCTGGAAGGATGATGCTCAGGTAGCCAGCGAAGTGATCGAGAAGTACTGGGCAGAGTTGCCTGGGATTTATGTAAAGGTGGAGAGCCTATGACGCTTCAGGATGTGGTGCTTTTAAGCAATCATGAGCTGATGGCGATCAACAATGACATTTACAACGGATTCTGGAGGAAATACCGGGATCGGATTCCAAAGGCACAGTCGGAAGACTGGGATCAGATCAAACAGGAAGCTGGGAGGCTGATTCAGAAGTATAAGGCGCATCCATTGGTGGTCCATCAGATACAGGATTATTTGGATCAGCTGGAAGGGCGGTGTCTCAGAAACCAAAACAAATAATTGAGTAGAGCAAGGAGGAACGCATAATTCCGGGTAAAAGAGTGGCCACTCGTGCAAGGATAGGGATGATTGTTTTAAACATTAGCCTTCCGCCGGTAATGACCGAAGCGGAGGAACGATCAATATGCAAAAATTGGACAGAAGACGCAAAGGCAGAACTGACCAAAAAAAAACGGAAGATTAGCGTTGTTTCTGGCTAACAAGTGGGAGAGCTGCTGCCTTGATCCAGATGAACTGGTATCAACGGCCATGTATGGACTTGTAAAAGCAGCAGCGGCCTTTCAGCCGGATAAAGGGATACGGTTTACGACATTTGCTACCAGGGTAATCGAAAATGAGATCCGGATGGCCTTAAGGCGCGAGAAGCGCTGGGCAAGGTTGATCTCTCTGGAAACGCCGGTATTGTCTGACGGTGAAGGAGGCGAGACGGTTCTTCAAGACACGATCGCAGTTCAGGATCAGGAGCTAGAGAGGATTTTCGAAGAGATCAGGAATCAGGAGCTTTACGAGGCGGTGGACGCACTGCCGGACAAGGAAAAGAAAATGATCCTGATGCTCATGGCAGGAAAGAAGCAAGTGGAGATAGCAGCAGAGTTTGGAATCTCTCAGCCTCATGCTTCCAGGAGATTGAAGGAGATCTTTGCGAAGCTGAGGCGTAAGTTAGAAAAGACGATGTGAGGAGGAAACGATGAAGATTAGAGTATCGATGCCAGGTGCGTATATGGCAATGGAGTTGGAAGAAGAAAAGGCTAAGCAAGTATTCAGGAAAATGACGGAGCTGCTGTGCTTAACAGGAGCAGTGCATCCGGTGAAGAAGGTACAGGAGCCAGAACCGGTATCTGCAAAGATTGATGTGGAAACGGGTACGGAAGAGATTGCCGAAGCTGATCCGGAAGAGGATACACTGGAAGCTCCTGCACCACAGCCGTTTGCGATGCCGGAAAAAGAATTTGCCCCCCCTAAAGCATCGGCGCAATATAGCGGATTCCTGCATATACGGTGTCACAGCTGTGGAAACGCCAAGGGATTTTTCGCCAAGATCCGGACGAGGGAATTTCGATGTGGATGCGGTGAAGTAACAGATCTTCATGATTTGGTTCCCCTGTACATGCATTGTGAGTGCGGAAGGAATATCCGGTACATGACCAACGTGACCGAAGATGCTTTTGACATTATCTGCCCTTGCGGTGCGCCGGTGGCGGTGCAGTGGAACGAGAAGAAAAAGCAGTATGAGACAATTCAGTGAGAAGGATGAGCATGTTTGTAAAACAGATCGACATGAAAAAGGCGTTTGAATTGGCTGCAAGAGGAAACGAGGTAAAAGTCCTGGTACCTACAGGCCCAGGGACTGGTTGGGAGAGCATGGAACCGGACACTCTGCAGAATATGCTGGCTGACTGCCTGTTCTTCCGCCAGGAGCCTGCAATGGAGAACCCAGAGCTGGATCTGGCACTTCGGAATCCCCCCAATCTGATGGAACAGATCCGGGATCTTCCAGAGGCGCAAAAGAACCAGCCGCCAGATGTGTGGGTAGCAGTAGCAAGAGGGAGGAAACAGAATGGATCGATTAACACAGAAAAACAGGCAGGGTGAGTGGAGTTTGAATGGTGTGCCGTGGGAGCAGTTAAACGCAGGCGAAAAGATTACCAGGGGTACAAGAATGCTTTTGTATGGCGCATTGTACAAACTGATGAAGTATGAGGATACTGGGCTTTCTCCAGAAGACGTGGATCGGTTGGATGATTTTGAACAGAGCCAGACGAGTATTTTGTTAAAGGAGCTGAGTAGGGAGCAGAAAAAACACCGATGGATTTCGGTGAAGGAGAAACTGCCAGAAGTAGTAGGTAGATATTTGGTTACAGCATTATGGGAAGATGGAGGCTGGAGGAAATATTCCGTATATGACGCATCATACGGAAGTGACGGAATCTGGCACACGGCAAATTATGTGCCAGCTCCTTACAGAGTTGTTGCCTGGATGCCGCTTCCGGAACCTTATAGGCCGTAAATTTAATATTTGAGGAGGTAAGGACATGAAATATACCATTGAATCTACAAGTAATAGCTGTGTAGAAACTATCACTTTACATGATGGTAGTACATACACAAGAACGCATGAACGAACAAGCTTTGGCTCTCAGTGTGGAGATGAATTTTTCGCGGATCAGATGTTGCGCAATGGAATTTGCGAAGAGATTTTGGGAAAAGTAGATGATTTGTTTGATGGATCGCGCCCTCTTGAAGCTATGAAGATAGCAGAACTGGATTGGTGAAATTAAGATTTGAGAAGAAAAAAAACTACATGGGAAAGGCGGTAAGAAAATGGCAGAGATAATAACAGAATGCAAAGTGATAAGAGTAGAGATGGTATGCGATAAGTGCATGGAGGGAATGATGGAGCCAACAGGATTAGTGTTAACATCGTACCCTCCTCGGTATGAACATAGATGCAGTGTATGTGGGCACGAGAAAATGTATCATGTGAGATTTCCGCATCATGAAATAGTTCAGGAAGCTATTTCAAAAAATAAAGACGAAAGAGAGATTGTAATGATATGGCAGTAAGCAGTAGCAATCGCACCAATCCGGATGATGCGCTTCATGAATTAATGACGCAGGAAACCATTATCAATGTAGCGGTGGATGTGCAAGCACTTTTACGGATTCTGGTGGAAAAAGAGATCATCACAAGGGAAGAAGTCAAGGAGTACCGCGAAGAAGTCCGCAACAGCCCAAAGTATGGGCCGGTGATTGAGGATATTCAACGGCAGCGGAAAGCATTTCAGATTGCGAAGGATATTCCGGAAGCATACTTAAAAGCAATGTTTAAGGCCAAAATGAACGGTGATATCTGGTGATGACTTAACAATGAAGACTTTAAGGAGGAAAAGAGAGATGTGGGTAATCTTTTTGATTGTGTGCATTGTCGTAGCCCTTGCAGGGTTTGCGGTTGCCTGGATCGGCAACAAAATTTATTTAAGTATCCAGAGAGATAATCTTAAGTTCGAAAAAGAGCAGAAAGCAGAGGAAAAGGAAAATGAAGAGTAAAGGAATAAGTGGATTAATCATTGCCATTGCAGTTGCAGCCGGAATCTATACGGTAATGCGCTTCACCTACATAGGGCAGGGCCAGGTTGGCGTAGTATGGTCCATGAAAGATGGCGTGCAGGAAGAGGTGTTAAGCCCTGGAGCACATTTTGTAGGGCCGTTCGATAAAGTAAAAGAGTATCCAGTATCGCAGCAGCAGCTTGTACTTAGCAATAATCCTAGTGATTATGGCAAAAAAGATCACGAGGATTGGCACGTAGATGCTCCGGCTGATGGTGGAATGGTAAAGATGAATCTTACGGTCAATTATAATTTTATCCCTGATCGGGTTGTAAGCCTGTATTCGAAATTCAATGGTATGGATGGTGATGCGATTGTAGATGGAATGGTACAGAATTCAATTATCGCATACATCAAAGAAGTTACACCGCAATTTTCTGTCATGGATATTTACAGCACAAAACGATCCGAAGTAAGTCAGGCCATTACAGAGTACTTAAACAGCAAGCTTCAAGCTGAGTATGGTATTAATATTGCATCGGCGCTGATCATTGATGTTCAGCTGGACGAAGCTTTACAGCAAAAGGTACAGGCAAAGGAACAGGCGAAGCAGGATGCGGAGAAGGCAGAGTTGGACAAGCAGACTGCAATCGCCCAAGCGGAAGTAAAAAAGGTCAACGCAGAAGCAGATGCTCAGGTGGCAGTGGAAAAGGCCAAAGGAGAAGCAGAAGTACAAAGGATTACGGCAGAGGCAGAGGCTAACGCAAACCGAGTAATTAGCCAGTCCATCACACCAGAACTGATCCAGATGAAGGAAGCAGAGGCGAGAGAAAAGCATGGCTGGGTGACAGTACAGGGCGGAACTGCTATAGTAAAAGCTGGAGAATGATAGTACTTGAATATTAACGGTAGCTGGAAGAGGCGGAGTGACACGATTCCTCTTCCAGGACCGACAAAACGACATCAGAGGGGAGGGGAAGCCAATGCAGAAGATGACCAAGGCCAGGCTGGATCGATTCCGCAATAAGCTATCTGCGGAAATTGCCTGCTTGGAAGAAGAGATCCGGGAGATGGAAGATACTGACAAGGGAATCGGCAATAGTACCATCATGGATTACCGTAAGGGATATGCACAGCCCCAGAGTGTGGTGGGTTTTGATTGGGAGAAGTATGAAAGAAAGCAGAACCTCCTGGAGCGCAAGAAACAGGAAAAGAAAGCGGTTAAAGAGTGGATCGAGAATATTGAGGATGGGCAGACGCGCTGGGTATTCCGAATGTGGTACATAGAGAAAATGAGCTGGAAGCGGATCGCGCAAAAGATGGGGTACGGGGGAAACGAGGATTATCCGAGAAAACATATTAGAGATAAATACCTTGAAAAATACAAAATAAA